>CALMPF010000065.1 GCA_937871505.1 uncultured Planctomycetia bacterium | reverse complement strand
GGAGAAGCGAAGCAGATGGGGCGCCGGTGGCCCTCTGCGGGCCATCAAGCACCAGCTGCGAGCTTCGACGCAGCAGAACGCCGCTTCCGGACGCCGCAGCAGGAGACAAGGGGCGATGGAGTGTTCAGGTTACCGTTCCGCCATCGGAATCCAGACGCCCTGCCGCACGGCGCACTCGCGCGCCGCCGGGTAGCCCGCGTCGGCGTGGCGGAAGACGCCCATCATCGGATCGTTGAGCAGCACGCGGCCGATCCGAGCGGCGGCCTCCTCCGTTCCATCGGCGACGATCACCTGTCCGGCGTGCTGCGAGAAGCCGATCCCGACGCCGCCGCCGTGATGGAAGGAGACCCAGCTCGCGCCCGAGGCGATGTTGACCATCGCATTGAGGATCGCCCAGTCGCTGATCGCGTCCGTTCCGTCGCGCATCGCTTCAGTCTCGCGGTTCGGGCTGGCCACGCTGCCGCAGTCGAGGTGATCCCGGCCGATGACGATGGGAGCATCGAGCGCGCCGTTGCGGACCATCTCGTTGAAGCGGAGCCCGGCGCGGTGGCGCTCGCCAAGCCCGAGCCAGCAGATCCGCGCCGGAAGCCCCTGGAACGCGACGCGCCGCTGCGCCATGCGGATCCAGCGTTCGAGCGCTGCGTCCTCGGGGAAGAGCTGGAGAATCGCCTCGTCGGTGCGGCGGATGTCCTCCGGGTTGCCGGAGAGGGCGGCCCAGCGGAAGGGTCCGCGACCGAGACAGAACTGCGGTCGGATGTACGCGGGGACGAAGCCGGGGAAGGCGAACGCCTCTTCGACGCCGCGGTCGAGCGCCCGCTGGCGGATGTTGTTGCCGTAGTCGAACGTCCGCGCTCCGCGCTTCTGCATCGCGACCATCGCCCTGACGTGCTCCGCCATCGTGTCGAGGGAGCGCTCGACGTACGCGGCGGGGTCGGCGGAGCGCAGCGCGTCGGCTTCCTCCCGCGACAGTCCTGCCGGGTAGTAGCCGTTCAGCGGATCGTGGGCGGAGGTCTGGTCGGTCAGGGTCTCGGGGACGATGGACCGCTCCGCGAGCCGGCGGAGCAGATCGACGGCGTTGCCGAGCCAGCCGATGGAGACCGCCTCGCCTCCGGCGCGGGCGGCGAGGGCGCGGTCGATCGCGGCGTCAAGCGCGCCGCTCCCGTCGGCGGAGGGCTCGGCGAAGATCTCGTCGAGGTAGCGATCGTGCACGCGCTTGCGGAGCCGCTCGATGCAGGTCTCCGCCATCAGGCAGGTTCCCTCGTTCATCGTGATCGCCAGCGGCTGGGCGCCGCCCATGCCGCCGCACCCCGCGGTGACGTTGAGCGTGCCGCGCAGCGTGCCTCCGAAGTGCTCGCGGGCGCAGGCCGCATACGTCTCGTACGTGCCCTGGAGAATTCCCTGCGTGCCGATGTAGATCCACGACCCCGCCGTCATCTGCCCGAACATGATCAGGCCGCGGCGCGCGAGATCGTCGAAGTGCTCCTGCGTCGCCCAGTGCGGCACGAGGTTGCTGTTGGCGATCAGGACGCGCGGGGCGTCGGTCGTCGTGCGGACCACGCCGACTGGCTTGCCGGACTGGACGAGAAGCGTCTCGTCCGGCGCGAGCCGCCGGAGCGTCTCGATGATCGCGTCGAAGGCCTCCCACGAGCGCGCGGCCCGGCCGACGCCGCCGTAGACGACGAGGTCCTCGGGCCGCTCGGCGACCTCGGGATCGAGGTTGTTCATCAGCATCCGCATCGCCGCTTCGGCGGCCCAGGTGCGGCAGGTGCGGGTCGCGCCCCGCGGTGCGCGGATGGTGCGCGCGGCGCTCGCCGCGCCCGCGGGAGCATCCGACGAGAGCGCGGTCGAGCCGGTGGCGGTGGTCGTGGTCATGTCGTCGGCCTTCATGGAGTGCGTCAGGAGCGGGCGGGCGCCGCGCGCGTTCCGATCCCCGTGAATCGGCCGGAGCGCGAGTCGGGGCGTCAGCTCGCCCGCCAGCAGAACGGTACGGTCATGCGTCCTTCGCGGATCATCCGCTCGATCGTCGCGATGTCCCGCGCCGGGGGACGGTCGGCCTCGAGCCGGGGCACCAGCGAACGGATCTCCTCGATCGCCGCCTCCACCGCCGCGCCGCTCCGCAGCGGGCGCTGGTGCTCCATCGCCTCTGCCATCACCAGCAGCTCCACCGCGACGACGCTCCGGGCCAGGGCGATGCCCTCGGTCAGATGGTGCACGGACGTCGGGCCGAAGGAGTTGTAGTCTTCGATGCCGGCGCTGGTCGTGAGGTTGTGGACGCTCGCGGGGTGGGCGAGCACCTGAAGCTCGTTGCAGCAGGCGGCCGCGGCGTACTGGGCGATCATGTAGCCGCTGTGAAGGCCGGGCATCGGGCTGAGATACGCCGTCACCGGGTTCTCGCTGTCGGATGCGGTGAGCAGCCAGTTGACGCGCCGCTCGGCGATTCCGGCCACGTGGGTGATGGCGATCTTGAGGCAGTCCAGCGGAAGCGCGATGGGGAGGCCGTGGAAGTTCCCCCCCGAGACGACGTCGCAGCGATCTCCCTCGACGAAGACCAGCGGGTTGTCGGTGACGGCGCCCAGCTCGTCGTTCAGCCGCGCCTGCGCCGCGCCGATGGCGTCCAGCGCGGCGCCGAGCACCTGCGGCGCCGCCCGCAGGCAGTACGGGTCCTGCACCCGCGGATCGTCGTGGCGGTGGGCGGGAAGCACCGTCGATCCATCGAGAAGGCGGCGGAGCGCCGCGGCGACCGCGATCGGCCCAGGCTGGCGGCGGGCGGCATGGAGACGCTCGTCGAGGAAGGCATCGGTGGCGCGGCAGCCGTCGATCGCCATCGCGGCGGCGATGATCGCGGCGTCGAGGAGCCGGTCGAGGTCGGCGATCGCCAAGGCCCCAAGCGCGGTCATCAGGTGCGTGCCGTTGATGAGGGCGAGTCCCTCCTTCGCCCGCAGCTCGATCGGGCGGAGCCCGAGCGCGACGTAGGAGCGGCCGACAGGCTCGAACGCCCCCGCGAACCGGGCGCGCCCTTCGCCGAGGAGCGCAAGGGCGACGTGCGCGAGCGGGGCGAGATCGCCGCTGGCGCCGACTGAGCCGCGCGACGGAACCACCGGCAGGATGTCGTGCTCGAGCAGCGCGAGGATCGCCTCGACCAGCTCGGGGCGGACGCCGGAGCGCCCGCGTGCGAGGCTCGCCGCGAGCAGGAGCATCAGCGCCCGTGTCTGATCGGCCGGAAGCGGTTCTCCGACTCCGGAGGCGTGCGACCGGATGAGGTTCCGCTGCACGTCGCCAAGCCGTTCCGACTCGATGCGAACCCGCGAGAGCGAGCCGAAGCCGGTGTTGATCCCGTACATCGCGTCGCCGCCGCCGATGCGCCGTTCGAGCGCGGCGCGGGACTCGGCGAGCCTTCGACGGGCGTCGGCGCCGAGAACGACGGCCCTTCGGCGCCGCGCGACCGCCTCGACGTCCGCCACGGAGAGCGCGCTGCCGTCGAGCACGAGTGGGGTGTCCATGGGAAGGGGCATGGTACAGCGGGGGCCTCGAGGGAACGTCCGTCACGGCGACCCGCGCAGGGCGCGTGCAGGGAGTCTCCGTTGCGCGGGCGCGCACTCCCTCCGACACCGCCGTACGATCGCGGCCATGGGCGAGCTCATCACTCGGATCGGCGGCCTGCTCGGCGGCCTGGTGATCGTGACCTGGCTGGCGTTGACCGCCGCGCCGCTCTTCGACGGAGATCGCGGCGTGCCGGGACCGTTTCTGCTCCTCGGCGGAGTCGGCGAAGCCGTCGGCGCGCTCGTCCTGGTGGGGCTTCTGGTCGCCGTGTCCCTCCTCGTCTGCCGGGCGATCAACACGGCGGTGGGGCTCTTCGTCCTCGGCTGCGGTCTGGGCGTCTTCGCGATGCGCAGCGGCACTCTCCTCGATGTGGTCTTCTCCGGGGCGGCGCCGGCATCGGCCGCCCTGGAGACCATCCTCTGGAGCGTGCCCGTCGGCGCGGCGAGCTGGGCGCTCTTCCGCTTCGGCGGGCCCTTCGCCGATGTGCACTCCGATCGGCCGGGCCTCGCCAGCGCGCTCGAGCCGAGGGCGATCGTCGCCTGCGCGGCCGCGCTCGCAGCCCTTCCGGTGGCCTGGGTGATTCTCCGCAATCCGACGAAGGGACAGGTGCTCGCGGCAGCCCTGCTCGGAGGAGTCGTCACGGGGCTGCTCGGACGCATCTGGTCGCCGCGCACCCAGCCCGTCCTCCTGGCGGCTGCGCCGGTCGTGGCGATCGGCGCGGCGCAGTTCTATCTCTCGACGCGCGTCGGTTCACCGCTCCGCGCCCTCGCTGCGGGCGATCTCCCGCGGCTGCTCTGGATGACCCCGATCGACGTCGCCTCCGGAAGCCTCGTCGGCGTCGCCCTCGGGCTCGGCTGGGCGCGGTCGTTCATCAAGGATGGAAGCGAGGTCCACGACGCCGTGCCCGTCGGGGCGTCGCTGCGCCGCGATCTCGGCGGTTCGCTTCGCTGAGCGCCGCGCGACGACCGCTCGCTTCGCCCGTCCCCGCGGCCGCAAACGCACTCGCTGCTCGGCCCGCTCGGCTCGCGCCGGATCCGCGAACCGGCGGCGCGTCACGTTCCTCGGGCGCCCCGTTTCGCACGCGACTCAAGCTCGAGAAGCCAGCGCTTCTGATGCAGCTCGATTCCCTCGGGATCGGTGCTTCCCGCGAACCCGTGCAGCGCGCCGCCGCTGGCGACGATCCGATGGCAGGGCACGATGATCGGCAGCGGATTGCGCCGCATCGCCTGGCCCGCAGCCCGCGCCGCGCCGGGCGCCTCGGCTCGGCGCGCGAGCTCGGCGTAGGAGATCGTCGCGCCGTACGGGAGGCTCCGTGCCGCCGACCAGCAGGCCCGCTGGAACGGCGTTCCCTCCGGAACGGGAAGGTCTTCGAAGCGGATCGACTCGCCATCGAAGTAGCGCGCCAGCCTGACCGCGACCGATTCGAGCAGATCGTCCCGCCTGCGGTCGGCCCCGGCCTGCGCACCCCGGCTTCGAGGCGCTGCGGCGTTCGTTGGCACGGGCCAGCCGGCGCGCTGCCACCCGCTGCGAAGGCGACCGAGCTCGTCGATGGCGAGCACGAAGTCACCGAGCGGCGTGGGGATCGGCCGCCAGGCGACGATCGCAGCGTCGCGCGCCGGGCGGGCGCGGGGACGGGGCTGCGCAGGACGGGTGGCGACGCTCGGTGTCATGGCAGGGCGCTCCTTGGTCTGGAGAGAATCGGGGATCGGGAGAGCCGGGGATCCGGTGAGTCTGAGGCGAGATCGGAAGAACGGGCCTGAGCGAGTTCGCGATCGACCCGCAGGGAGGCGGTTGAGGACGCGGCAGTGCGGCGGGCGGAGGCTTCGACCTGTCGCGACGCGGAGACCGGGAGCGTTCTCGATCGGTTCCGCGCGCTCAGCGATCGCGAAAGACGCGCCACGACGCGTATCCGTTCCAGAGCCCGAGCAGGACGAGCAGAATGGGCGAGATCGCCAGCGAACGGGACGTGTCGAGCCAGTCCCACGCGGCGAGCGAGAGGAAGGCGACGGCGCTGAGCAGACCGACGATGCCGGAGAGGGTGTTGCCCAGGGGCGAGCGGAGCAGGAGCAGCGCGAGCGCCGCCGCGAAGCCGATCGCGGAGGCCCGCAACGTCCAGAGGAACGCCGCGAAGAGCGGAATCACCGGGCCGTCCGGCGCGGCCCGGTCGGTGAGCCCGAAGAGAAACCCGAAGTAACCGAAGAGGCCGATGCTGATGACGAGCCCGAAGACATCGTCGCCGGCGGCGGGCGAGCGGGACCCTCGACTGCGCTCGCGCCCGTCGCGGTGGGAGTCGCGGCGATCGGTCTCGTCGGTCGGCATCGGAGGTCGCTGCGGAAGGTCGAGCGGCGCGGAGTCCCGGGTCGGGACCGCTCTCACACGGCCGCGCCGGCCGCTGCGGTCGGACTCGCGGGCGAGAGCCGCAGCAGGCGACCCGCCGCGGCGCGGAAGGACCGGCGAGCAATGCCGATGGGCGGGCTCGAACCGCCGACCTAGGGTTTATGAATCCCTCGCTCTAGCCAGCTGAGCTACATCGGCAACAAGCCGCCAGTGTAGGGCGGGGACTCCGATCGTCAACGGCCGCGCTGCGACGTCCGACGCCTCGGACCCCGCGCCCCGTGGCGGCGGCCGATGAGCGAGCGGACATGCATCGTCAGGTCGAGACCGTCGCAGGAGGCGGGGCAGATGCCGCCGCGCTCTCGCGGCGCGGGCGCGGCCGGAGCCAGCGCTCGCCGATGGCATCGCGGGAGAGTTCGGGCCGGGACCGGGCGATCGCCGCCGCGACCAGTCCCATGAAGAGCGGCTGCGGCGCGAGCGGACGGCTGGTCAGCTCGGGATGAAACTGGGCGCCGATGAAGTAGGGGTGAAGCGCGCTGTCCAGCTCGAGGATCTGCATGATCGGCTGGCGAGGGTGCCGACCCGAGAAGCGGAGGCCCGCCGCCGCAAGCCGCTCGATGTACGCAGGCTCGACCTCGTACCGGTGACGGAACCGCTCCCGGACGCTCGCGCGCCCGCCGTAGAGAAACGACGCGAGCGACTCCCGATCGACGAGGACATCCTGCGCACCGAGCCGCATCGTCCCGCCGAGCAGTCCCTCGAGACGCTTCTGCTCCGGAAGCTCGGAAATCACCGGATCGGGCGTTCGCGGATCGAACTCGGTCGAGTTGGCGGCCGGCAGCCCGAGGACGCCCCGGGCGTACTCGATCACGGCGACCTGGAATCCCAGGCAGATTCCCAGATACGGAAGCCCCGAGTTCCGCGCGTGTCTGACGCAGGCGATCTTGCCCTCGACGCCGCGCTGGCCGAAGCCCCCCGGCACGATGATGCCGTGGGTGCCTTCGAGCTGGGCCGCGACGTTGCCGTCGTCGACTTCGGAGGTGTCGATCCAGCGCAGGTCGACCTGCGCCGAGAGATGCGCAGCGCAATGCTCGAGCGCCTTGTCGATCGAGGCGTAGGCGTCGCGCAGGGCGGCGTACTTTCCGGTGATGCCGATGACGACGCGATGCCGCCGCGGGGCGCGGAGCTTCGCGACGAAGCCCGACCAGACCTGCCGGCAGGCGTCCTCGTGGGTGGCGTCGGCGCGGTCGTGCAGCCCCAGGAGCGACAGGATCTCCCGATCGAGCCCGGCGGAGCGCATCGAGTCGGGGATGACGTAGATCGATTCGCGGTCGTGCATCGAGAAGACGCGCTTCATCGGCACGTTGGAGAACATCGCGATCTTCTCCATGACCTGCCGCGTCACCGGATTGTGGGCGCGGCAGGCGACGATGTGGGGCTGGATCCCCGCCTCCATCAGCCGCTTGATCCCGAGCTGCGCCGCCTTGCTCTTCTGCTCGCCGAGGATCTGCGGCTCGATGATGTAGGTCAGCGCGACGAAGCAGGTCGAATCCGGCCCCTCCTCGAAGGCGAGCTCCCGGAGCGCCTCGATGTAGAAGCCGTTCTCGTAGTCCCCCGCGGTGCCCCCGATCTCGACGAAGACGACGTCGACGGGCCCTCCGCCCGGCCCGCCGCCGGTCGCCAGCTCCCGAAGGCGCAGCTTCACGGTCCCGGTGACGTGCGGGATCATCTGCACGTCGCGGCCGAGATAGCCGCCGCGGCGCTCGCGCTCGAGGATCTCCGTGTAGATCTGCCCGGCCGTGATGAAGTTCCGTCGCGAGAGGTCCTGGTTCAGGACGCGCTCGTAGGTCCCCAGATCCATGTCGGTCTCCATGCCGTCGTCGAGCACGAAGACCTCGCCATGGCGGAAGGGGTTGAGCGTCCCGGAGTCGATGTTGAGATAGCCCTCCATCTTGATGGGGGCGACCGAGAGGCCCTTGTCCTTGACCAGCTTGGCCAGCGATGAACTGAAGATCCCCTTGCCGAGGCCGCTCATCACCGTCCCGACGACGACGACGTACTTGGTGCGCCCGCGCTGGTAGCCGGGGGGAATCGGGGAGTGCCACTCGGTGGACTCCTCAGCCGTTCGGCCGAAGCGGGCGAGGAACTCCCGCCCGTCCCGCGACGCCTCTCCCGCTCCCGCGTCGGCGCCGACTCCGTCGACGACGTCCTCGTCGTCATGGAGGTGCCGTGCGGGCGACTGGTCGTCGGGAGTCATGCGTCGGTGAAAGGTAGCGGCTGCGGAAACGTCGCGGGCGGGGCGCGCGGGTGCCGGTTCTCCGTCGCGCGCGGTCCGGAGACTGCGGCGCGGTCCGGCGACCGCCTGCGCGAACGTCCGTATGGTACGCGATCATGATCGGCAGCCTCCTCCGGACATCCCTCGGTCCTTTCACCCGGCCTCCGCGCGCGGGCCTCGCCGCGACGCTGCTCGGCGCCGCGCTGGCTGCGAGCGCTGCGGCCGGCGTCGGTTGCTGCGGGAGCGAGGCCGAGGGCGGCATCGGGTCCGAGTGCATGCAGGGGAAGGCCGAAGCCTTCGAGGAGGGCGGCCCCTTCGATCCCGAGGGCGGCCGCGATCATCGGCACTACCCGCCCGATCGGAGGGTCGACCACCTGCACATGACGCTCGCGATGCGCTTCGAGGACCTCTCGCGACGGCGCTTCGAGGCCGTTCAGGAGCTTCGCCTGCGGGCGCTGGGCCTCCCCGTGGCGATGATCGAGCTTGACGCGGTCGATCTTCGCATTCACTCCGTCCAGCGCGACGGCAGTCCCGCAGAGCACTACTCCGACGGCCTGCGGCTTTCGATCGCGCTCGAGCCGATCCTCGCACCGGGCGAGGAGGTGACGCTGCGCATCGAGTACGCCTGCGAGGCCCCGACGGCGGGGATGACCTTCTCTCCCGACTATCCCGATGACCCGGCGCGGGGGTGGGAAGTGCACACGCAGGGGCAGCCGCAGACCAACCGGCACTGGTTCCCCTGTCACGACTTCCCCAACGAGCGGCTCTCGACGGAGCTGATCGTCGACGTGCCCGCAGGGTACTCGGCGAGCTCCAACGGCGCGCTCGTCCGGCACGAGGAGCGCGACGGTCGGGCGATCTGGCACTGGAAGCAGGAGCGGCCCCACGTCAACTACCTCGTCTCGCTGGTGATCGGCACCTTCTCGCAGGTCGAGATTCCGGCGGCGAGCAATGGGGTGCCGATGCGCGTCTGGTGCCCGCCGGGATCCGAGGAGCTGGCGCGGGCGACCTACGCGCGAACCGGCGCCATGATGGACCTCTTCGAGCGCCGGTTCGGAACGCCCTATCCGTGGGCGCGGTACGACCAGCTCGTCGTGCGCAACTTCGGCGCCGGAGGAATGGAGAACACCGCGGCGACGACGATGCACCCGCAGGCGCTCTACGACGCGATCGCCCTCGCCGACGGCGACCTCGACGGGCTGATCTCGCATGAGCTGGCCCACCAGTGGTTCGGCAACCTGATCACCTGCCGGAGCTGGGCGCACCTCTGGCTGAACGAGGGCTGGGCGACCTACTCGACCGCGCTCTGGTACGAGCAGCGCGACGGGCGCGACGGCTACCTCGACTCGATTCGCGGCGCGTTCGGCGTCGCGCGGAGGGACCGGCCCGAGAACCCGCAGCCGATGGTGAGCAACGACTACGCGACGCCGGGCGAGACCTTCCGCCGCGCCGCCAATCCGTACACCAAGGGCTCCTCGATCCTCCACATGCTCCGGACGATGCTCGGGGAGGACGCCTTCTGGAGCGGCGTCCGGGACTACGTCGCAACCCATGCCGACGGAGTCGTGGAGACCGACGACTTCCGCCATGCGATGGAGCGGGCCTCGGGGCTCGAGCTCGAGTGGTTCTTCGCCCAGTGGTGCGCACGACCCGGCGCGCCGCAGCTCGTCGCCTCGGTGGAGTACGACGCGGCCCGGCGCGAGGTCGTCGTCGAGGTCTCCCAGACGCAGCAGATCGACGCGCGGACTCCGGCGTTCCGCTTCGATCTTCCGATCGCCGTCGTCGGCGCGGCGGGGACGGAGGTCTTCACGCTGCCGATGCGCGATCGCTCGGCCGCGGTGCGCTTTCCGGTCGCGGGCGTTCCGACGATGATCGTCGTCGATCCCGAGCTGTCGGTGCTTCGGACGCTCGAGCTGCGGGCGCCGCTGCCGCTGCTGCTGGCGCAGGCCGAGCACGGCCCGACGATCGCGGCGAGGCGCGACGCGATCGAGGCGATCCGAAGTCTCGGCGCGGGCCGGGGCGCAGGGCGAGACGGGGCCGTCACGATCGACCGGTCCGACGTGATCGAGACGCTCGAGCGCATCGCCCGCGACGGAGCGCGGCGGGCGAGCGAGCGCGGCGACGCGATCTCGGCGCTCGCCGCGATCGCGTCGCCGGAATCGACGGTCGCGCTGGCCGCGCTGCTCGACGCCCGCGCGGCGGCGCTCGCCTGTCCGCGCACCCGCGTGGCCGCGGTCAGGGCGGCGCGCGAGCTGCCGCCGAGGGCGGCGATCGAGGTCCTCGCGGCGGTCGCCGCGGAGGACCCGAGCTACGCCTGCCGCGAGGCGGCCATCGAGGGGCTTGCGCGGATGCGGGCGACCGAGCACGTCGACCTGATCGCCGGACTTCTCGCCGTCCCGAGCCATGCCGATCGCGTGCGGCTCGCGGCGATCGACGCCTTGGCGACGCTCGAGGACACGCGGGCCTTCGAGGCGGCGCTGGCCGCCGCGCGGCTGGGCAACTGCGATCGCGTCCGCCCGCGCGCCATCGCGCTCCTCGGCCGCGCCGCCGGAGAGAACCGGACGGCGGCGATCGAGTTCCTGCTCGCGACGCTCGACGATCCCGAGCGCCGCAGCGTCCAGGCGGCGGGGGAGGCCCTGGCGTCGCTCCGTGCCGAGGAGGCGCGGCCGCGCATCGAGCGGCTGGCGCAGAACGGGCCGCCCTGGCTTCGAACGAGCGCCGAGCGCTGGCTCCGTCGGCTCGAAGAGGGATGAGCCGTGAAGCTCCGACAGCCTCCTCATGCTCAGGATCATCGCCGGTGAATTTCGATCGCGGCTGCTCGAGACCCCGCCGGATGCGGCCACGCGTCCGATGACGGACAGGGTCAAGGAGTCCCTCTTCAACCTGCTGCGCGGCTGGTTCGAGGGTGCGACGGTGCTCGATCTCTTCGCCGGCGTCGGGACGCTCGGCCTCGAGGCGATCAGCCGCGGCGCGGCGCATGCGCACATGGTGGAACGAGATCGGGCGATCTACCGAATGCTCCGGCGGAACATCGATGAGCTCGGATGCGGCGACCGCGTCGAGGCGGTGCAGGCGGACGCGCTCTCGGCGGTTGCGCTCGCGGGCGTGCGGCGGCCTCTGGACCTGATCTTCATCGACCCCCCGTATCCCGAGATGATCGACGACCGCGGCAGGCGCCGCGTGCTCGAGCAGGCCGCCCGGTGCCGCGGACTGATGGGCGACCGCGGCTTCCTCACGCTCCGCACGCCGCTGGATCCGGCGGAACACGCCCATGAGATCCCCGGGTTCGAAGGACCGGAGGTGCATCGCTACGGACAGGAGATGCGCGTGCTGCTCTACGCGCCCTCGTCGAAGGGAGGGGATCCGCTCGCGGCCGCGCGCCCAGAAGGCGGAGGTGGCGATGGGACCGGCGCTGAAGCCCCTCGCGCCGGAGACCGTCCGAGCGGGACGTAGGCGCACCCGCGCCGACGGGGAGTCACTCCAGGAGCCAGCGGCGGAACCAGCGGAGCTGGGCGTCCTTGGCGACCGCGGAGAGGCGCCCGAAACCGGCGTGCTCGAAGGGGGCTCCGGTGCGTTCCTCGAAGAGCACGAATTCGATCCGACTTGCGCCGTCGGGGCCGCCGGCGCGGCGCCGGAGCGCGTCGAGGAACTCCCGCTGACCCTCGGCGGCGACCCACTCGTCGTGCAGCGCGTGAAGCGCCTGGAAGGGGATGTCGCGCCAGCCTCCGAGGTGCTCGATCGGGTTGAGCCGCGTCGCTCGCTCCGCATCCCACATCGGCCGATGCGACTGCCAGCGCCACGAGCCGGTGGTCGCCTCGACCGATGCGCAGGCGAAGCGGTGCTCGCGGCAGAGCCGGACGATCGCCGCCATTCCTCCCGCAGACATGCCGCCGATGGCGATGCGGGCGGGATCGATCGGGGCGATTTCCTCGAGGGCGGCGACGACGCCGTCGATCTCCTCGACCATGCGTTCGACGACCTCCAGCGTGGACTCCTGACGCTGGAGAGACTCCTCGAATCGCTCGCCGTGTCCGGGCAGATCAACCGCGCAGGTGACGATCCCCGCGCGCAGCCAGCGGAGGTAGCGACCGGGGTCGATCTCCTTGCTCACCGTTCGGCCGTGCATCCAGAGAACCGCCGGAGCTCGATCTTGGGGACCGGCCGTTTCGGGCACCGCAAGCAGCGCGGGGACGCGCGTCGCGCCGAGCTTCACCCACCGGGCGCGGGCGCGGAGGGCCTGCGGGAGAGACCCAGCAAGCGCCTCTCCGCGCTCCGAGGGGAGACGGGCTTCGGGCGCGGAGAAGGTCGGGGACGGAGAGGCTGGCGGCTCGATGGGTCGACCTTTCCGGAGGCCATCCGACCGCGACGACTCAGCACTACAGCGCCCCTTGGCTTCGTCGCGAGGTCGTCCGAAGTGGATGTTTCACAAGGAGAAGCGACGCGGCCGGGGCGCCGACGGCCCCGCTGCGGGCCTTCAAGCCCCCCAATGTCGAGACGAGCTGCGAGCTTCGACGCCGTGAAACGCCGCTTCGGGCGACCGCAGCAGAAGACAAGGGGCGCTGCAGTGCTAGGCGTAGCGGCGCAGCACGCCGACCACGACGCCCTGGATGCGGCAGTCGTCGACGATGATCGGGACGAAGCTGTCGTTCGCGGGCTGGAGGCGGATGCGGCCATCGGGCTCGCGATAGAAGCGCTTCAGCGTGGTCTCGCCCTCACCGATCAGCGCGACGACGCGCTCGCCGTTCCGAGCCGTCTCACGGCGCTCCACCAGGACGTAGTCGCCGTCGAGGATACCCTCGTCGCGCATCGAGTCGCCTTCGACGCGCAGCGCGAACGTCGGGCTGCCGTTGCCGTGGCCGCCGTTCGCGGCTCCGCGCATGAGGCGCGGGCCGAAGAGCTCCTCCAGCCGGAGCTGGTCGTTCTGCTCGTACTTCTCGATCGGCACGCCCGCGGCGATCCGGCCGACGAGCGGAAAGCTCAGCGGCGTCGCTTCGTCGGGGATCGGGAGACCCTCAGCGATCGACAAAGAGCGAGCCTTGTTCTTGTCGCGCCGCACGGCGCCCTTCCTCTGGAGCGCGTCGAGGTGTTCGAAGATCGTGACCTTGCAGACGCCCAGCGCGTCGGCGAGCTCCTGCATGGTCGGCGAGTAGCCGCGGGTGACGCGCCACTCGCGGATGAGCTGGAGGATGCGAAGCTGCTTCGGGGTGAGGTTCATCGGGGATCTCCAAGGGGCGGCGTCGCGCGACGTCCGGGACGGACCGCGGAGTCGGGCTCGGCGCAAGACACTTCCATAAGTTCGGTTGTCGGGCCGCTCCGCCTTGAGCCGATCCAGTACGAAGGTTCGGGTCTCCGGTCCAGAGGAGAACGGGCGACCCGAATCGGGCGAAGATCCCGTCGCGAGCGCAACCGCTCGCCCGGGTGACGCGCGACCGCTGGGGGCTCGGGCAGGATGTGGGAACGTCCGGGTCCGGCGCCCGCTCTGCGTCGGCTTGGCGCGCCGCGAGGCCGGACCGTTCGGGATTCAGGGCAGTTGGCTTCTGAGAAGCCAGCTCTCCGGGAGCCAGCCGCACGGTGGTGCCCGGGCGCGATGGCTGCCGCCGCTGCGGGAGCTCCTCGACTCGGTGCATTCCGAGCAGATGCTCCAGCCAGGTCGGTCGGGCCGCGAGTCGATGCCGCCCCCGCCTGAGGACTTCGAGAAGCCCCTCGGCGGGCCGAAGGTCGCACGGAAGAGCCTCGAACGGTGGCTGCTCGCGAAGCGACGCACGCTCGGAGCGTCGGCCATCGGGCGACCCCGAGCGAGCTGCGTGCAGGGCGATGCTCGGTCGGCTCCCATGCCCAGGGGGGAGCGCGGGGTCTGAGATCGAGGGAACTGAGGTCGACGAGCGCGGGTTCTGTGAAGCTGGACCCGCCAAAGCTGCGTTCGACGAAGCTGGGCCCGAAGAAGCTGGGCCCGAAGAAGACGTCCTCGCCGGGCAGGGGGACGCCGCGATGTCGGCGCCGTCGCGTGGCATGACTCCGATCAGCGCCTGTCCGACAGCCCACCAGCGTGTCTCAAACGCGCCGCCCGGTCCGGTCCGGATGCAGGGCTCGTCCAGAGCCACCCGTGCAGGCCTCCTCGCAGAGCCAGTCCCAACACCAGTCCCAGCACCAGTCCCAGCATGAGTCGACCTACCACTCGCAGCCACCTTCGCCCCAGTCCTCGGTGAACCGGCGCCCGTGCCGAGCGCGTGCACGGATCGGAGAGCGTGGGCGACGCGCCGGGCGACTCGACTGGCGGCGGCCGCGAGAGCGCTCCCGGGTGCGCTCCCAAGTGCGACGAGGATGCTGGGGTGGACGTGCATGGCGGCGATGTTCGGGAAAGGTTACCCAAACATCGGCCGAATCGCCAGCGGTCCTTGAGGTGATTTCTCGCCTTCGAGAGGCTCTGAGCTCGAACGCAGCAAGAACGGGCTCTCCGACGAAGTCGCACCGGGGTCTGGTCGCGCCGTTGATCCGAGTGCGAGTGCGGCCCTCGGTGGCCACCGGAGACCGATCGCGGCACCCATCTCCGTCATCAGGGCGGCAGGACCGCAACGGTCGTGGAAGTCACCGGAGAGGGCGCTCCGTCAGCGGGCGGGTCCGGACCCGCTGCGGGCGCGGATAGCCTCCCGGCCATGTCCCGCCCGGCCGATCACGCAGTCGAGTCAACGCCTCGGCGAGAGCGCCAGGATCCCGGCGTGACGGCGCCGCGGCCATCGGCGCTCGACGGGCCGTCGCGCTGGCAGTTGGATCCGACCCTGACCTTCCTGAACCACGGATCCTTCGGTTCGCTCCCGCACGCCGTGGCGCTCCGGCAGCAGGAATGGCGCTCCTTCATCGAGGCCTCGCCGATCGAGCGACTTGGTCGGCGCTGCACCGAGCTGCTCGCCGAAGCGCGAGGGGCGCTCGCACGCTTCGTCGGCGCCGAGGCGGACGACCTCGGCTTCGTCACCAACGCGACCGAGGGAATCAACGCCGTCCTGCGGTCGGTGCGGCTGGAGCCCGGGGACGAGCTGCTCACGACCGATCACGTCTACAACGCCGTCCGCCAGACGATGCGGCACGTGGCCCGCGCCGCAGGCGCCACGTATCACGAGATCCCCATCGACGTTCCGCTGCTGGACGCGGCCGCGGTCATCGAGCGCATCGGGGAGCGCCTCTCGGCGCGCACCCGGCTGCTCGTGATCGACCATGTCACGTCTCCGACCGCGGTGGTGCTCCCGGTCGAGGGGGTGATTCAGCTCTGCGCCGAGCGCGGCGTGGACGTGCTCGTCGACGGCGCCCACGCGCCGGGGATGCTGCCGCTCGCGCTCGACGAACTCGGCGCCGCGTACTACGCGGCGAACCTGCACAAGTGGGTCTGCGCTCCGAAGGGCGCTGCCTTTCTCCACGTGCGGCGCGATCGTCAGCGGGGAGTGCATCCGGCGACGATCAGCCACTTCCTCGACGAGGGCTTCCGCCGCGAGTTCGACTGGCAGGGAACGCGCGACATCACGCCGTGGCTGACGCTCCCGGCGGCCCTGGAGTTCATGGACGATCAAGGCGGCGGACTCGGGTGGCGGCGCGTGCTGCGGCACAACCACGCGATGGCGACGTGGGCTCACCGGATGCTCATCGAGCGGCTTGCGACGGAGCCGATCTCGCCGCTCGACGGACGCTTCCTCGGGTCGATGGCGACGGTGCCGCTGCCCGCTGCGCTCCAGCCCGGGGATGCTCCGCAGGACTCCTTCGAGGCGCTCCAGCGCGAACTTCACGATCGGTTCCGGATCGAGGTCCCGATCATGTCGTGGCGCGGGAGGTGGCACGTCCGCATCTCCTGCCAGGTCTACAACGCACCGGAGCAGTACGAGCGCCTTGCGGAGGCGATCGACGTGCTGGCGCGCGAGCGCGGCCGCTGGGGAAGCGGCGCGTGAGGCCGCGAGGCGACCCCGTCGGCGAACCGATCAGGTTGCGAGGCGCACGTACACCCGCCGCCACGGCTGGTCATCGATCAGGCGCCAGCGGTGACCGCCTCCGGTCGTGTCCGCCGCCAGCAGCACGTCGCCGGGCCTGAGCAGGAAGCGCTCGCCGCCGCGGGTGACGAACTCCAGGGTTCCCGAGAGGGTGATCACATACTGGAGGCACGGCGCCGGATGCCAGTCGAGCGACGCTCCCGGCGGCGACTCCGCGAACTCGACCGCCGTCGCGGCGGCGGGGACGCGCAGCGGAAGCGGGATGACCGCGACGTGCGATTCACCGTCGCGACCGGTGGTCAGATGAATGCAGCGCGACGGGCCGGTCGGATCGGCTGGATCGCCCAGCGAGGCGGAACCCGATGAGTCCGCCGGTTCGGTCGGCGATCGTCGGGCTTCGGACGCGCGCTCGGCGCCGGAGTCGCCGGGTCGCGGGGCAGGGGAGGGCCGGGTCGGTTCTTGCTGAGTCATGCGTCGATCCACTTCCTGAGGAGGGCGTCCATCGTGCCGTCGGCGCGGAGCGTCCGCTGGGCGGCATCGATGGCGCCGCGGAGTGCGGCGTCGTCGAGGGCGACCGCGACCGCGAGCCGCTCCTCGGTGATGCGCTCCTGGACGACCGCAAGCCCCGGTCGCGAGCGGACGAACCAGCGCATCACCGGAGCGAGCTTCATGACCGCGTCGACGGCGCCGCGCTCAAGGTCGTCGAGCATCGCCTCGACGCCGTGGTAGGGGTATCGGCGCAGCGCGCCGAGCCGGCCCGCCGCGAGCAGGCCCTCCGCGACCGGCTCCGATGTGTTTCCGCGCTGGACCCCGAGCGTCCGGCCCGCGAGGTCGTCGACGGAGCGGATCTCCGGCGTCCGGCGGCGGTCGACGACGAGGCTCTGTCCCGACACGAGGTAGGGATCGCAGAAGAGCGCCACGGCTTCCCGAGAGGGCGTGATCGTCGCGCCGGAGGCGACGCAGGTGACCGAGCCCGTCGAGAGGCCGCGGAAGATGTCATTGAAGTCGTCGCCGGTGAAGGGAACCCACTCGATCTCGGCCTCGAGCAGCGCGCCGACGGCGTTCATCAGGTCGACGTCGAAGCCGACGATGGCCGCCGGGGGCTGCTGCGCCTCCGCGGCGACGGCGCTCCCCTGCGACCGGGCCGCGGGAATCTCGAAGGGCGGATCCGGGAGCGCGGAGGCGACCCGGAGAACGCGTCGGTCGTGGGTGCTCGTCGGCATCTCGAGTGCGTGCCTGCGGCGCCGCGCCGTCGCGGGCGTGCGTCGTTCATGCGCAGCGACGCCGATGCGCCCATCATCGGGGTCGAGGTCGATGAAGTCGAGCGGGGGGCGGAGCGGCGGCTGGATCCGGGAGGCCGCACCCGGAAGCCCGCACGACCTTCGCCGCGGGCGGCCGTCGCCAGTCCGGAGCCCGGTCCCGGGCGCGGCGAGGCCGCCGCCGAAGCCGCGCGGCGCCGGAGCGTCAGGACGGCGGTCCTTCCGTCTCGCGCTCGATCCACTCCCGCGCCCGCCTGACGGCCCGGTCTTCCGGTCCCAGCAGGCGCTCGAGCTCGTCGGCGGCCTCGCGCATGAGCGTCGCCCCCTCCGCACGACGCGTCGGATCGGCGACGAGAGCGCGGCCGAGCCAGAGCCGCGTCTCGTGGAGCTCGCGGATCCGCGCGCCCGTCGGCGGCGAGGAAGCCATCAGTCCGAGCGTCTCGCCGAGGACGGCCTCGGCCTCGTCGAGCCGCCCCTGAAGAATGAGAGCGCGCCCGAGCAGGGAGAGGGCGTTCTGCGTGCGGAAGTCCGCGGCCGGCAGCCGCATGCGGAAGATCTCCAGCGCGTTCCGGAGCTCCGCCTCGGCGGCGACCTGATCCTCGGCCTGCGCGAAGAGGCTCTGGGCGAGGAGCACGCGTCGATGGGCGACGCGGTAGTCGTCCGGCGCGCGCAGGCGGCTCTCGACGGCGATGGAGCGCCGCAGGTGCTCGCGCCCCTCGGCGGATGCGTCGCGGCTCACCCGCGTGAGCACGGAGCCCAGCGCCGCCTCGACGGTCGCAGCCTGCGTCGATTCCACCCCGAAGAGCCGCGTGGTGCGTTCAAGCGCGTCGCGCAGATCGCGAGCGGCCTCCTCGTGCCGGCCGAGGGCCGACTTCCGCAGGGCGAGCTGGTGGAGGCTGCGGACGACCCTCCAGTCGTTCAGGCCGCCCGAGGCTGCGAGCATCGTCGCCGCCTCCTGGTCGAGCGTGATGGCCTCGTCGGGGCGGCCTTCCCAGAAGGCCACGGCGGCGAGCTCGCCGACCGACATCGCCACCGGCGTCGACGGCGTTCCGTACCGGGCGATGCGGAGCCTCCGCGCCTCTTCATGCGCGGCCGCCGCCCCGGGAAGCTCGCGGAGCTCGAGCAGCACCCGTCCGTACGCCGAGAGCGCATCGGCGAGCGCCGGGAAATCCTCGAGCCTCCGCCAGGTCTCCACCGACCGCGCGAGCGTCGATCGCGCGGCGCGGAGGTCGCCGAGCGCGTGCTGCGATCGTCCGATGACCAGCAGCACGAACGCGAGGCGCCGCGGATCGACGCCGAGCCGGACGGTCGCGTCCGCGGCGGCATTGACGAGAAACGCGCCGACGGGGAAGTCCGCGCGGTTCCCGAAGGTGGGATCCACCGATTCGAAGAGGTCGACGACCAGATAGTCGATCACGTCGTCGCGCTCGGCGAGCGACCGCCGCGCTTCGGCTTCTGCCGCCTCCGCCCGGGCGGCTGCGGCGCGGGCGGCGTTGCGCTGGAGCGTCGCCGTGACGGCTGCGGCGGCGACGAGGAGGATCGCCAGCGCCGCGACCGATGCGATGGCGCGATGTCGGCTGATCAGCTTCCGGAGCAGGTAGAAGCGGCTGTCGCGCTTGGCCTCGATCGGCTCGTTGGCGAGATAGTGGGCGATGTCCCGCGCCAGCTCGCTCACGCTCTGGTAGCGCTCCGTCTGCTCGGCGCGGAGGCACTTGTCGACGATCGTCGAGAGCTCGTCGTCGACGTCGCGGGAGACCGAGCTCGCCGGCTCCGGCCCGGCCCGGCGGAGCGCCTCGAGCAGCTCCATGCGGTGCCGCGCCATCGCGAAGGGGGAGCGGCCCGTCAGCAGCTTGTAGAGGATCAGCCCCAGCGAGTAGATGTCGGTCCGGGTGTCGACCTTCGTCGGATCGCGGGCGAGCTGCTCCGGGCTCGCCCAGACCGGCGTTCCCACAAAGTCGCCCGCCTGGGTCATCTCGAAGGGGTCATCCTCGCCCGAGACCGACTTCGCCAGCCCGAAGTCGAGGATGTGCGGCTCGCCCGAAGGATCGACGCGGATGTTCGCGGGCTTGAGATCGCGGTGGATGATCCCCTGCATGTGGGCTGCGTGCACCGCCCGGCAGATCTTCGCGAAGGTGTCGAGCACCTCCTCGCGGCTCCGCTGCGATTCGCCGACCCAGAGATCGAGCGTGGGGCCCGCGATGAAGTCCATCGCGAACCAGTGACGGCCGTCGGCGGTGCCGCGGTCGAGGATCGTGACGATGTTGGGGTGATCGAGCTTCGCGAGCGTCTCCATCTCGCGCTCGAACCTGGCGAGATCGTCGAAGCGGGCGAAGGAGCCCTCGCGCGGGACCTTGATCGCGACCTGGCGACGGGTGCTCTGCTGCAACGCGAGGTAGACCACGCCCTGTCCGCCGCGCGAGAGCACGCGGATCACCTCGTAGCCGGGAAAGGTGCCCGCAGGGGGGAGCGGCGCGAAGACGCTGCCGGTTTCCGGCGGCGAAGCCGAGCGGGGCAGGGCCGCCGCCTCCGCCCGCGCGCGGCGGATCAGGTCGCCTTCGCTCGAGCCTTCGCGGGACTTTCCGGCGGACGTGCTGTCGGACATGGGGGTCGGCTCTCTCGGCTCGGGGTCGGCTCGGCTTCGACATCGGCGCTGCGAGCCCCGAACGCGAGCCTCGACGCCCTGACACGCCGCGTCGGGCGACCGCGGCAGGAGCCACGCTGCCCGGTCGCACTGGAGTCCACGGTCGCGACGAACGCCCGCTCGCGGCCGCCTGAACGCTCCGGCTCCCGTCGGAAGCGTGCGGCGCTGGTCACCGAAACGGCTTCCGCTCCGCTCGCTCACGCCGCCTCCGGGTGGCGGAGGACGCCGCGCTTGCTTCCCTCGGCGCCGCGATGCTCCGGCGCCCGGGGGAGGCCGTCGAGCCGGCCTCCGGCAGCCTCCGGCGAAGGAAGCTCCGACGGCCGGATCAGTTCGAATCGAGCATCGCGTCGCAGAGCGCCCGATGCGCCCGGGCGCGGAGCATGTAGCAGGCGCCGACGCTGCGGCCGAGCTTCTCGGCGACCTCCTCGATCGTTCGCTCCTGGAGGTCGTAGAGCTCGACGATGGTCCGGTGATCCGGCGCGAGCCGCTGGATCGCGCCGCGGAGCTGCACCAGCGCCTCGCGGCTGGCGACGGCGCGGCTCGGCGTCGCGCTGATGGCGCGGACGCAGTCGAGCAGGGTCGTGAGCGAGCGCTCCGGATCGGCCTGAAGCTGTCGGCGGTCGCCGCCGCGCTTCGCCGCCTGAAGCATGTCGATGGTGTCGAGCATCGCGTTGCGGGCGAGCTTCGAGAGCCACGCGAGGAACGCCCCGTCGCTCTGAGGAACGAAGCGGCCGATGGCCAGGAATGCGTCGGTGTAGGCCTGCTGAAGGACGTCGTCGACCGAAAGCACCGACTGCCAGCGCCGCGGGAGATCCTTGGTGATCCTGCCGCGGACGACGGGACCGTGGCGCTCGAGCAGGGCGCTCAGCGCCTCCTCGTCGCCGGAGACCGCCCGGGAGATCAGCGCTGCCTCATCGTGTGCGGAGACGCCCGACCAGGGAGGGTGGGCGTCGCGGGCTTCCCCGGCCGCGAGCGGTTCGGACTCGGGGTTCAGCCGTCTCTCCGGACCCGATCCGGAGTTCGGAACGAGCGTGCTCATGGGTCTCTCCTGGGATCTCGATGGACGACTGAGCGAGGTGCGGAATGCCCGAACGCGGAGCGCCGGAGCGCGTCGAGCTCTCCGTCGAACCCGTCGCGCTCCACGCGGGTCGGAGCGTGCTGGACGATTCGGTCAGCGGTCGGCCTCCCTCTGAACGGACAAGTCGACAGGCCCTTGCATGCAGCGCCGCTTCCGAGTCGTCGTCGTTCGGGTGCGGGGCCTCTTCGCAAGACCGGAGACGGCGTCGGGATCGATCCCGCGCGATCCGGCACGGCGGCGAGTCGGCCGCGCTTCCAACGCGCCCCGCCGCCCGCGCGGCCTCAGTTCGGCGCCGGGCCGAGGCACTCGTCGAGCGTTCGCTGGTCGGCGACGCAGGCGATCCGCCCTTCGTCGGTCACCACGACCATCGGAGGCGTCAGCAGATAGAGCGGCCCCTCGGGAAGGTCGATGAACTCGCATTCCGGGCAGTCGACCTGCTCAGGCTGGTCCGAAGCGAGCCGATTGGCGTCGCGGGGCGGGGGGACGCGGACGGCGAGGACGGGGATCTCGAGGCGTCCCGAGAACCGCTCGCGGAAGAGGTCGTGGCAGGCGCCGCAGTCCGGGTTGTAGAAGACGACGATCACGCGACCTTCGAGCGTACGCGCGGTGATCATCCCGAAGCGGCCTGCGACGGGTGTGGCGGCCATGGGCTCTCCGATGAACCCGCGGAAGTCCATCTCGACGACGTCGCTCGGCGGACGCATCCGCTCGCGGAACGAGGGCGGCGCAGCGCGGAGCGGAAGCTGGGCCGCAAGGATCCCGGAAGCCGCGACCAGCGCCAGCGCCGCGATGACCCGCCACTGGATCGAGAGCGCCGAGTCCGACCTGCGCGGCGCTGCGCGCAGGACGATCGCAAGGAGCACCAGCGAGACCGCCAGCGCTGCGGTCGCCATGAGGATGCCGCGGGGCGCGTCGATGGCCGCGGAGATCGACGCCATCGAGGAGAAGGCGATCGCCACCAGCGCCAGGATCGCCAGTCCCCGCGACCAGTGGCCGAAGACCACGATCAGGCCGGCGATCGCGAACTCAGTCCAGACCAGGACCCTGAGCGTCGTCAGCGGTTCGACGCCGAAGCGCAGCGAGAGTCCGTAGAGCCACAGCGGCAGCGCCTCGGTGGTGCCGATGGCAAGCTGGAAGGCGGCGAGGACGAGGATCCACGCGGGAACGATCAGTCGGGTGACCGCGCCGACGGTGGAGAAGGGCTGTGGATCCGGATCGCGCGCAGCGGGCGGCGTCATGGCGGGAGTATTGGCGCGGAGCAGCCGGGTTCGTCAGTGCCGCTGCGGACGGCCCAGGCGGCAATCCGGGCCGAGCTGCGGAGCCGGCGCCGTTCGCAAGGCCGTCGCGGGCGCCCTCAGCGCTCCGGCGTCGCTTCGCTCCTGCCGCACCGTCCGAAGGCGGCGCGCTGAGGCGGCGACGCGCATCGAGCGCCCGTCGGTCAGTGCACGAGGTCCTTGACGATGCCTCGATAGCGGCGTTCGATCGGCGCGACGAAGAGCGCCCACTGCTCGAAGAGGCGCCGCGCCAGCCGCTGCATCGCGGGGAGATGCTCGCGCGTCGCCCCGAGCAGCGCGTTGGAGTCGACGCGCTCCCCGCCACCGCTGCCCGAGAGCTCGTGGGCGCCTTCGCGGATCATCCGGTGGATCCGCTGCTCGTCGAGCTCGGGGTGATACTGAATGCCGTACACGCGAAGCCCGAGTCCCCAGGCCTGGACGGCGCAGCGATCGGAGCTCGCGAGCACCCGCGCCCCCGGCGGCGGCGACGCCACCTCGTCGTGATGCCAATGGAACTGCATCGAACCCCAGGCGATTCCGGCGAAGAGCGGCTCCTCGCGGCCGACCGGAGTGAGCCGGACCTCGCGCCACCCGATCTCCGGACCGTCGCGCAGCGGCGAGACCGTTCCGCCGAACGCCTTTGCGAGAAGCTGCGAGCCGAGGCAGATCCCCAGGAGCGGAAGCCCCATCGCGTCGGCGGTGCGGAAGAGCTCGAGTTCACGCTGCGTCGTCGGCGAAGGATCGTTCGCCGAGCCTGGGCCGCCGAGCGCGATGATGCCGTCGATGTCGTCGAGATCCTCCGGGAGCCGCTCTCCGCGATGGAGGCGGCAGATGCGCAGGCGGTGGGCCAGGCTGGTCAGCACCTCATGCATGGTGCCGAGGGTGTCCGACGCGGAGTGTTCGAGAACGAGGAGCATGACGGGGGTGTGACTGGCGAGGCGCGAGCGCTATCGGGCCGGCGCGGCCGCCGGTGCGGCGGCCTGCCGCGCTGGCGCGGCGGGGGCCGCGGAGTCGCGGTCGAGGACGAGCCTGATCGTGCGGGCGATCGACTCGGCGTCGAGCCCCGCCTCGACGAGCTGCTCGCGCCGCTCGCCTTGGTAGATCCAGGAATCCGGGAGGGCCAGCCGGGTGATCAGCCGCGTGTCGAGCCTGCGTTCGCTGCACGCCTCGAGCACGCAGGCGCCGAATCCGCCGCGGATCGAGTGATCCTCGACCGTGAGCACGGGGATCCCCCGTCCGAGCAGATCCGAGAGCAGTTCGACGTCGAGCGGCTTGGCGAAGCGGGCGTCGTAGACGCTGACGGCGTACTCGCCCTGGAGCGAGAGCTCGTCGACGGCCTTCATCGCCTCCAGCGCCATCACGCCGAAGCCGAGGACGGCCAGATCGGGCCGGTCGTGCGCGAGGAGCGGCCGGGCCCTGCCGAGGACGAAGGGGGGGCAGGGCTCGGACGCGAAGCGATCGCTCACCGAGTCCCGGGGATAGCGGACCGCGCTCAGCCCGGCGTCGTAGTCGGCCATGAACCGCAGGGCTGCGCGGAGCGAAGGCTCGTCCATCGCCGCGGTGATCGCGGCCCGCGGCAGCGTCGCCAGCAGGGCGACGTCGCAGAAGCCGTGGTGCACGGCGCCGTCGCCGCCGACGAGCCCGGCGCGGTCGAGGCACAGCCGCACCGCGAGGCCTTGAAGCGCGACCTCCTGGAACGCCTGGTCGAAGGCGCGCTGGAGAAAGGTCGAATAGACCGCGAAGAAGGGCTTCCAGCCGGTCTTTGCCAGTCCGGCCATCATGTCCAAGGCGTGGCTCTCGCAGATGCCCGTGTCCCACGCCCGCTCGGGGAATCGATCGAGCACGCGCGAAAGCCCGGTTCCGTCGGGCATCGCTGCCGTGCACGTGACGATCCGCGGATCCTCGGCCATCATCTCGCCGAGGATCTCGCCGAAGGCCGCGGTGAAGCTCCTGCCTGACTTCCGCAGCTCCACGCGACAGCCTTCCTCCTGCATCCGGACGCTGAAGGCGGCGGGGGAGTGGAAGGTGCAGGAGTCGCCCTCCGCAGGCTGGAACCCCTTTCCCTTGATCGTCTTGACGTGGAGCACCAGCGGGCGATCGACGTGCTTCGCTTCGTTGAGGAAGTCGATCAGCGTCGGCAGATCATGGCCGTCGATCGGGCCGACGGTGACCAGGCCGAACTTCTCGAACCACGCATCCTCGGAGAGCATCGCCTTGCTCATCTCTCCGAGGCGGTGGTACATCTCGGCCAGCGCTTCGCCCCCCGGCACCCGCCGCGCGAGGTCCTTCGCCGCCCGCTTGAACTCGGCGTAGCTCTGGCTCAGGCGGACCCGATCGAAGTAGCTCGCGACCGCGCCTTGCGGCTTGGCGATGCTCATGCCGTTGTCGTTGAGCACGACGAGGAACTGCCGCCTGAGCGTCCCCGCGGCGTTGAGCCCCTCCATCGCGACGCCGTTGACGATCGAGGCGTCTCCGATCAGGGTCGCCACGCGCCGTCCCTCGGGGTTCTCGTGCGACCAGCCCTCGCCGTTGAGCAGGTCGCCCCGGGCCATGCCCACCGCCGTGGAGATCCCGGTTCCGGCGTGGCCGACCGAGAAGAGGTCGTACGCGCTCTCGCGCGGCTCCGGAAAGCCGGCCATGCCGCCGCGCTGGCGCAGCTTGCCGAGCAGCGGGAGCCGCCCGGTGAGGAGCTTGTGGGGGTAGCACTGGTGCCCGACGTCGAAGAGCAGCCGGTCGCGTCCGAAGTCGAAGACGTAGTGGAGGGCGATCGTGAGCTCGACGACGCCGAGGTTCGGGGCCAGGTGTCCTCCGCTGCGCGAGACCTGTTCGCAGATCGCTCCGCGGATCTCGGCGGCGAGCGCCGGAAGCTCTGCGATCGGAAGGGCGCGGAGGTCTGCCGGCGAGGCGATCGCGGGGAGGATCCGGGGTTCACCGGCGTGCATCATGCGGGTGCTGCTCCTGCGGTGGAGGCGATGGTCGCGGCTGCGGGCGCGGTGGCGGAACTTCCCGAGCCGGCGAGGCTGCGAAGCCGCCCGTCCGTGGCGGCTCCGGCGAGCGGAACCAGGGTGGGCCCGAACGAAACGGACTCGGTGAATCCGGCCAGGACTTCGTTCGGCGCGGTCTGCTCGACGTTTGAAGCGGGGGATCTTGAAACGAAGGGGGAGGGTAGCACTAGCGCGTTCGGACGGCCATGTAGGCTGCCAGATCCTTCAAAGGACGGGCTGCGGAGCCGAGCGGGCCGAGGGCCTCGATCGCCGCCGCATGGAGCCGGGCGACCGCGCGGCGGGAGTGCTCGATGCCATGTACGGCGGGGAAGGTCAGCTTTCCGGCCGACTCGTCCTTGTTGGCGGCCTTCCCGAGGTGCTCCGTCGACTGGGTCACGTCGAGCAGGTCGTCGACGATCTGGAACATCAGCCCGATGTGCTCTCCGTAACTGCTCACGGCCGCGATCACCCGCTCGTCGGCGCCGGCGCAGCGGGCGCCCATGCGGCACGCCGCGACGAGCAGGGCGCCGGTCTTCTCGCGATGGATGCGGTGCAGGCGCGCCTCGGCGTCGCGCTCGTCGACGTCGAAGCCGCCGAGCGTGTCCAGGACCTGACCGCTGATCATCCGAGTGGTCGCCGAGGCGAGATCGCCGCAGAGCCGGTCGCCCGCCCCCGCCGCGACCTCGAACGCGATCGAGAGCAGCACGTCGCCCGCGAGGATCGCCATCGCCTCGCCGAACTTGACGTGGACCGTCGGCTCGCCGCGCCGCAGGGCGTCGTTGTCGAGCGCCGGGAGATCGTCGTGGACGAGGCTGAAGGCGTGCACCAGCTCGATGGCGACCGCGGCCGGGCGGGCATCCTCCCGCGCTCCTCCGGCCGCCTCGCAGCAGAGGATCGCCAGGAGCGGGCGAAGGCGCTTGCCGCCGACGAGGACCGCATGCCCGGCGGCCGCCCGCAGACGATCCGGAAGCTCGACCGCACCGAGCGTCTCGACGAGCCAGCGATCGGCGTCGGCGACGATCGGCGCGATGGTGTCGAGGTAGGACTCCGTTGCGGTCTGGTTCACGTGAGGCGGATTGTAACGTCGCGGCAGCGGCGGCTGGTGGCGGAGGGCCGGGGGCGCCGGCGCGACGAGGTTCGTCGGGGTCGGTCCGCGTCGGCGCGCTCACCGTCGAAGGGCGCCCGGCGGGCCGCTCTCGGGACCGCGTTTCCGGCCTCCGCCGAGCGCGCTCGGCGATCGTTGGCTTCCGAGTACGATCCGCGACCCATGCCTCCCCTGGACGGCGCGTCGCCGCTGGAGCTCTTCTGGACCGTGATGGACCGCGGCGGCCTGCTCATGTGGCCGCTTGCGCTTCTCAGCGTGACGAGCCTCGCGCTGGTGATCGAGCGGGCGACGTTCTGGATCCTGCTTCATCGGCGCGGCGGCGCGGGTCGCATCGCGCGGCTTGCCGCCGCCCTGCGCTCGGGAGACCGCCCTGCGGTCGAGAAGCTGCTTCGCGGAGACGGGACGATCTACGGACGCGTCGCGGCCCGGCTTCTCGACGATGGCGCCTCCGACGCGGTCGCGATCGAGGCGGTCGAGGCCCAGCGGCCGAGGATCGACCGGTTCATGGGGACGCTCTCGACGATCATCACGGCGGCGCCGATGGTCGGCATCCTCGGGACGGTGACCGGCATCATCCGGTCGTTCCAGCTCATCGGCGAGCAGAGCGCCCTGACGGACCCGCGCATGGTCTCCGGCGGCATCGCGGAGGCGCTGATCACGACCGCTGCGGGGCTGCTCATCGCCATTCTCACCCTCTTTCCCTTCATGATCTTCCGCGCCCAGGGCGAGCGGTCCCTGGGAAGGCTGGAGGTCATCATCGCTGCGGCCCAGGAGGGTCACGCGGCGAGGAAGCGCGCATGAGCCCCGACCGACCGACCGACAGACCAACCGAACGACCGATCCGCTCGGCGCCGACGCCGGGCTCGCTGGACTCGCCGGACTCGCGAGTCGGGGGCGCGCTTTCGCGCTTCGCCTGCCGGGTCGCGGTCCTCCTCGGCGGGCTCGCCGCGGCATCCGGCGCTGTCGCTGCGAGCTGCCCGATCGCGGCCGGGCACGCTGCGGTCGCCTCCGCCGAGGCTGCGCAGGCGATCGTTCCGCTGACGGCGCTCGCGCCGGGCCAGTCGACGACGACGAAGATCCTGCTGGTGCTCGAGGCGACCAACGACCTCGCGCAATGCTCGGCGGCGATCTCGGAAGCTCACTCCGCCATCGCCGCCGCCGGCGATCCCGGGGAAGCCTGTCCGCCCGCGCCGATCGTGGCGCGGGCATCGGCAAAGCTCGCGCAGGCCCAGGAGACCGTCTCGACGGTCGCAGCGGCGATCGTCCAGCTCAGCTCGCCGACGTTCCCGCCCGCGCAGTTCCTCGCGCTCCAGGCGCAGTCGATCGCGGAGATCGAAGCGGCCAAGGCGAAGCTCGACATGGCGACGGCCCAGCTTCTGGCGGTCGTGACGCCCTGTCCAGGCGATCTCGATGGCAGCGGCACCGTCGACGCCGCGGATCTCGGGCTGCTCCTCGCGGCGTGGGCGACGAGCGATCCGCTCGCCGATCTCGACGAGAGCGGGATCGTCGACGCGGGCGATCTCGGCCTCCTCCTCGCGTCGTGGGACGGCTGTCCAGGCTGATCGATCTCGATGTGATCGATCTCGATGGGGCGGCGAGCCCGCTCAGGCGCGGGCAGCGCATCGCGGATGAGCCCGCGAAGGCGGCCCGCGCCGGATGGACCGGCGGCGAAGAAGCAACCGTGACATGAACCAGGCGACTCCCGATCGCGCCGATGGCTCCGCACGCACGCCCGAGCGGGTGGCGCTTCAGCTTCGGATGCTCGAGATGGTCAGCCGCTCGCCCTCCTCGGCGGCGGCGATGCGCGCGTTCGCGCAGGGGTATCTCGTCCTGCACCGCATCGACGTGATGGTCCGCGCCGTGGTGCATGGGCTCGACGGCGGCGCCTATCGCGTGGCGCGCTACGCGGACATCCCGGCGCTGGTCGCCGGCCGGCAGCGGATCGACGGGGCGAACTCGACGTCGCTCTCCGAGGTCCTGCGCGGCGGCTTCATCGGTTCGACGATCGAAGGCGGTGTGCCCCGGCGCTTCGACGATCTCCGGCTCGGCGGAGATCCCGTCCTCGGCGATCTCGCGCCGAGGCTGCGCAGCGCGGTGGCGCTGCCGATCTTCCTCGACGGCGCGGTCCACCACTGGAGCTTCTACTTCCGCCCCGAGCCGGGCGCCTTCGACGACCAGTCGCTCGAGGACGCGCTGCTCACCGGGAACCTGATCGTGGGCGCGGCCTCGCGGCTCTCGCTGCTGGACGAGGTCCGTTCGCTGAACGCGGCCCTCGAACGCGAGTTCGAGGATGTCGCCGCTGTCCAGCGGTCCCTCCTGCCCCAGCCGATCCCGCGCATCCCGGGCCTCGGCATCGCGGCGCGCTACCTCACCAGCCGCCGCGCGGGCGGCGACTACTACGACGTGCTTCCGCTGCCGGATGGCACGGCGCTGGCGATCGTCGCCGACGTCTCCGGACATGGAGCCGGCGCGGCGACGGTCGTGGCGATGCTCCACGCGGTCCTGCACGGGCGCGAGTCATGGCGCGATCCCGCGACGGCGCCGGGGCCCGCCGAGGCGCTCGCGGTCCTGAACGAAGAGCTCTCGCGCAGGCCGATCGGAGGCAACTTCATCACGGCCTTCGCGGCCCGCTGGAATCCGTCCGAGCGCCGCCTCGACCACGCCACCGCGGGCCACCCCGCGCCGCTCCGGCGCGGACTCGACGGCCGGGTGCGCGCCCTCGACGCTGCGGGGGGGCTCCCGCTCGCGATCGAGCGGGAGACGTCTTACGAAGAGGCCTCCACCGCGCTCGCGCCGGGGGAACTCGTCGTCGCCTACACCGACGGCATCTCCGAAGCCCGCGACGATGCGGGGCGCCTCTTCGGAGTCGACCGGCTCGCTTTGGTCCTCGGTGCCGCGCCGCCGCACCCGGAAGCGGCGCTCGATGCCATCCTCGGAGCGGTCTCGGAGTTCTCCAGCCGCGCCGCGCGCGCCGATGACCAGACGCTGCTGGCGTTGGCGCCCCTGCGGTGAGGTGGCGGGGCGACCTGCGGACACCCGCGGACCCCGCAGCCACCCGGTGTGCGGAGAGCCCGTCGCCGCCGCGGAGCGCCCGCGCCGGCGGAGTCGCGTTCGCGCGTCAGATCACCTTGGTCCGCCCCGGCATGGCGACCTCCGCGACGGGGAGGTCGCCGAATGCGAGCCGCGGGGGCGTCAGGTCCTGTTCGCTGGCGACCATCTGCGCCCACGTGACGCTCTGGCCGGTGTAGGCCGCGGTGCGGCCCATGATGGCGGTCAGGGTGCTCTCGGCGACGCGGCGACCTTCGTTGACGCGCCGTCCCTCGGCGATCGCGGAGAAGAGCGCCACATGCTCCTGCACATAGGGGCTCGGGTTCGGGCCGGAGTAGCGCCAGGGCTCGCCGGAGCTCCCGCCGCCGGCGTTCGCGTCGGGTGCGGAGGAGCCGGCCCCATCGATGCGGGCGAACCCGGGGCGGAGCGTGGCGACGCCGCGGGTGCCGACGATCACCTCCTCGACGCGCGGGGGGGTGCCGTCGATCTGGCGGCACATGCTCAGGACGCTGACGCCGCCGGGATACTCGAACTCGAGTCCGAAGTGGTCGTAGATGTTGCCGTACTCCGGTCCGGTGCGCACCTGCCGCCCGCCGACGCCGGTGCAGCGCAGCGGCACCGCGCCGAGCGCCCAGTTGATCACGTCGAGGTTGTGGATGTGCTGCTCGACGATGTGGTCGCCGCTCAGCCACGTGAAGTAGAGCCAGTTGCGGCACTGCCACTCCATGTCGGTGTACTCGGGGCGGCGCGCATGCACCCAGAGACCTCCCTGATTCCAGTAGCAGCGTGCGGAGACGATGCGGCCCAGGGCGCCCTCCTCGCCGACGCCCGACTGATCGGGGCCCGAGGCCGCGTGGCGCTCGCCGCGGATGCGGCGCATCGCCTCGAGGTAGCTGGCCTCGTGGCGGCGCTGCGTGCCCGCGACGATGCAGAGGCCCTCGCGATCGGCCTTCTCGGCGGCCGCGATCACGCGGCGGACGCCGACGGGATCGACCGCGACCGGCTTCTCCGCGAAGACGTGCTTGCCCGCGTCGACGGCGGCCTCGATCTGCGCAGGCCGAAACCCCGGCGGCCCGGCGATGATCACGGCATCGATCTCGGGGCGGTCGAGCAGCCGGCGATAGGCGTCGAAACCGGTGAGGCAGTGATCGTCGGCGAGGGCGACGCGCCCCGCGAACTCCTCCTCGCCGACGAGGTGCCGGCGGCTCGATGCGAGGCGATCCGGCACCAGGTCCGCAAGCCCGACGATGCGCGTCGCCGGGTTGGCGTTGAGCGCGTCCATCGCGGCGCCGGTCCCGCGACCGCCGCAGCCGATCACCCCGACGTTGATCGATGAGAGGGCTGGGCGGCGCGCTGCCGCCAAGGCTGCCGGGGCGACCGCAAGCGCTGCGGCCGAGGCAAGAAACGTGCGACGGGGGATGGGGCGGCTCTGGCTCTTCATGATGCGGAGGGAGGGGATGGCGTGCGGGAGGCCGGCCGGCGAAGGAGTCGATCCGATTGGGCGGCGGAGGGCGGGCGGCACCGCCGAGGAGCTGCGGCTGTGTCGTCCACGGCTCCGGAGGGCGGACCTCGACGTCGATCGACTTGCATCGCCTCGACGTCGGGCGCGGGCTCCGGGCGTGGCCCGCCGGGGGCGTGGCGCGACGGAGCGTCAGATCAGCGGCGTCGTCCCGGGAACGGCGACCGGCGGGACCGGACGGTCGCCCCACTCCCAGCGCGGCGGCAGGAGGTCCTCGCGCGACCCGAGCGCCTGCTCCCACGTCACCGCCTGACCGGTGTACGCCGCCATCCGGCCCATCACCGCCATCAGCGTGCTCTCGGCCATCGCGACCCCGTCGTTGATCGGCGCGCCGCTGCGGATGGAGGCGAAGAGGTCGTCGTGCTCCTGCTGGTACATGTCGTTGCGCGGCGAGGAGCTGCGCCACGCGTTCGGGCCGGTGATGACATGGGTGTCGGTCCAGCCGTTGATCGTCGCCGTTCCCAGCGTGCCCATGAGAAAGTCGGAATTGTCCGAGGGGGAGTTGGGCCAGTGCCGGCACATGTGGAACGCGCGGACGCCGCCGTCGTACTCGTATGCGAGGGCGAAGTGGTCGAAGACGTTGCCCGTCTCGGGGAGGGCGGGGCGCGTCTGGCGGCCGCCCACGGCGACGACGCGGAGCGGGAGGCGCGACGGGGCGCCGTCGCCGGCGCTACGGATGTCGTTGAAGGCCCAGTGGATCTTGTCGATGGCGTGGACCGCCTGCTCGACGATGTGATCGCCGCTGATGAAGTTGAAGTAGTGCCAGTTGCGAAGCTGGAACTCCATGTCACTCCACTCCGGCCGCCGCGGGCGCGGCTCGATCCAGCCGGTGGCGTTGTACGTCGTGTAGACCGCGACGAGATCTCCGATGGCGCCGTCGTGGATGCGCCCGTACGTCTCGCGCTCCCGGGCGCTGTAGCGCCAGCAGAAGCCGGAGACGAGCGCCAGGCCCTGCTCCTTCGCCAGCCGCGCCGAGGCGAGAGCGCTCCGCACGCCGGGGCCGTCGATGGCGACGGGCTTCTCGCAGAAGACGTGCTTCCCGGCCTCGACTGCGTCGGCGAGCTGCCGCGGCCGGAAGACCGGGGGCGTGCAGAGGAGGACGACGTCGACGCCGCTCTCGAGCAGTTCGCGGTGGCTCTCGAGCCCGACGAAGCGGCGCTGCCGCGGCACGTCGAGACGGCGCGAGAAGCTCTCGTCGCCCGCGTCGTCGTCGCGGTCGCGGAGGGCGGCTTCGAGCCGTGCGAGCCCGCCGTCGAGGCGGTCCGGGACCGCCTCGGCGACCGCCCAGAGGACGGCGTCCGGGTCGGCGCCGAGGGCCTGGATCGCCGCGCCGGCGCCGCGCCCGCCGCAGCCGACCAGCCCGACGCGCAGCGTCGAGAGAGGTCGGCGGCGCGGCGAAGCGATCGGGTGCGGCGAGGCGAGCGCGCCGCGGGCGAGCGTCGAGGCGCCGATCGGGCCCGCGAGCGGCGAGACCGCTGCGCCCAGCGCGGTGGCGGCGAGAAAGTCACGGCGCGTGATCGGTGCGCCGCCGGAGGGGTTGGTGCCGTGGAGAGTCTTCATCGGGGTGCCTGATGGGCCGGTCTCAAGGGGCGCTCCTGCGCCTGCGCGCATGTCCGTCGGCTGCGCGCCGGAGCCGTCGGACGCATCGGCGCCTCACCGGGTTCCTGACTCGGTCGGAGTGCCGGAGGCCCCGCCCGGCGCCTCCGGCGCGGCGATCCCGTCGCGCCGCTCCTTCGAGGGCGCCGACCCCGAAGACTCCATCACGACCCGAAACCCGACGAAGGAGCAATCCGCAAGCCACCACTCGCTCTTGGGAATCTGCGGATCGCTGGCGTTCCAGGTCGACTTCTGACGGAGGGAGGCTCCGGCAGCGAGCTGCTCGCCGGGGTCGAGATAGGAGCCGCCCTTCGCGATCGGGCGACCGCCCGAGGAACTCGTCACCCACTCGGCGACGTTGCCGTGCACGTCGAAGAGCCCCCAGCGGTTCGCTGCCTTGGTCGCGACGGGCCGGGTCGTCCCGGCGCTGTTCTCCAGGAACCACGCGATCCCGTCGAGGCAGCCAGGTTCGCTCTCGCACGCGAAGTCCCCCGGGTCGCCCGCGAGCGCGAAGTGCTCCCACTCGGCTTCTGAGGGCAGCCGGAAGCGCTCGCCGGTGACCGCGCTCAGCCACTCGCAGAAGCGCTCCGCAGCGCGATGGGTCATGCCCATCGCGGGAAACCCCGCATGTCCGAAGCCGCGATCGGGGGGAACGTAGGGCTTGCTCGGCCGCGCGATCGCGTCGGCGCGGCCGTCACCCTGCGGCTCGTCGAGGCGGTAGACGAAGATGTCGTAGAGGTCCCACGTCACCTCCGTGGCGCCGACGAAGAGGGGGGGCGGCGGATCATCCGCGACGTCCTCGGCTGGGGGCGCCGCGGGAACGAGCCGCAGCTCAAAGGAGACCGTGGTTCCTGGGACGCGGATCGTCCGCCGCGAGAGGCCGTCGGCGGCGCCCTTCGACGCGGCGCTCTCCGCACCCTCTCCGGCGCGCTGGGACGTCGCCGCTGCGCGCGGACCCGCCGCGATGACCACCGGCAGCGCGAGCGCAAGCGCCGCCGTCCGGATGAACGCGGCGCCGGCGACGCGGCGCCGCGCGACGGCGAGGCGGCGATGAGGACAGATCGCCGAGAGACGCTTCCTATGGTCGGTCATGAGACGTGCGCCGATCGGGTCTGGAAGTTCGCGGGGGACTCTGACCTTGACGTTGAGCGGAGCTTTGCGGCGGCGTTCGGGCGGAGCATCTCGTCGACTCCGCGAGCCAGGCTTCGCCCGGCTGGCCCTCGCGAGCGCCATCGCACTCGCGGTGCCGCTGCTCCGGGGCGTCGCGACGGCCGCCTGCGCCGTCGATGCGCCCTCGGTCGCAGCGATCTCGGCAGGATTGGCAGGCTCGTCCGGCTCCGCAGGTTCGCCGGGCCCGTCACAGCCCGGGCCGTTCGAATATAGCCGGATTGCGATGGGAACTCGGCTGCGGATCGTGGTTCATCCGGCGGATGGCGCCGAGGCTGGACCGAGAATCGAGGAGACGGTCGCCGCCGCCGTCGCCGAGGTCTTCGATCTCGTCGAGCGGCTGGAATCGTCGTGGAGTGACTGGCGCGACGCAAGCGAGCTCCGCGCCCTGGACCGCGCGGCCGGAGGACCTGCGCAGCCGATCTCACGCGAGCTCCTCCTTGCGCTCAGCGCGGCGCGCGACTGGGCCGAGCGGACCGATGGTGCGTTCGATCCGACGATCGGTCCGGTGACGGCGCTGTGGCGGGAGGCGCGGGCGAAGGGGGAGCTCCCCGATCCCGCGGCGCTCGCCCGGGCAGCGGCGCTGGTCGACTGGCGCAAGCTCGAGATCCTGGCGCCGACGCAGGGGCGCTCCGGCACTCCCGACCTCGCGGTGGATTCGCGGCCGAGCGCGGGGGCCTCGGCGCGGCTGACCGACGCGGGCATGCGTCTTGATCTCGGCGGGATCGGCAAGGGACTCGCGGTCGACCTCGTCCTCGATGCGCTCAGGGAGCGCGGCCTCTCGCGGGCCTTGGTGGACTTCGGAAGCGCCGTCGGCGCTGGCGCCCCGCCGCCCGGTGCCACGGCGTGGAGCGTGGCGCTCCCGGGGCTCGGCGGCGTTCCGCTCGTCGAGGGCGCGGTGGCGATCAGCGGCGACGCGGAGCAGTTCGTGGACCAGGATGGCGTGCGGCACTCCCACGTGACCGACCCGCGAACGGGCGCTGCCATGACCAGCCGCAGCACGGTGACCGTCTTCGCCCCGAGCGCCGCCGACGCGGATGCGCTCTCGACGGCGCTGACGGTGCTCGGGCCTCCCGGACTTGCGCTCGCGGAAGGGCCCGCGGAGCGCGATCCCGCCCGCGGGCTGCGCCCTCGGGAGCTGCGCCTCGAAGCCCAGATCGCCTTCGAAGAGGAGGAACGCGGCGGTCGCCCTCCAGCGGTCGGCGAGCGGCGCCGGGGACCCGACGGTGCCCGCCGCGTCGTCGCGACGCCGGGCTTCGAGGCTCGACGGCGCGGCGCGCGCGACGGGGCAGCGACCGCGGGCCTCCCAGCCTTGCGCCGTCGCGAAGCCGGACCGACCCGCACCGCCCTCGACGTGGCGACCTTCACGATGCAGGCCCCGGGCCTTCCAGAGCTTTCGGTCGTCGGCGTCGCCCATGTCGGCGAGCCCTCGATGTACCGCCGGATCGATGCGCTCCTCGGCGCGCACGATGTCGTCCTCTACGAGTCCGTCATGCCCGCCGGGTCGCGGCCGCCGGGAGGAGACGACCTGCGGAGCCGCCGCGCAAGCACCCGGGCATCGATGTCCCTGCTCGCGGATCTGCTCGAGCGCGTCGATCGCGATCACGAGGAGTCGCCGCGGCGAGGCGCGGAGGCGGGCCGGCTGCTCCGGGATCCGCGTCGCGCGACCGACCGGGCGGAGGGCCCCGAAACGATCGCCGCAGCGACCGGGCAGGAGGCCGGGGAGATGCCCGCGCCGCCCCGCGATCTGGCCGCCCTCGCCGAGGCGGTGGGGCCGCTGGACTCGCGGCTTCCCGCGATCGTCCGCGCGCTGGCGCAGGATGCATGGGGACATCCGATCACGGTGGTCTGGCTCGATGATGACGGAGCCGATGCGGGCGCACGGCGCTTCGAGCTGCGCTCCCTCGGCGCCGATGGTCTTCCCGGAGGCGAAGGCGAGGCGGCGGATCTCGTCGTCGTCCCGCGCGCCGGAGTGCGCGCTCCGGCACGGGGCGCCGCAAGCGACGAGGACGAAGGCCTTCAGGCGCAGCTTGCCGCGGCGCTGGGCCTCGCCGATCAGATCCGCTCGATCGACTACGACCGGCCGGGCTGGCACGTCGCCGACATGACCATGGACGAGTTCAACGCGGCGCTGGCCCGCCATGGCGTGGAGCAGTTCACGCTCGTGGAGACGCTCGCGGGGAACTCGCTTCCGGCGGCGGTGGCGAAGCTCATGCTCCGGCTGGTGCGCTTCGCCGACGGACTGCTCGGCGGAGGAATCCGCGAGGCCATCAAGGCGATCATGGTCGAGATCCTCGCCGATCCCGCGGCGATCCTCGCAAGCGGCGCGGTCGAGGCGGGCGCGGTCGCGGTCCTGATCGACGAGCGCAACCAGGTCGCCGTCGACGCGCTCGCGCAGCTCACTCAGGATCTCGATCGGAGCGCGCCGGATGCAGGCGCCCTCCGGGTGGCGATCTTCTACGGCGCCGCGCACCTGCCGGACCTCGTCGAGCGGCTCGAGACGCAGCTCGGCTATCGCGCGGTGGCCGTCGAGTGGATCACCGCGATCGAGGCGGACCTTGCCCGCGCCGGGATGACGCCGCGCCAACTCGCCCAGCTTCGCAGGCAGATCCGGGCGCAGTTGAACGCTCCGTCGGCGCGCGAGCGGAGCAACCGCGAGGAACGCCGCGAAGCGGCTCCGATGGACTGACCGCGCGCACGCTCGCGCCGCGAAACGGGGCTCACTCGGCCGGATGCGTCCAGCCGCGCGTGTCGGCCTGGTTGCTCCAGCGGCGCATGTCGCTGAGCTCCCCGAGAGAGAGCGGCTGCGCCGAGCCGTCGCCAAGCAGCGTCGCGACCGCCTGACCGTACCGGGTGAACGGCACATCGCCGGTCACGACGACCTCGATGTTGGGATCTCCGCCGAGGCCGAGCCGCCAGACGGCCTGCTCCGCGACGAAGGGCGGTCGCACGCCGGAGGCGCCGGGCGCCAATTCGTAGCCGGCGCCCTTGTAGAGCCCCGGCGTGCGCCGCGTCGAGGCGGCGAAGATCACCTGCTGATCGGGGCGGAGAATCGCTCCCTGCGTCCGGGCGACGAGGTTGTTGAAGCCCGGCTGCGCGATCGAGTCGAAGCGAAGCCGCGCGGGACCGGTGGGCGAGGTCGCGGTCCACTCGCCGCCGACGTAGATCGAGTTGTAGCCGAAGGCGGGCTCCCGCGCGACAGTCGCCACCGGCACCTCCGCAAGCTCCTCGATCGGATCGGGGCGGTAGCCCGCGAAGATCTCCCAGGAGAATTCGGTGTAGGCGGCAAGCCGCCACGGATAGTCGACCGCGTCGGACCGGGGGACGTCATTGCCGCGGGCGTCGCGCCACTTGACGCGCCAGAGCTGCTGCACGTTCTCGTCGATGCGCCCCGGGAGAATCTGCTCGGCGTTGGACGTCGAGTACATCTGCCACGCGTAGTAGAGCTGCCGAAGGTTGCTGATCTCGCGCGTGCGGTTGCCGCTGCCGAGCGCGCTGCGGAGCCCGACGAGCAGGATGCCGAGCAGCAGCGCGATGATCCCGACGGTGACCATCATCTCCACGAGCGTGAAGGCCCTTCTGGAGGCGGGGCGCAGCGAGGCGGCGGGGTGGTTCATCGAGGTGTCTCCGGTGGCGGATCGTCGGAGGAACGCGCGGCGGTGCTCCGCGGAACGTTGGACGCTGGATCGTGCGAACGGGCGATCCGATGGCGAGCGGGGATTGATCAGACGCTGATCAGGGTGCTCTCGCGGGATGGTCAGGGCCCGATCCGGCCTCCACCCCGCCGTCGAGCGGCCGACGACGAGCATAACGAGCCTGGGTCGCGGCGGGAAGTCCTTGAGTGATGGGAACTTAGTTCTTTTTGCCGAACCGGCGGCTCGGGGCGCCCACCCCCGGAGCGATGCGGCCGCACGATGGGCAGGATCCGCATCGGGGAGCGGCGCCGGCAGCCCGGTTCGCCCTCGGACGTCGCGCCGCCGGGGGCGTCGGCCCGGCATGCGGCGACGGGTGCCGCCGAACGCGGGTCAGCTCCGCCTCGGGTCGCTCGCCCCCACGGTCACCTGCTCCACGAGCCCCGCCGCGATCCTCGCGGCGCCGCTGCCGAGTTCTCCGATCGGATCGGGCGGGATGATCTCGACGACCTTCTCGCCGAGCCTGGCATCCCCGCGGCGGACCTTGGCTTCGAAGGCGCGGCACTCCTCGAGGAGCCTCGGGAGGATCTCCTCCTCGGAGACGTTCGCCACCTTCTCCCCCTGCACGTAGATGATCCCGCGCCGGTCGCCCGCGAAGACCGCCACGTCGGCCCCCTCCGCCTCGCCGGGACCGTTCACGATGCAGCCCATCACCGCGACCTTCATGGGCAGGGTGATCTCCTTCTCGAGCGTCCGGTTGACCTCCTGCACCAGCGTGAACAGATCGACCTGGATCCGTCCGCACGTCGGGCAGGCGATCAGCTCCGCGCCGCGCCGCTCGCGCAGCCCCAGCGACCAGAGGATCTCGAGGCCGTCCTTCACCTCGTCGACGTGATCGCTCGCGTAGCTGATGCGGATGGTGTCGCCGATCCCCTCCGCGAGCAGCGTGCCGAGGGCGACGACGCTGCGCACCGCGCCGGTGGACTTCGGGCCGGCGTGGGTGACGCCGAGGTGCAGCGGGTAGTCGAAGCGGGCGGAGATCTCGCGGTAGGCGTCGATCACGAGCCGGGCATCCATCGACTTCGCGCTGATGACGACATCGTGGAAGTCGCGGGCCCAGAAGATCTCCAGGTACTCCTCGAGCTTGGCGATCATGATCGCGAGCAGGTGGCCGCTGTGGTGGCCCGCGAAGTACTTCCCCAGCTCCTCCATGCGCCGCTGCTTGTCGCGGCGCTCGATGATCGAGCCCTCGTTGACCCCGACGCGGATCGGGATGCCGCGCTCGCGGCAGGCGTCGATGACGGCGTTGACCTGGTCGCGGTCGGAGATGTTGCCGGGGTTCAGGCGGATCTTGTGGACTCCCGCCTCGATCGCCTCGAGCGCCCGCTTGTAGTGAAAGTGGACATCCGCGACGATCGGCACGCGGACCTGCGGGATGATCTCGCGCAGCGCGTCGGTGTCCTTGCGCTCGGGAACCGCGACGCGGACGATGTCCGCTCCGGCCTCGGCGTAGCGGTCGATCTCCGCGACGCAGGCGTCGATGTCGTGCGTGAAGCCGGCGGTCATCGTCTGGACCGCGACCGGCGCATCGCCGCCGATGGCGACCCGCCCGACGCGATCGTCCCCGACGATCACCTGCCGCGTGGGGCGGCGGCGGAAGTCGCGCTGGTGCTCGCGAGCGGAATCGCCCCCCGTGCCCGGGGTCGTGGCCGGGGTCGCGGCCGTGCCGGGGGCCGAGCCGGCGTCGGCGGTCTTCGAGTGCGTCGATGTGGGCTCTGACGGATGGCTCATGGCGAGCGGGGAGTGTAGGGATGGCGCGCGCGAGCGCTGTTGGGCGGAGCGCGGAATGCGGAAGTGCGGAGTGCGCCGAGCCATGTCAATGGGGGCACAGGTCAATGGGGGCACAGGTCAATGGGGGCACGGACCGGCAGCGTGCACCCGGCCCGGGCATATGGTCGGCGGTCGCGGCGCCGCTCGGCGCCGCTGATCCGGTCGAGGCGCCTGACGGCAGGACGGGAGAGCTCTGGGTGGCGGCACTTTCACTGGTCTTCTTCGTCGCCGGAATCGTCGTGATGATCCTCGCGACCCCGACGCAGCCGACGCGCACTCCGCCTCGATGCGGCGCCTGCCGGTATCCCCTGATCGGTCGCGACTCCGAGCGATCGGGGGCGTGCCCGGAGTGCGGGGCTGATCTTCGGACGCCTGGCGCGGTGCAGAGGTCGCGATTTCAGCTTCACCGTGCTCGAGCCGCGATCGCCGCGGCCCTCATGATCATCGCGATCGCGCCGATGTGCCTTCGATCGCTCGTCACGCCCAACTGGGACGCGCTGCGACCGACGAGCTGGCTTCTCGCCGACCTCAGGCGGAACCCTGCGGATGGCCGGGCGTGGTCCGCCATGCACAGTCGGCTCCTGCGCGGAACGCTTTCGGAAGCCGCTGAGTCGGCCATCCTTGAAGTGATCGTCGCGGATCTCCCTCACGCGCTGGCCGATGGGAGTTTCGGTTTCAGGCCGTGGAGCAACTCGCTCAGCTCTCTTCTGGAGCGGCGCGACTCCGCCCAGGCCGCGCGATGGGCCGTCGTCGACGCACTGTTTCCGGAGCCGACGCTCGCCGTGACGGCGACCTCGCCGGCGAAGCAGGGAGAACGGATGTCCCTGAAGCTCAACTGGTCGCTGAAGTGCATCCGCGGCGTCGAGACGCAGTTTCGGGTTCTCGGCGTGCGCGTCGATGACCGGGACGGAGACCTCGTTCCGGTCTGGCCGGGTTCTGCCGGCAGCGGCGGCAGCGGAAGCTCGGGAATCAGGGCCGAGTCAAGCGGTGCGTCGGAGCTCAGGTTCGCGCCGATGGCGGGGCCTGGCCCGGTCGCCATGTCGCTCATCGTGGTGGAACGCCGAGGGTTCGACATGCACTTGTCCAGCGCCGTCGGAGTGATGCACCGCCCCGGCGGCGCCCACGAGCCGCTCGATGCGGCGGACGACGGACTGTGGGGGGCCGGCGGGAGCCGATGGACCAGCGACGCCGGCTGGCACGCGATCGTCGATCCGATTCGAGAGCGCATGCACGAGGTGCCGTTCACCATCGACATCGAACCTGCGAGCGACGCCGGAGTGGTCCACCCGGCGCTCTTCGGGGGACTCGGCAACTTCGAGATCATCGCCGTGCGGGTCAGGCGCCTCGGGCCGCGCGGCGACGAGTCGACTGAAGTCGATGTCGATGTGCGCGGGCCCCGCGACGTGCCGGTCGCGTACAGCGTCTCGGTCGGAAGCACGAGCCTCAGTCAGGTTCCGATCGGCACGTTCCTCTTCGCCCCGGAGGAGTCTCCGAGTCCGGGCTCCGTGCGGACCGTGACGGTCAGATCGAACGCGCGACTCCACTCCCGGGCGGATCACCTTGTCGTGCGGCTCACGCCGGACTGGTTTCTCGCCAGCCGTCAGCGGCCGGAGTGGTCCCGCATCTGGGGTGGACGATTCGTCTTCCCTGACGTTCCCGTCGAGCGATCCGACCCGTGACGAGACCGCGCCGCCGCCGACGGTGAGTCGAAGCGCGCGGGGGGGCGTCAGGCGAGGCCCGCGCGCCACGAGCGGTACATGAGCACCCCCCAGAGCGCTGGCCAGCGCGTCGTCGCGCCGCCGAGGTACTGCGCCCAGAGCGAGCGCACCGCTGCGGCGTCGAGGAGCCCGTCGGCGCGGAGCGAGCGCTCCGAGAGGAGGTCCTCCGCCCACGGGCGCAGCTCGCGGCCGAGCCACTCCGCGATGGGAACTCCGAAGCCCTGCTTGGGCCGTTCGGTCAGGGCCGGCGGCACGTGCCGCGCGAGGAGCGACCGCAGCGGCCACTTGCCGATGCCGTCCTTCATCCGGATCGACATCGGAAGGCTCCACGCGAACTCGACGATGCGATGATCGAGCAGCGGCGCCCGCGACTCCAGGGCCACCGCCATCGTGGCGCGGTCGACCTTCACCATGATGTCGTCGACGAGGTAGGAGCCGAAGTCCATGTGCATCATCCGCGCCGCGGGGGCGAGCCGCTCGAAGCGCGGATCCCGCCGGGCGAGGATGCTCGGCGCCTCGACGGCCCCGGGAACGAGCCGCTCGGGGTGCATCTCCGCGGAGACCAGCCGCGCGTACAGCGAGCCGACGTCGGGGCTCTCGACCAGCGCCGCGAGCTTGTGCATCTTGCTCCCGGCTCCCGGAGGCACGCGGTGCCGCCCGGCGACGGCGCCGACGGCGCGGGCGGCGCGATCCCAGCAGCGCGGCGGGACGCTCCGGGCGGCGGCGCCAAGCGCCCGACGGGCGCCGTGCGGCATCCACGAGACGCTGCGCCAGATCCGCCGCGCCCACGCGTAGCGGTTGTAGCCGCCGAAGAGCTCGTCCCCTCCGTCGCCGCTGAGGGCGACGGTGACGTGCCTGCGGGCGAGCTGGGCGACGAGGAACGTCGGCACCTGCGATGCGTCGGCGAAGGGCTCGTCCCAGCGCCGCGCGATCTCCGGGACGATCGCGAGCGCCTCCGCGGCCGTCAGCGTCAGCTCGGTGTGATCGGTCCCGAGGTGCCGGGCGACCTCGGCGGCGTGCCGCGCCTCGTCGTACTCCGCTTCGCGAAAGCCGATCGTGAACGTCCGCACCGGCCTTGACGCGACCGACTGCATCAGCGCGACGACCACCGAGGAGTCGATCCCTCCGGAGAGGAAGCCGCCCAGCGGAACGTCGGCGATCATCCGCAGCGTCACCGCGTCCGCGAGCAGTCGCTCGAGCTGGTCGACGGCCTCCTCCGGGGAGCCGTCGAAGGGGCGAGCGGCCGCGGCGAGGGCGACGTCATCCGCGTTCCAGAAGCGATGGAGGGTCGGCGCCGCGCAGGCCGCGCCCGCTGCGTCATCGAGCCGCAGGGTCGCGATCGCGCCCGGCTCGAGCTTGTGGATTCCCGGATGAACCGTGAACGGGGCGGGGACGTAGAGGAACCGCAGATAGCTCGCCAGCGCCGCCGGGTCGATCGCCGGATCGAACCCGGGAAGCCTGCGAACCGCGCCGAGTTCGCTCGCGAAGGCGAAGAGCCGCCCGCGCTCGCGGGTTGCCGGGAGCCAGCCGTAGCAGAGCGGCTTCTTGCCGACGCGATCGCGGGCGAGGGAGAGCGTGCGCGACCGTGAGTCCCAGAGCGCCAGCGCGAACATGCCGATGCTGCGGCGGAGCGCCTCCTCGAGTCCCCACGCCTCGATGGCGGCGAGCAGCACCTCGGTGTCGGACCGGCCGCGCCACGCCACCGGACGGGGCAGCTCGGCGCGGAGGCGCTCGAAGTTGTAGATCTCCCCGTTGAAGACCAGCGTGTAGCGGCCCGAGGCGGAGTGCATCGGCTGCCGCCCGCTCTCCGAGAGCTCGACGATCGCGAGCCGCCGATGCCCGAGGGCGATGCCCGCTGAGGGATCGATCCAGCCGCCTTCGTCGTCCGGCCCGCGGTGCGCGAGGCAGTCGGTCATCGCCCGGAGCGCGGCGCTCGCCGCGCCGGTCTCGGCGAGACTGCGATCGGGGTCGAGGAAGCCTGCGATGCCGCACATGGTGAGGAGCGGGGGGCCAGGCCGCGGGGAGCCCCACCCGACGCACCGATGGACGCATCGCCGGACTCATCGGTGGGGGCGGCGGAGCGTAGCCACGGCGCCGATGCGGTTCAGCGAGCGCGGATCACGTCCGAGACGGGCCGCGTCCATCCTCCGCAACGCGGGAGCGGGCCGTTCGGTCGGCTGCCGCGGCAGGAGGAGCGGACCGAGCGCGGATCAGCCCGCGACCGCCACGCGGCTGCGCCGGGCGAGCAGGCTCGCGATCGACATCGCCACCAGCAGGGCCAGCGCCGTCGTCATCGTGCCGCTGAGATGCAGCGACTCGAAGACCGACGCGACCATCCAGAGGATCGTCGCCGCGAAGATGGCCACCCCCAGCGGAGAGCACCGCGCGGCGGCGAAGGCGGTCGCCAGGATCGTCAGGGCAAGCGCTGCGGCGATCGCGACGCCGACGGCGCCGAGGTCGACCAGCGCGTGCAGCGGCGTCGAGTGCGGGTGGGCGGCATCGAGGACGTGGGCGAGCAGCGCCGGGCTTCGCCCTGCGGCCGTCCCCTCCTCCATCGCGGCGCGGATCGACGGCGCGTCCGCGAGCCGCGCATTGAAGAAGCCGAGCCCGCCCCCGCGAGCCGGATGCTCGCGGGAGAGCTCGATGGCCGCAACGTACCAGAGGCGACGCTGCCCGATGGCGCCGGTGACATCCCCGCCGGAGCTCACCTGGCGGAGCTGGGCGATCTGCCCGCGGATGCCGTCGAGCCCGCCGCGCAGGGCAAAGGCGGCGAGTCCGAGGGGAAGCGCCACCGCGGCGATCGCCGCCATCGGCCCGATCGAGCGCCGCAGCGCGGATCCACCGTGCAGGCGCCACGCGAGGGCCGCGAAGATCGGGAGCGCGACGACGAGCCCGAGGATCGCCCCGCGACCGGCCGCGATGGCCATGCCCGCGAGCGCCAGCGCCGCGCTGCCTGCGAGAACCCAGCGCGCGCGCCCTCGGAGCTGAGCCATCGCGCCGAAGCTCAGCACGACGGCGATCCCGCACCACGTCGAGAAGTGCCCCGGGTGGAGCCCGTAGGCCGCATGGCGGCGGGGATTGCGCGGGTTCAGCGGCAGCAGCTCCGCTTCCTGGAGCACCTGCACGACGTTGATCGCGTTCACGCCCAGCAGAAGCGCCGCGACCCAGAGCCTCCAGCGCGGGGGTGTCGCGACGATCGCAGGCACGAGCAGCAGCGCTCGCAGCGCTCCCATCTGATCCGCCCATTGATCCCGGTCCGGGGACCAGAGTCCGGAGAGCGACGCCCAGGCGAGCCAGGCGATGGCGGCCCAGACGAGCGGAAGCCGCAGCAGGGCGGCGTTGATCGCGAGCGTCCCGGGCAGGCGGATGAGCCACGCGGCGACAAGGGCAGCAAAGGCGATGTTCGCAGGAGCCTTTCCCAGAGGTGTCGCCGCGAAGATCGCCACCGCCGCGACCGCGTGGAGGATCGCGAGCGCGCCGGGGCGGGCGGCCTCGCCCAGCGCCGCGCGCAGTTCCGGAGGCGTGCTCGGAGGCGGCCACGCCCGTGCTCCGGCCGGCCCGGGGCGGTTCGCGGCGGCCGAGACGGCGGCGTCGGCGCCGCGGTCGGCCGCGGTCCCTTCGTGGATGCCGGCCTGCATGCGGGCGATCTCGGTGGAGCGGTCGGAGCGCGCTCCTGCGTCGGTGCGAGCCTTCAGAGGACCTCTCCCATCGGCGTCAGGGCGCGCGCCGAGCGCGCCGGCGGCGGATGCCCCGCGCGCGGCTCAGGCGTTCTGCGGTCGGCGCGGGGCGCGGAAGAGAACCACGAAGAAGATCAGGATCACCAGGGCGAAGATCGCGGGCACGAGCCAGAACGTGCGCCACGAGGGATCATCGGTGGCGACGAGGCCGGAGTGCAGGGCGCCCGCGACCTGGGCGCCGATCAGCATCCCGAGCCCCTGCGTCACCAGGACGAGGAACCCCTGGGCGGAGGCGCGGATCGCCGCCGGAGCCTCCCGATCGACGTAGATGAAGCCGGTGACGAAGAAGAAGTCGTAGCAGATGCCGTGGAGCAGGATGCCGATGAAGATCGGCAGGAGCATCGCGGCATCGCCGGTCAGGAACGTCATGAACGCGCCATGCTCCGCCGTCGGCAACTCCGCTCCCCAGGCGAAGAGCAGGTAGCGGACGACCCACGCCAGCATGCCCACCGCGAGCATCCACTTCACCCCGAGCACCGCGAAGCAGGCTGGCATGACCAGCATGAAGAGGATCTCCGACATCTGCCCGCGCGACATCGCGGCGCCGACGGCGGTGACGCCGCGGTCCTCGATGAAGCCGTTGGTGAACGCGTAGTACGCCGCCAGCGGGATGCAGAGGAGGAATGAGCAGATGATGAAGACCGCGAAGGAGCGACTGCGCAGCATCGAGAGCGCATCGAGCCCCAGCGCGTCCCGGGCGCGGAACGCCTTGCCACGGAGCGGCGGCGGCGTGTGCGGGAGGCTGAGGCTGTAGACCCCCAGCAGGAGCCCCGCGAGCCCGGCAAGGTGATACTGGCCGAGGGCGAGATGGAAACCCCCCGAGTCGGGGTCGCCGAGGATGAAGCTGTCGGCGCGGTCGACGCCGAGCCGGCTGATGAGGAGCCCGGCGACGATCCAGCCGATCGTCCCCCAGACGCGCACCAGCGGGAACTGCTTCTCCGGCTTGTGCATCGAGTGGAACGCGACCGTGTTGGTCAGCGCCAAGGTCGGCATGTAGCAGAGCATGTGCAGCAGGAGGATGCCGAGGAACGGTCCCTCGCGGAGAAAGGCCAGCGGCCCTTCCGTCGGCGCCCAGCCCCACTGGTACTTCGCCATCGTCGGCGCGAGCATGATGAAGACGCCGCCGGCGATGTGCAGGGCGCTGAGGATGCGCTCGGAGGCGAAGAAGCGGTCGGCGACCATCCCCAGAAAGAACGGCGAGACGATCGCTGCGATCGGCCCGACGGTGTATGCCCACGCGATCACCGAGCTCAGCCCGTGGGCGCTCATGTAGTTGTTGGTGGTGACGTACCACGCCCCCCAGATGAAGAACTGGAGGAACATCATCACCGACAGCCGGAGTCCGATCGCCGCAGGTGCGCCGTGGCTCATAGGGGGCGGAGTCTACTGGCAACGGCCGGCGCCGTGTCAGGAAGGGCGGGCGGGCGCGTAGTTGGCGGCGGCGGCGCCCGGGAGCGTCCCGGCGCGTCGCGCCCGCCCTCTCGTCACCCGACGCCAGGAGATCGACCGATGCTCAGACCCGCCCGATTCGCCGTCACGCTGCTCGCCGCTTCGCTCTCGATGCAGGCCCTCTCCGCCGATCCGATCTTGAACGTCTGGCGGGGCGGATTCGCCGGCAACGCATGGGAGGAGCCGCGGAACTGGTCGCTCAACAAAGTGCCCGCCGAGCATCACTTGGTGGAGGTGCCCGGGAACGCGCCGACGATCGTGATCACGCGCGACAGCGTGGCCGATCAATCGGGGTGGACGTTCGCCCCCAAGCGCGTACGGTCGATTCGGTTCGAGAAGCGGGCCGGCGGGGCCCCGAGGCCCACGCTCACCGCGCGGAGCGTCCAGCCGCCGAACGCTCCCGCGCAGCGCCGCGAGATGCCGATCGAGATCCTCATTCAGGCGACGCAGGAGATTCGGCTTGGCGAGGGCGTGGAGATCAAGGGCGCGGACGCCATCCGGCCGAGGACCTACACGCCGATCAAGGGCGGATCGGTCCTCCTGTGGTCGGCGGAGGACTCGGTCTCGTCTCTGGATGGCGGATTCAGCATCCGAGCAGGCGAAGGCGCGGATGAGTCGATCGCCGGCCTGGGGCCGGATCGAGATGGACCTTCGGTGCCTCCCGGTCCGGGCGGCGACGTCTTGCTGCTGGGGCGCGAGGTCGCTCTGGGGACCGGCAGGATCGAGGGTGGCGGTGGCGGGTCTCCTGTCGTTCCCGACAAGGTCGACGGCGGGGCTGTCGTGATCGTCGCCGACGGCCTCGTCACGATGGACTGCCTGATCGAGGGTGGACAAGGGTGCTCTGGCGGTCTCGGCGGCTCCGTGGTCGCGTACTCGAGAAACGAGAGTGTGCAGATCGGTTCCGACGGAAGGGTCAAGGGGGGCCGGACCGGCACTGCGCCCTCGGCGGCCAACGGCGGCACTGGCGGCGGCGTGCTCCTGTTCGCCAAGCGCGAAGTGCGGAACGACGGCGAGGTCGTCGGCGGCGCAGGCCGAACCGGGGGCACCGTCGTGGTCGATGCGGGCGAAGTCCGCAACGATGGCCCATTCGCCGGTGGCAAGGGCAACGACCGGCCGGGCGGGGACGTCCTGATCTTCGCCAAGGACGCGTGCAGGCAGCTCGCCCCGTTCAACGGCGGGCAGGGAAGCCCCGCCGGGTCGGTCATCCTGAACGGCCGGCAGATCGCGCTCGCGGCGCCGATCACGGGGAAGAGGGTCAATGCACGGGCCGTCGGCGATGCGGAAGCACCCGCCGTGATCGAGTTCCTCGACGGCATCGAGATCGAGGCGGATGAACTCGCCTGTCTCGAGGCGGCCGATGGAGGCGTGCTCGACTTCAGCGCCCTCTCGGAGGCCTCCGCGGTCATCTCGCTCGGCGCGGGAGGCAATGCGGTGCTCGTCGGCTCGATCGAGCTGCCGGATGGAGTCGGGGATCTCGAGCAAGCGCTTGCAGTCCTCGTCGACGGAACCTACTCCGTCGCAGAGGAAGGATGCCTGATCGAACAGTGCGACGCCGACATCAACCAGGATGGCGTCGTCGACGATGCCGATCTCGCGCTGCTGCTCTCGCTCTGGGGCGAATCCGTCGCGTGGCTTGACCTCGATGGCGACGGCACGGTCGGCTCCGGCGATCTCTCGCTGCTCCTCGGCGCCTGGGGCCGCTGCGCTGGGTGATCGCGCCTCCGCGGCGCTGCGACGCGACGACGCCCCCTCTTCTCCGGCGGGCCCGGGGAGGGGGGGTGAGCCGCCGAGTCGGTGAGTCGCCCTCCCGGGCCGCGCCGCTCCAACCGGCGGCGGCTGGTGCGTCCCTCCCGACCGGCCGATCCGCGCGGACGACCCGCCGGTCTGCGATCGGGCTACGCCTTCGACATCGCCGCGTCCGCGTCGGCGTGGATCGCCAGTTCCTGCACGCCGCCGGGGAGGACGAGACCGGCGATCGGCGTGCCGTCGGGGACGATGCTCCCGTCGCGGCGACGGAGCACGACCTGCGGGTGCGCCTGCTCGTGCGCCGCAAGGGCTTTCTCGAGGCGCGCCCGCGCGGCGTCATCGAGCTTGGTCCACGCCATCCGCCCGCGGCACTTCGGGAAGCCGGAGCACCCCAGCCAGGGACCGCGCTTGCCCGGCCGGAGGTTCATCGGCTTCTGGCACTTCTCGCAGCGCAGCTCCTCGACCACCAGCGGCGGGGGGGAGGGAAGCTTGAGGGCGCCCTTGCGGTCCACGTTCACCACGAAGCGGACCTGCGGATAGTTGACGCTGGCGACGAAGGGACCGAAGCGTCCGGTCCGCAGGATCATGGCCGAACCATCCTCCGGGCAGATCAGGTCCACCGACTCCGGCAGGATCGGGCGGCCCTCGCGGTCGATCGGCGCCGCGTAGTCGCACTCGGGATACCCGCTGCACGAGAGGAAGCGGCCGTTGCGCCCGAAGCGGTAGGCCGTGCGCCGCCCGCACTTCGGGCAGGCGTAGGGCGCCGGCTCGATCTCCGCCTTCGCGTGCGACATGTTCTCCATCGCGTGGTCGAGCGCGTCGGAGAAGGGGCCGTAGAAGCGGGAGAGCATCTCGGTCCAGTCGGTGTGCGCCTCCTCGATCTTGTCGAGCTCGAGCTCCAGCTCGCGGGTGTAGCCCACGTCCATGAGCTGCGGGAAGCCCTCGATGAGCTTGTCGGTGACGACGGTGCCCAGATCCGACGCATGGAAGCGCCGACCGACCTGCTCGACGTATCCGCGGTCCTGGATCACGCGGATGATCGAGGCGTAGGTCGAGGGACGGCCGATCCCCTCCTCCTCGAGCTTCTTGACCAGGGAAGCCTCGGAGTAGCGCGGCGGCGGCTGGGTGAAGCGCTGCTGCGGCTCGATCGAGAAGGGGGCCGCGAGATCTCCCTCCTTCGTCGGCGGCAGCGTCGGATCGTCTGCGGAGGCGGGGGCGCCCGCGGCGCGGTACCAGCCGTCGAAGACGAGCACCCGTCCGCCGGCGCGGAGCACGGCGCCGGTCGGCCGATCGCTCCGCTCGAAGCGGATCGTCGTTGCATCCCACTCGGCCGGGGTCATCTGGCAGGCGACGAAGCGCCCCCAGATGAGGCGGTAGAGCTTCCACTCGTCCTCGCCGAGGAGCCCGCGAAGCGACTCCGGCGTGCGCGCCGCGTCGGTGGGCCGGATCGCCTCGTGCGCCTCCTGGGCCTGCTTGTTGGAGCTGCCGTAGAAGTTGGGCTTCTCCGGGAGATAGCGCGCCCCATACGACCGCTCGATGAACGTCCGCGCGTCGCGGATGGCCTCGCCGCTGAGGTGCGTCGAGTCCGTCCGCATGTAGGTGATGAGGCCCACGGCGCCCTGGCCCCTGAGCTCCACGCCCTCGTAGAGCCGCTGCGCGACGCGCATCGTCCGGTCGGCGCCGAAGCCCAGCGCCGTCGAGGCGGCGACCTGGAGCGAGGACGTGATGAAGGGAGCGGTCGGCCGGGCGAGCGTCCGTCGCGTCTCGACCGAACCGACCCGATAGCGGGTCGCCGGATCGAGACGGCCGGCGACCGCGATCCGCCTCCGCGCCGGGCCCTTGGCGCGATCGTCGTCGGTGACCGCGAAGCGCACGTCGACGAGGCCGACCGCCTCGGCGACCTGGCGCACGCGGGAGTCGAGGGCATCGTTCGGCGAGCCTTCGCTCCGCCGGAGATCGAATCGTGTTCCGTCCAGCTCGACCAGTTCGGCCTCGATGGCGCCGCGCTGGGCGATCCATGCGGACTGCGCCTTCTGCGAGGGGCCCGCGTCGGCGCGGCTCGGGCTGTCGTCGGGCGCGGCTGCGTCGGGCTGTCCGTCTTCGGAACGGGCGTCTGCCGCCCCGTCGATGGCGCCGCTCGGAGCGCCTCGTCCAGGCGATTCGGAGCGGCCGCTGCCGACGAACTCCTCCCACGCCCTCGCCAGCGCCGCGGCCTCCTCCAGCTTCGGCGTCAGCCGGACGGGCACGCGCCAGAACTCCTCGGGGACGAAGGCCGCGATCTCGCGCTCGCGCTCGACGATCAGCCGCACCGCGACCGACTGGACGCGACCTGCGGAGAGCCCGCGGGCGACCTTCCTCCAGAGCAGCGGCGAGACCTGGTAGCCGACGATGCGGTCGAGGATGCGCCGCGCCTGCTGGGCGTTGACCTTGTAGAGATCGATCGCATGCGGCTGCTCGAAGGCCCGCAGGATCTCCGCCCGCGTGATCGCGTTGAAGATCACGCGCTTCGCGCTCTCCGCAGGAATCCCCAGCTCCTCCGCGAGATGCCATGCGATCGCCTCGCCCTCGCGGTCAAGGTCGGTCGCGAACCAGACGTCCTCCGCGGCCTTTGCGGCCTTGCGGAGCTCGGACATCGTCTTCTTCTTGTCGGGCAGGACCTCGTAGGTCGGCGCGAAGCGATGCTCGAGATCGACGCCCGGCACCGGCTGCTTCGAGCCCTTCGGCGCCCGCTCCGGCAGGTCGCGGACATGTCCGACGCTGGCGAGGACGGTGAAGTCCGGGCCGAGGAACTTGTTGATCGTCTTGGCCTTCGCCGGGCTCTCGACGATGACGAGATGGCGAGCCCCCGGCCCGCGCGCCGCGCTCCCCGATGGGGCCTTGGGCGACGCGGCCCTCTTGGGCGGAGCCTTCTTTGTCGCCGCCCGGCGCGACGCCGCTCCGGCCGACGCGGAACCTCGTGCACCGTTGCCGCTCGAAGCCGCACCGGAGGTGCTGCCAGCGGCCGCCGACGGGCTGGTCCCGCGGCTCGTGGACGAGGCTGGAGGCTTCCGAGTGGCCATGCGCGAAGGGCAGGGGTAGGAGGGGAACGCCGATCGGGTCAAGAAGGAGTGTAAAGATCGTGGTCCTGAAACCACCATCATGACGATGCCCATCACCGCGGCGGGGTTGGCGCGCGCCGCGGGGTCGAAGGCGCGCTTCGGGAGCCTCCCGACTCCGCAGCAGGCCGACTCACCGGCCGGCGTGGACGAGGCGTCCACGCTCCACGCACCGCCTCCGTCACCGCCGACTGGTCATCCGTCGTTGCTCGAGGCCGCCGCACGCCCGTCGGACTCTCCAGCCCTCCCGCGCGCCTCCGCCCGTTCCGGCGCTCCTTCGCCCGGCTCTGCGCTGACCGGCGCTCCCGCATCCTCTGCCTCGCTGCGCGCCCCCAGGATCCACTCCACGGCCGCCTCCGCAAGCGTTTCGGGTTCTTCGCCGCCGGGAAAGAACCTCGACGGAACCCCCGGGACAGCGCGGAAGCGCTTGAGCCACGTCCGCTGCTGCTTGGCGTAGCGGCGCGAGGCGATCTTGGTCGCTTCGATCGCCTCCTCGAGCGTGCAGCGGCCTTCGAGGTGGTCGACGATCTGGGCGTAGCCGAGGGCGGCACGGGCCTGCGTGCCCAGCCGTCCGGCGGCGTGAAGCTCCGCGACCTCCTCGACCAGGCCGGCGTCGATCATCGCCCGGACGCGGTCGTTGATCCGGCGGTTGATCGCCTCGACCGGCCACTCCAGTCCGACGATCAGCGCCGGGCCGATCGCGGCACCGAGGCGGCCGCGATCCCATTGCACCTGATGGGCGCTCAGCGGCCGTCCGGTCAAGCGGTGGACCTCGATCGCGCGGATGGTCCGTCGCCGATCCGCCGGGTGGATGCGCGCGGCCGAAGCAGGATCGACCCGCTCGAGCTCCGCCCGCAGATCGGCCGCGCTCACCGGCTCGAGCGCGCTGCGCAGGGCCTCGTCGGCGGGGGGGCCTTCGAAGAGACCGTCAAGGAGGGCCTTGACGTAGAGGTTGGTTCCGCCGACGACGATGGGCCAGCGCTGCGCCGCCCGGATCTCGTCGATGGCAGCCCGCGCCATCCGCAGCCAGCGCTCGACGGTGAAGCCGTCATCCTCGGTCTCGGCCACGTCGATCAGCCGGTGCTCGGCGAGGCTGCGCTCGTCGGGCGTCGGCTTCGCGGTGCCGATGGTCATGCCGCGGTAGACCTGCATCGAGTCCGCCGCGATGCAGACGCCGCCGCCGGGCAGACGGCGGGCGAGCTCGATCGCCAGCCGCGTCTTGCCGCCGGCGGTCGGACCGACGAGGACGATGGTGGGGAATGGGGTCGGGTTCATCGCCGCGTCCGAGCAGTCTGCCGAGCGCTGATTCTGTCACGTTCATGGATGCGCAGCGCGCGTCGCGGCCCATGCCCGAGACGCGATCCCCCAGTCTTCGCAGCTCAGCCCCAGCTCCCGAGCAGCAGCCCCAGACGGGCGCCGACGACCGTGCCGATGCCGTCGAGGTCTGCGGGGATCGCCGCAGGCGAGTTTCCCGCGATCGTGCGGTCGCGGATGACCACCGCCGCTGCTGCACCGATCGAGAAGCAGACGGCGAGCCTGATCAGGGCTGAGAGATGTGGGCCCGGCTGGGGTGCCGGACGATCGGGAGGAGCGGTCGCAGAACGTGCAAGCGCCCTCCGGGGAGCCGTGATCCCCCAAGCAAGAAATGTGAGATGGCAATGGAACGCCTCCTGCGGAGCGGTGCAATCCGCTCATCCCCCGGCGATCGCCCCGACCACCAGGAACGGCTCGTCGCCGCGGGCGACCTCCTCCGGCACTGGCGCATCGGGGGCGTCGTGCGAGAGATCGCGCCGGCAGGCGAAGAAGCGGATGAAGGGACGGCGCCGCCCGGAAGCCTGATCGCGGATGGTGCCGACGAGGGCAGGATGCGCCGCTTCCAGCGCATCGAGGATCGACCGCTGGGTCACCGCTCCCCCCGCGCCGGCTTCGACCCGGACGATCACCTCGCCCTCCACGCCCGAGATGGTGCGCAGATGGTGCGGCATCCGGACGCGGATCGCGCGCTCGTCGCTCATGCGCGGAGCGTCTGGACTTCCACGGAGAGCACGGCGGGGAGATCGCGGACGATCGGCCGCCATCGGTCGCCGCCATCAGGCGACATGTAGACCTGCCCTCCGGTCGTCCCGAAGTAGACGCCGCAGGGGTCGAGCAGGTCGACGGCCATCGCGTCGCGGAGGATGTTCACATAGCAGTCCTGCTGCGGGAGCCCCTCCGTCAGCGCCTCCCACTCGTCCCCGCCGCTGCGGCTGCGATAGACGCGGAGCTTCCCCTCCGGCGGAAAGTGCTCCGAGTCGCTCTTGATCGGCACGACGTAGATCGTCTCCGGTTCGTGGGCGTGGACATCGATGGGGAAGCCGAAGTCGCTGGGGAGGTTTCCGCTCACCTCGCGCCACGAGTTTCCGGCGTCGTCGCTCCGCATCACGTCCCAGTGCTTCTGCATGAAGAGGACGCCGGGCCGCGCGGGGTGCAGCGCGATCCGGTGGACGCAGTGCCCGACCTCGGCGGTCGGGTCGGGGATGTACTCCGAACGCAGCCCCCGGTTGATCGGAGTCCACGTCGTCCCGCCGTCCTCGGTGCGGAACGCGCCCGCGGCGGAGATCGCGACGTACATGCGCTTCGGGTCGGTCGGGTCGATCAGGATGGTGTGCAGTCCGAGCCCGCCCGCGCCGGGCTGCCACTGGGACCCGGTGCCGTGGGTGCGGAGGCCCGGGAGTTCCTTCCACGTCTTCCCGCCGTCGGTCGTCCTGAACAGCGCCGCATCCTCGACGCCCGCGTAGACCGTGTCCGGGTCGTCGAGCGCGGGCTCGACGTGCCAGACACGCTTGAACTCCCAGGGATGCGGGGTGCCGTCGTACCACTGGTGGGTTCCCGCCTCGCCCTCGTAGGCGAAGGTGTTCCCGACCGGGGCCCACGTCCTCCCGCCGTCGTCGGAGCGCTGCATCATCTGGCCATGCCAGCCGGTCGACTGCGAGGCATAGATCCGATCCGGATCCACGGGCGAGCCCTTGAGGTGGTACATCTCCCAGCCCGCAAAGTGCGGACCATCGACGCGCCAGCGCTCGCGGGCGCCGTCGGAGGTGAGAATGAACGCACCCTTGCGGGTGCCGACGAGGACTCGGATGGTGCTCATGGCGGTGACCGGAGTCGGGCGACGCGGACGGGGAGCGCAACGGGCGACTCGAGGAGCACGATACGCGATCGTCTCGCGAGTACCATCCGCTCCCAGCCATGGCCATCCAGACCCTCGATCGCGTCGACGTATCCGGGAAGCGCGTCCTCATGCGCGTGGACTTCAACGTTCCTCTGGAGAAGGGCGCGGTCGCCGATGACCTCCGCATCGTCGCGGCGCTGCCCGCCATCGACTCCGTGCTCTCGCGCGGCGGGTCGGTGGTCCTCATCAGCCACCTCGGCCGGCCGGAAGGGACGGGCGTCGAGGAGAAGTACTCGCTGCGACCCGTCGCGGCGCGGCTGGCCGAGCTGCGACCGGCCGCGAAGGTGAGCTTTCCGAGCGCCGACTGCGTCGACGCGGCCGCGGCTGCGGCGGTCGCGGCGCTTCGGCCGGGCGAGGTCCTCCTGCTCGAGAACCTGCGCTTCCACGGCGGCGAGAAGCGGGGCGACCCGGCCTTCGCGGCGAAGCTCGCGGCGTACGGAGACATCTACTGCAACGACGCCTTCGGCACCGCTCATCGGCCCGACGCGTCGATGGTCGCAGTGCCGAAGGCGATGGCCCCGAAGCCGCGGGTGATGGGCCCGCTGATGGCGAAGGAGGTCAACTACCTCCGCGACGCCGTCGCGCATGCCAAGCGCCCCGTCGCGGTCGTCCTCGGGGGTGCCAAGGTCTCCGACAAGATCGGCGTGATCGAGCACTGCATCGACCGCGTCGACTTCATCCTTGTCGGCGGCGCGATGGCGTACACCTTTCTCAAGGCGCTGGGGCGGCGAGTGGGCTCGAGTCGCGTGGAGGAGGGCAAGGTCAAGGACGCCCACGCGATGATCCAGCGACTCGCGGAGAGCCCGACCAAGGGGATGCTGCCGATCGACCACGTCTGCGGGAAGGAGCTCGCGGAAGGGACGCCGGTCAAGGTCTTCGACGAGCAGATCGAGGACGGCTGGATGGGGCTCGACATCGGCCCGCGCTCGGTGATCCGCTTTGCGGAGCCCTTGCGCGAGGCGGGCACGATCGTCTGGAACGGACCGCTGGGAGCCTTCGAGACGCGCCCCTTCGATGCCGGAACACGGCTCATCGCGGAGGTCATCGCGCGCCAGACGCAGCGCGGTGCGACGACGATCATCGGCGGCGGCGACACCGCGGCGGCGGTGGAGTCGTTCGGGCTCGCCGATCAGTTCTCCCACGTCTCCACCGGCGGCGGGGCGAGCCTCGAGCTGCTCGAGGGCAGGGAGTTCGAGAGCCTCAAGGTGCTCGATCAGGTGTGACCGCCTCGGAGCGACCCGGTGCGGGCGCCCGACGAGCCAGCGGGAACTCCGGCAGTGGGGACCGCCAGCGCGGGGACCCGGGGAACGGAAGAGAACCGGCCGTCCGGAACACGGCGCCGCGGGGTGCGTCTATCTGCCGGGAAGAGGAGGCGCGTCGCGTCCAGCGGGTCAGGATCGGCGGCGTCGCAGGTCATCGGCCGCGCCGGTGCCTACATTTTCGGCTGATCGTTCGCGCGTTCCTCGCCGGCCGTTCGCCGACCCGAAGAACCGCCTGATCGCTCCTCCGATCGCCAGTCGGGCCGTCGGCGGAGCTGCGGCCTTCGTCGGTGCCCAGCGCGTTCGCCGGCCCGTCGCAGCCCCCTCGTTCGCCTCCGCGCTTCGGCGCAACGAATGCCTGCACCCTTTCTTCTGGAGTCACCATGATCTCCCGCCTGTCGTCGATACTCGTTGGCGTCATCGCGAGCCTGCTGGTCACCGCAGCCGCAACCGCGCAGCAGCCCCGGCTCGATGTCGGCAAGGCGGCCCCGGGTCTCGACGTGCGGAAGTGGTTCAACGGGCCGCCGGTCAAGATCGAGTCCGGCAAGGTCTACATCATCGAGTTCTGGGCGACCTGGTGCGGCCCCTGCAAGCAGTCGATCCCCCACCTGAACTCCCTCGCGAAGCGCTTCGCGTCGAAGGGGCTCGTCGTGATCGGCATCTCCGACGAGCCGGCCGAAACCGTCGACCGGTTCGTTCAGGAGTGGGGAGACCGGATGTCCTACCACGTCGCGGCCGATCGCGACAAGGCGACCTCCCGCGCCTGGATGGAAGCCGCGGGACAGAAGGTGATTCCCGCCGCGTTCATCGTCGACCGGAACGGCCGGGTGGTCCACATCGGCAATCCGCTGGATCCGGATTTCGAGATGATCGTGCGCCTCGCGGTGGCCAACCGTTGGGATCCGAAGAAGTACGCGGCCGCCCTCCCGGCGATCGAGGCGGCGGAACGCGCCGCCCGCATCCGCAACTGGAGCGAGGCGTACGGCCACCTCGACCGGGTGATCGCGACCGACCCGAGCCTCTTCGTCTTCATCGCGCAGCGCCGTCTCGAGATCGTCCTCGCGGAGGAGCAGAACGCCGCGGCCGCGCAGGCGTACGTGAAGGCCCTTGCGGACCTGTACGCGACCGATCCGACCGCGATGATTGTGATCGCCGAGGATCTCGTCAGCAATCCGAAGTACACCGATGCGAAGCGGCTCTACCCGCAGGCGCTGGCGCTCGCCCAAGCGATCAAGAACGTCGCCGCCGAAGGCCAGCCGGAGGTCTTCGCGACGCTCGCACTGGTCCAGTTCCACATGGGCGATCTCGATGCGGCGATCGAGAATCAGATGCAGGCATGGATGCTCGCCGTTCCAGAGGACAAGCTCGAGTACCGCCGCACCCTTGACCGCTACCGAAACGTCGCCGAGCGGGCTGCGGCGCGTTCGAACTGACGGCCGCGACTCCGGCGATCCCCGCCGCGGCGGCGGTCCTTCGAGCGCTCGCGCGCCGCGATGCCCGGCGCGCCGATCGCGACGCGACGCTCCTCCCCGGTCGCGCCGCACGCCGCGGCGCTTCCCGGCTGCCGATCGCACCCGGACGGCGCCTCCGACCCCGCGTTTTCACGCACCGTGAGCAGGCTCGATCTCTACCGGGCTCCCGCCCGCACGCCGCTTGTCTCCGCCTCGATCCTGTCGGCGGACTTCGCCGCGCTCGGGCAGGAGTCGCGCGCCGCCATCGACGCGGGCGCGGATGCGCTGCACCTGGACGTGATGGACGGCCACTTCGTCCCCAACCTCACGATGGGGCCGGCGCTCTGCGCAAGCCTGCGCCGGGCGCTGCCGAGGGCGTTCCTCGACGTGCATCTCATGATCGAGCGGCCGGACCGCTTCGTCGCGCCGTTCCGTGAGGCGGGCGCGGACCTCCTCACGGTCCACGTCGAGGTCGTGGCGGATCCGGCGGAGATCGGCGCTGAGGTCCGCCGGGCGGGAATGCTTGCCGGGCTGGCGCTCAATCCGGAGACGCCGGTCGAACGGGTGCTTCCGCATCTTTCCGAGTTCGATCTCATCCTTGTGATGAGCGTCCATCCGGGCTTCTCGGGACAGCGCTTCATCGAGGCCGTTCTCGAGAAGGCCCGCGCGATCCACCTCCGACTCGCGCCGACCCAGCGACTTCAGATCGATGGGGGAGTCTCGCCGGAGACGGCGCCCGCCGCACGCGCCGCAGGGTGCGATGTCCTCGTCGCGGCCAGCGCGATCTTCGGTGCGCGTCCGCGCGGCGAGACGCCCGATGCCGCGATCGTGCGCGCCTACGCCGAGGTCATTCGCGGACTTCACGGCAGCACGAGCGCGCCATGAGGGATTCCGCCCGCATCCGGTGAGTTTGCTCACCGCCTGTCTCGGTCGACGGCGAGGCGTCGCGCAGGGCGTCCGCAGGGGCCGCGACGAGCGACCGGATCACGGATGCGCGAGCGGCCGGTGGCGGAAGTCGCTCGGGCTGCGGGGGAGCGGATCGGTGGAGAGCCTCCGGCGCCTGCCTTGGGCGACCGCTGCGCGGGACTCGGTTCCGCCCGCGGGCGCCGGCTTGCCGTACGCTGGATCCCTGCGGCCGGTCCTGACGGACGCGTCGCCGCGTCCCCGCCCTCCCTCGACCGTTTCGATGCCGATCGACGTCACCACGCTCTGGCTCGCGCGCTGCGGCGACTCGCTCTGGCAGCGCGACGCCCGACTCCAGGGACAGGCGGACATTCCGCTCAGCGCCGAGGGTCGGGCGACGCTCGAGTCGGCGCTGGCGCAGCTCAACGTCGCCTGCGGCGCGCCCCGCGGCGCCATCGCGGGCGCGGCCACGGTCGTCCTGCATCCGCCCGACGAGGCTGCTTCGGAGAGCGCCGCGATCGTCGCGCGCGCGCTCGGCGGACGACCGCGCCGCGCCGAGGCGCTCGCCGAGCCGGACCTTGGCCTCTTCACGGGCCTCACGATCGCGGAGGTCCGCGAGCGCTTTCCGACCCGCCACCGGCAGTGGGAGGACGAGCCGATGTCGCTCGTCCCCCCGGACGGGGAGCCGCTCGCCGGCGCGCAGGAACGGATCCTCACGGCGCTCGCGGAGGCGTGCCGCCGGCATCGCGGGAAGACCTTCGCGGCGGTGCTTCATCCGCTCGCGCTGGGAATCGTCCGCTGTGCGCTGGCGCGGCGCCCCGCGAACGAGCTCTGGCGGCAGATCGAGGGACGGCCGCGCGTCGAGGAGTACCTGCTTCCGGGCGACTCCGAGGAGCTCCTCCGCGCGGCGGCTGAAGCGATCGCGTGAGGGGCGACGCGCCCGAGCGCTCCGTCGCGCGGAGAGGGAACGCCCGGCAGCTCGGGCAGCTCGAACGCCGCACGCGGTCGCAGCGGCGCCCTCGCCGGTGCCGGTTCGGCCGGCGCGGGGCTCATCGGCGATCGAGGATCGACGCCGACGTCCGCCGTCGCCCGCGCCGCCCGGCGCTCCGCCGCAGGTCCGTGCGTTCCGGCCCGCACTTATACTCGCCCTCATGACGAGCCTCCCGAGCTCCCAGCCTGTGCCGGAGTCGCGCTCGGCCTCGGACCCTCCGGCGCTCGGGGGGACGGGACCGGCGGCGTCGGGATCGATCGCCCCGGTCGCGCTCCCGCCGAGCCCACCCGCCTCGCCCTCCGAAGCCGCGCGGCGCGCTCCCGCGGCGCCGCTCCCCGCGGCGCCGGTTCCTGCGGCTGAGGTCGCGGGGGCGCGGACGTGGGACGGCTCCGAAGCGCCGGTCAGGCCGAAGAAGGCGGTGCCCGAGGGGCTCTGGATGCGCTGCCCCGCCTGCGGGGAGACGCTCTTCCGCAAGGCGGTGGAGCAGGCGCTCTGGGTCTGCCCGAAGTGCGAGCATCACATGCGGATCTCGGCCGCGACGCGCGTCGAGCAGCTCGCCGATCCGCGCACCTTCGAGCCGATCAACGCGACCGTCGCCCCGATGGATCCGCTGGAGTTCGTCGACGTCAAGCCCTATCGCGACCGAATCCGCGCCGCGCAGCAGGCCACCGGACAGAACGACGGCGTCCAGACCGGGACCGCGTTCATCAAGGGCCGCAAGGTCGTCCTCGCATGCCTGGACTTCACCTTCATGGGCGGGTCGATGGGGTCGGTGATCGGCGAGAAGCTCACCCGCGCCATCGAGCTCGCGTCGGAGGGCGACCTGCCCCTGATCATCGTGAGCTGCTCCGGCGGCGCGCGGATGCAGGAGTCGGGCTTCTCGCTGATGCAGATGGCGAAGACCTCGGCGGCGCTCGCCCGCTTCGACGATCAGGGCGGACTCTACATCTCCGTGCTCGCCGATCCGACCACTGGCGGCGTCACCGCGAGCTTCGCGATGCTCGGCGATGTGATTCTCGCGGAGCCCGGGGCGCTGATCGGCTTCGCGGGTCCGCGCGTGATCGCGCAGACGATCCGGCAGGAGCTTCCTGAGGGGTTCCAGACCGCGGAGTTCCTGCTCAAGGCCGGCTTCATCGATCGCATCGTCCCGCGGCGCGAGCTGCGCTCCGAGCTGGGGCGGATCATCGACTATGCCGGAAAGTAGCGTTCGACCGAGCCTGCGTTCGGCGGCGACCACGAGCGCGCCGGGCGATGCGGCCGATCGCAGCGCGCCGCGAGCGCAGGGCGGCGGGGGGGGCGACACGTCGGTCCAAGACGGATCCGGCGGCGCGCCCGCAGCGTCGATGGCGCTCCTGCTCGCCGCCGCGGCGCTCTCGGCGGTCGCGTTCGTCGTCGCCTTTCCCTCGAACTTCTCGGAGGCGGGGCTCTGGTGGAGCGCTCCGGCGATCGTCGCGGGCCTCGCCGCCGCCGCGGTCGCGGCGCCCTCGGCACGCGCGCTGGTCTTCGCCGTGGGCATCGCGTGGGCGGCCGCGTGGTGGTGGCATCAGGCGTGGATCGGCGAGGTCAGCGCCCTGGGCCTGCCCGCGTTCGTCGCGTACCTGACGCTCAACGCGATCCTCCTCGCGCTGGCCCTGCGCGCGCTGGCCCGCGCGGCGTGGCTGTCGCATGTGCCGTTCGCGCTCTGGATCCCGCCGCTCTGGATCGGCTTCGAGTTTCTCCGCGCCGAGATCCTCTTCGACGGCTACCCGTGGTATCTCGTCGCCCATCCGTTCGCCGAAGTCCCGATCCTCATCCAGTCGGCGGACCTCTCCGGAGCTCCTGCGGTCGGCTGGGTGGTGGCGATGCTCGGGGGCGCCCTGCTCGATCTGGGAGCGCTCGCCATGCGCTCGCTGCGCCGGGGAGCGCCGGACGGGACGCGCCGCCGGGCCCTGATCGGCGCGGCGTGCGCCGCGCTCGGTCTCCTCGGGAGCGTCGCCTACGGCGCGTGGCGCCTCGGAGAGGCCGACGCGCTGCGGGCCGGACCGACGATCCTCGCGATCCAGACCAACGTCCCGCAGAGCAACAAGATGAGCTGGTCGGCGGAATCGCAGATCGAGGCGCTCATCCGCTTCCGCGAGGTCACGGCGGATGCGTTCGAGTCGGCGCTGGATGGACCGCAGCCGACGATCCCGGATCTCGTCGCGTGGCCGGAGACGATGCTGCCGGGCTTCGGTCTCGAGCCCGAGTCGATCGCCGCGGCCATCGCCGAGCCGCGCTCGATCGGCGATCTCTTCGCGAGGGCGATCCTCTCGCTGGCGGAGTGGCTCTCCCGACCGATGCTCGTCGGCAGCTCCGCCTATCTGGGCCTGCGCTTCGGCGGACCGGGCGACGTGACCTGGGATCGCCATTACAACGCCGCCTATCTCGTCAATCCCGACGGAACGCTCCAGCGGTCGGACAAGCGCGTGCTCACGCCCTTCGGCGAGACGATGCCCTACATCTCGGCGTGGCCGTGGCTCGAGCAGCGCCTGCTCGACCTCGGCGCCCGGGGAATGACCTTCGACCTCGATCGCGCGGAGACGATCAGGACGCTCACCGTGCCCGCCCATCGCGCCGGCTTCGATGAGGAGTGGCGCGTCGGGGCGCCGATCTGCTTCGAAGCCACCGTCGCATGGTTCTGCCGCAAGCTGGCCTGGGAGGGGGGATCGCGCCGCGTCGAGGTCTTCGTCAACATCTCCAACGACGGGTGGTTTGGCGACAACGTTCCCGGGCGGCGCCAGCACGCCCAGATCGCCCGCTTCCGCTGCGTCGAGAACCGCACGCCGATGGTCCGGAGCGTCAACACGGGGATCACGGTCGCCTTCGACTCCAGCGGACGCGCCATCCCTCCGGGACCCGTTCCGGCGATGGAGGAGGCCGCGCTTCTCGTCGAACTCTCCCTCGACGGCCGAACGCCTCCCTTCGCTCGGCTCGGCGAGGTGCTGGGGTACGGTTGCGTCGTGTTGACCGGCGCAGCCCTCGCGGCGACCATCTGCGTCCGTCGGGGCCGCCGGTCGCCGCCCTCCGCGGGGCGATCCCGAGCGACCCCCCGGAACCTCGAGCAGCGCGCCGAACGGGGCGAGGGCCGCTGAGCGTCTCAGCGCGCGGGCCATCGGGGACTCGCGAGCGAGCTCCGATCCGAAGTGCATTCCGAGCCACCCCCCGAACCAGAGGCCGAGACATGACCCCTTCAGAGACCGTGAACCACGTCGAGCCCTCGCAGCGCGAGCGCCCCGGCCTCCCGCGCGCGACGGACTCCGGCGCCGCGGGAGCGACAGCACTCCGCGCCGGCGCGACGAGGCCTTCCGCGAGCCGCGTGCGACGGCTCTGTCTCGCTGCGCTCGCGGCCCCGCTCTTCTGCTTCCCCGCATGCGTCGGCCGCAACTCGGCGCCCGCCGAGGCGTGGAGCACCAAGGGGCAGAGCGCCGTGACGCCCGCCGGCGACGCAGCTCGTCAGGTGCGTCCGGTTCGCCCGGCCGGGCCGGCGCCGGCGGCGGGCGCGGCCCTCGGCGCGACCATCGCGGTGGTGGCCGAGGGCGATCGCGACCGTGCGCTCGCCATCCTCGAGGCGGCTGCCACGCATCCTTCGCCGCTGGTGAGGGCCAACGCCATCGAAGCCCTCGCGTCCGATCGCGCCGGCCTGCGCGCCGCCGTGCAGGGCGGCCTCGCCGACCGCAACCGCGGCGTGCGCTTCGTCAGCGCCATGGCGGTCGGGATGCAGCGGCTGGACGACGTCGCGCTGCTCGTCGAACCGCTGCGGCACGACGAGTCGCTCTCGGTGCAGGCAGCGGCGATCTTCGCGCTGCTGCGGACCGGGCGTCCGGTCGACCCGACGCCGCTTGCGGCGATGATGCTCAGCGACGACCCGGAGGTCCGGGGCAACGCCGCGTTCATCCTCGGCGAGCTGGGCAACCCGTCGGCGCTTCCGGTTCTCGACAACAGCCTCGGCAGAGGGATGGAGCTGGTCAATCCCGCGCGGGTGCGAATCGTCGAGCTCCAGGTCGCCGAGGCGCAGGTCCGACTCGGCGAGACCCGGGCGGCGGACCCGATCCGCGCCGCGCTCTTTGCGCCCGGGGAGGAGCTCGAGCTGACGGCGCTCGCCTGCCAGATGGTCGGGCGGATCGGCGACGAGCGGGCGACGACCTCGCTGCGCCGGCTCGTCGAGGCCGATGGGATCGACGCCCGCCCGCCGGAAGTCCGCCTTGCGGCGATCGCGGCGCTGGCGCAGATGCGCGGGCCTGCGGCGGACTTCCTTCCCGTCGCCGAGAGCCTCGCCTCGTCCGAACGCCCCGACGTCCGCGCGCTCGCGGCCAACGCCATCGGCGCGCTGGGAGATCCGCGCGGCGCGGAGACGCTCCGCCGGCTGATGAGCGACGTCGACCCGGTGGTGCAGACCGCCGCGTCGGGGGCCATGATCCGAGTCCTCTCGCAGCGGTAGAACCCTGCCGCGCTGAGTCGCGCACGAGGCCCGGGGCAGCGCCGTGCACGTCGAGCGGGAGAAGCGCCGCGGCGAACCCGGTCGGTCCGGCATCCCGCGCCTGAGCGTGACCACTGACCCGAAAGCGCCGGCGTGCGCTGTGGCCCCGGCCGGCCGTCTCCGCGCCCGGAGCCGGATCTTCCCGCCGGGCCCTCGTGCCGGACCCTCCCGCTGGGCCTTCCCAAGAGAGCGTCCAGAAGGACCGACCCGAGGGCGGGAGAGGCGCAGAAGCTCACCCGCGGCGCCGGGCCACGGATCGCTGCCGCGACGCCGGGGCCGGGCGATTGACACGGAACCGCGCCGGCGTTACAACCGCGTCTGGTTGGCTTGCCATCCGGCGCAACTGCCCGCGCCGCACCGAGGAACCCAGTCCGTGCATGTCCTGACGAAGATCTTCATCGTGCTCGTCGCCCTGCTCGCCGTCGCGCTGACCCCGCTGGTCGTCGTGTACGCGAGCAACGAGAACACCTTCCGCACCCGCTGGGTCGAAGCGCAGGCTGCGGCGACCGCCGCCACCTCCCGTCTCGCCGCAGCGCAGGAGAGCTTCAACGCGACGCGGAGCCGGCTCGACCGCGACCGCGACGCGCTCGAGTCGGACCTCGCCGCAGCTCGTCGCGAGCGCGACGAGAAGGACGCCTCGGTCCGCCGGCTCGACGCCGAACTCGCGCAGGTGCGTTCGCAGCAGACGTCGCTCAACGCGCAGCTCGCAACGCTCGCGGCGGCGCTGCGAGCGGATTCCGAGCTCAAGGAAGTGCTCGTCGCGGAGCTTCGATCCGAGCGCGACAAGGCCCTCGCGGCAGAGCGACGCTTCATCGAGATCGACGAGAAGCTCCGCAAGTCGGAGAACGACCTGCTGACCCTCGAAGCCGCGCGGCGCGACCTTCAGGAGCAGCTCCGCCAGGTGATGGACGAGAAGCAGCGGGCCCTCACCATGGTCAATCGCTACGTCGCCATCGTCGGCGCCCTGCCGGACACGGCGCGGATGCCCGGCGGCGGCGTCGCTCCGGATCGAAACCTCACCGCGGCGGTCCTCAACGTGCGGCGCAGCGCGGATCAGGTGCTGGCGGAGATCGACGCAGGAAGCCGCGACGGCGTCCGCGAGGGCTGGGTGATGATGCTCGCCGACGGCGGCAACTTCCTCGGCAATCTGCGGATCACGAAGGTGGACGTCAACCGCTCCACCGGGGTCGTCGAGCTCGAGGATCGGAGCAACCGCGGAGAAGTCCGACCGGGGAGCAGGGCGATCGCCCGCATCGGCGGCTGATCGCCGCGCTCACGCTCGAAGGCACCCCGTCCGCTGCATCTCGTTCGATCATGAGAGGGTCATCTCAGCCATGAGTCAGTTTGGAACTCCCGCCCGACGCATCGGTGGCGAGATCGACGTCTACACAGCGCTGCTCGGCGTCGCGGCGCTGGTCCTCCTCGCCGGCGTCGTGCTGATGGCGATGCGCAACATCGACCACAGCCGCGGCAGCGATGCCGAGAGCGGCGGCGTCTTCACGCTCGTCGGCTGAGCGCCGCCCCGCCGAGGGGATTTCGGGAGACCGGAGTCGGATCGAGCATCCGCCGCCGCGATCGCCTCTCGTCACCGCATGGCGGGAGAGGCTCGGTCGCTGGCAGGCGCGAGTGCCGGGATGACTTCCAGCGTTCGTCGACGCACCGCTTCGTCGACGCAACGCTTCGGAACCGCAGCGCTGAGAGTTCGTTCGGATGGAGCGGCCCGGGCTCGACTCCTCCGGGGCGATCGCGCGCCGTTGGCCCGGATCCAGCGACATGCTGCGCCTCCAGCAGCCGGCGGCGAGCGCAGTCTCCGCGCGGGCGATCCGGCTCCGGACGCGGCAGCGCCGCTCCTGGTGCGGCCGGGCGGCGTCGGGTCGCGCGGACCGCCCTCATCCTTGGGGGCCTTCCCTGTAAACTCCCCAACGCGCACCCGAACGGAAACTCCCGAGACCCGCCGGTTCCTGCCGATGAAGCCGCGGGCCCTCAGCCGCGTCGGCGAGGTCCGCCCGATCCACGATGTCACTCTTCGATCGAATTCTCGGCTGGTTCAGCGTCGACATGGGCATCGACCTGGGCACCTGCAACACGCTCGTCTGCGTCCGCGGCGAGGGAATCGTCCTCAACGAGCCCTCGGTCGTCGCGGTGCGCAAGGGCACGAACCAGGTCCTCAAGGGCGGGACCGCGGTCGGGTGGGCGGCGAAGGAGATGCTCGGCAAGGCTCCCGGCTCGATCTCGGTCGTCCGGCCGCTCAAGGACGGCGTGATCTCCGACTTCGAGATCACCGAAGCGATGCTCAGCTACTTCATCCGGAAGGTGACAGGGCGGAGCCGCGTCCTCGGGCCGCGGGTGGTGATCGCGGTGCCCTCGGGAATCACCGAGGTGGAGACTCAGGCGGTGCTTCAGTCGGCCCAGAACGCAGGAGCCCGACTCGTCTACCTGCTTCAGGAGCCGATGGCGGCGGGCATCGGGGCCGGGCTCCCGGTGGCGGAGCCGACTGCGAGCATGATCGTCGACATCGGCGGCGGCACCACGGAGGTCGCCATCATCTCGCTGGCGGACATCGCAAGCTGCGAGTCGGTCCGCGTCGCCGGCGATGACTTCGACGAGGCGATCATCAGCCACATGCGGAAGAACTACAACCTCACCATCGGCGAGCAGACCGCCGAGCGGATCAAGATCGAGATCGGCTCGGCCGCGCCGGTCGGGGAGCCGCGAACGATGGAGGTCCGCGGCCGCGACATGGTCTCCGGGCTCCCGCGCAAGACGGTCGTGAGCAGCGATGAGATCCGCGAGTCGCTCCAGGAGCCGATTCACGCGATCGTCGAGGCCGCCCTGCGCACGCTCGAACGGGCCGAGCCGGAGCTTGCCGCCGATCTCGTCGAGCGCGGCATCACCCTCGCGGGCGGCGGTGCGCTGCTGCGGGGACTCCCCGTGGTCGTCGCCAACGCCACCGGACTGGATGTCCGCGTCGCCGATGACCCGCTCACCTGCGTCGCCCGCGGCACCAGCATCTATCTGGAGAACCTCGACGAGTGGAAAGAGACCATGCAGTCGAGCAGCGACGCATGAGCGAACTCCCGCCGTCCAGGCAGCCGCCGGCGAAGATCATCCAGGCCGCGGACGAGCGGAACCTCCGATGATCGCCGCATGATTCCCCTTGCATGGCCCGCAGCGCTCCTCAGAGCTCCCGCTGGCTGATCGCGACCGTCGCGGTCCTGCTCGTCCTGTCGCTGGCGCCCGCGCGCTGGCTCGGCTGGACGTCGGACGTCGCCGCGATCCTCGCGATGGCGACCGCGCCGGCGGGACACCTCGGCAATGCGCTCCGTGCGCGGCTTCGTCCGCCGCCGGATGCGCTCTCGGAGGATCCCCGAGCGCTCGAGGCGGCGCTGCTCAACCGCAATCAGTACCGCTCCCTCTGGATGGCCGAGCGGCTGCGGAGCGAGGAGCTCGTGCAGCAGCTCGAGGACATCCGCCTCGCCGAGCGCTTCGGAGCCGGCACGCTCTTCGATCCGCTCCTTGCGGACATCGTCGGCCGGCGGCCCGATGCGCTTCGAGGTCCGGTGCGACTCAACGTGGGGCGGGCCGCGGGCGTCCGGCGCGGCGATGTCGCGGTCTTCCGCGGGGCGCACCTGCTCGGCCGGATCGTGGAGGAGCCCGATCTCCGCGGATCGCTGCTGCTGCCGATCACCGACGGCGCCCATGGGCGTCTGCACGCGGCCGTCCTCCCCGATCCGGAGGATGCCGACCCGGCGCCGCGGAGCATCGCGCTGCTGCTCGCCGCGCAGCCGGACGGTACGTTCGTCGCCGACGTCGATCACGACGCGCGCGTACGCACCGGCGATCCCGTCGTCCTCAACGACCCTGCATGGCCTGAGACGGCGCGCGGGATGATCGTCGGGGAGATCGAGTCGATCGACCGCCGCGACGACCAGCCGCTCCGGCGGCGCGTCCGCGTCCGCCCTCGGTACGGACTCCACGAGCTGGCGACCGTGGTCCTCAAGATCGCGCCGCGCGGCGGTGGATTCGAAGCGGCCGACGATCCCGCTCCCGGAGACCGCCGATGAGATGGAGCGTCTTCCTGGTCGCGGCGCTCCTCGTGACGGCGCTCGACGGCTCGCTGATGGGGCTCTTCTCCGTCGGCGGAACGGCCCCTTCGCTCGCGCCGCTGCTGGTCGTCTTCGTCGCCATGCATGCGCCGCGGCCGACGGCGATGTGGGCGGGCATGCTTGTCGGGCTGCTGGCGGATCTCTCGACGCCGCTCGTCGACGGCACGCTCCGGCCGATCCACCTGATCGGGCCAGCAGCGCTGGGCTACCTCTTCGCGGTCAACCTCGTGCTGCCGCTGCGCAGCATGGTCCTCCGCCGCAACCCGCTGACGCTGGTCGTGCTCGTCGCCCTCGCGAGCTTCGGGTGCGGCCTCGTGATCACCGCGATCTGGACGGCGCGGAGCCTCCTCGGCGAGTCGATCGATCCCTTCGGAGGTCGCTCGGCGGCGGGGGAGCTGGCGCTGGTCTCCCTGCGGGGGGCGCTCTCGGGCGCCGCGGCGCTTCCGATGGGCTGGCTCCTGATGAAGTCCGCGCCGATCTGGGGCTTCCAGAGCGGCGGCTCGAGGATGATGCGGTGGTAGCCCCGCGCGCGGTGGTGATCGACGACGGGCTGGGCCGGTTCGGCCCGATGACGGCGCTCCGCGCGGTCTTCGAGATCCGCACCGGGATCGACACGACGCTGCGGCGGATCGAGCGTTTCTCACCCGCCGGCGTCGCCGCCCTGGCGGTGCCGCCGGAGCTGCGGGCGATGATCGCGGCGAGGGCCTCCGTCCCGGTCAACGCGCTCCCGCCTGGCGCCGCGGAGGTGCTCCTCCTCAACGGTCGGCTGCTGCTCCCCGGAACCCTCCCGCTCCCGGCGCGCGGCGAGGCGATCATCGATGCCGACGGCGCCATCGTCGCGGCGCGGCTCGAGCGCGCCGACGCAGCGCGGCTCGTCGATGCGCTCGCGGCGAGGGGGAGCGTGGATGCGTCGGCCCTCCCCGAGCGGATGCCGCGAGAGGTCCTCGCCGCCTCGCCGCTCGTGCGCCGACCGTGGGATGTCCTCTGCCAGATCCCGCAGACGATCGCCCACGACGTGATCGCGGGCAGGCCGGATCATGCCATCGAGGCGGCGCCCGCGGAGGTCATCGGCGATGCCATCGTCTCCGTCGAGGCCGGCGCGCAGATCTGCCCGGGCGTGGTGATCGACGCCGGCGCCGGCCCCGTTGCGATCCTCGCCGGGGCGGTGATCCGTCCGCATGCGACGCTCTGCGGCCCCTGCGCGATCGGGCCAGGCGCGGTCGTCGCGGAGCAGGCGGTGATCCGCGGCGCGACGATCATCGGGCCGCGCTGCAAGGTCGGCGGCGAGGTCTCGGCGACGATCTTCCAGGGATTCGCCAACAAGGCGCACGACGGGTTCTTCGGCGACTCCTACGTCGGAAAGTGGGTCAACATCGGCGCGGGCAGCATCACCTCGAACCTCCTGAACACCTACGGCGACGTGCCGATGCGGCTCGGACGCGAGCTGCCCCGCGAGCGCAGCGGCCGGACGTTCCTCGGCGCCCTCATCGGCGACCACGCCAAGCTCGCCATCGGCACGCGGATCATGACCGGCAGCGCCATCGGCATCGGCGCCATGATCGCGACGACGGCGCCGCCGCCGACGTGGGTCCCTCCGTTCGCGTGGCTGGTCGACGGCGATGACCGGCCGGCGCGGCGCTGGCGCCGGGATCGCTTCGAGGAGACGCTGCGGACGGTGATGGCGCGGCGCGGCGTCGAGCCGGAGAGGGCGTACATCGAGGCGATCCGGGCGGCCTACGACCGCGAGGCCGGCGCGGAGGCGGGCCCGGCGGCGGCGCCGGAGACCTGACTCGCTCGCGCTCGCTTGACCGCCTTCGACGGACCTGCGATCGTCGCAGCGCGATGCGGCTGCGACTCCTCAGCAAGGCGGCTCTCATTCGGCTCGCGGCGCTCGCGGTCGCGCTGGCGGCGCTTCTCGCGGGGCTCTACGCCTGGTCGATCGCGATGCCGGGGAACTCTCACCGCGGCGACCTTCCCGCGGCGACTGCGGAGGAACGTCTCCTCGCGTCCCGGCTCGCCGACGACCTCGATCGCCTCGTCGCCGACCTCGGTCCGCGCAATCGCGGCCATCCCGATGCGTACTTCCGCTCCGCGGCGTTCATCGAGCAACGGCTCCGCACGGCGGGAATGACGCCGATCCGGCATCCATCGCCGGCGGGCGATCCAGCGCTCACGCCGGGGAACATCGTCGTGGAGTGGCCCCGGCGATCCGATGGCATCGACGAGATCGTCATCATCGGCGCCCACTACGACTCCTTCGACGACGCCCCGGGGGCCAACGACAACGGCAGCGGGGTGGTGGCCCTGCTCGCGCTCGTCGACCGGCTCGCCGGGCTCGAGCCGCGGCGCACGCTGCGGGCGGTCTTCTTCGTCGACGAGGAGCCGCCGTGGTTCCAGACCGAGGAGATGGGCTCGCTCGTCTACGCCCGCGCCTGCCGCGCCGCGGATGAGCCGATCGTCGCGATGCTCTCGCTGGAGACCATCGGGTGGTTCGACGATGCCCCGGGTTCGCAGCGCTATCCAGCTCCGCTCGGATCGGTCTATCCCGACCGCGGCGACTTCGTGGCCTTCGTCGCCAACATGCGCTCGCGCCGCCTGCTCCGCGACGTCGTCGCCACCTTTCGCGCCACGACGGCCTTTCCCTCCGAGGGCGGCGCCCTCCCCGGCAGCCTGCCGGGAATCGGCTGGTCGGACCACTGGGCCTTCTGGCAGGCGGGCTATCCGGGGATCATGATCACCGACACCGCGCCGTTCCGCTATCCCCACTACCACACGCCGCAGGACACCGTCGACAAGGTCGACACCCTCAAGCTGGCGCGCATCACCCTCGGAGTCGAGCGCGTCCTGCGACATCTCGTCGACCGGGAGTAGCCGCCGCGCTCGCCTGCGACGGACCGGTCCGAGCCGCCGGATGCGAAGCGCCCGATCCGAGCGGGACTGGCGCGCGCGGGTCCGACGCTACGCTCGCCCCGTGAGCGAAGCCGAGCCGGTCCTCTACGTCATCGACGGGCACGCGCAGTTCTTCCGCGCCTACCACGCGATCCGCTCCGGGCTGCGCAGTCCGGTGACCGGAGAGCCGACGAACCTCGTCTTCGGCTTCGTCTCGATGATCCTGCGCCTTCTGCGCGATCGGAAGCCGGAGCATCTGGCGGTGGTGATCGACGCGGCGGGGGACACCGAGACCTTCCGCTCGCAGCTCGACCCGCAGTACAAGGCCAACCGCGATCCGCCGCCGCAGGACTTCCGTCCGCAGGTCGAGCGCTGCCTCGAGATCCTCGCTGCGATGCGCATTCCGGTCCTCGCCGAGCCGGGCGTCGAGGCGGATGACGTGATCGCGACCCTCGTGCGCCGGCTCCGGCGCGAGCGGCCCGACCTGCGCATCCGGATCGTCTCCAAGGACAAGGACCTCGGGCAGCTTCTCGACGAGCAGGTCGAGCTCTTCGACGTCCACACCGACGCCGCCCTGACCGTCGAGGAGCTCTTCGAGCGCCGCGGCGTCAGTCCGGCGCAGGTCGTCGAGATGCTCGCGCTGATGGGAGACTCGAGCGACAACATCCCGGGCGTTCCGGGGATCGGCCCCAAGACCGCGGCGGAGCTGATCGTCCGCTACGGATCGATCGCGGGCCTGCTCGAGCACCTCGACGAGCTCACCCCGAAGCGGCGCGAGAGCATCGAGCGCACCCGTGCGCGGCTGCCGCTCAACGTCGAGCTGGTGCGCCTGCGCGACGATCTGCCGCTCGCCTTCGACCTCGAGGCTTCCCGGATCGACGATCGCTGGCGCGAGGCCCTGCCGCTTGCGCAGCTCGAGGGGATCTTCAAGGACCTCGCCTTCCAGCGGCTCCTCGGAGAGCTCGCGCAGGTCGCGGGCCGCGCCGCGGAGCGACCGCAGCCCTCGCGGAGCGCGCCCCTCGGCCCCGCCGCGGAGGCGGACGCCGGGGGTGTCGCGCCGGGCGTCCTCGGAGGCGTCGATGAGGGCGCCTCCGCGGGAGCCGGAGGGGCGCGTTCCGACGCGAGGTCCGGCGGAACGAGCGACGCGGCCGCGGAGCGCCGCGGGCGGGGGCGCGCTCGCGCGACCGCGGCCGCGGGACCGTCGCTCTTCTCGGCGCCGGCGGCGGACGCGCCCGCGCTCTCCGCCGACACGCTCGCGGGCGACTACGCCGTCCTGCGCAGCGCCGCCGAAGTCGCCGCCTTCGTCGCGGAGGCGGCGAGCGCCGCGGTCGTCGCGGTGGATACCGAGACCGATGCGCTCTCACCGATCGATGCCAACCTCTGCGGCATCTCGCTCTCGATCGCTGAAGGGCGCGGCGTCTACGTGCCGATCCGCTCGCCCGAGCCGCAGTCGCATCTCGGCCTCGACGAGGTCGTCGCGATCGTGCGCCCCCTGCTCGAGGGGGAACGCCCCGCGAAGTGCGGTCACAACCTCAAGTTCGACGGGATCGTGCTGCAACGGCACGGAATCGCCCTCGGCGGCGTCGAGACCGACACCCTCGTGGCGAGCTACCTCGTCGATGCGACCCGGCCCGGCCACGGGCTCGACGCGCTCGCCCGCGGGCTTCTCCGTCACGAGTGCACGCCGATCGAGTCGGTGATCGGCGCGCCGCCGCACGAGCGGCGCTTCGACGAGGCGCCGCTCTCGATCGCCGGTCCCTACGCCGCGGAAGACGCCGACATCGCGCTGCGGCTGCGCGACCGCCTGCTGCCCGAGGTCGATGCGCTGGGCCTGCGGCGGCTGCACGACGAGGTCGAGATCCCGCTGGTCGAAGTCCTCGCGGCCATGGAGCTCAACGGCATCCGCGTCGACCGCGACGAGCTCGCGCGGCAGCGCACGGCGCTTGCAGGCCGCATCGACGGGCTGCGGCGCCGCATCGTCGAGGCGGCGCCGCATCCGTTCAGTCCGGACTCGCCGAAGCAGCTTGCGGCCGTCCTCTTCAACCGACCCGGGGACGATCCGCCGGGGCTGGGCATCGCCGTCGTCCGCCGCAACAAGACCGGCCCCTCGACCGACCAGGAGGTGCTCGACCGCCTCGCCGCCGACCCTGCGATCGACTCGGAGATTCCGAAGCTCATCGTCGAGTATCGCCAGCTCACCAAGCTCGTCGGCACCTACCTGATCGCCCTCGACGCGGCGGTGAACCGGCGCACCGGCCGCGTGCATGCATCGTTTCACCAGACCGTCGCGGCGACGGGGCGCCTCGCCTCAAGCGATCCCAACCTCCAGAACATCCCCATCCGCTCCGATGTCGGCAGGGCGATCCGCCGCGCCTTCGTCGCCGACGACGGGCACCTCCTGCTGGCCGTGGACTACTCGCAGATCGAGCTGCGGCTGCTTGCCCATCTCTCCGGCGACCCGGCCCTCATCGAGGCGTTCCGCGCCGGCGCCGACATCCACGCGGCGGTCGCCGCCGAGGTCTTCGGCACCGCGCCCGCGGACGTGACCGACGAGCAGCGCAGCACCGCGAAGATGGTCAACTTCGGGATCGTCTACGGCATCACCGCCTTCGGCCTCGCGCGGCGGCTCGGGCCCGGGACAAGCAACGAGCGGGCGGCGCAGATCATCGCCGACTACAAGGCACGCTTCGCGCGGATCGACGCCTTCCTCGCCTCCTGCGTCGCCTTCGCCCGCGAGCACGGCCACGTCGAGACGATCCTGCGCCGCCGTCGGCCGATCCCGCAGGTGCATTCGCGCAATCCGCAGGAGCGGGCGCTCGGCGAACGCATGGCGATCAACACGGTGGTCCAGGGCAGCGCCGCGGACCTCATCAAGGTCGCCATGGTGGATCTCCACCGCGTCCTCGGCGAACGTCATCCACGGGTGCGGATCCTCCTTCAGATCCACGACGAGCTCGTCTTCGAGGTGCCCGAAGGCGAGATCGACGCGGTCCGGGCCTTGGTCATCGAGCGCATGGAGCAGGCGATGCCGCTCGACGTTCCGCTCGTGGCCCAGGCGGGACAGGGGCGCGACTGGAGCCAGACCTGACGGAGACGTCCGCGGCCGCGCGGAAGCTCCGGCCTCAGGCCGAGTTTGGTCCAGACCGAGTCCCAGCTCCAGTCCCAGCTCGCGCCCCATCTCAAGGCCAGACCGGTTGCAGATCAAGTCGTCGAATCCCCGTCCACGGCGCGATCGACGACCTCGAATGATCCTCCCGCCACCAGCGCACGGGCGTCGGCGGCGGGCACCGCGACGACCGCTCCTGCCGCGAAGCGGTGGACCGCGCCGCTCGCAGGGCCGCGAAGCACGATCGGACCGCCGTCGCGGTGCCGGACGGCGAGGATCGCCTGCGGGGCCGTCGCGGCTGCTTCATCGCCGGCGCCGACGAGGCCGTCGGCGCGCGGCTCATGGCGGCGCGCGTCGTCCCCGGCGGCGCCACCGGCCGGGAGATCCGCAAGGCGACCGCTCCCCGCCGCAGGCGCCGGAGGACCGGGGAGCGCGGGCGCACCGAGAGACTCGGCGCGGAACGAGCGTGCAAGGGCTTCGCGTCTGCTCCCGCAGCAGCACATGGGGTTCTCCGGAGTCGATCGTTTCCGAGGCTCGACGAAGGGCGCTCAGCTTCGCCGCGGTGGAGGGTCGACCGCACCGGCGGAGGCGGCGTCCCCGTGTCGGAGGGACCCGGAGCCCGGGTCGTCCGCGCCGTTGCGCCGGTCGTGGGGCACCGCGCCGGACCCGGTCGAGCGCCTCCCGCCGAGGTGTTCGATGAGCGCCGCACCGCCCGCGATTCCCCACCAGGCGAGCAGGATCGTGAGGATCGCCGCCGCCCACTCGGGCCAGCGCGACGGCGCCCACGCAACGAGCGGCGCCATCCCGGCCGAGACCCAGATCCCGAGACACCAGGGACAGTCCATCGCGCGGCCGAGCGTGCCGCTTCCGGCACGTCGGCGCAGTCGGAGGACGAGGTCCCACGGGCCATCCTCATGCACGACGAGATGGACGATCCGCCACGTCGCGAGGGTGCCCATCAGCAACCTGAGCCAAGGGGATTCGAGCATGTCCGGCATCGGCGAGTCGCCCGACCGCGGAGGCGCTCCGCGGTCGGGCGCAGCGGGGGGAAGCCGCGCGGCGGCGGGGTTACGCGTCGATCACCGCGACGTGGATCGCGGGATGGGCGTAGTCGTAGACCACGTCGTAGTGCCAGTCGGCGAGATGGCCCGAGTCGCCTCCGGCGGGGTTGAAGCTGCGCGAGTTTGCCCGGGCGCGGAAGGAGTACACCCCCTGCGGGGCGAGCGGCGGAATCCGGTAGCGGGCGAAGAGGAGCTCGCTGTTGTCCAGCGCGTCGGTGTGCCAGTGCTTGACGTGATGCGTCAGGCCCGCGACCAGGGGGAGCGCCGCGAGCGAACAGCCGTTGGCGGTGATGAACGCGTCGCGCAGGTGCGGCGCCGAGACCGCGACGCGCATCAGGACGTCGACCGCCGCGGGCGCGGCGCCGCGCTGGATCACCGGGCAGGTGCCGAGCAGGCTGCGCCCCGGCTGGTCGAAGGCGTCGTCGCTCTCGGAAGCGAACTTCCACGCGAGCTTCTGGAAGATCGCCGAGGGAACGCTGTTGTCGACCTGCACGTTGACGACGTGGGTCGCGGGAAGAACGGCGCCGGAGCCGCCGGCAAGCTGGAGCGTCATCTCATAGGTGCCCTGAGCGCCCGTCGGCCAGGTCAGCAGCAGGCGACTCGGATGCCATCCGTCGCTCGCGGGCACGATCGGGTACCAGCCCGACGAGTCCGCGGCGACATGCTTGACCTCGAGCGTGCCGCCGTTCATCCGGTAGATCGGCCAGGTGAGCCCGACGACCGGCGCCTGAGGGCCTCCGTTGAACCGGCGAAGGAACCGGTACTTCGCCGCCCCCGGCACCTCGACGCAGCCGTAGAGATGCAGCGTGCGCCCCATCGGCGTCTGCGTCTGGAGCGGGCTTCCAGGCGGATCGGAGGGGTTGCCGGAGGGGCGCGGACGATTGGGGCGCCGCGCGTATCCGGAGACCTGGTCGAAGTAAGGCGGCGCGGGAGCGGGTGGATTCGCCAGCGGCATGAGCCCGGCGAACTGCAGCGTCGGAACCTGGCCGCAGGTGACCGTCGGGACCTCGCAGGCGACGCCGGGGATGGCGAGCGGCGAGGCCTGAAGCGTGACGTCGGGAATCGAGCCGGCGTCCCATCGCACCTGGAAGTAGCCCTCGCCGTAGATCGTCTCTTCGACGCCGTCGCCGTTGACGTCCTGAGTCACCCGGAAGGTGATGTCGGGGACATCGAGCACCACCGACCACTCGGGCACGAAGATCACCGAGCACTTGAGGAACGGACCGATGGCGATCCTCGGATCGAAGTTCCGAAGCAGCTCCTGCTGCCCGCCGAGCCGGACGCGCGTGGCCAGCCCGGCCCGCACCGCATCGAGCGAGAACGCCGAGCCCGGAGCATCGCCGCCGCGCGCCTTCTCGGCCATCTCGATCGGCCGGAACTCCGGAGGCAGCGGCGGAGGAAGCTCGGCATCGAAGGCGGGGGTGCCCTCGAGAAGATCGAGATCCGGAAGCTCCGCACCGAAGACCGCCGCTCCGGCGAGAGCGTCGATTCGGCGTGCAGCCCGGCTTCCGACCTGGGCGGCGATCCGTTCCACGCCGAGCGAGGCGAGCGTCATCAGGCGCTCGATCGGAGATGGATCCGGCTCGGGTCGCGGCGGCTTGCGGATCGGCGGCCACGGGCCGTCGATGATCTCGATGAGAAGGTCCTTGAGGCTCGGCCGCCGGAGGATCTCCCCATAGCAGACGAACTTCTTTCGCCACTTCAGCACCCAATCGACGTCGAAGCGCGGAATCCAGACGCAGAAGCGACCGCATGCGTCGGTCTTCGCCGTGGCGATGACCTCGCGATCGCACTTGAGCGGGAAGAACCAGCTCCAGGGCCAGTTGGGGGGAGAGAAGTGCAGAAGCGAGCAGTCGGTGTCCTCCACGTGCACGGTCGCGAAGGGCACCGGCTGCTCCTCGCCGGTCTGAGGGTCCTTCCTCACGACCCGGCCGCAGACCTTCCTCATGAAGAAGAGCTCGGGGTTCAGCTTCCAGCGCAGGGTGTCGGTGATCGCCGCGAGCGTGCGCCCCTTGAACTCGCCTGCATCGATTCCGGAGATCGACGCGAGCCGCCGAGCCTGGATCGCCGTGAGCGGACGCTCCTCGGCGCGCTTCGCGTCGACGAGTTGATTCGAAGCCGGGGAGTCGCCCTTGGATGGTGTATCCATCGATGTACCTCCGCACTCCGTCGTCGCACGTCGCGGCGCGGTCTCACGGGACCGCTCGACGAGACGACCGCGGCGCACGAATCGCGGCGGAGCTGCATCAGAGGGACGCCGATCGACCGGCCATGCCCGGGTTCCGGAGAATCTCATGGCCTTCGCCCGGGGACCGCGGGCCGCCATGCGCCGGTCGGGCTCGGGCGTCGTCCGCGCGCTTTCGGACCTCCCGCCCGTCCGAGTGCGGCCGACCCGGTCGAGCCTCTCCAATCCGGCCAACCCGTGCAGCCAGCTCAGTCCAGCCCAACCCAGTCCGAGTCGATCCAGCCCGTTCCAGCGCGGTGGGGGCATGGCGGCGGTCGACGCACTCTCGGAGGCGCCCATCGGTACACTGCGTCGATGGCTGCCGGGCCGGTCGTCGTTCCGCCCCTTCCACCGGAGTTCGCCGCCCTGACGCCGCTCTGCGCCGTCTTTCGGCGCCACCTCCGGGCCAAGGGTCTCAAGTACACGCCCGAACGGGCGGATGTCCTCAACGCCATCATCGAGCGCGACGAGGTCTTCGAGGCCGAGGAGCTCCTGATGGACATGCGCCGTCGGGGACACCGCGTCTCCAAGGCGACGATCTACCGGACGATCAGGCTGCTCGAAGACGCGGGGATCATCGTCCAGGCGCTCTTCGATCCGCGCCAGTCGCACTACCAGCTCGTCTACGGCAAGCAGCCGCGGGACTTCCTCGTCTGCATGCGCACCGGGCGCCGAATTGAATTCAGCAGCCCCGAACTCGTCGCCCTGCGCGAGCGCATCTGCCTCGAGCACGGCTGGTCTCCGATGGGGCACCGGTTCCAGATCTACGCGATGAGCCCCAACGAGTGAGTGAGACAGCGAGTAGGTGAGGATGGGACGAAGGGGGAAGGCGGCCCGGAGGCGCGCACGCGGCTCCGCCTCGAGCCGCTCCGGAAGCCAGGGTCTGAGATCCGGTCATGAACCCGGCCGGAGACAGTGACGTTCGTCAGAGCGGCAAGAAGCGCGGCGGTCCTCCGCTCGCGGCGTCGGCGCAGCGAGCGCGTCACTCCGGATCGTCGTCACCGCCGAGGATGCGATGCCGTCCTTCGAACCACGCGCCAAGGTCGGCAAGCCGGCAGCGACCGGAGCAGAACGGGGCCGTCGGCGCGCCGACGAGCGTGGGGCGCCCGCAGGTCCTGCAGGGATCGCGCGCAAGGCGCTGACGCAGCGCCGCGATGAACTCCGCGCGTGCGGAAAGCGCGATGTGCCGCAGCGAGCTGGCGCTCCCGCCGCTCACGGGCGCGCCCTGCGAGAGCTCGACGAGCACCGTGGGAGTTCCGATCGCAGCGCCGAGGCGCTCCGGCCACTCGACCGCCACGACCATGTCATCGCGGGCGCGCAGCTCGTCGAAGCCGATCGTCTCGAGCTCGTCAGGCGAGGCGATCCGCCACGCATCCATGTGAGCGAGATCGAGCCGTTCACCCTGATGGATGGCGCAGAGCACGAACGTCGGGCTTGCGATCTCCGTCGGCTCGACACCCAGCCCAGAAGCGAGCCCGCGGACGAAGCAGGTCTTGCCCGCACCGAGACCGCCTCGGAGCGCCAGCAGCTCGCCGCCGAGACAGAAGCTCCCGAGCACCGCGGCGATCGCCTCGGTCTGGGTCGGATCCTCGGAGAGAATCTCAAGCCGGTCGAACACGCCGCGAGCGTACCCGGCGACACGACGGAACGGATGGCGGAGACCCTGCTCCGGGCGTCACGCCTGCACCTCCACCGGCGCTTCCCGCTCGGGCTCGCCGACGATCACGTCGAGCGTGAAGGCGACCTCGTCGCTCCCCGCGTCGCCTGTAACCGCGAGCACGATCCGGAAGCGACCGAGGGGGGGGTCGTCCCAGCGCACGACGCCGCGCTCATCGACGGAGACTCCATCGGGAGCCTCGAGGACGGACCACCGCACCGCGCCGACGCAGGGCGATGGAGCCAGCCGCGGTGCGGCACCGACGAAGGCGCTTCCTGCCGAGTGCGCGACGTCATCCATCGGGAGCGCCTGCGGAGGCTCGGTCGCGTCGACGGTCAGTTGAGTCCGGACCGTCGCGCTCCCGAGGTCGTTCGCGGCGGTCACCTCGATCTCGATGCGCCCTGCCGCAGGGCGCGCGATTGACACAACGCCGGAGTCGTCGATCGTCGCGGCGATCTCCGACGGGAGGGCGCCGAGCGACCAGCGGACCGCACCGGCGCCGACCGGGTTGACGAGCTTCGCCACCGCGCCGCGCCACGCCTCGCCGCACGGGATCGCCCCGAGCGCCAGCGCACGCAGTTCGGGGGCCGCGGGCGCGACGATCTCGATCTCGACCGCTGTCTTCGCGACGCCGCCGGCGCCCTCGGCCACGACGTGAACCCGGTGGAGTCCGGCGGTCGGCGCCTCCGCGACGATCATCCCGTCGGCGGTCACATCGAAGCCGGACCGCTCCTCGGCTGCTGGATCGCGCCCGTACCGAACCGGCCCGGAGCAGGGCTCGTTGAGAAGCGACGGACCGCGCGTCCTGAACGGCAGCGCGGCGCGCGCGGTGATTCGGGGTGGCGGCGCGATCTCCGGCGCGGCGGGCTCGACGACGATTGCCAGCGCCCGCCGATCGACGCCCGCCGAGTTTTCGGCGGCGACGACGACGCGGTGCGTTCCGAGCGTCGGAGATGCCCAGGCGAGCGTTCCCGCAGGATCGAGCGCCAGGCCTTCGGGGGCTCCCTCGAGCGACCAGCGGACGCTTCCGGCGCACCCCGCGTTGAGCAGCTCCCCGGGCTGCGTCTGGAAGGCAATGCCGCAGCGGGCCGCGATGCGCTCCGGGACTGCCAGCGCAGGCGTCGCGTCCCTGACCTCGATCGTCCAGGCGACGGTGGTGGCGCCGCGGTCGTTCTCGGCGCGGAGCATCACCGCATGGCGGCCCGGCGCCGTCGCGGTCCACGCAAGCCGGGCGTTGTCATCGAGACGCATCCCGTCCGGCGCCGTGACGAGCGACCATCGGACCGGATCGGCGCAGGAGGCGTTCACCAGCGCGGGCACCCCAGCGACGAACGCCTCGCCGCAGCGGAGCGGGCGGTCCTCGGGCGTCATCACCAGCGGGATCGCGGAGGCCGCCCGGCCGATGTCGGGACCGCCGAGCGGGCTCTGACCGCAGGCGTTGAGCGCCGAGATCCAGTACCGCAGCTCGACGTCCAGCGGCGCGTCGGCATCCTCGTAGGACGGTTCATCGACGATCGCGAGGAGCTCGGCGCTGGCTGGATCGACTCCGTCGCTTCGCCAGACCGCGTAGCGCCCGACGCCCCCGACGGGGTTCCACGAAACCTGCACCGACTCGCACGCGGTTCCGTCCGTGGCCGAGATGCCCGTCGGCGCCGGAGGAACGCTGCCCGCGACGCCGCTGTCGCCGCGCCCGGTCGGGCCCGGCCGTCCGCACCCATCGAGGGCGCGGACCCAGTACCAGCGCAGCGCAAGATCCTGCTGCGGGTCGTCGAAGGGAGGGGCCTCGGCGCGGGCGATCTCGGTCGCGGTGCTCGGGTTGTTCACGACGTTGCGGAGAACCGCGTAGGCCGCCGCCCCGTCGGAGGGCGTCCACGTCACGCGGACGACGCCACAGGCGCTCCCGTCCGATGCACGGACCTGCGAGACCGCGTGCGCCGGCGGAGGCGTTCGCCGGACGCGGACCTCCGGCGATGCGTCGCTCGCTCCGCAGAGTCCCTCGGCGACGACGTGGTACGCGAGCGGCGCACCGATCGGAGCCGTCTCGTCGCGGGCCTCGGGGGTCGAGACCGTCGCGATGAACACGCGCTCTGCATCGCTGCCGTCGTCGGAAGTCGGCAGGCGCCAGACGTGGTAGCGATCGGCGCCGTCGACGGCGCTCCACGCCAGCTCGATGGCGGAACAGCTCGCATTCTCCGAAGCGCGCAGTTCCCGCGGAGCCTCCGGCCTCGGCGCCTCGATCGCGGTGCGTCGGTGAACGAGCGCATCGATCTGGGACGAAGCGCGCTCGCAGAGAAGCGGAACCGGCGGGAGAGACCAGCGGCGGACCATCGCGGCGCATCCGTCGCCCTCGCAGTGCGCGGCGCCGAGGGTGTGGGCGAGCTGGTGGAGGATCGCCCCGGAGCGACCGATCAGGCTTGGCTGGCTCCCGATGCATGCGACGGCGAGTCGCTGCGCCGGCCCGCCTCCGATGCCGCCGACCCACGCGAGGCCGAAGCACGCCGCCCCCTCGATGGGCTCGATCGCGGCCGCCGAGAGGAGCAGCGAGACGACCGGGCGCGACGCCGACCCCGACGACGGCTCGCGCGCGGACTCCCCCTGCATCGCCCCGCGCCCGTCGCCGGGGGCCAGACCTGAGAGTTCTCCCCAGAACTCGCCATAGACCGCGCCGATGGAGCGAATCGCGCCATCCTCGTCCACGGCGTGCGATGGCCCGAACGCGATGAGCTCGACGGCGACGTGAACCGAGCGCTCGAGCAGCGATGCCACGGCGGTCATCAGGAGCGCCGCCTCGTCGCGCATCCTCTGATCGAGCGCACCCTTGACCCCGCCCGCCGCGGCGGCGCCGACGGGAGCCAGCGCAGGGTCGATCGCCAGCGCGATCGCGAGCCGTCGCACGCAGCGAGCCTCCGTCTCCTTCGAGCGCGCCTCGCCCTCTGCGGCGGCGGTGGGGGGAGGGACGGCGATCTCCTCGGCGGTGGCTCCGCAGATGAACGCCCCCGGAAGCAGGTCGCCGGTGCGCGCGAGCAGATGACGACGATCCGAGCGCTCGATCGCTGCGGGATGGGGTTCGATCGACCACGCCTCCGCCGAGGTCGTGATCAGCGCATGAACGCGACCGTCGCGAATCGAGAGCGCCGCCGCGACCACCGACTCGGACGCGACGTCGGGCTCGAGGCTCCCCTCGTCGCCGTGATCGAGCCTGAAGAGCGCGAGAGCGTCATCGGCTCCCGGAATCGCGCCGGCGGGCGTGCGGACGAGCCGGAGGCGGAGCCCTTCGGGAAGGCGCAGTTCGATGCGCTCCGCGCGCGGCTCGTCCGCGATCTCGACGACCTCGGCGGAGCCGAGCCCATGCGGGATGAGCAGGGCGCTCCCGGGCGCCAGCGCGGCCTCGGGAAGGGGGGTCGGGCGCAGGACCTCTGAAGGCGTTGCCGTCGCCGTCGCGCCGGCCGACCGCTCCCGCTCGCCCTCGACGACCTCGTCGCGCGCCGTCGCCGGCGCGGCGATCAGCGCAGCGAGAAGGGCGAGGGTCGAAGCTGCCGGTCCCGATCGAGGGCGCGCCATCGCACACCACGGTACTCGGAGAACCGCATCCCTCGCCGCGCGGCGGAGCGCCGCCCTCGGCTGAGGGCGTCTCAGGGCTCCGGAAGCGGCGGTTCGGAGCGCCGGGGTGACCGCAACGACCGAGACGTTCGCACCGGCCCTCGATCGCGCGACCGCACCGCCCGGTATCCTCGCGGCATGAACCGATCGAGCGAGCGCTCTTCGCCCGCGGCAATCGATGCGGGGTCGCACCCAGACCGGCGGCGCTTCGTCCGCACCGCGTTCGTCGGCGGACTTGCCGCAGGATCGGCGGTCGCCTCGGCCTCCGGCGCTTCACGAAGCGCGACGACGGCCGAGCGGACGGTCGCGGCGCCGCGCGAGCCCGGCCGCGTGCGCCAGTCCATCTGTCGCTGGTGCTACGGCGGGATGCCGCTCGAAGCGCTCTGCGCGCTCGCGACGTCGATCGGGTATGGCTCGATCGAGCTGCTCGGCGAGGCGGAGTGGCCGGTCGTCGCGGCGCAGGGTCTCTCCTGCGCCGTCGCCAACGGACCGACGACGATCGCGCGGGGCTTCAATCGTCCGGCGCACCACGACGACGCAGTCCGCGAGGGCGAGCGGCTCCTCCCGCTGGTCGCGGCGGCGAAGATCCCGCAGATGATCGTCTTCTCCGGCAACCGCGACGGGATGTCCGACGCCGAGGGTCTCCGCCACTGCGCCGCAGGCCTGCGGCGCCTGACGCCGCTGGCCGAGTCGCTCGGCGTGACCCTGGTCATGGAGCTCTTGAACAGCAAGGTCGACCATCGCGACTACATGGCCGACCGCACCGCCTGGGGCGTGGCCCTCGTCGAGGAGGTCGGATCGCTGCGCTTCCGGCTGCTCTACGACATCTACCACATGCAGATCATGGAGGGCGACGTGATCAGGACGATCCGCGACAGCGCCCACGCGATCGCCCATTACCACACCGGCGGCGTCCCGGGACGCCGCGAGATCGACGGCTCGCAGGAGCTCAACTACCCGGCGATCTGCCGTGCCATCGTCGAGACGGGCTTCACCGGATACCTCGGTCAGGAGTTCATTCCGTCGCGCGATCCTCAGGCCTCGCTGCGCGAGGCGTTCGAGATCTGCCGCGGCGAGTGATCGGAGACGTCGGACCCGCCCGTCCGCCGGAGACTGCAACGCCCCATGGCTTCTGCTCCGGCGACGCCAAGCAGCCTTTGGCGTGCGGCGTTCGGGCTGCGGACGAGCGGAAGTGCGCGTCGCGTCGTCGCCGCCACGTGCCTGCATCACTGCGGATCCCGCTTCGTCGCGGCTCCCAGATTCCTGTCGGGACCTTCGCCTCCCCGCTCCTCCTCGCCGTCAACGCGCCTTCGCCACAGGTTGCGAGGGTCGCTCCCGTGCCAATCGGCCCGCGAGCGGTAAACGCGAAGTTCTTTCGACTTTGTTCAACGCATCCGAGCGGTCGGCCGGCTTCTTCGGGCATCCGCCAGGCTCGACCGTCGCCTGGAGGACGGCGCACAGCGCTCAGTGCGTTGAGCGTCGCTCCGCGCACGATCGAACCGACGGTCGAGGAGGATGACCTCATGTGCGACTGCGAGAAGTCGAAGGACGCCGCCGGCGGTGGCGAGTCAGCAGGCCGCTCGGTCGCCGCAGCGACCGGGCGCGACGACGGCTTCATGATCTCGATGGAACGGGCGTCGGCCTCCTACAAGGCCCACGCCGGCCACTTCATGAAGGCCGACCCCGATTGGAAGCGGGCCCAGATCGGACACCTCCAGGTCTCCGAGTCGCTCTTCGAGCGGCTCAGGTGGCTGGCGATCTGCGGCAACGACCGGACCATCCGGCTCGACCGCGTGCGCCGAGTCGCGCCGCCGATCCCAGATTTCGACAGCCACCTCGTCGATGTCGAGGTCTCGTCGCTCGCCCAGCTCAAGGCGCTCGCCGGTGTTCCCATGCCAGGGCGCCCTGCGCGCTCTGCGGATGGATCCGCGACGGGGAAGTCCTCGAGCGCGGGGCGCGGGTCGTGCGGCTGCCGCAGCGCGGTGACGTCTCGACCGGTTGCGCTGCACGCCGTGCCGACCGAGCGCTTCCAGTATGAGAAACTCCGGGAGGACCAGCGCGAGGCGGTGAACAACCTCGCCTTCAACCTGCTCTACGGCGAGGTCGACGACGGCGTCGTCGCCCGCGGGCCCTACGCGGCGGTTGCGGAGTGGGTGCTCGAGCGGGTGAAGCGGCTGCCTGTGTTCGTCGGCACCGACCTCCTGGTCTGTCCCGACGAGCATGTCGTCTTCTCCGGCTTCGCCACCGTCACCTTCGACAACGTCGTGGTGGTGGGGAACGGACGGATCACGCTCGGGCCCTCCACGAAGCTCTTCGCGTACCAGATCAAGCGCGTCTGAGATCAGACGACTCACGCTGCGCGCCTCTCGCGGTCCGGAGTCCGCTCCGCACCGTCGCATCGAGGCGGGCTCGAACCAGAAAGGAAGTTGGATTCCAATGGGAATGTTCAATGGACCAGGGGCCGACGGCGGCCATGGCATCGATGGGTCATTCGGACCCAAGCCCGCGAAGCCCGCGGCTGCACCGCAGGGCTACTCCGGCAAGGACGCCGAGTGCAGCACGTGGGGCGATGAGAAGCCGACCAACGGCGGTCCCGGCGCCGCGGGCGGAACCGGCGCGACCGGCCCCAACGGCGGTCACGGCGGACCGGGCGGCGACGGCGGCCCCGGCGTCATCCAGACCATCGACGGGACGTTCTACTCCGGCACGATCACGCTGAACTACCGCGGCGGACGCGGTGGCAGCGGCGGTCGGGGCGGTGACGGCGCCGCGGGTGGCGATGGTCAGGACGGTGGTCCTGGCGGACCCGGTGGCAGCGGCAAGGGCTGCGAGCCGCATGCCAAGGACGGCAAGCGCGGCGCCGGAGGCAAGGGAGGTCGTGGCGGCAACGGCGGCAACGGTGGCAAGGCCGGCAACGGCGGCAGTGGAGGCCACGTGCTCCTGCTCTACAACCCCGACGTCATCTTCCCCAACGTCATCGCTGATCCTTCCGACGGACTCTCCGGCGGACCTCCCGGCACGCCCGGTGCGCCTGGGAGCGCGGGGTCCGGCGGCATCGGCGGCGCGGGTGATCCCGGTGGCGGCGGCGGTGACGATGGAGCCCATGGCGCGCCAGGCGGCGTGGGCACCACCGGTGGGGCGGTGACCGTAGACATCATCCCGAAGAGCTGAGACTGCGACTTGAGACCCATCCCGAACGGGATTGTCGCACCTCGCGAGGCGCTGGTGGATCGTGAACGCACTACGGCGATGACGGACGTGGTCGAGCAGGCGCACCAGCGCTGGTTCGACGACTTCGTCACGCCGTCGTGCTCCTGGAGTCCGGCCCTTCGGAGCGTGCACGCCGCGCTGGTCGCGAGCACACGGATCGGGCGGCGCGCGGTGAGGCGTGACGGGTCGGTCGGGCCGGGGGGGCGCAGGGTCGGCGTCGCGACGTCCGTGGAGGACCCCCGCGCGGACCTGCCGCGTCGGCCGTCGCTCTGCCACGACGGCACGCCGATCGTCTACTCGCATGAACTCGTTCGCGGCTTCCGGGCCCTGCGGTTCAGGATGCTCGTCGAACCCGGGGACCTCACGCTCGACGTGCCGCTCCAGATCGACTGTTCGCTTCATGTGCTCTCCTCGCTCGGGGCCGCGCTCGGCTGGCGCATCGAACCGATCGCCCGGTCGATCTTGACGGAGGCGCTCCCGAGCGGCATCGAGGCGACCCGGGCGCTCTGGGGCGGGATCTGGCTGGGGATGAGCGCGACCCCCGCGACTCTGCCGGTCGCGGCGGCGCCGAGTGACGGCTCGATCGAACTCCGGCTCTACGCCAACCTGCGACACGGCGATCCCGCCTCGCGCTGGGCGCGTGCGCGCGCGATCGCTCGGGTCGCCGGGGTGCGCGGCGGATGCGAGATCCTCGAGCCGCTTCGCGCCAGGATCGCCGATCGCGCCGTGCCGGTCGGGATCGGGGTGGCCTTCGTCGACGGTCGTCTCCCGGTGATCCGGCTCTACGTCGGCGTCGAGGAGCCATCGGCGGCGACGCTCGCGGCGCTGACGCCCGAGTCGCACCGCCGGAGCGCGGAACCATGCATCGGCTGCGTCGCAACGGTCGAGTCGATGTCAGGGATGGAAGGCGGTGGCTTCGCCCGGCAGGGCGTGACGATCGGCTACGACCTACGTACCGCATCGAACGAGTCGGCGGTGGCGCGCGTGAAGTTCGACCTCTCGCTCCAGACCATCGCCTGCGACCGCCACGGCGACGTGCTCCGGGCATTCGGCAGGTGGGCGGACGAGCATCGGCTCGACGGCGCGTCGGCGAGCGGATTCATGCAGCGACTCCGCAGCGCATTCGCCGATGCGGCATGCGAGTTCATCAGTCTCGGTGCGCAGGCGGGTGCTCTCGGCGCGACGCTCTACGCGCGGCCGATCCAGGCGAGCCCACGATCCACCGTCGTGATCGACGAGAGGGGATCCGGGATGCCTGGCACCACGCGAGAGACTCGGTCGACCGTCGCGATCGAGGTCGCGGATGCCGCCGGTGCCATCGACCCACGGCGTCGGGGACGCTCCGTCGCGCGGTGCTGCGATGCGGCTCGCTCATTCCTCCGACGCATGCAGAGCGACGACGGCTGCTGGAGGGAGTACGCGCTCGAGCCGGGAGCCTCTGACGCCTGGACGACGGCGCTCGTGGGATGCTCGCTGCTGGAGTCGCTCGCGTCCGGGGAGGATCACGACGCTCCATCCCGTCACTCGGTGACCCGCGCCGCGCACGCCCTCGCCGCGCTGCGGCGCCGTGATGGCTGGGGATACAACGGCAGCACCGCATGCGACGCCGACAGCACCGCCTGGGCGACTCGACTCCTCAGGGCGGTCCCGGTCGCGCCGGAGGTCTCCGATCGCGCATCAGCGCTCCGGCACCACGTCGATGCCGCCGGCGGCGTTCACACGTTCATTGGTGCCCGATTCGGCCGCTGGGCCGGTGCCCACGATGACGTCGCTGCCGTGGTCGGCTGCGCTCTCCATGAATCCGGCGATCACGCCGCGGCGCGGGTCATCCTCGATTCGCTGCTTCGACATGGCGCGGGGAGGACATTCTGGTGGACGACTCCGGCGTACGGCTGGGCGCGACTCCTCGAGTTCATCGAGCTGGTCGGATCGCTCACGGCGTTCGAGGCTGGCAGCCGTGTCGAGATGGTCCATGCAGCTCCGCCGGTTCTGGGCACCGATCCGACGATCGCCGTCGGCCGGTCTCTTCGCTCGATCGCGCACCAACTGATCGCGCTGCCGGAGCCGTCGTCCGCCTTCGACGCGGCTCATCGCCTCAGGGTCGCGATCGTCCTCGCCCGAACCCTGGACTCGGAGGCACTGCGTCGAGAAGCGACCGACCTGGCAAGGCGCCTCGGTGAGAGGCTCCTCGAGAGCCAGCTCGGCGACGGGAGCTGGCCGCCCTCATTGGTGCTTCGAGTTCCGGTGCAGCGGGAGCTCGATGAGCGGGCGTCGTCCGCCCACGATCAGGCATTCGACGGGGTCTCGCTGGCCGGGAGCGTTCACGCCGACGGAAGACGGATTGTCACCACCGCCGTCTCGCTCGCAGCGTTGCATCGAGCATCCGCTCGCGAGGCGATCGCAAGGTGAGCGTCTCGCTGGCGACCCATCGAGACACGCGGCGGGACGGCGAGCGTCGCGTCACGGCGAGACCCAGCGCAGCGATTGGACGCGATTCGCCGCCGAGTCGGCGCTGGCCGGAAGCCGCAGTGATCCCCCAGCCACCCCCCTGCAACCCAAGGATAGTCCTATAATGCATGTTATGTATAATTGGCTCCGCCGGATCGCGGCAGGGCCCCAGATCCTCTGAGTCATCGGGATCATCCAGGCCCTTCCGATGAACCCGCGTGCGTATCGGCCCGATCCGCGTTCCGAACCGGCGTTTCCAGCCGCTTGACTCCCGACAGTCCCCTGCGGAAGATCAACCAGTCCACAACCAGATGGAGCACCCATGGAAGTCATTGGAGCGTTCGACGCCAAGACCAAGCTGAGCGAACTGCTCGAGCGAGCCTCACGCGGCGAGTCGTTCCAGATCACCAAGCACGGCCGTCCCATCGCGCGGCTTGTTCCCGATCGCGCGGCCGATCGAACGCGTTCCCGCGCGGCGGCCGAACGCCTGAAGCGAATGCGCGGCATGTTCGGCGCCATGGCCAGGGCTGAGTTGACCGCGCTCAAGCATGAGGGGCATCGCTTCTGATGCCGATCGTGACTGATGCGTCGGTCCTCCTCGCGGTCGCCTTCGCCGACGAAGACGCGGCACTCGCGGCCGCCGTGCTCGACGCGATCCAGGACCAAGGAGCGCTTGTCCCCGCCCAGTTCTGGTTCGAGGTGTGGAACGTGCTCGTGATGAGCGAGCGCCGTGGCCGGATCACGCCGCTCCAGACCCACGCGCTCCTGGCCGAACTGAGCGCGCAGCCGATCGAGGTCGATCCGGTGCCTCCCGACGCGGCGGTGCTCAACCTCGCCCGGGAGCACCGCCTGACCGTGTACGACGCGGCGTATCTCGAGCTCGCCCGGCGCCAGAATGCGACCCTGGCCACTCTCGATGACGCGCTTCTCGCTTCGGCCCGGGCGATCGGTGTACCGATCTTCGAGGCGAGGGCGTAGTCCGTGCGCCTTGCGGCATCGTTCGCCACGAACCGCTCTCAGCGGCAGGCCCCCCACGCATTCAGGAGCAGCCCGAGATCCGCGCCGTCGACGATTCCGTCGACGTTGAGATCCGCAGCGCCCGGCAGTCCCCAGTCGTTGAGAAGAAGGCCCAGATCGGCGCCTCCGACGAGCCCATCGCCATCGAGATCGCCAAGGCAGGCGCCGAAGCAGAGCAATGCCGCCCGCGCGGCGCAGGAGCCATCCCACGAGGTCTCGCAGCAACCGGGATCGAAGGCGCAGACCTCCGCGCAGCAGAGCTCATCCATGCAGTAGGGAAATCCGCTTGGCGTCAGGCAGTCGCTGATGCCCGGCAGGCCGCAGCGCGGCGCGACCTCGACGACGCCGCGGACCGCGAACGCCGGGGCGTTGACCAGGTCGTTCCAGCGTCCGTCCTGGCGCATCTCCACGAAGTGCTCGAAGCCGCCCGAGTTGTTCGGCTCGCCGAAGTTCCAGTTCGTGTAGGCGATCGGGGCGCCGCCGACCCAGTCGAAGCTCCCTTCGATCGCCTCGTCGGTCAGGCCGATCCAGAGCGGATTGACGCCGGGAACGGCACCGCCGACCGTGGTCCTGATGAACTGGTTCGTCGGAGCGTTCGGGATCGTCGCGAGGTTTCCCCCGAGTCCGCGGGCCACGCGCTGCGCTTCGGTGGCGCTCGAGCGACTGAGAAGGTAGTACCACGTCCCGGCAAACTCGAACGGACCATGCGTCACCGTCGGATCGCACTGGATCGCCGCGGCATCGGCGCAGAACGAGTCCCACGACGCGAGGCAGCAGAAGGGATCGAGGTCGCAGAGCACATTGCAGCAGCTCACGATCTCGCACCCGGGCGTCCCGTTGGGCGCCATGCAGCCCCCGGCTCCCTCCTTGCAGGAGGCGAAGCCGTACTCGATCACGCTGAAGTGCTGCGGGCCAAGCAGCGCGACATCGCTCCACGCGCCCTCCGCGGCGCCGTAGAGCGCCGCCGCAGGGGCGCCGATCGCAGGGGCGCCCGGAGCCCAGTCGAGATAGGAGACCGGCGCCCCGCTCTCCCAGGCGAACACGCCCTGCCCGCTCTCGTCGGCCAGCCCGGTCAGGAAGGGGCGCGGCACGCCCTTGAGATTCGCCATCCAGCGGAAGAGCCACTCGTTCTCGCCGGAACTGCGGATCGTCGTCAGGACTCCCCCGCGCTCGATCGCGTGGTCGCGGGCGACGATCCATGGAAGCGGCGAGACGAGCTGATGGCGTCGCCCGGTGTCGGGGAAGCGCACCGGACGCGTCACGTCCTGCGGGATGCACAGCGCCTGCGCGGCGGAGACGCAGCCGAGATCCCACGCCACGGCGCAGCAGAACGGGTCCGCGGCGCAGACAGCCGTGCAGCATGACGCCTTGTCGCAGAACGGAGTTCCGTGAGCCTCGAAGCAGCTCTCCCCCTCTCCGCACCCGAGCGGCGGAAGCTGCGGAAAGGTGAGATCGACCGACACCGCTCGGGAGATCAGGACGATCGGCGGACCCGAGCTCGCGGCGGCAGCCTCGATGTCGACGGTGAGCGTGTAGGAGCCGTTGCCGAGAAAGAGCACCTCGCTGAAGGCGCCCTCGGAGTTCCCGCTCCGGACGAAGAGCGTGGTGTTTCCGCGTCGGAGGCGGATGAGCAGCGTCCCTCCGCCCTCGTTGTAGCTCCCTGAAAGCTCCGCGCGCCGGGTCTGCTGGCCGCTGAGCCCCGCGATCGTGAAGCCGATCGTCGCCGTGCTGGAGTAGGAGGCCGTCGCCGTCGGCCCGTTCGAGATCGTCGCGATCCCCGCATTCGCCGCGATCGTGAATCGCCGGACCTCCCCCGTCCCCGCCACGTCGTCGAACCACGCTGACTGCGTCGAGAGATTCGCGACCGCGCCGAGGAAGGTGCTGACCTGGATGAGCAGGTTCTCGGTGAAGTCGACGGGCGAGTAGGCGGTCTCCGGGACGATGGAGAAGCTCGCCGACTGCGGGGGCTGTCCGGAGACGGTCGCGACGACGCTGCCCGTCCTCAGATCCTCTCCCGCGAGCACGACGCCCTGTGCAGAAGCGCGGCCGGCGCACGCCGCCATCACGACGAAAAGCAACGTCAGGACGGCGCCGGGACGCAGGCTCGCCGCGGGGCGACGCGTCTGCCCCACATCGGCGGATGCTGGGTTCATCGCGATCTCCTCCAGACGATCGGACATTGCATTGCGGGATACTGCTTTGCGGGACATCGCTTGGCGGGGCATTTCCTTGCGGGGCACTGCCTTGCTGGGCATCGCTTGGCTGGGCGTCGCTTGACCGGGCATTGCGTGGCTGGGCATCGCTCGGCTGGGCATCGCTCGGCTGGGCATCGCTCGGCTGGGCATCGCCTGCCTGGGCATCGCTTGGTAGGGCACAACCGGCGAGTCGGCACAGGCCTGTCACACCCGACCGCCAACCGCTCCACGGGCTCTCTCCCGACGCTCCGCCGGAAGGTATCGCGCGCTCGCGGCGGGTCGCAAGCGAAACCGCGCTCAGATCGCGCAAGAGGAAAGCGCGATCCAGCCACCGACCGGCGCGGGGTCGCCCGCAGGGGATCGGTGCGCCTCTCGCGTCTCGTCTATCGTCAGAGCCTCTCCGATCCATCGCTGAATCGAGGTTCGTTCCGGACGCCATGGCAGACCAACTCTCCCGCATTCCGACCATTCCTCACCTTGAGATCTCGGAGTTGCGAGCCCGAATCTGCCTCCCGTTCGCCTTCGGCGGGGCGCTCGATCCGCCAGTCGGATCGAGCAGTTCGGCCAACTCGATCGGCGCGGTCGTTCAGCGTCTGATCGCCGGTGCGAGCGGGCCGGGCGTTGCCGCGGCGGACAGGGACGCCCCGCCGGGGACACCCCCCCGCCGCCACGGCTCGATCTGGACCTCAGGCGATGTCAATCGAGCCAGGACGCGGATGGAGAAGCTCCTCCCCAACGTCCAGGACCTTCTCTTTCCGCAGGCCGTCCGCGGACCGCGCGAGAGCGCGGAGGCGCCAGAGGTCGGCACGCACGAGCCGGCCTATCTGGTCCTCGACAAGGAGGCGTGCCGGCTGTTGCTTCCCAGCGCCGGCGGGCTCCGCTGCGTCGGCATTTCCAACGGGAAGCCCCGGCCCGACTCCACTGCGCTGCGGCCCGAGGCGGAGACGCCAGTCGAGCTGTACCTCTCGCCGCACGGCATCGGGGTCGTCACGTTCTCTCTGCGCACGAGCGATCGGCGACTCGGCATGGCGACGGCGCTGGAACGCGAAGATTCGCTGCGGGCCCTTCGGGCACTGCTCTACCACGCCGTTCAGACCGAAGCGGACAACCACCTTCGCTTCGAGTGGGACGGGCCGTCACCGGGACTTCGCGCCCTCCTCGGCGGCAGGTACCCGGAGGGAATCGAGGTCGATGAGCGCGCGGAACCGATGCCGGTCGCTGCCCGACTCGTCGACCTCGCACAGGCGCTGCTCCCCTTTCCCTGGCGTCCGCTCGGCATGCGCGTCGCGTCGATCAACGAGCACGGGGCGCCATCGATCGCCGGCGGGGAACTTGCGCTTCACGCGGCGATCCAGTTCGCCGCTCCGCCGGGATCGGAGAACTTCGAGCATCCGGACCTCCGCCGGCTCGCCGTCGCCCTTTCCCACGATCTCGCGCTCGCACCCCCGCCGACTCATCCTGGCCCCCCTGCGGAGCAGCGGGGCGTTGAGACGCGGTGCTTCACACCTCACCATCTCGCCTCGGTTGCATCCACTGCGGTCCATGTCATCGTGGACGAACCGGACGGCGGCGGGAGCAGTTACAACACCAAGCGACCGGTGCTGGTCTCGGTGGGCTACTTCGCTCCGTTTCTCATCGCGCTTCAGCAGCGCTGGCACGCCCAGCTCGTCCTCGCCCAGGCGCGGCGGGCGATCCAGCCCGAGGCGGATGATCGACCTCCAGGCGTCACGCGAGAGGGACGAGTGCCGCGCGATCCGGGCGACTCGAACGCGCGGATCGCAGCCGCCGCCCGCGTTCAGACGTCGGCGATAGACCAGGCGGGAGATCGCCTGCTCGAGCTCCAGCGCCGAGTGCTCGACTTCCGTGTCTTCGGCGAACCCGCGGTCGTGAGCAACAACCCCAACTTCAACGCCTGGTACGACGCGTGCCGCTCGGCGATGCACTCCACACGGCAGCTCGAGCAGGTCCGCGAGAGCCTTGGCGAGCTCTGGACGGCGCTCTCGGCACGACGATCGCGGCAGATCGCAGAGGAGCTGCGCGAGAATGTCGCGCGGACCCTCGAGGTCCAGGGGGAGATTCGCACCACCCAGCACAAGGTCGAGTGGATCGAGCTGATCCTGGTGACGATCTACGTGGTCAAACTGGCCGAGATCCTCTCCAAGTCCGCAGGCCACGACTGGTGGTCATGGTCGTTCGTCGTCGGCGCCGTGCTCCTCGGCGGCCTGATCGGCTTCGTCCTCGTCTTCTCACGGCGCGCCGAACGCGCCTCGCCGAAGGCCAGGCTCATCGTCCTCGCGCTCCTGCTGGTGCTGCTCGTGGTCGCTTCGGCCGGCCTTCGGCTCATCAAGTCCGACGGTGCATCGGTCGACGCTGCTCGCGGGGGCGCACCTGCACGTCCGCTACAGGATGACCACGCCGTCCCAGTCTCCGACCTCGCGGCGCCAGCGAGCCCTTCGGCGCGCTCCTCGCTCGTCGACTGGATAGAAGTCGCACGAGTCCTCGACGCCGAGCAGGGCGCCCACCTGGAACCGGATCACGGCGTAGTCCTCGCCGTCGAGCCAGACTTCGAAGACCGATTCCTGCACCCGGTGCCCGTATCGCCCGAGCGCCTCGGCCACCTGGGCACGACGGCGATCGTTGGAGATGTCATACGCCGCGATGTAGAGACTCATCAGCCTGCCTCGCGGATCGCCTGACTCTGTGACGACCCGGCGTCCGGGGGATGGCGAAACGGCTCGAAGACCTGCGAGCGGTCCAGCAGGTGGCGGGCCAGCGAGCGGGCTCCATTGTGGATCTGGGCGGCGTAGCTGATCGGCGAGGCCTGTCCCGCAGCGGCGACCGTCATGGTGAATGCTTCCGCCAGACCCTCCATGACTTTCCGCAGCGCACGGGGCTGGAGCGAGATCCGATAGGGCGACTCCGGGCGTGCGAGTGCGAAGTCGTCGGGGCGCAGCCCCTGGATCACATGAAGCACCGCCCGATCCATCACGTGCCGGAAGGGCTCATGGAGATCGGAGGCGAGCGCAGCGAAGCCGCTCCGCGGCTTGTGCAGGATGCCGAGGCCGACCGCGAACCCGACCGCCCGGAGCGCCACGGCGCAATGGCGGTGAAGCCACGTGTGCGCGAGATTGAGGAGGACGTTCCCGGGGTCGTCGGCATCCGGCGCCACGCGGCGGACAAAGTCGCACCAGCCCGGGAGAAGTCGGCCGAAGAGCCTGTACCACCGCGCTGCGCCCGCTCCTTCGACGCCCAGGAGCGACTCGATCGAATCGATCTGCGCGGCGCTGCGGGCGAGGCGCCGGAGCTCGTCGGCGGTCTCCGCGATCATCGGCTTCGAGGCCCGTCCTGTCGGCGAGCAGGCGACCGACTCTGCAAGAACGGCGTGATTCTCGAGCTTGGCTGAGATCAGCCGACGCGAGAGGGCGAGCTGCCATCGTTCGTCGCGCGAGCAGTCCACCTGCGCCGCGATGAGCTCCGAGCTGGGGACGCCCTCTCCCGCAACGAGCTCCACGGGGTGACGTCCGCTCGAGTCGGCGACCACGCAGGAAGCGCCGACCGACGCGAGCGAGCCGAGGAAGCGGGCCGAGATGGCGACGCGCCCGAGCACGACCAGCTCGCCGAGGCGCTGGAGCGGAAACGTGACCGAACCGGGATCGTCTCCATAGCGAACGATCAGCTCGCCATCCCGCGCGTCGATCGAGGCCGCTCCCGGTCCGGCGAGAACGACCGAGCGCGCGCTGAGGGCGCACTGACGCGTCTCACCGGGCAGCGAAACCGCTTCCGAGAGGGTGCGGCGCCGCGGGTCGGCCTGGCGCCATCCGAGCTCCTCGACGCGGCACGGCTCGTGCAGCGCTGTTGCGCTCCAAGAACCGCCCGATCCGCGCCGCTCGAAGCGGAACCCGAGAAACTCAAAGGGCTGGCCGAGTTCGACCAGCCTGGTCTTCGATTCGTTGAGGCTCAGCGCGAGCGAATCCGCAGCGGCAGCGGCGGCAGCATGCGCACGCTGCGCCTCCGGTTCGGTGCGGTAGAGCAGGACGAAGTCGTCGGCATAGCGCACCAGCAGCGCACCGGTCTTCGCGATCTCCTCGTCGAACTGGTCGAGAAAGAGGTTCGCCAGCAACGGCGAGAGCGGCGAACCGGTCGGGATGCCGCAGTGTTCCCTCGGACTCCCGGCGCGGACGGCCTCCATGATGAAGTGCACGGTGCCGACGTCGTTGAGATACGCAAGCAGCCGGTTCTCAAGAATGCGATGATCGATCGAGTCGAAGAACTTGGCGAAGTCGGTGTGCAGCGCGAACCGGTAGCCTCGCTCGTACGCCTCGCGCAGCTTCCGGGCCGCCCGATGGCGGCCCAGGCCTCGGCGATAGGCGATCGAGGAGTCCTCGAAGAACCGGTCGAGGGCGGGCGCGAGCGCCGCGTGAAGCGCCTTCTGGAGCACGCGATCGGGTGCCGGGGGAATCGCCAGCATGCGGACCGGTGCATCGAGGCCCTCCGCCTTGGCGATCGCGACGCGAACGCACGGTCCCGCGCGGTGCCGGCCCGCCGCGGCTGCGCTCCGGAGCTTCTGGAGTCCTCCGCTGGGAAGGTCGTAGAGCTCGGCGGCGCGTTCCACGTCGCTCGAGCGAAGCGCGAGCTCGAGCAGGCCGACGGCGCGCGCGCACTCGAACGGATCGGCGCCCACCTCCTCGATGCGATAGCCACCGAACCCGAAGCGGGAGTTCTGGCCGACGTGAACGTACTGCCCGAGCACGAGGGCCCGGACGACGATCGGATCACGGGTCCTGATCACCACGCGACCCGATGACCCCCCGAGGGCGGTTCGACCGTCGGCGCCACCTCCATACGTGAGGTCGATCCACGTGAGGCCATTCTCGACGATGTCGATCGCCCCTGTCCGCCGATCCGCGTCGGGCGGCGCCATCCCGAGGGCGCTCAGGCGCTCGAAGAGCCTGCGGCGGAACTGAAAGCCGTCAAAGAAGCCCTGATCGACGTGGGAATGGCCGACCTCACGACGGTCCTTCGGTCGCTGGATGCGGAGCGGACTGGTGAATCGAAGCGTGAGCAGATCGTGCCCTCGGGCCCGCTCCACCTGGCGCTCGAGGAGCGAATCCGGGATCGCGGCGGGCCGCTCCCCTTCCGGGAGCTCCCTGCCGGCGACGCAGTCCTCAACTCGAAGAAGCCTGAAGTTGCCCCGCAACGGCAACTTCGCGGCGGAGCCGGGCGCTCCCTTCCCGGCCGGAGGCCGGGCTTCGCCCCCGGCCCTGCGAAGGCCCTCCCGCAGCGCGTCGACCAGCCGCGCCGCTGACGGATCGTCGCCGAGAATGGTCAGGCCGAACGCGTATGGGTCATGCGGACGGATCATCACGCGGCACTGCTCCGGCGCAAGCACCATCGCCCCGTCGGGAAAGAACGGGGACTCGGCCCGAGCAAGACCATTGGCCTCGCCGACCACGGCGTAGAGCACTCCTGCCGCATGGGCGTGCAGGGTCACAAACTCGCTGGTCTCGATCAGGAACCGGACTCGGTGGATGCGCATCCCCGGCTCTCGCTCTCATCAGGGCAGGTGCCTCGGAGGTCGCGGAGGACAGGATCCCGCGACGGGTCGAAGTCCCGCCAGTGTACCGGCACGTTCTCGAGGACGCGATCGTGGAAGACGTGGGATCAGGACCGACGAGGCGATTGGCCCGACCGGCGCGCCGTAGGGGCGGGTCTCTGACCCGCCCTCCTTCGCAGGTCATCGGCGTCAAGACGGAACGAGGTGCCAACCCGAAGGCGACGCTCCTCGGCGCCGGATCACGCACGACCATGCAATCGGTCGTCGGTGAACAGCGAAAGCGGGCGCCTTCGTCACCATCGGTGGCGTGGCTGGCTTCAACATGCAATCGGTCGTCGGTGAACAGCGAAAGAGGGCGCCTTCGTCACCATCGGTGGGATGGCTGGATTCAACATGCACTCGGTCGTCGGTGAACAGCGAAAGAGGGCGGGTCAAAGACCCGCCCCTACGTCACCTGCTCCCGAAGAAGCTCATTGCGGAACGCGTAGGGGCGGGTCTGTGACCCGCCCCCCCGTTTCAACTGCTCCCGAAGGAGCTCATTGCGGCACGGTGCCCCTGTACGAGACCACCCGGAACCGGGAGGAGAAGGTTTCAACTGCTCCCGAAGGAGCTCATTGCGGCACACCATTTTTTTCTCCTCCCAGCAGGGGCGTTGGGTTTCAACTGCTCCCGAAGGAGCTCATTGCGGCACGATGAGTGGCGGTGGGGCTCAGTGAAACTTTGTCGTTTCAACTGCTCCCGAAGGAGCTCATTGCGGCACGCGCGTTCGGCTGGCTCCACGTCGCGGGGATGTTCAGTTTCAACTGCTCCCGAAGGAGCTCATTGCGGCACGTGGTGTCACCGCCACCAGCGGCGGCACCACCGTGGTTTCAACTGCTCCCGAAGGAGCTCATTGCGGCACTGGAGGCCTACGCCTTGAAAATGAAGTCAGACGTTTCAACTGCTCCCGAAGGAGCTCATTGCGGCACCCAGCACCTTCCTGCATGCAAAGGGAACGTCCTGGTTGTCACTGATCGCCTGAAAACCGGCCACCGATGGGCGCCTCAAAACCGGCCAGCGCCTACGACCGCTTTCTACCCGCGGTGGGGGTGTCGCCGCAAGTCTCGTCCGCCTTCGCCACCTCGGCGGCGCGGTCCTTGAGGCGGTAGCTGCGGCCGGTGATCTCGATCAGGGTGGCCCGGTGCAGGAAGCGATCCAGGATCGCCGTCGCGGAGGGCACGTCGCCGAGCAGCTTGCCCCAGTCGGTCAAGGGGCGGTTGGAGGTCATCAGCGTCGAGCGACGCTCGTGACGGCGCAGGACGATCTCGAACAGGTACTCGCCTGACCGCTTCGGAAGCTGCTTCATCCCCATGTCGTCGATGATGAGAAGCTCCGGTCGAAGGTACTTCGCCAGGATCTTCTCCGATCCGACGACCGCCTCGTCGTGCAGGAAGTCGCGCACGAGATCGAAGACCGACCGGTACAGCACGTCGAAGCCCGCGCGGATCGCGTGCGCTCCGAGCGCCTGTGCGATGTGACTTTTGCCTGTGCCCGGCGGACCGAGCAACAGAATGTCACCTCCCTCGCGCACGAAACGGCACGTGGCGAGCTCCTCGATCTGGCGGCGCTTGACCGACGTGTTGAAGGTCCAGTCGAAGTCCGCCAGCGAGCGCCGGTCGCGGAACTGCGCGGCCTTCGTCCGACGACCCACCTGTCGGTCGCGACGGATGGCCAGCTCGTCCTGGAGGATCAGTTCGAGGAACTCCTCGTGGCCCAGCCGGTTGCCCGCGGCCTCGGCGAGACGCGTCTCCAACGTCTCGCTCATGCCTGAAAGGCGCAGTCGCCGCAGCGCGGTGCGCGTCGACTCGCGGATCGATCCCGTCATGCTTGTCATGCCCGTCATGCTCCCTCGTGGATGGTGGACGCCGGTGCGCCCGATGGCGAGGCGCGTCCGCGCACGACGCGCTCATCGCGCCGCGACCGCTGGTCCGCGCCGAAACGCCCGGCTGGCCAGTCGCTGGTACTCCTCAAGCGGCCTGATCAGCGGATCCTCGCTGACGAACTCGAGCGACTGCTGCTCCATCGCCTGTTCCGCCGTCCGCATCAGCCGACGCAGGTCGCGGAGATGGTGGGCACCATGTCCCGCGGCGACCTTGCACGCGCGCTCGAGCTGCGCGACGGGATGGCGCTCGGCCAGCGAGCGCAGGCCGGCGATCGTGCGGAGGGCCTCCACGCCTCGCTCTGCGACGACCTGTGCCGCCCACTGCTCCGCATGGCGGCCGATCAGGCGGGCACGGGAGATCAGGTACGCCGCACCGCGCTCCACCGAGGAGATCTTGCGACTGGCGATGTGACCGTCCTGCGTGCTGTGTCGACCCGGCTCGCACTGCGCATGCACGGCGATCTGCGTCAGCCGCGAGTCGAGGATGCGCACCACGCGACCATCCCAGCGTGCCCAGACGTCTCGGCCGAGATGCTCCGGCGGGACCGAGTAGTACGCCTTCGCCACTTCGACATGGCCGTCGCGATGCACTCGTCGCCGCGCCTCGCGGAAGCATGGAAAGCGCCCGGCCGGCAGCGGCAGCAGTGCCGCGCGCTCCGCCGACTCGAAGTGCTCGCCGACCTGCCTTCGCGTCGTGCCATGCACGCGCCGATCGGCGACCGTGCTCTCCCAACGCAGCAGATGCTCGTTGATCTCGGCGAGCGTCGTGAACTCGCGTCCCTTCAGCGCGTTGTCCTTCACGAACGCCACGGCACGCTCGACCTTGCCCTTGTGACGCGGCGTGTACGGCTTCGTCGGCAGGATCACCGTGCCGTGGTGTCTCGCGAACGCCACGATCTTCGGATTCAGATCCGGATCGAACCAGTCCGCCTTCAGCACCGCCGCCTTGAGATTGTCGACCACGACCGTGCGCGGCACGCCGCCGAAGCAGCGGAAGGCATTCTCGATCGCTCGGATGAATGACTCGGCATCCTGCCGCAGCACCGCCTCGGAGTAGCCCTTGCGCGAGTGACTCAGCACTGCGCGCAGCACATGCGTGCGACGCTTTCGACCGTCGATCGTGATCGTCGGTCCGCTCCCGAAGTCCACCTGCACCTCGGCGCCGGGCGCGCACTCCATGCGTCGGAACGGATCCGGCGCCGTACGTCCCAGCGCGGCCACGAAACGACGCACCGAGTGATAGCTGAGCTCGACGCCGTGCTCATCGCGCAGGTCGGCGTGGATGCGCACCGAGGAGAGGCCCCGCTCGAGCATCGACGAGACGAGCGCACGGTGCGGCGCACATCGACTGCCCGCGCCCATCGGGCGCACGTCGGTGGTGCCGACTTCGCCGTCGGACTCACCCTCGAGCGCCGCCGATGCCGCAGGCTCCACCTCGAGCCCCACCTCAGGCCCCACCTCAGGCCCCACCTCAGGCCCCACCTCAGGCCCCACCTCAGGCCTGGAAGAGTGCAGGTCTCTGCCGAGCCCTTCCGGGGGAACGTCCGACCCGGCACCCGCGCCGGACTCGGCGCCCGGCGCCCCGAGTGAGCCGGTGGGCGCCTCGTCCGGAGTGGCCGGATTCGGATCCCGCGGCGCCTCGGCCACCCTTGATTCAGGCGGGTCCGAGCCGGTGAGCGCCCTGAGCAACGTCGAAGGGGCCGGTTTTGCCGCGGACTCGGCCTGACGCACATGCGCCGCCACCGTCTCCCGGTGCACGCCCAGCTCGCGCGCGATCCTCCGGAACGACCAACCCTGCCGATGTAACTCCAGAACACACAGTCTCTTGGCCATCTTCAGCCGATTCGCCATGCCATCTCCCTCGACCCCCCACGCACCATGCGCAGGGCGGAACGGGAGCTTGGGCGCGAACCGCCTCCAGGTGGCCGGTTTTCAGGCGCTCATGAGTGGCCGGTTTTGGGCGCTCAATGACACCTGGTTTCAACTGCTCCCGAAGGAGCTCATTGCGGCACACGACGTTCATGGTGATCCGCTTGGTGCGGCAGAAGTTTCAACTGCTCCCGAAGGAGCTCATTGCGGCACGAGTTTGTTCTCCAGATGACAATCACCGGCTCCACTAGTTTCAACTGCTCCCGAAGGAGCTCATTGCGGCACCTGGGTGGATATAATTACCCATGCGAGGACGGAGAGCGGTTTCAACTGCTCCCGAAGGAGCTCATTGCGGCACGCGCAGTGTTCGACGCTACGCAGCAGGCCGTGTTTCAACTGCTCCCGAAGGAGCTCATTGCGGCACTCTGTCCCACTCGATGGGCTGGACCACGAAAAGGTTGTTTCAACTGCTCCCGAAGGAGCTCATTGCGGCACCCGATTCGGAAGGTCACCCCTGCGGACAATCCGTTTCAACTGCTCCCGAAGGAGCTCATTGCGGCACACATTGACCCGATGGTCACGGACGTGCTCGCCTTCCGTTTCAACTGCTCCCGAAGGAGCTCATTGCGGCACCCGCCGCCGCGGCGAAGCGAAGCATGTGAGCCCTTCCGTTTCAACTGCTCCCGAAGGAGCTCATTGCGGCACCGGCACTGATCGTGGTGACCCCGGTCGGGTGCAGTGGTTTCAACTGCTCCCGAAGGAGCTCATTGCGGCACACCACCAAGGGTGGTGTCGAGCGTTACGCCTCCGGATGTTTCAACTGCTCCCGAAGGAGCTCATTGCGGCACGGACAGCCTGACCTTCCAGCAGTACGCAACCGGTACTGTTTCAACTGCTCCCGAAGGAGCTCATTGCGGCACCCTCTCGCCCGACGACATGGACGCGGCCGGTGCCGTGTTTCAACTGCTCCCGAAGGAGCTCATTGCGGCACCCGGCAGGCCAGCAGACGACGGTCCGCGGAACGGTTTCAACTGCTCCCGAAGGAGCTCATTGCGGCACAACTTCATTCTCGGTCTGCTGGCAGAGCAGCGTTTCAACTGCTCCCGAAGGAGCTCATTGCGGCACGGGGCGACCTCAGCTTTGACGTGTCGGATCAGGTTTCAACTGCTCCCGAAGGAGCTCATTGCGGCACGACTCGCTCGCGGCCGCTGCCGATCGGGGGAACCCGATCAACGTTTCAACTGCTCCCGAAGGAGCTCATTGCGGCACCCCTCATTTATGAGGGAGTTCCCCTTCTTCATGGGAGTTTCAACTGCTCCCGAAGGAGCTCATTGCGGCACGAACGTCATCTTCTTCGGCCCTGGTGGCCACGCGTTTCAACTGCTCCCGAAGGAGCTCATTGCGGCACCGCCATTGTGGGCGAGGCAGGAGAGGGACATGCGTTTCAACTGCTCCCGAAGGAGCTCATTGCGGCACTGTATATTCTTGCCACAAATTGCGCGGACGAGGGTTTCAACTGCTCCCGAAGGAGCTCATTGCGGCACATCTTGCAAAGGCCGAGCGGGAGGATCGCTTCTGTTTCAACTGCTCCCGAAGGAGCTCATTGCGGCACGAAAGATCAGGGACCTTGAGGCGTGGCGAGACTTGTTTCAACTGCTCCCGAAGGAGCTCATTGCGGCACGGCGCTTCGAGAGGCCGTGTCGCAAAAAACGGCCGTTTCAACTGCTCCCGAAGGAGCTCATTGCGGCACCTTTCGCCGCACCCCTGGTATGGCAAGCCAGTTCATGTTTCAACTGCTCCCGAAGGAGCTCATTGCGGCACTATTAAGAAAGGCCGCCCCATGACCGCCCTCGTTTCAACTGCTCCCGAAGGAGCTCATTGCGGCACACAGAGACGCGGTTACCCAATACGGTCCTACGCGTTTCAACTGCTCCCGAAGGAGCTCATTGCGGCACCGCACCAGTGCCATGCGTCGTGCCGCCGAAACTGCTGCGGGCAGCCTGGTGGGCTGCCGGCGGGCCGAATGAACTCCTTCGGGAACGAGTCGGTCATGGGTGGTCGATCGCCTTGCCTTCGAGGTTGAGTTCCTCGCAGGCGTCTGCCGTCCACCTTTCGCGGCCGGCCGTCATCTTCGGCTCCGGCGCCGCTCCTGGCGACGGGGTGCGGGGCGGGATCGGGGCGATGGAGCGCGATGCTCGCTCAAGCGACTCTGCCATCGGGCCCCAAGGCTGCCTCGCGAGAAGGCCCGTCGGTCGCCGACACCGGCTGGCCAACAGGCATGAGTGATTGTTGGCACTCCAACGGCGACAGTCCATCTCCGTTCTGGTCGGACTGGTGCGTTGTCCGCGCCCGGCTTGGAGCGGGTGCCCGTGGACTGCGTCCCTTCGCTGCGCTCGGGCTCGTCATGACGCGTGGCTCGGTCTTACGCGTCGCTCCGGGCACGAGCCGCCGACGAAGCGATCGCAGCCTATTCCTCGGCGAGGGCGCTGCCGTTGCCCGACACTCGTGTACGGGTGAGGCACGCAGCTGCGATCATGTATTCCTCGGCGAGGGCGCTGCCGTTGCCCGACACCGCTGCCCCACCCTGCCGCCGCCGCAGCGGCGGCAGGGTGAACGTGGAGCGGGGACGCCCTCGGACCCGTCCTGCTTGTGGCCACGACGGGTCAAGGAGGGAGCGGAGGGCCTGGCAGCCTGTGGCGAACGTCATTTGGGCTGCGGACGAGCGGACAGGCGAATCTCATCGTCGCCGCAACTCGCCTGTATCACTGCGGATACTGCTTCGTCGCGGCTCCTCGATCTTCGCCTCCCCGCTCGCCCTCGCCTCCGAAGCACTTTCGCCACAGGCTGCTGGGGAGAAGAGGCGGACCGGAGGTCCGCGCACCAGAGGTCCGCCACCAGGCAACGTCACGACTTGTCAAGGAGCAGCGCCGGGCGAGCCGATCGGCGACCGGGCACGGATCAGGCGCGCGTTTCTCCAGCGTCCGGGGCAGTGGCCGCAGCGAGAAAGAACTCGATCAGGGAGGTCGCCTTCGTGCGGATCGTCGTCACGGGCATGTCTCTTTCGCGCTCAGCCGATGAGATCCCGCGGCCAGAGGAGAATGCGTGGCTGACCTTGTTGCGGAGATCGGCGAGGTCCTTGTATTTCGCACGCCAATCAGTCGGGATGAGATCGAGGTCGACTGCTCCCAGCGGGTCGGGCGGCGCTGGAGTCACCGCGACTCGCTTCTCAGCCGGTGCGTCGCTTCCGGAAGCCGCGCGTCCAGCGCGCGGCCGTCCCTCTGCATCAGTCGACGGATTCTCCGACTCCATCACCGCGCTCGAGACCCGTTCTCGAAGGGCTCGTACGTCCTTCTCCTGAGCCGGCAGCGGCTTCGGTGGAGGAACGCTCGAGAGCATGAGCGAAACCGCGCCTTCGCGCGCGACCTGAAGGGCCGCGCCGATCATGCCGCAGCGCAAGGCGATGGCAGCAAATCGCAACTCGAGCTCTGCCTGGCAGCGAAAGCCGCCCGCGCCAAGATCGGTTCGGCATCGATCCCGGGTCTCTCTCAGCTCTCTCACTTCGGCAAGCGTCAGCTCGAGGCTCGAGCGGATCGGGGGCAGATGGGGTGCGTCCTGCCGGAGCTGGTCATCGGCGATGCCGTCAAGCTGTTTGACGGCATCAATGGCGGCGTCGATGTGGTTGCTCCGGATCGCTTCGAGCAGGCCGCCGAGAGCCTCGACGAACTTCTCGGTGCTCCCGGCGGCATCCGCTTCCTCGCAAGGCCCGCGCACCGCCCGTCCGAGGTCGCGTTGCCGCTTCTTTGCTAGCGCGGCGCCCGTCGCGGCCAGTCCGCCATCGAAGCCGCCATGCAGCGCTCGCGTGATCCAGGTCTCGTTCGCCACACGGAACGAGCTCGTGACATCGAGGATCGGAACCGCCGTCTCACCGCGGTCGTCATCGACAAAGGCGTAATGGACACGCAGGACGTCGACGAGTGCAAGTGCCGAGAGGTGCTGAACCACCTCTTGAAGGATGAGCTGCTGGATCCGCGGGCCATGCGTCGCATTGATGATGAGCCGAGTCGGCGACTCGCGCGAGGGTCTGCACGCGTCGATCATCTTTCGCCGGATCTCGGTGACTTTGGCTGGAGTGCCGCAATCGGGCAGGACGTACCGTTCTTCATCGTCGGAGGCGTCGCCGATCGGTCCTGCACGATCGCGGAGAATCTTCGCTCGGAGCCCCCGTCGGCTCCCTCGAGCGCTGCGCGAACCCAGCACGACGACCTCATCCGCCAGACCCGGGTCAGCTTTGGATTCACCCTTGAAGAGCTCCAAGATCGCGTCGTCGGCGTTGTCGTAGGCGTTCAGCGTGGGCGTGCCACCGCCGTCAACGCGGCAGTAGGCGAGTTCCTGGGCCGACTTCCCGGCGATCGTGAGGTAGAGGCACGCCCCCTTGGACGATCCAGCGCCCGTCTCCTGCGCATCGTCCTTCATCGCCCACCCCTTCCCTTGCCACCTGCGGTGCCCCCCGTGCCCGAGAGCGGCCACTTGGTCTGAAACTGCTGGCGACCGTCGTCGGTGTGCACGAGCACTTCATGTTCGGTCCCGGGCTCAAGGTCGGGAGGCTCGTTCTGTGGCAGGAGCGTCCCCGTGCGGTCCCCGAACTTGATGTTCCAACCGCCCTTCGGACGACGATCGACCAAGGTCACTCTGACCCGGGCGCCCGACCGATGGGCGTTGGGCTTGTGATCGGTCTTCTGCGGGGCACGGCCAGTGGAGCCTGAAGCCGTCGGGATGGTCGTGCCGCCCGAACCTCCCCCCGCGCTGCGCCCGTCGCGCCTCCCCCCGGGCACGCGTCGGCGAGTGTTCTCCTCAGGCGTCCGAAGTACCCCGTAGCCGCTCGATGTCTTTCCGCCGACGCCCCACTCCTCGAGGGCGCGCTCCAGAAGCGAGAGCATCGCCTCGGCCCACGTCCTTGCCATCGCCGTCGCGTCGGGGCTCCCGTCGGCCGATGGACCCTCCGTCGGCATGAACGAGACGGCCACCAAAAACGTGCCGCGGACAGAGAGAAAGCTCACCGGAGTCGGCTCGTCGAAGTCACGGGCGTCGAACGCCTTTGGCTTCGAGAAGTCCGCCCCGGAGTGGTGCGGGGTCAGCACATCGCGCACGATCGGCGAATCGGTCGAACTCTCGACCGGCACGAGCCACGCATCGTGAACCACGATGCGCCCGCGCACCTCCGTCGTGCCGAAGATCAGCTCGTGGAGGAGGCCCTCCTCCCCCGACTCCGTTGTCGCGCCGGACGATGGGGCCGCGCGGTCGCGGGCCGACCGTCGGGCCTTGGGGTCGACCTTGCGGAAGCGGGCGTCGCCGGCGCCGAGCACGCTCGCCGCGAAATGGGCGGCAAGTCCCTTCAAGGCGCTGCCTGGAATGAGCGGCACGCCATAGAGCCGGTTCAAGGTCAGACCGGTTTCGAGCACGCTGTCGCCTCCAAGGCCGACGATCATTCGTCCGGCGACTTCGAGCGATCGCGTCGCCGTGAATGGCACGCCGGTCGACCGCTCGCCGGTGAGCGCGTCGCTCCATCGCCGGAAGGCACGGCGGTACAGCGAGGACCAAGCGGCGGGGCCGGAGCGATTCTCGACATCCGTGAAGAGCTCCTCGCGGTCGCGGGTCTTTCCGGAGTCGCTCCCGCCCCCCTGCTCAGCGGCGTCCTTGGAGGTGTCGACCGAATGCACGTAGCGCTCAAGCAGAAGACTGGGATTGCTGCACTCTTCGCGAACAAGCTCCGCGAGGACGGCGCGACATGCCGATGCAGGGCCCGTCACGAGCGATCTCCTGCGGGCCGGTGAGTCGATCCCGACGGGTCACCCTTGCGTGCGACCGGCTGCGTGTGGTCCTTGCTCTTCTCCGCGCCCGATCGCTTGGCGCCTCCGGATGCGCCGTCGCCATCGGAATCCAGCAGCGCCTCCGCGTACCGCTTGAGCCAGGAGGCGGCCTCGATGGCACGCGTCGAGAGGACGAGGTAGGCGACGAGTTCGCTCTCCTCCCGGGCCCTCTTCGCGAAGGCTGTTCCGGGGTCCTTCCCTCCGGCATCCTCGAGCACGAAGGAGAGATCATCGAGGTACTCGCGCAGCTTGTCATGGGCGAATGCGAGGGCCGCGGCAAGGCCGCTGGACTGAATCAGCGAGGGGAAGCGCCGGGCGAAGGTGAGGTACTTCTTCCGCGCCTCGTCGTCGCCGGCCGTCTTCCACGTGCCGAGATGTGTGTCCACACGCTGGTACGCCCTCATGCCCATCGCCTGTCGGCGCGTGGCCGGACGCTTGAATGCGGTCGCACTCCCCGCTTGAGCGCGCTCAGCCATGGCTCTTCCCTCCCTCGGACGCAGAGTGCGGGGCTGCGCGATCGATCGAGAGATGGACTCGCCCTTTGCCGACACTCGCCTTCCCGCCGATCTGAAGGGCGGGGAGCTCCGCATCGAGGAACGTCTTCGAGAGCTCCGCGCCGGAGAGGCCGCTCTCGCCCTTCCCGAAGACCCGATCCCGCCAGACGATGCCCGAGAGGATCGCCTCCGGGGGCAGCGACTCCTCGTACCAGAGCGCCCCATCCTTCACGATCTTGACGCTGTCGTCGATGGCGACGCGGGCGACGATCTCCGTCGCGGTGCTGCACAGGAACGCGAAGACGTCGTCAGAGACGATGGCGAATCGCTCGTGAAAGAGCTTTCGCTCGGCAGCGTCGCTTCCGATCACGCGATCCGCAAGCCACTTCGCCCATGCGTCTGCGTCCTTGGCGCGGGCGGCGTCGGGCGAGAGGTCGAGGTCGTCAAGGTAGACCTTTCCGCCTCCCTGCCCGGTCGCCGTCGGAAGCGCGCTCTTCGGCTCGCCGGAGACGAGGATCGCCGCCGCTGGGAGGGACGGAAGCGGCTTGGGCACGTCCGTGAGCGCGGCGCTCTTCGCATCGTCGACGACGCGACGCAGGGCCAGCGGCGATGTGCACCAGGCGAAGGTGCCGGAGAAGCTCCGGACCGGCAGCGCCACGATGCGGGCATCGGCGAAGACGAGCGAGCCCGCGCTGGAATCGCCGCTGCCGCTCTCATCCTGTCGGCCGAATGCAGCGCGGATGAGCGGCGAGTGCTCGCCGTGCACCCGCTCGAAGTGGTCGCGCAGGACGCCTTTGACCGCCGAGCCGGGGACGTAAGGCCAGCCCGTCGCACGCTCCCGGATGAGCGGCAGGTCGATGGCGCCGACGCCGCGTCCGGCACCGACGTGCAGCGGCGAGATGGTCTGGATCCAGTACGTTCGAAGATCGGCGTGTGCGCTCATGTTCACTCCCCCGGCCAAGAGTCTCGGCCGAGAACTCGGATCGAGTATCACAGTCGAGGTTCACTCCGGCGGGTGTCGATCCCAGACGCCCCAGAGCGCCAGGCCAAATCCATCGAGCCGATCGCGTTCATGGTCGGCGACACTCTCCAGCCACCCGCCACGCCCATTGTCCGCCGCGAGCGTGGCCGGGTCGCCCGCGACGACATCGAAGAAGTAGACGGCTCCCGCCGGAACGGCCCTGCGTGCCTTGCGCGGGCCCGGGCTCCACGCGCCCGCATCATCGCGAAGCGACCATCCCGAAATCGGCACCCAGCGCGGCACGCATGCCGAGACGAGACGAAGGGTCACGGGAAGCGACGCGCCATCACGACCGCGCGGGCTGCCCTGCCAGCATGGACCCGATGCGCCACCTCCGTCGATCTCCTGAAGCCAACCTGGCCTCCAGCCCTCGGAGAACAGCCCCATCGTCGCGAGGACCAGCTTGACCCGAGCTGCGCCGACGAGCGCCTTGGCCACCGCGCCGGGACACCGCCAGAGGGTCGCGCCGCTCTCCTGACTTCGGTTGCGGACCGCGGAGCCATCGCGTGCGTCGTCCGCGGGCGCCTCGGCGACGAGCCGCATGAGGCGGCGCTCTCCTCCGATGGCGAGGACCGGATCAAGTCCGTCGAGCGCAAGCGTGTCGTCAGGCGCGGGACGCCAGCGGACCGTAAGCCGCGGGGCGTGCTTCCCGAGCTGCCATTGCTCGATCTCGAGCCCCGAGGTGGTGAAGAGCATTCCCTCCTCCGCCGTGCTCGTCGCGTCACTGACTTCGAGATGAACCCGTTCGTCTCGCCGTGGCGTGTCGAGCACGCCCGTCGTCAGGCGTTCCTCGGCGGCGAACATGCTGCCGGTCGCATCGACGAGGGCGCGCGCCATCAGGTCCGCGTTCCACCACGCCGGTGCGGGCTCTGGCTCGAACGGCTCTGCGGCGGCCGGGGGCAGGGACGCGAGCTCGGAGAGGCCTGTTGGGAAGAGCGCTCCCGCCCGCGTCGAATCGAGCGGAGCGGGTCGGAGGGTGTGAACCCGGCGCGCCGAGGCGGCATCTCGCGCGGGTTCGATGACCACGTCGCGAGGCGCGGGGAGATACAGCGCGTCCCTGAAGATCGGGAAGCCCCCCGCGACGCCGGCGCGAAGGAGCGGGCGGTGCAGTTGCACCCACTTGCCGCCCGCCGCCTTGCCGACGGCGGAGCGCACCGATCCCGCGAGCAGGGACGGAGTGAGCCAGTCGAGCGAGCGCGCCTTGCTGCCAGCCTCCGCGCCGAAGGGCCGACCATCGCGCACGATCACGGGATCGCGAGGCGTCAGGGAGAGGAACCGCGCGCCCGATCCGGCCCTGCGGCGACTGACTTCAGGGTCGTGGGCGGTCGCCGACGTCATGGTGCTCCTCCCTGGTGCGCTCGAGCAGCGCCGTCCCGCCGCCACCGGGCACCGCAGCGCTGACGCAGCGGCTCGACCAGCTTGGAAGCGATGACGAGCTCGTCGATGCGCTGGGTGACCAGATCGCCGTGATCGGCACCCGAGTCGCCCGGGTCGATCCGGCCGGGCGATTCGGAGAGGTCCAGGAGGGCGAGCACATCCGGGATGCCCCGGCTCTTGGAAGCGGCCGCCTTCTTTCCGAGGACGAGGGCCGCCTCGGCCCGGAGCGCCGCGCGGCGATCGCCGTGACTCCAGGTGCACCCGACGTAGAGCTCGCGCAGGCCAGCGAGGTCGTGAGCTGCCTTCACCGAGAGATCGCCCGAGTCCATGAGCCGGGCGAAGTGCAGCAGACGCTGGGGCAGCGCCAGGATCCCCGCCGAGAGGGAGATCGCCTCATCCCACTTGGAGACCACCGTCGTCGCCGCGCCTCCGCGGGCGCGATACGAAATGGCGATCGAGTCACGATCGCGACGAGTGCGGTCCGAGTGGCGCTTGGCCCGTCGGAGCGCTTCGTCGGCGAATGCGCGCATGTCTCCGAGATCCTCGCGGCAGTGGACGATCGCCACCCCCATCGAGATCGTCGGCGCGAACTTCGGGACGCCGACGCCTGCGACCGCTGCGCGGAACGCCTCGTTGATCCGGCCGGCGCAGGCAAGGGCGCAGTCGGCGGGCATGAGGGCGAGAAGATCGTCCCCGCCGCAGTAGACGAGGACACCGCGGTGCTCCTTGACGAGCGTTTCGGCGGTGTCGCCGAAGCCTCGGATGGAGCTGCTCCCCTCACGGTGCAGCGCGGCCGAGTCGAGCCTGTCGAGATTGCTCCCCATCCCGTCTCCGTCGGCGGCGACGATGGCGAGATAGGGCCATGGTTCGCCGGCAAGCTTCGAGAGCGCACGGAGTTGATTCCTGTAGGCGTCGAACTGACCGTCGAGCTTCGGGGCGTTCGCGGCATCCAGATCCTGCTTGAGTGCCGGAATCTGGCTCTCGTAGAGAAGCGATCCATCGAAGGGGAACCGTTCCACGCACGCCGCGGCTGACTTTCCTCCCGCGAGACGAAGCGGTTCGATCGCGCTGGCAGCGCTGAGGAGGCCCTTCCAGCAGGCCGCGACCTTCGGATTCCCAATCTCCGGATCCGCATCGCAGGCGAGTTCAATCCCCTCGAGCCACGAGTCCGCGGCAAGGTGCGAGACCGAAGGGAACCGCTGATCCACGAAAGCGACGCGCTTGACGGTCCCTACCGCGTCGAGCTCCTCGCCGCGGGAGAGGGCGAGCTTCCGAGAACGCCTTCGTTCGCTTGGTGGCTGGTCGGCCCCCTGAAGGACGCTCTCATGGGCGCCGTCGAGCGACGACTTCGGCAGTCGATCGGACGGGTGGGCGGCCGCGGGTGCTCCGTACCTCGGTGCGGCGGCAAAGTCTCGCAGCGACTTTCGTGCGGCAAGGGTTGCGTTGACCCGTCTGCGAGCGTCGCGGTATCCCGAGTCGCCGGCCTCGATCGCCGCCCACGAAGCGAAGAGCTCGAGCACCTCGTCGACCTGCATCTCCCAGATCGGCTGGTCGATGTCCGATGCGACCTTCAATCGCGAGCGCTCGGCGATCCTGCTCCACGCATCCCGCGCGGCATGCACCGCGCCGTCGGCGATCGATGCGAGCGCGGCCGATGGCGAGGGTGCCGTCGACCCGCCGACCGAACGGATCGAGACCTCGGCAAGGATGTGGTTTGAAACTCGGGCGGAGCGGGGCACGATGGCCTCATCGTCACCCGACTTCGCCTGGGCGGGAAAGACCAGCGAGACTCCTTCGATTTCCGCGAGGTGCTCCGCCACCTTGCGAGCAATGGTCGCGAGGATCACCGATCCTGCCCAGAGGTCGCGGGTGCGCCGGGCGGCTCCGATGAACGGCTGCACGGGGCCAATGGAGATCGCGAGGAGCCAGGAGCGCGTTCCGGCCGCATCTCTCCCCTCCGCGTGGCCCGCAGCGCGAAGATCCGTGCTCATATCGAGTCGCCCTCACCTTCGCGTCGGAAGTTCAGGGTGCCGACGAGGTACGCCTTGAATGCCGCAAGGGCGCTCTCATGACCGGGACCGGGCCGGGGCTTGCCATCCTCGTCCAACGGCTTCATGGGCGGAGCGTGGGCGGCCTTCGGGCCGCGGATGTCGCTTGTGGCGACCGGGTGACTCCGTCCCCCTTTGAGTCGCGCTTCGAGCGAGGCCAGCGCCTTCGAACGATCGAGGAAGATGACCGCCGGCCGCCACTCCGGATCGCCCTTGCCGTTGAGAAGGAGGATCGGGCGGGTGATCACCGGTGATGCCATGCGGCCGAAGCGCTCCGTGCCCTGCTGTTCACGAATCGGATGCTTCGCTTCGAGCGTTGTGTCGGGTGGGTCGGAGGAGAAGCCTGGTCGGCCGTCAAATTCGCGGAGATGTCTGGCACCTCGGCCATCCTGGAAGTGGAAGACGATGGGAAGGCCGAGCTCCGCACGGGGGAAACTGCCGACTGCGGCGGGGGTGATCGGCGTGCGGTGATCGTGGGTATCGGTGTCAGCGCCTTCCGGTGGCCTCGCAGGAGCGCCGGGGACTCGCAGGGACATCCCTGTGATCGCGCGAATCGAATCTGGTTCGGGCCACTTGCTCCGACCCGGAATGCCGCGGAGGTGGAGGGAACCGATCGACTTGTCGTGCTCCCTGCCACGGACTCCCCGTCCGGTCTGTCGGAACCGCCGCAGTGTGTCCACCGCCCTGCTCCAGGACCTCATGGAAGACTCGGGCTCGGACGGCGGTGCGCCGAGAAAGACCTCGACCCCCGGAAGCGCTGGGCGCTCGCCCAGCGGGACGGCTTGAAGCTCCAGCGACGTCCTCTCCGCGTCGATCGAGAGAAGCTGGACGGCTCCACAGCCCCGTCGTGTGCGGCCGCCGAGTCCGCCATAGTGCAACCAGGCCGTGAGCGCTCGGAGCACCTCGGCGTCGAGATCGACCCGGTGTTCCGGGAGCTTCTCCTTTCGGCCTGCGTTGGCGGCCCGGCGGAGTGCGACCCACGCGTCGGCCGAGGGCCATCGAAGCGTGACTCGGAACGCCGCCCCCTCGGCGACGAGATCCTTCGCTTCGCGACCAGGCTGACCGGACTTTCCCCGTTGCTCGCGCGCCGAGAAGAGGGCGTACTCGGCCGGATCGTTCTTCAGCAGCCCAAAGTTGTCATCTGCGCGAAGCACCCGCGGAGGAGATTGCGAAGGCTGGTCGGTCATCACGACGACCGGACTCGGCACCTTCTCGCTTCCCCAGAGCAGGGACTCGAGCTCGACCAGATCGCCGCTCCACGCGTTCCGACTGGGATGGGTTTCTCGCCACCAGAACCGAAGCTGCCCACGAACCGACGGGCCTCGGATGAGGGTCACGGCGTCATGACCCTTGGTATCGACGCCTCCGCCAAAGAGCGGCGTCACGAGCGCGACGATGACGCCGAGGGTCCGCTCGCGGGCCGAGGAATCCGCGGAGCTCGCGGTCGAGGGCGGTTCGGGAACCGGGGTACGCCAATCGTGTCGTGGTGCCATCGATTCTCCGGAAGCGTCCCGAGAATCTACCGGGCGACCGTCGGGGACGCAAGCGGGTGGACCGCGGTGGACTCTGAGACTCTGAGACTCTGGGGCGCCGACCGATGCTCCATCCGCAATCGCGCCGAGACCGCGTTGGCGGCGACGGCCGAGGCGGGATCGGAAGCTCGGCGGAGCTGTGCCCAGTGGCAGCCCACCAGCTCATGATCGCTGTGAGAAAGCGCGTCAGCGGTCAACTCGGAGGCGACAGGTGGCAACGGATTGCAAGCGGAACCAACGAGACCGCGGCGCCGCGTCAGCGGGATTGCGCTCTGGAAGCGCTGGCCGACTCGTCCCACCCTTCCCCCCGGAAGCTCCGGGGAGGCCACGGGGTCTCGCGGCTTGGGCGTTGGAGCATCGAACGACGCAGGCAGGCGATCCAGCCACGGGAACCACCGCCGCGGACGCAACCACGGGACCGGAGTCCATGGCCCGGATCGAGTCCACAGTGCATCGTCCGCCAGGCGTCCTGTCGGCGAGCGCTTCTCGCGCCGTCCCGGGAGGAGCCCGCGCCGCGCTGCGTAGGCGAGGCGGCTGTGGGTTTCGCGCGTCTGTTGCGGGCATGTCCGGATTCGCGCGATGCCCTGCGCACTGCGTGCGCGGTCGCGGTCGCGCTCGGCGAGCTGCGGCCGATCCGCGTGTCCGGATTCGCCTCGGTGAAGTCGACGAGCGAGACGGCGGTCTCCGGGACGATGGAGAAGCTCGCCGACTGCGGGGGCTGTCCGGAGACGGTCGCGACGACGCTGCCCGTCCTCAGATCCTCTCCCGCGAGCACGACGCCCTGTGCAGAAGCGCGGCCGGCGCACGCCGCCATCACGACGAAAAGCAACGTCAGGACGGCGCCGGGACGCAGGCTCGCCGCGGGGCGACGCGTCTGCCCCACATCGGCGGATGCTGGGCTCATCGCGATCTCCTCCAGACGATCGGACATTGCATTGCGGTACTGGTCATCGCTTGGCGGGGCACGACCGGCGAGTCGGCACAGGCCTGTCACACCCGACCGCCAACCGCTTCACGGGCTCTCTCCCGACGCTCCGCCGGAAGGTATCGCGCGCTCGCGGCGGGTCGCAAGCGAAACCGCGCTCAGATCGCGCAAGAGGAAAGCGCGATCCAGCCACCGACCGGCGCGGGGTCGCCCGCAGTGCGCGTTCGTGGTCGGTCGGGAGCGATCTGGCTCGTGCCGCCCCAAGCTCGCGGGCGGGACGCCCTCGAGATCCTGGGCGGGACGCCGCTGCGACCGAGTGTCGCTGATGCGCTGCAGGGACCGGTCAGCGTCTCGGTGCAGTCCGGCTCGCAACGGCGCTCGCTATGCTGGCCCAATGCCCCCCCCACTTCGCCCTCGCGGCCTCTGGATCGTTCTTGCGGCGTGCGCGGGGGGTGTCGCCTCCCCATCGTCGGCTCAGTTCTCTGCTGGGACCGAAGCGGGATCAATCCAGCGGGTCGAGTCGCTCCGCGATGCAAGCGATCGATGGAAGCTGGGGGCAGCGGATGGTGATGTGTGCGAGGGTGGCTGGATCCCGACCTTCGGCGGAGTCTCCGGGGTCACGGGTCCCGGCGCAGTGAGCACCCGCTGCGCGCTCGTGCATGACGACGGAAGCGGACCGGCGCTGTACGTCGGCGGGAGATTCACGTGGGCGAACGGCGTGGAAGTGAACGGGATCGCGCGGTGGGACGGAACGGCCTGGAGCGCCGTCGGGAGCGGGTTGGCGGGAACCGTGCGCGCGCTGACCGTGTACGACGACGGCCTCGGTGCTGGCCCATTGCTTTATGCCGGCGGCGAATTCACGAAGACGGGCGATGGAACCGTGGTCAACAACATCGCGCGGTGGGATGGGGCGCTCTGGCAGCCCGTCGGACCCGGATTTGCGCTTCCGGTCAACGCCCTTGTCGGGTACGAAGATCCGGTCTTCGGTCGGCGACTTTACGCCGGCGGCGAGTTTCAGTTCCTTGGCGATGGTTTCGGGCCGTTTTTCCAGATCGCGCGGTGGGACGGAAGCGTCTGGTCCGGACTGGGCCCATTCGGCGAGCAGGGCTGCTGCGGTCTTAGCGGAGGGCCGGTTCATGATCTTGCGGTCTTTGATGACGGGAGCGGGATAGGTCCACTGCTCTATGTCGCCGGAACCTTCCAGGGAGCGTTCAATCTGCCGTTCCAAATTCAACAAGCCAAGGGCCTGGCGCGATTCGACGGTGCGAACTGGTCAGACGCGGGCGCGAACTTCACGTGGTTCCCGACGATCAACACAGGCTCGGTGTACGCGATCAAGGTCGTGGATGGAACGCAGACGGAGGAAGCGGCCCTCTACGTCGCGGGCGGCTTTCGGTACATCGACGAGTCCCCCGGCGAGCGCGTGGCGCGATGGACGCTCAAGGATGGCTGGGTCGCGATCGGAACCGGAATTGGCGGGACGGATGACACGGTGCACGCCATCGAGGTCTTCGACGAGGGGTTCGGATCCGGGCCACAGGTCTTTGTCGGCGGGAGTTTCGAGGTCGCCGAGGGAGGCACGGTCGATCGTCTGGCACGCTGGACCGGCTCAGGGTGGCAGACCGTGGGCGGCGGACCCGATGAGATCGTTCAAGGACTCGGATCGGTCGAGCTTCAGGGAGGCACTCCACAGCTCATCGTCATGGGCTCATTCAACAGCGCCGGTCCGCTCCCCGCATCCCGCATCGCCGCATGGGACGGAGAGTCGTGGTCGACCCTCGGCGCCGGACTGAGTGACGGAGTCCGCACCCTGAGCTTCTTCGATGACGGTGGGCCGGACGGACCCGCGCTGTATGCAGGAGGCGCGTTCACCCACTTCGGGAGCGAGGCGGTGGGCCGCCTTGCGCGCTGGGATGGCGAACGCTGGCATGAAGTCGGTTCGCCCAACAGCACCGTCCTGTCGCTCGTGCCCGTCGACGACCCCGAGTGCGGCGACGCTTCGCTTCTGGTGGCCGGCTCGTTCACGACCATCGGGGACCTCCCCGCGAAACGAGTCGCTCGTTTCGACGGCTCGACGTGGTCGACGTTCGGCAGCGGGCTCGATCAGAACGGGACCGCGGGAATCGTCTACACGCTGGCTCTTTTCGACGATGGCCTCGGGGTCGGCGCGTGCGACGCGCCGGCGCTGGCGGCGGAGCATGAAGTCGGTGGCCGACCAGGCGGTCCATCGCTCTACGCGGGCGGGATCTTCAACAACTCCAACGGAACCGTGGTCAACCGCATTGCGCGGTGGGATGGCACGCAGTGGCACCCGGTCGGAGGCGGGATCACGTCGACCTCCACATCAATGGTCGTCTACACGATGGTGTCGTTTGACGACGGCAGCGGACCGGCCCTCTACGTCGGCGGAAACTTCTCAAGCGTCGGCCCGTCGCCGGGGATTCCGGGCACGATCGGGATCGCACGCTGGGACGGCACCGCCTGGTCGAGCGTCGGCGGCGGCCTGTCCAATGGCGACGTGCGGGCGCTGGCGGTCTTCGACGACGGAACCGGACCCGCCCTCTACGTCGGGGGAACGTTCACGAGCGCGGGCGGTCAGACGCTCAACCGCATCGCCCGCTGGGACGGAGCCCAGTGGACGCCGCTTCTCGTGGGAGCGAACAACGGGGTGAATGCCGCGGTGTACGGGCTCGCGGTCTCGAACGACGACGGCGCACCGTCGCTCTACGCCGTCGGTGAGTTCACCTCCACCGGTGTCGGAGGCACGTCGATTCTTCGCGTCGGGAAGTGGAATGGGGTGCAGTGGAGTTCGCTCGCCCCGGGGTTCCCAGGAGGCCAATCCCAGGTCGTCAGCACCGCCATCATCCGGACCAACGACGCGGGCGATCGGTCCGTTTACATCGGCGGCACCTTTCAACGATCGCCCGCAGGCGATGCACGCATCTCGCTCTGGAGGGAGTGCGCCCCGATGCCGCCGCACGTCTTCGGCGATCTCAATGGAGACGGCGTGGTCGACGGCGCCGATCTCGGGATCCTGCTCAATCAGTGGGGAAAGCGGGGCCTCGGGGATCTCGATGGGAGCGGCGTAGTCGATGCCGCCGATCTTGGTCTGCTCCTGGCGGCATGGGGGATCTGACTCATCTCCGGGAGGGCCTCTCGCTCAGCAACCCGCGGCCGCGTCGACGACGTTGAGCACTCCAGCGCCCCTTCCGCACCGCGGCGAACACCTCAGGTCCCCCACGCGCCGAGCAGGATGCCGAGGTCGGCGCCATCGACCACACCGCTTCCGTCGAGGTCGGCCGCGCACTCCCCGCTGCCCCAGGCACCGAGGAGGAGTCCGAGGTCACCGCCGTCGACGGTGCCGCTGCAATCGAGGTCCTCGGGTTTGGCGGGATTGCAGGAGCACGCTTCCGGCTCGATCACGAGCACGTCGCTCGCGGTAATTCTCGAGACGTGGAGTCGTCCGTCCGGCCCGAAGGCGATGTCGAACGGCGAGCCGCCGAAGCCGCTGCCGACCTGGGTGATCGTGCCGCCGGGAGAGACTCGATGGAGCGTGCCAGCCGCGAGGCGGAGCGCGTAGAGGTCTGTTCCCCACTGTCCCCCCGGACCGAACTCGATCGCTACGCGGGCGGGGAACGCCGCATAGGCGGCATTCAGCAGCGTGCCATCGGAGGCCAACTCGACGACCGGGCCGGTGATGGTGCTCACGAGGAGCCGACCATCCGGAGCGATCGCGAGGTGACTTGGCTGGAGATTGCCCGGCATCCCCGCAAGGAGCGTCGGTGCCCCGCCGGGGATCACCTGCCAGACATTCCGCAGTTCCAGATCCACGAAGACGAGTCGGCCGTCGACGTCGAACTTCATCTCGCCCGGGTTCGGCCACTCGTTCGAGGACCAGAGCTCGACGACGCTCTGATCCGGCCTGACGGCGCTGATCGATCCCACCGAGGGAAAGACCTTCACGCCTCCGGTCAGCACGCTCCCCGGGACACCGGAGGCGAGACCGAGGACATCGACGACCGCCGGATCGGGATCCGGCGTCGGGTCGATTCCGTAGTCCTCGACCGGCGCCCCGCCAGGTCCGATTCGGGTGAGACGCTGTGGCGTGATGCTCCCGGTCGTCGAGAAGTCGCGGCCGCAGTAGAGCGTTCCGTCCGGCGCGAAGGCGAGATGGACCGGCCCGGGGACGTCCGGAGCGTACGTGCTCACGACGAATCCGGGGACGCTCTGCGCGGCGGCGGTGCCCGCCGGCAGCGCAGCGATCAGGGCGATGGCGAGGAAAGGCGATCGATGGCGGTGGATCATCGGGGTGGGCTCAGGTGGGTCGGCGCTGAGGAGGGCCGCGCCGGTGCGCAGTGGTGAACGAGTGTGCCCAGCAGCCTGCCACGAGCCCGCGCCGAAGGCGCGGGCACGCCACGAAACCGATGGGGTCAGCAGAGGATGCGAACTTTGGACCGTCGGCGCCCGGCGAAATGTGGGAAACATCGATGAGGCGCCGAGCGCGGCCTCGCGTGGGAGCGAACCGCTGAGGCTCTCGGTGGGTGGCACGCCCGTCTTGCGCGTGGTTCCGCAGGCATCCTGCCCTTGAAATCGTGGGACTGTCGGCGGCGTGGTCTGGACGCTCACGCGACCATCGGCGGGACGCCGATGCGACCGGGCTTTGCTCGCTTACGCGCCGCGTGCGGCCTTCGTGGCTTCCACGCTGCCGACTCCGGGGCCGTCGGGGCCGAGGCCGAAGGCGTCGTGGACCACCTGGAGGGCGCGCTTGCCGTGCTCGCGGGGGACGATGCAGGAAATCTTGATCTCGCTGGTGGTGATGTTCTGGATCGGGATGCCGGCCTCGCCGAGCGCGGTGAACATGCCGCTGGCGACGCCGGTGTGGCTCTTCATTCCGGTGCCGACGGCGCTCACCTTGGCCAGCCCGATCTCGACCGCGAGCTCGCCGGTGCCGAGCGTCTCGAGCACGCGCGCCGCGACGCTCTTGACTTCCGCGAGATCTGCGTGGTCGACGGTGAAGGAGATGTGCGCGGTGTCGCCGAACTCCGTCTGGATGATGTCGTCGACCATCACGTTGGCATTGGCGATGGCGGCGAAGATCTCGCCCTGCACGCCGATGCGGCTGGGAATGCGCCTCAGGCTCACGCGGCCGAGATCGGCCTTGAGCGCCACGCCGACGACGGGGGAATCTTCCATCTCAGGGGTCTCCTCGACGATCAGGGTTCCGTTCTCCGGCCGCTGGCTGTGCCGGACGTGGATCGGCACGCCGTACTTCTGTCCGAACATCACGGCGCGGGCGTGCATCACCCCCGCGCCGAGCGCCGCCAGCTCGAGCATCTCCTCGTAGCTGATGCGGATGATCTTGGACGCGCTGGCGACCAGCCGCGGGTCGGCGGTGTAGACGCCGTCGACGTCGGTGTAGATCTCGCAGAGACCCCCCTCCTCTCCGCCGTGCCCGCCGACATCGAGCGCCGCCGCGATCGCCACCGCGGTCGTGTCGCTCCCGCCGCGGCCGAGCGTCGTGATCTCGCCGCGCGCCGTGACTCCCTGGAACCCCGCGGCGACGACGACGCGTCCGGCGTCGAGCTCGGCGCGGATCCGCGCCGCGTCGATCGAGACGATCCGGGCCCTTCCGTGGGCGTCGTCGGTGCGGATGCCGAGCTGGCCGCCGGTCATGCTCGTCGCCTCCACGCCGAGGCGACCGAGGGCCATCGCCATCAGCGCGATCGAGACCTGCTCGCCGGTCGCGAGGAGCATGTCCATCTCGCGGCGGCTCGGCGCTTCGCAGACCTTCCCGGCGAGCTCGATGAGCTCGTCGGTCGCGTGACCCATCGCCGAGACGACGACGACCACCGCGTGGCCGGCCCGGCGCGTCGTCGCGACGCGCTCGGCGCAGCGCCGGATCCGCTCCGGGTCGCCGACGCTGGTGCCGCCGAACTTCTGCACGATCGTCGCCATGATGGCCGCGAGTGTACGTGGTCCGGAGCCGCGAACCGGCGCCCCGTCCGGACGCTACTATCCCCGCTCTTTTCCAGACCCCCCGCGCTCGACCGCCTCGGCAGAGGCTCGACGGTCGGTTGCGGCACACCCGACGGCCCCATCGTCTAGTCTGGTCCAGGACACGGCCCTTTCAAGGCTGTAACACGGGTTCGAATCCCGTTGGGGTCATCCGCGACGACGCAGCGTCCGGCACGTTGCGTCGTCGCTGCGCTTCCGGCAGCGCCGTCGCCGCCCTGCCGCTGCAACGCCGTCCTCCGCTCGCCGCGGCAACGCTCCCAGCCGCTGCGAGCGCAAGGTGGATGGCGCCCTCCTCGCCCCGCTCCCCAGTCGCCGCCGCGGTCCGATCGCCATGCATCTCTCCGAGCTTCGCAACATCGCCATCATCGCCCACGTCGACCACGGGAAGACGACGCTCGTCGACGCGATGCTGCGCCAATCGGGCACGATGCGCACCGACGCCGAGACGCCGGAGTGCATCATGGACAGCAACCCGCTCGAGCGCGAGCGCGGGATCACCATCCTCGCGAAGAACTGCGCCGTCACCTACCGCATCCGGCGCGGCCCGCGCGAAGGGGAGGTCTTCCGGATCAACATCATCGACACCCCCGGCCACGCCGACTTCGGGGGCGAGGTCGAGCGCGTCCTGCGGATGGCCGATGGCGCCCTGCTTCTCGTCGACGCCATGGACGGTCCGATGCCGCAGACGCGGTTCGTCCTCGGCAAGGCGCTGGAGCTGGGCCTTCGCCTGATCGTCGTGGTCAACAAGTGCGATCGACCCGAGGCCCGCGTTCAGGAGGTCGTCAACGAGGTCTTCGATCTCCTCGTCGATCTCGGCGCCGGCGATCAGGCGCTGGACTTTCCGGTCATCTACGCATCCGGACGGGACGGCTGGGCCTCGAGCGCGCCCCCCGGGCCGGACGGCGAGCACCCCGACGACGTCGACGATCTCTTCCGCGTCGTCGTCGACGTGGTCCCGCCCCCCGCCGGAGCGCCCGACGAGCCGCCGCAGATGCTCGTCACCAACCTCGATTACTCCGACTACACCGGCCGGATCGCCATCGGAAGGGTGACCGCGGGCGCGTTCGCATCGGGGATGCCCGTGGCCATCTGCAAGGCGGACGGGCTGACGAAGCGCGGACGGGTTCAGCGCGTCCTGCGGTTCGAGGGGCTCGGCCGCATCGACGCCGGCGCCGTGAAGGCGGGCGACCTCTGCGCGATCGAAGGGATCGCCGAGATCGACATCGGCGACACGATCTGCCACTTCGAGCATCCCCGGCCGCTGGAGCGCGTGCATGTCGACGAGCCGACCATGCACATGGTCTTCAGGATCAACGACAGCCCCTTCAACGGCAAGGAGGGGAAGTTCGTCACCAGCCGCCAGATCCGCGAACGGCTGATGCGCGAGCTCCAGTCCAACGTCGCCCTGCGGGTCGCCGATGGCGAGAGCGCCGACGAGTTCCGCGTCTCCGGCCGCGGGCTGCTGCATCTGGGCGTGCTCCTCGAGAACATGCGCCGCGAGGGGTACGAGCTGACGGTCGGGCGCCCGGAAGTGATCGAGCGCGAGATCGACGGGGTCCGCTGCGAGCCGATCGAGAGGCTCTCCCTCGACGTCTCAGCCGCGGGCATGGGCGCCGCGCTCGAGCTCCTCGGCGGGCGCGGCGGCGAGGTCACCAAGATGGAGGCCCGAGGCGGACGGATGCACATCGAAGCCGAGATCCCCGCGCGCGGCCTCATCGGGATGCGCACGCGGCTGCTCAACGTCACGGGCGGCGAGGCGATCATGCATCACACCTTCGCCCGGTACGCGCCGGTTCGGCCGGGCGGGGATCGCCGCCGCGGAACCGGCGTGATGACCGCGATCGAGTCCGGCGGAGCCACGATGTATGCCCTCGAAGGCCTCGCGGACCGCGGCGTGATGTTCGTCCGGCCGGGCGACAAGGTCTACGAGGGGATGATCGTCGGCGAGCACAACCGCGAGAACGACCTCGACGTCAACGTCGTGAAGCTCAAGCAGCTCACGAACTTCCGCGCGGCGAGCAAGGACGCGACGGTCGTTCTCAAGTCGGCGCGGACGATGAGTCTCGAGGCGGCGCTGGAGTACATCGAGGACGACGAGCTGGTGGAGATCACGCCGCTCTCGATCCGCATGCGCAAGCGCCGCCTCAAGGAAGCCGAGCGCCGCCGCTTCGACCGGGCGGCGCGGGACCGGGCGTCGTAGGTGTGGAGATGACGCCGGAGCGTCCCGCTGTTGCTCTGCGTCCGCGACTGCTGGTGCCGCTGCGCGTGGAGGCCAGGGGGATTGCGAAGGCGATGCGGGCCCGCGGCCACCACCCCCCTTTCGGACTTGCCCCGGGAAGCGGCGCCCCCACTCCGATCGTCGTCGGTCCGAGGGATGGTCCGGCACGGTGGATCGAGCGGGAAGCTGCATCGGGGGATCTCCTGATCCTCGCCGGAACCGCGGGAGGCCTCCGCACTCCTTCGGCGGCAGGCGCGGCGTTCGCGGTCACACGCGTCTTCGATGAGGACGGTCGATTGCGCGCCACCTGTTCCCATCCGCTGCCTCCGATGCTCACGGTCTCTCCCGGTTCACTCGTCTGCGTGGACGCGCCGGCCGCGACCCTGGACGCCAAACGATCGCTCGCGTCGAAGAATCCCGCTGCAACCCTCGTCGACATGGAGTCCCTTCCCTTCGTCGAGGCCGCGGAACGAAAGGGGCTGCCCTGGGTCATCGTCCGTGGAGTGAGCGACGGACCCGATGATGAACTGCCCGTCGAGGCGATGCAGTGGATCACGGCGACGGGAGCCATGTCCTGGTCGGCGCTGCTCGCATCGATCGCGCGGCGTCCCTCGCTCATGACCGCGCTCCCTGCACTGGCCCGGCACTCAAGACGGGCGCTGCGCTCCATCGCCGACCTTGTGAATGCGGTGCTGAACGGTGTGGAAGCCACCACCGCCGGCGGAGACCGCAATGGGACCCTCGATCGAGCATGACGTCGACCGCTCCCATCCTCCTCTTCGGCGGAACCTTCGATCCGCCTCAGCGCGCCCACATCGAACTGCCGCTCCTTGTCGCGCGGCAGCTCGACGCCGAACGCGTCATCTTCATTCCGGCGGCCGGCAATCCGCTCAAGGCCGCTCCCCCCGCTCCCGCTGCCGACCGACTCGCGATGCTCCGGCTCGCGCTTGAGGGCGCCACGAAGGATCGCCCGGCCGAGATTTCGACCATCGAGCTCGACCGTCCGCCGCCGTCGTACACCGTCGACACGCTGCGCGGGATTGCCCGAGGTCCGGCGTCAGGACGTCCGCTCCTTCTTCTGATGGGCGCCGACGCCGCGCTCTCCTTCCCCCGCTGGCGTGAGCCCGAGGCCATCCTGGCGCTCGCGACGCCGGTTGTGCTGTTGCGTCCACCCCACCGCTGCGAGACCTTCGCCGAGGAACTTGCTCGTGTTCATCCGCCACGCGGTGTCTCCTGGTGGCTCGACCGGGTGATCGACGCCCCGTCGGTCGAAGCGAGTTCCTCGGAGGTTCGACGCCGGATCCGCGCCGGCGAGCCGATTGACGACATCGTCGATGGGCGCGTCGCGGCGTACATCCGCGACCAGGGTTTGTACGCCGCGCAGGCGTGAATCCGGCGTCGGGGCCATCGGCGACCGCACGGCGGGAACCGACGGTTCGGATTGAACGCAGGCGTGAACCCCGCGTAGGGGCGGGTCTCTGACCCGCCCCCCCGTGTGCCATCGGCGCAGGTTCGCACCGATGCGTCCGGCGGGGCGGAACGGCGGTTGGCGTGGAGATCGAAGAGGGCGGG
>CALMPF010000064.1 GCA_937871505.1 uncultured Planctomycetia bacterium | reverse complement strand
CACTCCTGCGCAAGGTGTGTCCACTCCTGCGCAAGGTGTGTCCACTCCTGCGCAAGGTGTGTCCACTCCTGCGCAAATGAGTCCTGTAAAGTGCGCAAGGTGTGTCCATTCCTGCGCAAGGTGTGTCCATGGCGCGCGTGAGCTCTCGCCCCCGTCGTGCAGGGCGAGTCCAAGCGGCCCGGACCACCAGCGCGACGGACGACCGCCGCGTCGCCGTTACCGGATCTCGTCGGCCTTCAACAGAGTCCTATAAAGTGCGCAAGGTGTGTCCACTCCTGCGCAAGGTGTGTCCATTCCCGCGCAAGGTGTGTCCATGGTGCTCGCGGGGCTCTGGCGGTGGTCCTGAGCTCTCGCTCTCGTCCCCGTAGCGCAGGGCGAGCCCAAGCGGCCCGGATCGCCAGCGCGACGGACGACCGCCGCGTCGTCGTTACCGGATCTCAGGGCCCTTCAAATGAGTCCTGTAAAGTGCGCAAGGTGTGTCCATTTCTGCGCAAGGTGTGTCCATGGCGTGCGCGAGGTGCGTCCAAGGCGCGCGGTGCCCGGTCGCAGCGCGATCCCGCGCTTGCGTCGACGCTCGGTCAGTGCTCTTCTGCGTGATCGCTACTCGCGGACCGTTCCGTAGACCCAGAGGTCGGTCGAGCGGCCGTCGGCGAGGGTGATGGCGACGGGAAAGTAGAGGAGACCGCTGCGCCCCGGTGCGGGCGTCACCTCGAAGGTCGCGAGGGTCGCGGAGTCGTCGGCCTTCTGGTCGACGAGCCGCACCAGCGCCTGCGACGGATCCCGCGAGATCGCCGCTGCGAGGCGCACGCCCTTCAGCTCCTTCACTTCGAGCTCAAACTGGCCTTTCGCACCGGGAGCGACGCGGCCGAAGCTGCTGCGGAAGTCCGCGATCTTGAACGCGGGGCGGATGTGCGTGTTCTCGTGCCGGACGCGAATGTCGAGCACCGGGCAGTCGTCGCGATCGGTCTCGACGATCTGGTAGCAGGGGACCGAAGCGGGTGGGATCGATGAGAAGTCGTACACGAGCTCGTAGACGGCACGCGGCGCGTCCCGATCCGGATCGAAGCCGCGGAAGGCCGGCGGCTTCCCATGGAACGAGAGCACGCTGAAGGGCTTGCCATCCACCGATTCGAGCTTCACCGTGCCGACCAGCGGCCGTGCCGGTCCGACCTGGCCGCGGGCGTCCTTGGGCGCCTGCTGGACGTCGATGAACGCCGGCGAGGCCCGCACCGAGTACACGACCTCGCAGGAGATCCGGACCTCGACCGGTGTCGGGTGCCCTTCGAGGAGGAGCTGCACGTTGGCGAGCTTCGTCCCGACCGTCTTGCTCGTCTTCATCGACATCGGCATCGGAACGCGCGATCCAGGCTCGAGGACGACGCCCGCCATCTCGACCGAGGTGCACTGGCAGCTCGGCACCGATTGGAGGATGCGGATCGGCCGATCTGTCATGTTGGTGATGCCGACCTCGGTGCTCACCGTCGTATCCGGACCGACCATCCCGAAGTCGACATTCTGCGGATCGAGCAGCACCGGACCGACGCGAACGGGGCCGGAGGTTCGCGGCGCGCCGCCCGCGCCTTGACCCGCAGCGCCCTGCCGAGCGGTCGGCGGCGTCACCCGTGGCTGACCGCCGCTCTCGCCGCCTGCTGGCTGTGCGGGCCGACTCGGCGCTGTCGGCGGCGCCTGAGCGCTCGCGGTTTCCGCCAACCCGATTGCGAGACCGAGGACGAGCGCGAAGCTCGGGAAGAGCGCAGCGGCGAATCGGATCCGCCAGCGCAGACGCGCACGTTCGCTGGACGGAGAGTGTGACGGAGGCGGTGCGGCGATCATGGGGAGTTGGCGGTGGCAGGCTGACTCGTCAAGGTCTGACCGGCGCGGCGACTGCTGCGGTGACGCAGGTGAGTCCGCCGGGTCCGGCAGCGCATCCCGACGGGTGATTCGGGAGCGGCGTCGCGTGCCGAAGCGGGATCGGGCGACAGGGAGCGGCACAGCGCGCCGCGAAGCGTTGCGGAGAGATGGAAACACGCCGCCGAATCGGATTGTTCCCCATGCGGCGAACGCGCGCGCGGCAGCTACCCTGCCCACCCATGAAGGCCATCGTGATCGAACGTCAGGGCGCGCCGGTCGCAGCGAACGTCCGCTTCGTGAGCGACTATCCCGACCGAACGCCGGCGCCCGGCGAGCTGCTCATCCGGACCGAGGCGTCGGCCCTGAATCACCTCGATCTCTGGGTCGGCATGGGACTCCCAGGCGTGGAGCTGACCTATCCGCGCGTCAGCGGCTCCGACGGTGCGGGCGTGGTCGAGGCGGTCGGCGACGGCGTCGATCGCGCGTGGGTCGGAGAGCGCGTCCTCCTGAACGCGGCCTGTCCGCTCCCGGAGCCGGCGCAGCCAGGCGTGGATCCGGCCCCGCCGGACCTCCTGATGATCGGCGAGCATGTCGACGGCTGCCTTGCCGAGCGCTTCGTCGCGCCGGCAACCAACGTCGTCGCCATCGGGGACGCGGACCCGTCGATGGCGGCAGCGTTCGGGCTGACCCACCTCACGGCGTGGCGCATGCTCGTCACCCAGGCCCGGCTCCGCGCGGGGCAGAGCGTGCTGATCACCGGCATCGGCGGGGGGGTCGCGTTGGCGCTGCTCGCCATCGCGAAGCACTTCGGCTGCCGCACGATCGTGACGAGCCGCTCCCAGCAGAAGCTCGACCGCGCGAAGAGCCTGGGCGCCGACGAGACGCTCCTCGACGCCGGGCAGGACTGGTCACGCGACGTTCGCCGCCTCACTGCAAAGCGCGGCGTGGACATCGTGGCCGACTCCGTCGGCAAGGCGGTGCATGGCCCGGCGATCCGATCGCTTGCCCGTCGAGGCGTCTTCGTCACATGCGGCTGCACGACCGGGGCCGATGCGACGACCGATCTGGCGAGGATCTTCTGGGGTCAGCTCACGGTGATCGGCTCCACGATGGGCGACATGGGCGAGTTCCGCGCCGTCACCGCGCTCTTCCGCGCGGGCGCCCTGGTCCCGGTGATCGACTCGGTCTTCTCGCCCTCGGAAGCGTCGCGGGCGTTCGCGCGCCTCGAGGCTGCCGAGCAGTTCGGGAAGCTGGTCATCGACTGGCGCCGCGGCTGACCTTCGCCAACTGCTGCACGGTGCCATGAGTTCGCGACGCCTCGTGCCGTCGCGACCTCGACCTCGCTTGCGCGGAGGAGTCCGTGCCGGCCGCCTCGGGCGATCTCTCAACGGGATGTCAGGGATCCCGCCCAACCCCCTACCTGAACGGTGGCGGCCCGGAGCGGATCGTGCCTCTCCGGATCGGGTGCCCGGTTCGTCCTTTGGCACCCTCGCCCCATCCGAAGTTCACCCAGGCCCAAGGAGAGCACCGGTGAAGTCAGGCAATCTCAGTCGCTTCAGTCGTCCCATCCGCCGCGCCAAGTTCACGGTGTCCGCCGTGGTCATCGCGGTCGGCTTCCTCGGCTCCGCCGCCTTCGCGGAGGAGAACGTCTGGGTCGGGGGCCACGCCGGCAACATCTGGGAGGAAGCGCGAAACTGGTCGAAGAAGCGGGTTCCGAAGGAGACTGACGACGTCGTCATCCCCGGGGACAAGCCGACCGTCGTCATCTCGAAGGACTATGAGCTCAAGAACGGCGTGCCCGTCAAGGCCCCCAAGAGGGTGAAGTCGCTCGAGCTTCATGAGAAGGTGCCCCCGCAGGGCGCCGCGCCGCTGCCGCCGATCCTCATCAGCGCAGACGTTCGCAGCGCCGAGGGCGAGACCGTGTTTCTCCGATCCGCGGTCGACATCCACATCATCGCGAAGGGGAACATCGTGACCAACAAGAGGAACCTCATCTACGCGGGCAGTCCGCCGCGGAGCCGGGTCGGCGGGACCAGCGGCGGGTCGATCATTCTCGAGTCGCTCGAAGGCCAGATCTCCCTCCGTCCCGGAGGAGTGCGGATCAGGGCCGGCAATGGCGTGCCGACCGTCCTCGACCCGACGTGGATTCCGATGCCGGTGCCCCCTGGCTTTCCGGTGCCGATCGCCACCTCCAGCGGTCCCGGAGGCGACATCTACCTGAAGGCGAAGACCAAGATGCACGTCGGGTCGATCGAGCTCTCGGCGGGAGAGAGCGGCCTCTCGGTTCCGGCGGCCGGCGATCCGACGACCGGCGGCGCGATCCGGCTGGAGTCCGAGGACAGGATGTTCATTCAGGGGGTGCTCACCGCCGGACGAGCCTTCATCGGAACCGGAGGTTCGATCGCGATCGACTGCAAGGACAACATCGAGATCGGCGAGCACGCCAAGCTCACGGCCTCGTGGGCGGGCGGCGTCGCGGGCGTCGGCGGCAGCATCACGATCAAGTCGTCGAAGCGACTGAGGCTCGACGGCAATCTCGTCGCCGGATCGGCGAGCACCGGCGGAATCGTGCTCCTCGAAAGCGTCAAGCTCCAGCACACCGGGATGATCAATGCGGGCAACTCGGACGGGGCGGGCAACAAGGGAGGCGACGTCTGGGTCAGAGTGACGGACGATCCCGATCCCAAGCTCGGGAAGGTCACCGCGGGTGAGGGCTCGCCGAAGGGCGACCTCATGGTCAATGGCAACAAGATCGGATTCCTCGATCGGGTGGAGGCAAACTCCGTGTACGTCCGCGCCTCGGGCGGAGAGCGTGGCGATGCGACGATTGCGTTCTTCGACGGCGCGGAGATCGTCGCCGACTCGTTCGTCTGCCTTGAGACCGAGCAGGGGGAGATCGACTTCAGCCTGCTGAGCGGCGACGGCACCGTCGTCTCGGTCGCGCCCGGCGGCCTGGTCAACCTGGTTGGATCGCTCGTGGTCGCCGGCGGCTCGAACGCTCCTCCGGAGCAGATCTCTCCGTTCATCGAGGGCGAGTACGCACTCTCGGAGACCGGCTGCATGCCGGAGCTCTGCTTCGGCGACATCAACGCCGACGGGGTCGTCGACGACGCCGACCTGAGCTTCCTCCTTGCGGCCTGGGGCACATCGAACTCGCTCGCCGACATCAATGGCGATGGAATCGTCGGATCGGCCGATCTCTCCTTGCTGCTCGCGGCGTGGGGTCTCTGCCCCGCGTGAGCGCGGAACCCGTCGCGGCGAGCGCGCGCCTCGAAGCGGCCGAGGAGTTCGGGAAGCTGGTCGTCGGCTGACGCCGCGCCTGGCAGCCTGCGGCGAGAGTCATTCGGGCTGCGGGCGAGCGGACAGGCGAACCTCGTCTTCGCCTCCCCGCTCGCCCTCGCCTCCAAAGCACTTTCGCCACAGGCTGCTGGGTGCAGCGCGGGGAGCTCTCGACGCTTCTCCCGGCCCGGGACTCTGCGTCACGGATGAACCTCCGCCCGCTCGAAGGCCGCCCGACTCGCAAAAGGCCCTGTGGGATCCAGAGTCGTCGGATGCCCATCGGCGAGGGCGCGCACCCCTGCGATGCAGACGCCTGGGCGCCGCCTGCCTGGCCAGAGCGGGGGCGGAGAGGCGGCGTCGGGTCATCTCCGCGCCACGCGCCTCAGTCGATTCCGAGAAAGCCCGCGTCGCGGAGGTATCGGTCGGTCTCGTCAAGCTGGGCGATGGGCGGAACGTAGAGCACCACCGCGTCGCGGCCGCGGGTCAGGAGGACCCTGTACGCGTTGAGCCTGAGCCGGCGCGGATCACGGACCGCCGCTCCGCGCTTATACCCGCGCGCGAGGCGGATGCTCCAATCCCCTCGCTCCATGCACAGATCGCTCCCCCACGCGAGCAGCGCTCCGTCCAGCTCCAGTCCTTGGGCCCAGAACTCCGTGACGCAGGCGATGAGTCGCCGGCAGGATCGACCACCTGGGTCAGTTTCGCTGTCGCCGTACCAGGGTCCGATCTTCAGCCGCTTCGTGTCCTGGAACCCGTTCGGGATGCCGAACTCCGCCAGGCACTTGTCCTTCGACGATGCGAGCAGGCCGTATCGGGCTTCGGGATGATCGGCGTACCGCGCTCGAAGGTAGTCCTTGGCCACATCGAGGTTTCTGGTGATGCGGAGATGGAACGAACCATCTTCGAGGCGATCGGCGCACTTGCGCAGGCCGCCTGCAGGCTCTGCATCGAGAATCCCCCCGACGAATCGGTGGAGATCCTGGGCAAAGTGAAAACGTATCTCTCGATCGAGGTTCAGGATGTCGCTTGCCTCGATGCGCAGCCCCGCGACGTCTCCGAACTGCCGTGCCACGCTCGTTGGACAGTGGACGGTCCATTCCGCGGCGCGCGCCGATTGCACCACTGCCGCGGCCCATTGTCCGAGCCCAGCCTCCTCCCCGACATGGATCTCCTGTCCACCACCGACCAGACCGATGACGACACACCACTCCGGGATGCGCTCGGCAAACTCGATGAGCTCCTCAGGCTCCGAGCGCGCCCTCGCGCCCGAGTGCTTTTCCGCCATCCGGAGGGCGTCCCACGCCCGCTGCGCCTCGTCGAACACGATGACATGCTCCGGCGGGACGAGGGTGCGGCGCCCGGAGTAGGCCTTCACATACTCCTTGACGCCGCGGACGAAGGCCTTCCCGCCGCCGCCGGCAGCGCGAAGCTCGTACTGGAGGACCTCGACAAGCGGTCCATTTCCCGAGAGGAAGACCGCCGGTGCCGCGGGCTTTCCGCCTGCGCGAGCGACCGCGAGATCGTCGAGGAAGTGGGCGTGGACCACGCGGAGCCCGACAAGCGTCTTCCCGGCGCCCGGAACCCCCGTGAGAAGCACGAGTCGCCGTGATCGCCGGGCTGCGGCGTCCCGTGCGATCGCGGTGATCGCTCCGACCGCGGGGTCGGTGAACGATCGTGCGCGGTGGATCGTCCGCAGAGACCCGTGGTGGAAGAGCTCTCGGGCGGCCTTGACCAGCGTGGGCATCGGGCGGTAGGCATCCTCGGCGAGAAATGTCTCCGGATGCAGCGGAGATCGCACCGGTTCGCGCTCGTCTCCGGTGCGGCGGTCACTCTCCGCCTCGATGCGTGCGACAATTTCGGCGAGCGCGTCAGGACCGGCGACGTGCACTCCCTGCCTGTATCCGATGTACCCTCGGGCCTGCATCGGCACAAGGACGGCTTGCACGGGCAACCCTCCGGCCAGCTCGTCGCAGCAGCGGTGATAGCAGCGGAGGTCTCTCGCGTAGGCCGCAGCCTGATCGACGTCCGACTGGCGCGCATCTCGGCGCCCCTTCAGCTCGAAGACGATCACCGAGCCCGACGCGAGGAGCACCATGTCGGCGCGCCGGCTCTCGAGAGGAAGCTCGTACTCGAGGATCGATGTGTAGTGTGCGGCAAGCCCGCTGCGATCGAGCAGCCGGCGTGCCTCGAGCTGAAGCGGCGGAATGCTCTCGTCCCAGGCCCTGACCTGTTCGGCAGAAGCGTCGCCGACGAAGGCATGAAGTCGAGCGGTGATCGCGGAGGCCGGGACCGACACGAAGCGGGGGACGTCGGAGCACCAGCCGTTGCGGGCAAGCGCTTCCGTGCGATGGTCGGATGTCGGGGCCTGCTTCTTCATCTCCTCGGGAGTCCGCCAGGGTAGCGATCGCGCGGAACCGACGGAACCGGATGCAGGTCGATCGCGGCCGACTCGATCCGGGTTCGACCGAGGTCCACCGAGACCGCGGCGGCCCGGGCCGCGTCGGCGCACCGCGAAGCTCGGGGGAGTGCCGACAGCGCGTCCCGTCGGGGATCGGTCGTGAGCGCCGGCGAGCGACTTCCGCGCGCCGAGTTAGCATGGGCGCAAACGCTTGGTCGGCCCGGCGAGTCAGACGCATCCCATGCATTCGAATGCACACAGCCCGCTCGACGTCGCCGAGGGCGCCGGCGCGCAGCATGCCACCCCTCCCCGCGACCCCGTCCGGCGCCCCCACGCGCTGCTCGAGTTCATGTGCAGGCTCGGGCAGGCGTATCTCGCGGCGGGCGAGCAGACGGCGCTGGTCGAACTGTTCCTTCGTCGGATCGCCACGGCGCAGGGGGCGCGGCGGACGCGCGTCGTCGCCTTCCCGACGGCGATCTTCATCAACGTCGCCAGCGGCACCGAAGAGGAGCATGTCACGCTGACCGAGGGGCCGATTCAGGTGCTCCGCCTCGATCAGATCGCCGAGGTCTACACGCTGGGCGAGGCGGCGCAGCGCGGGGAGGTGTCGCCGGAGGAGGGGCTGAAGCGGCTGAACGAGACGATGCGGAGCTCGCCTCGCCATGGAACGGCGGGAACGGTCATCGGGCACGCGATCCTGACCGTCGGTCTCGCGCTCGTGCTCTGGCCTTCGCCGAAGAACGTCGCTTCGGCAGCCGTGCTCGGCACCATCGTCGGGCTTGTCAAGGCCGCCAACCGGAACCGTCCCATCCTCTCGGCGCCGCTTGCGGTGGTCTCCGCCGCGATCGTCTCGATGATCGTCTTTGGCGCGATGCGCTACGGCTTCGCGGCGAGCCCGATCTACGCCCTGATTCCGCCGCTGGTCACCTTCCTCCCCGGGGCGATGCTGACCTTCGGCATGATCGAGCTTGCGTACGGCGACATGGTCAGCGGCGCGAGCAGGCTCATCACCGGGTTCGTTCAGCTCGTCCTCCTCGCCTTCGGCATCGCCATCGGCGCCGTGCTCGTGGGGGCGAGCCCCGAGGCGCTGCTCGAGACCGAGGCCGATCTCGTCGCGGCGGCGTGGGCGCCGTGGCTCGGCGCGGTCGTCTTCGGACTGGGCGCGTTCCTCCACTTCTCCGCCCCGCGCCGTTCGCTCGCGTGGATGCTCCTCTGCATGCTCGCGGCCTTCGGCGTTCAGCGGCTCGCGGGCGAGTTCGGGGCGAGGGAGATCAGCGGGTTCTTCGGGATGCTCGTGGCGACGCCGCTGGGGTACCTGATCCAGCAGCGATTCCGCGGTCCGCCCTCGATGGTGACCTTCCTCCCCAGCTTCTGGCTCCTCGTCCCCGGATCGCTCAGCCTGATGAGCGTCGCCCAGATGCTCGGCGACCGCAGCGCCGGGATCGAAGGTCTGGTGAGCGCGATCTTCGCGATCGCGTCGATCGCTCTGGGCACTCTTGTCGGCGCGTCGCTCTACAAGTGGCTCACCGAGACCTTCGGGCTTTGGCGGCTCCAGGTCGGCCGCGCCGGACCGCTCTTCCGGCGCGCGCGGCCGCGGCAGCGCGGGTGAGCAGCCGTCGAGTCCCGAAGTCGCGGTCCTGCTCGTCGACTGCGGCGTTGCAGGCCTGACCGGGAGCGATCCCGCTATCGAGTCCCGAAGCCGTCGGCTTCCTCGTCGGTCACCGCACTGAAGTAGCCGAAGTGCAGCGCCGCGTGGCCGAGGTTGAGATCGATCCACTCGCGGTGGGTGAGCGGACCGAAGACCGGATTCGGGACCTCCGGTGCGCCGCGCTCCAGACGCTCGAAGGCTCTTCGAAACCGAGCGAGGCCCGTCTCGGTGGGCAGCACCTCCGTCGCCAGCGTCCCGCCCGGGACGCCGGGCAGCCGGAACCCTCGCGGTGGCCGCTTCGCGAAGAGCCGGCGCTTCAGCAGTCTGCCGATGATCCGCACGAACCACGGCGGCCTCGTCGGATAGCCCTCGTAGGGATAGGACGTCCACGCCGCGACGTGGCCGAGCGCCTGACCGAGCGTCCAGTTGCCGACTGCCGCGAGCTTGCCGAGTCGCTCCGCCGCCGCTAGCCGGTCAGCCTCTTCGAGCGCGGAGGAGATGTCGGGGAAGGTGAGTTCGCGCCACCCTGCGACGGTGCGGGTCTCGACGGGGGTCTGATCGTCCGACTCCGGCATGCGATTCAGTTTCCGCGAGCCCGGGCGATGCTGTCAATCGGCGGGCTCTCACCCGTCCCCGGTCCGTCCTCCCCGGTCGCGTGCCCGCGGTCCTGCCTCCAAGAGGAGGTCCGGCTCGCGTTGCCCGACGCGACTTCCCGAGATTTCCACCCGTGGCCCGACTTCGCCCGCGAGCGGACGAGCAGCCTGCGGCGAGGGTCATTCGGGGTGCGGACAAGCGGACAGGCTACTCTCACCGCCGCCGCAACTCGCCTGCATCGCTGCGGATGCTGCTTCGTTGCGGCCCCTCGACCCTCGCCTCCCCGCTCGGCTTCGCCTGCAAAGCACTTTCGCCGCAGGCTGCTCGGCTTCGCGCCGCCGACCGCCGCGAGCGGCGGCTCGAGCCCCCTCGGCGGGTTCACGGCGGAGCGGACCGCCCGTTCGATCCAGTCCGCGGCACGCGAATCGCATCAAGTCCGATCCGAGTCAGCAGACGGATCTCTCATCGGGAGCGTGTCCGGTCCCCGGTCTCGCCGGCGCATGACCCTCCGATGACGTCGCGCCGTCGAGCGCGGTCTGCTTCGAACGACGCATGAGAGCTGCTGCCTCATCGGCAGAGAGAGGAAACCCGTGACGCTACGACTTCAACGCGGCCGTTCCATCGGGGGCGGTCTTCCGCTGCGCCCGAACGCCTCGGCGCCGCTTCGGGACGCGGAAGCAGATGCGAAGGGACGATGGGACGGGAGGCTCGGAGCCACCCGCTCGCTGATGGTGGCGCTCCTCGTCGCGGCGCTGCTGATGGTTCCGGGGGCCGCGCGCGCGGGCATCGGGCTCGTCGTCACCGCGAGTCCCAGTCCCGCGCGGCAGGGCGAGACCCTCGAGCTGGCGTTCACCGTCACCAACGACGGGGGCTCGACGGTGCACAACGTGGCTCTGGTCTTCGCCTATCCCGCCGGGTTGGCGACCCTCAGCAACTCCCTCTTCGACGGGAGCTGCCCGAGCACCAATTGCTCGCTCTCATGCTGCGCCGGCGAGCAGGCGACGATCACGGTCGGTTCGATTCCCGCGGGTCAGGGGCGGACGTACACGATGCCGGTGCGCATCGCGGCCGGCGCCGCCAATGGTGCGACGATCCCGATGAGCGTTGCGGCGTTCGTGAACGGCGTCTCGCAGACGACGGCTCAGACGAACGTCCTCGTCGACGGAGCGCGGCAGCTTGAACTCGGCATGACGATCGATCGCGACCCGGTGGCGCCGGGAGAGACCTTCACCTGTTCGGTGAACTACGGCGTCGTCGCGAACGGCGGGGGGGTGCCGGTGACGTCGCTTCAGATCCCGGTGCCGCCGGGGACGTCGTTCGTCGCGGCGAGCGATGGCGGGATGCTCGCGGGCGGTGTGGTGACGTGGTCGCTCGGTGGGCTCAATCCAGGGGAAGGCGGAGCGCGGCAAGCGACCTTCGCGGCGAACGCGGGGCTGGCGGCGGGCTCGATCGTGGTGGCCCAGGCGACCATCGACGGCGGCGCGGTCGGGGCGGTCTCCGCCCGGTCCGCAGTCCGCGTGGAAGTCGCGAATCCCATTCAGGTGCTCGTGACCGCGAGTCCCGACCCGATCCGGACCGGGGAGACGGTGGACCTCGAGATCACCGTCAGCAACTCCGGTCCGCTGACGCGGACCGACGTCGTCCTGAGGGTCGAGGTGCCAGACCACGTCAATGCGCTCTCGAACTCCCTGATCGACGGGAGCTGTGCGAGCATCAATTGCAGCTTGGCCTGCTGCGCCCAGGAGCGCGCGACGTTCGCCATCGGAACTCTGCTCGCGGGCAAGGGCGTCACGTTCACCATTCCGTGGCAGGTCGCCGGCGCGACCGTCGCGGGCACCGTGCTCAGCTTCAATGTCGACGTGGTCGACAGCACCGGGCAGATGCGCCGTTCCGGCGCAGGTCTCGGCGTCCGCGGGGCCGACCGGCTCGAGCTCGCCGCGGTGATCGATCGAAATCCGGTGCCGCCGGGCGCGACCACGACCGCGACGCTGACGTACGGCATCCCCTCGACCAATCCACCGGCTGCGGGCGCCGTGCTGCGCTTCCCGATTCCAGCCGGGATGACGGTCGTTTCTGCGAGCGATGGCGGGAGCGTCGCCTCCGGCGCGGTCACCTGGTCGCTGGGCGTCCTGAACCCCGGCGCGGTGGGTGAGCGCAGGGTCGTCCTCCAGCTCGGAGCCGGCGCCGCCGCGGGGGGCCTTCTCGCCTCCCGACCGACACTCACGGTGTCCTCCGGAAATCGGGTCGCATACCCGCTCGTGTCGCGCGTCCAACCAACGCCGCCGCTGGGAGTCGCCTTGACCGCGCGGCCCGACCCGGTTCGGGCGGGCGAGCTGATGCACCTCGAGCTGGTCGTCACGAACCCGAGCGCGTCGGATCGCAACGGCGTCGTGCTCCGACTGGAGGTTCCGGATCACCTGAGCACGCTGAGCAACGCGCTCTTCGACGGGAGCTGTGCGAGCACCAACTGCAGCTTGGCCTGCTGCGCCCAGGAGCGCGCGACCTGGTCGATCGGAACGCTTCCTGCCGGCCGCGGCGTCGTCCTCACGATGCCGTGGATCGTCGCGCCGGGCACCCTCGACGGGCGGGTCATCACCTTCAAGGCGGATCTGTCCGAAAGCACCGGCGAGCGGGCTCGATCCGCCACCAGCGTCGCCGTTCGCAGCGCCGGGCCTCTGGAGCTGGCCATCGCCGAAGATCGGGTGCCGGTGGCACCGGGTGAGCGGCTCGTCTACTCGATTGCCTACGGCGTGGTCGCCGACGCGCCGGGCTCGCCGAACGCGGTGCTCCGCATGGCCGTCCCGGCGGGAACGACGTTCGTCTCGGCAAGCGACGGCGGCGTCTTCTCGAACGGCGTCGTCGAGTGGGCGCTCGGGAGTCTCCAGCGCCGCGCGACCGGCGAGCGCCGCATGACGGTGCAGGTGGGATCGAGCGCGCAGGCGCCCGCCGGCTCGCTGCTGCGGACGGAGGCGGTCCTGCGCGACGAAAGCGTCCCCCCCAACGTCATCGCGTGCGAGTCGGCCGTGCGCGTCGAGGTGGCGAACCCCCTCGAGCTCGCGGTCACCGCCGGTCCCTCGCCGGCGATGCAGGGGGAGCTGCTCGACGTCGAAGTGACTGTGACCAACACCGGGGCGTTCGACCGCACCGGCGTCACGCTTCGGGTCGAGGTCCCGGCGTCGCTCCAGACGATCTCGAACACGCTGATCGTCGACGGCTCATGCCCGAGCACCAACTGCAGCTTGGCCTGCTGCGCGCAGGAGCGCGTGACCTTCCCGGTGGGAACGCTCAAGGCGGGAGCGGGCCGCACCTTCTCGATCCCCTTCGCGATCGCGGTCAACGCCGTCGATGGACGAGCGCGCGCGATTCACGCCGAGGTCTTCGACAGTCAGGGCGACGAGCGCCGAACGGGAAGCGTCTTCGCGGTCAACGGCGCGCGGGCGCTGGGACTCGCGCTGCGCGACTCCGCGGAACCAGGCCTCCCGGGGGGCCAGGTCACCTACACGATGACGTACGGCGCCCGCGCCGACAGCGGCGGTGCCCCGGACGCGACGCTCCGCTTCGCACTGCCGCCGAACACGACCTTCGTCGGCGCCAACAGTGGCGGAACGCTCCAAGGCGGCGAGGTCGTGTGGGCGCTCGGCGGCGTGAACCCGTCGGCCGGAGGAGACCGCAGCGTCACGGTGGCGGTGCCGGCGGGAACCAGCGCCGGGGCGCTCCTCCGCTCGTGGGCCATCCTCCGCGATGCGGCAGGGCGCGAAGTGCGCGCCCAGGAGAGCACGCGGATCGCCGCCCAGGTTCCGCTCCAGGCGAGCCTCCAAGTCAGCCCGCTTGCGGCGCCGAACGGAGGACAGCTTCAGATCGCGCTCGCCGCGACGAACACCGGACCGCTGGCGCTCAGCGGAGTCGCCCTCGCCCTCGAGTTCCCCGGCGGCCTCAACACGCTGTCGAACTCGGCGTGGGCGGGGAGCTGCCCCAGCGCGAACTGCTCGAACTCGTGCTGCGCCCAGGAGACGGGAACGGTGACCGTCGGAACGCTCGAGCCAGGCCAGACCGCCACCTATCTGCTCCAGCCGGTGGTGAGCCTGGGCACGCACCCCGGAACCGTCATCGACTTTGATGCCCGGGCGAGCGACGCCAGCGGTCTTCAGTCGAGCGCCGGCGCGGCCATCCTTGTCGGCACGCAGTACTCCTCCGGCGGGGGAACCACGGTGCCGGGCGACATCAATGGTGACGGCGCCGTCGACGGCGCCGACCTGGGACTGCTCCTGGGAGCCTGGGGAAACTGCGCCTCCTGTGCAAGCTGCGCCGCCGACCTCAATGGCAACTGCGTCGTGGACGGCGCCGATCTCGGCATCCTCCTCGGGAACTGGGGTTGAGCCACAGGCCAGCAGCCTGTGGCGAAAGTCATTCGGGCTGCGGACGAGCGGAAAGGCGAATCTCATCGTCGCCGCAACTCGCCTGTATCACTGCGGATACTGCTTCGTCGCGGCTCCTCGATCTTCGCCTCCCCGCTCGCCCTCGCCTTCGAAGCACTTTCGCCACAGGCTGCTCGGTCCGCCTCGTCGCGGATTTCTGGCGAACCGACCGCGCAATCGCCCGCCAGCGATCCCAATGATCGCGGTACGCTCCGGCGACCCGGCCGCGCCCCCCCTCCTCCTCCCCGGGGAGGGGGGGCGCGGCTGAAGGCGCGCTCCGGCTCCCGGCGCGAGGTCTCGACGCGCGTGGCGCGGCGGCTCGTCGGCGGATCGCGGGCGATCTCGGCGGTCGCAGGGCACAACGAGGGATCATCGATGACAACAGCGAGGATTGACGGTGGGACTTCCGACGCCGGTGCAGCGTCCGAAGGGAGGTCTTTGCAAGGCGAGGGCGGCGCATGGACGTCGTCCGGCGGCCGGACTCGGCAGCGCATGGCCCTGATGGCCGTCGCCTCGGCGATCTCCCTTCTCGCGGCCTGCGGGTCCCTCGCGAGGGAGACGCGCGAGCTCGAGGTGACGCTTCCGCCGGCCGATCGCATCGTCCTCCGGACGGTCAACGGCGGGATCAGCGTCGAGGTCGATCCGGAGCGGGCCACCGGAGTGCTCTCGGCGAAGCTCGTCGCTGGGGGCGCCACCGGGACGTCGGCACGGGAACGCGTTGACGCGGTGACCTTCCGGACAGAGATCGAGGACGGGAAGCTGGTGATCGAACCGCTCTTCCCTGATGGGCACCGCAACGGCGACGGGGCGTCGATGACGGTCGTCCTCCCCGCGGTCGCATGGGCCGACCTCCAGACGAGCAACGGCGCGATCAAGGCCTCCGCGGTTTCGGGTGACGCGGCGGCACGGACCTCCAATGGGCGCATCGAGCTCTCGCGCATCGGCGGATCAGCCTCGGCGCGCACGAGCAACGGCAGCGTCGAGCTGAGCGACGTCGCCGGCGACGCCGACGCGCGCACCAGCAACGGCAGGGTCGTCGTGCGTTCGGTCGCAGGGGCGATCGAAGTTCGCACCAGCAACGGCCCGATCCAGGTCGAGGGTGCGCAGCGCCGAGTCGATCTTCGGACGAGCAACGGATCGATCACGCTGGAGCTCGGTCCGGCGTTCGCGGGGGTGCTGGAGCTGGCCACGAGCAACGCGCGGATCGAGGTCGACTCGAGCGTCGAGGCGCGGAGGACGGTGCTCCGGGATCGATCGGGCACGCTCGAATTCGGGACGGAGGAGCCGCGCTCGACCGCCACGACGAGCAACGGTCGGATCACGGTGCGGCAGCGCCGGTGACGGCCGCGGCGCCGTGGAGAGCCGGGCGCGGAGTGCGCGGATGCCCGGCCGCCGGCGGCCGGGCGCCCCTTCGTTCCGTCGCGGGCTTCGGCGCAGCAAGACGCCGCTTCCGGAGATCGCAGCAGGAGCGGGGTGTCCTGAGCGCGCGGACGGGCGCGGGACGCTTCATGCGTCAGAGGAGGTCCGGGGCTTCCTACATGGGCGTGGCGAGGCGCCGGGGATCGTCCCCATCGACAGGACTCGCCGCCTCAGGACTTCATGCGAAGGAGAGCATCCATGCTTCCCAGCGTTTCATCCCGTGCCAGGCGCTCGCCGGTGCTGCTGTTGATCTCGGCGGCGGCAGCCTGGCTCATCTCGTCCTCCGCGTCGTCGCTTGCCGCCCCTCCCAACCCGCCTCCTCCCGGGCCCAAGCCGGTGACCAACACGTGGAAGGGCGGGCATGCCGACGACATCTGGGAGGAGCCGCGGAACTGGTCGCTCAACGTCGTGCCCGCGAAGCACCACGATGTCGTGATCCCCGGCGACAAGCCGACCGTCGTGATCTCGAAGGACTACGTGATTCAGGGCGGAGCGCCGGTCAAGGTCGCGAAGGAGATCCGCTCGCTCGAGACGCACGAAAGGGTGCCGGGGCCGGATGGCTCGACTTCGCCGGTTCTCGTCAGCACGAACCTGCGCGACCGGAAGGGGAACACGGCGTTCCTCCTCTCTGCGACCGACATCCGCATCATCGCCACGAATGGCATCAAGCTCGGGAACCGCAACCGCGTCGAAGCCGGCGCCGGCATCCCTCACCCGACCTTCGCGGCGGCGGGCGGCTCCGTCGTTCTCGAGTCGCGCGAGGGCAAGGTCGTCGCGGAAGGGACGATCACCATGATCAATGCGGGCGCGGGCGCCCCTGACCTGCGGCCGGCGCACGACCCTGCCTTCGCGCTGATCCCCCCGGTGTTCCCCCCGGTGATACCCACGCTCGCCGGCGACGGCGGTGATGTCTTCATCAAGGCAAAGAAGTCGGTGTTCCTCGGAGCCATCGGAGTCTCAGCCGGCCAAGGGGGGCCGCCAGCGGGTGTGAACGTCCCTTTCCTCGCGGGCGCGGCGGGCGGTTCCGTGCGGATCGAATCCGGGGAACGAATGGTGCTTCAGTCGCAGATCCGGTCAGGCGCCGCACTTCTCGCGCCGGGGGGCTCGTTGGCGGTCGCCTGCGGTGCCGACCTCGAGATCGGGAAGTCGGCGAAGTTCGAGGCGGGATTCGGAGTCGGGCCTTCCGAGAGCTCGATCGGCGGGAGCGTCACGATCTCGGCTCAGGAGCAATTTCGTTTCGAGGGCGAGCTGATCGGGGGCGCCGGCCGACTCGGCGGCGCCGTGATCGTCTTCTGCGGAAAGCTCAAGGACTTCGGGAAGATCGTCGCGGGGAACTCGTCCGCGGGCAAGGGAGGCGACATCCGGATCGAAGTCCGCGAGCAGAAGGAGCCGAAGATCGGCAAGGTCACCGCGGGCAAGGGCGATCCGAAGGGCAACATCGTCTGCAATGGCGTGACGATCGGCTTTCTCGACCGCGTCGAAGCGGGATCGGTCTATGTCAGCGCCTCGGGCGATGCGGAGACCGTCGCGGCCATCTCGTTCTACGACGGCGCCGAGCTGATCGCCGACAGCCTCGTCTGCCTTCAGACGGAGGACGGGCAGGTCGACTTCAGCAATCTGAGCGACGATCAGCCGGTGATCTCCGTCAGCCCCGGCGGATTCGTCAATATCGTCGGCGGTCTGACCGTCGCCGGCAGCGAGAACGCCTCGCTGGACGCGATCGCCCTCTTCATCGATGGCGCCTATGACCTCGCCGAGGAGGGCTGCATGATCGAGCTCTGCTTCGGAGACCTCAACCTCGATGGCGTCGTCGACGATGCCGACCTCGCGTTCCTTCTCGCGGCGTGGGACACGTCGAGCTCGCTCGCCGATCTCGACGGCAACGGCGTCGTCGGCTCAGCCGACCTCTCGCTGCTCCTCGCCGCGTGGGGCGACTGCACGATCTGAGCGGTCACCCGGCCGGCCGAGCCGACTCGGCGTCCGGCACCATCGCCGCCCCGCACCTGCGGATGACCCGCAGATGGCGGCCGAGCCTCCGCGACTCACACCCGCAGCCGCACCCCCCGGAGTCGACCATGAAGCGACGCATGAACCTCTACCACCTTGCGCTGGCCGCGAACCTCCTGCTCTGGCTCGGAATGCTCGGTGCGGTGCGGAGCGGGGCCGCCCACGCGACGCTGGTCGTCGCGGCCGCAGTCGGCGTCGTGGCGGCCGCGCTGATCCAGCACTGGACATGGCGGAACCTCCGCGATCCATCGGCGTTCGCACCCCGGGGTCAGCGGAGCTTTCGGCTCTGGACTCCCGCGGGATCGCAGCGGGACGCTCGGCCGTAGCGAAGCTCGCCACCGTCGCCGCGACAGCGCGCTCCCGGAGTCTCCGCTGCTCAGTCCGCCGAGAGCCGGTCGGGACCAGCGCCGGCGGACTTCTCGAAGCGCCCGTCGCCCGCGTTGACGTACTTGGAGAACCCGAGCCGGTCGAGGTTGCTGTCGCTGAGCTTGGCCTTGGTCGATGCGTCGGACCACCCGCCGCCGATGTTCGGCGCCACCGGCACGCGCCGGACAGGCTTGCCGCTCTCGGGGTGCCGCGTGAGCGGCGGATCGCTCATCCGCTGGACGGCTTCGAAGGGAGAGCCGTCGCTCCCATCATCGTTCACGGTGACGTAGACGTACGTCGGCATGCCCAGACGATACGACCGCGGGCGCCGGCGCCGGCGTCCGCGGTCGAGTCGTCGCCGCGCCGCTCCGAGCGATTCCTCGCACCGAAGCGCGCACGCCGCGAACGCGGACGCGCGGCGGCCGACGTCGAAGGGCCGGCCGCGCCTAGCAGCCCGAATGACTTTCGCCACAGACTGCTAGACGGCTCAGGCCCCGCCGACCGCGTATCGGAGGAAGCGGAGCACCTTGACGCCCGCCGGGAGCATCTCGCCGACGGACTTCTTGTCGTCCTTGACGTACTTCTGGCCGAGCAGCGTGTTGTCCTCGAAGAAGCGCCGCATCTTGCCCTCGGCGATCTTCGTGGCGATCTCCTTGGGCTTTCCGCTGGCCTCCGCCTCCTTGATCGCCTCCGTCCGATGGGCGTCGACGACGTCCTTGGGCATCCCCGACTCGTCGATCGCCTGCGGCGTCGGCACGTGGGCGGCGATGTGCTGGCAGATCCCGGTGCCCAGCTCGGCGGGCACCGCGCCGTCGTACTGGAGCAGCACGCCGAGCTTGCCGTCGTGGTGGATGTACTGCGCGAAGGAGCCGCCGCGAAGCGTCTCGCCGCGGGCGAAGGAGATGTTCTCGCCGGTGGTGATCCTGACATCGTCGATGCGCTTGACGACGTCGGCGGCGGGCGCGATCGGTCCAGCGGGCCCGGCGGCCGCCGCGCGGGCGACGTCCGAAGCCATGGCTCGGAAGTTGTCGTTGCGCGCGGTGAAGTCGGTTTCGGCGCGGATCTCGACGATCGCGGCGGCGTCGCCGGCGACCGCGATGGCGATGCAGCCCTCTCCTGCGGCGCGATCGGTGCGGGTGTCCATCTTCCCCTTCATCCGCTCGCGCAGGAGATCCTCGGCCGCCTTCATGTCGCCGTTGGTCTCGGCGAGGGCGGCCTTGCAGTCCATGATCCCCAGGCCGGTGCGCTGGCGGAGGGCCATCGCGTCCTTGGCGCTGACGTTGACGACGGTCATTGCGGTGAAGCTCCGGATCGAGTGCGGTGCGAGAGAGTGCGAAACAGACGTGAATCGGTCCGCGGCGTCGAAGGGCGCCGGATGTCCAACTGCGATGGCTGGCGACCGGCCCCCGACGCGCTGCGCCGCGGCGCTCGGCGCGGCGAGCGGATGGGCGTCGTCCGCGGCTCCGTGGGACGGTTCAAGCGGGCGGTCGAAACCGACGAAAGGCGGCGCGGCGCCCGGGCGGTCGCTCAGGAACCGCTGACGGGCGACATTCCCGCAGCCGAGGTCGACGGGGCGTGTCCCGCGGAGGGCGACGCGTGGTCGGTGGGCGGCGCGGCGCTGCCATCCGCTGCGGGGCTGGCGACCGAGGCGCTGGCGACCGCAGCGCCGGAGTCGTCGGCCCGGAACTGCGACCGGCTCGAGCGCCGTCGCGGTGGGGGCGCCGAACCCGAGGAGCCGCCGTCGAGGCCCTGATCGCGGTCCCCCGAGGTGGCCCGCTGCGTCTTGCCCTCGTGAACCGCGGCGCAGAGCTCGCGGATCACGATGTCGATGGCCCGCATCGAGTCGTCGTTGCCGGGAATCGGGATGTCCGCGAGGTCGGGATCGCCATCGGTATCGATGAGGCAGATCGTCGGGATGCCGAGGTTCCGCGCCTCCTTGAGGGCGTTGAACTCGCGGGTCGTGTCCACCACGACCATCGCGCCGGGCATCTTCGTCATCGAGCGGATGCCGTTGAGGTTCCGGAAGATCTTCCGCTGCTCGCGAAGGAGCTGCGACTCCATCTTCTTGGAGTAGTTGTTGATCTCGCCGGTCTCGACGAGCTTCTCGAGCTCCTCAAGGCGCTTGAGGCGGTCGCGGATCGTCCGAAAGTTGGTCAGCGTGCCGCCGAGCCAGCGCTCGGTCACGTAGGGCATCTTGACGTCGGAGCAGTACTGTTCGATCGCGCCCTTCGCCTGTCGCTTCGTCCCGACGAAGCAGACGTCGCGGCCCTCGCCGACGGTGCGGGCGATGAACCGCTTCGCCAGCAGCATGCCCTTGATCGTCTCCTTGATGTCGATGATGTGGATCTGATTGCGGACCGAGTGGATGTACGGCCGCATCTTCGGATTCCAGTTGCTTCGGCGCTGACCGAAGTGGATGCCGGCTTCGATGAGATCCTGAACGAGCGAGGCCATGGGAGACTCCTGGCAGCGACACCAGTGGCCGACCGGGGTGGAACCGCGTGCGCGGCGCCGGCGACGACTCGAGGGCGCTTGGGTTTCGGGCCGGGTGGACCGGCGAAGGGTGAGGAGGGTCGAGCGACGCGCCGATCCACCGCCGGCGTCGTCGTCGTCGATCGGCGCTGCCGACCCGGGCGGGTCCGTCGACCGAAGGACGAGGGAAAGAGGATATCTGAGCCGCCCCGGCCCGGCAAACGCGCCTCTCGGACGTGCCAACTCCGGGCTGGCTCCGCGCTGGCTTCGGACTGGCTTCGGGGCTCGCGGGCCCCGGGCTCGGTCGACCAGCGTCACAGCCAGCAGGGTCGCAGACGGTTCCGTCGAGGCCGGTGCGGGCGAATCGAGCGTGCTCTCACCCGGCGCCGCTGCGGGATGAACGGGAGGCTCGCCTTGCGCTTCGGCGAGGTCGGCGAGCCGTGATTCGGCTCTCGCCCGATCGCGTCGCCCACGCCGCGGCGCCGGTCGGATCCGGTCGCCGCATCCGGGCTGCTGCGCCCCGGTGGCCGTCGATCAGGCCGCCTTCGCGAGCTTCACGCCCGAGAGTTCGACAAGCCGATCGAAGGTCGCCGGGTCGTGGATGGCGATCTCGCTGAGCATCTTGCGGTTGAGCAGCACACCGGCACGCTGGACTCCGGCGATGAAGACGCTGTATCGAGTGCCGCGCATGCGGCAGGCCGCCGTGATGCGGGCGATCCAGAGCATCCTGTACTCACGCTTCTTGCGGCGACGGTCGCGCCAGGCGTTGCGGCCTGCGCGCATCAAGGCGATCTTCGCCTGGGTCTTGAAGCGGCTCTTGGTGCCGTAGTAGCCGCGAGCCTTCCGGAGGAGCTTGCGGCGCTTCTGGGCGCGGGAGGCGCCCTTGCTGACGCGTGGCATCGAGGGTCCTTGGGACGAAGTCCCGAGTGGTCCGGCGGGGATCGGCCGAGGAGGCCGATGCTTCTACCCGGCGAACGGGTGCGGTCGAATCCGAGGTTGGGCTCCGCCGCGAGGCGTCATCCCAACTCCCCGAACATCTTCAACGGGGTGGAGGGTTCAACGGGGTGGAGGGGCCACCCGGGCGGAGCAGGCGGTGAGGCGATCAGGCCGCCACGGCCTCTGCCGCCGCTTCGAGGGCCGCTTCCTTCGCGGCGCGCTCGGCGAGGTGCTGCTCCTGCGACTTCAGCGGCCGCTGAAGCATGAGCTGGAGCCGTCCGATCATGCCGCGGCGGGCGTAGCCGTTGCGGCGATAGGACTGCACCTGGATGCCCGTCTTGTTGCTCTTGAGGTGGCGGCTGTTCGGTGGCTTGAAGCGGACCTTGCCGCTCTTGGTCACCTTGATGCGCTTCAGCAAACCCTTGTGCGACTTGTGCTTGGGCATAGGAGTGCTCCGACCGTCCGAGGCGGCGCAGGTCCTGCTCCGTCGCGACGAGGCGGGGAGTGTAGCAACGTGCAGCGGGGATGGAAAGGGGTCGGGGCTCGGCGTCGTCCGCACGGTCCCTCGTCCCGGCCGACCCGCGCGAGCGCCGCGCTCCGAGCGAGCCGGTGCCGCCCCCGAGACGCATGCGGGCGGCGCCGAGTCGGCGCCGCCCGCAGAGTCCGTCGAGTCGAGGGCGAGATCGAGCTTCGCCGCGGAGTTGGCCCGCCGTCAGGCTTCAGCGGCGGCGCCGCCGCGCGGCGGCGAGTCCCGCGAGCCCGAGCAGCGCGAACCCGCCCGGTGCGGGGATGATCCCCACGATCATGAGGTCGTCGATCGCCAGCCCGTTGTCCTGCCCCGGGAGGTCCGCCATGTCCCAGCGAAGCACGAGCGACTCTCCCGGCGCCCAGCGGATGCCGGTGATCACGTTCGCGATCGCCGACTGGAAGAGCGGGTCGTTGCCGTTGAGGGCCATCTCGCCGCCGCCGAGGAACGGCGTCGCGAAGTCGAGGGAGCTGAACGCGGTCGTCGCGTCGAGCAGCGAGGTCCCGAAGCCATAGCTGAAACTCAGCACGTTGGGGATGTTCGCTCCGCCCGCCCGCCACTGCTCGCCGATGAACGAGATGTCCAAGGCCGTGAAGACGTCGCTGGTGTTGTTGACCAGCACGAGCCCGAAGGAGGGCACCTGGTTGCTGGTCGGGAGGATCCCCAGGGCGCGGTCGGCCGATCCCGTGGATCCGAACGAAATGAGACCGCGGCCGCTGGCGCCGGCAAGGCTCCCATCCTGCGCACGGAACTCCGTGTTCGGGCTCGTGCCTCCGAAGTTCGCCCCGTACCACCCCTCCATGCCCACGTTCCCGAGCACGCCCTGAAGCTGGTGGGGCCCCTGGCCGGGGATGGTGGCGCTGCCCGACTGGGCGAGCCCGTTGAAGTCTTGAAAGTAGATCCCGGTGAAGCCGAAGATGCCGCCGCACGCCGAGCCCGAGGCCACTCCGGCGATGCACGCCGCCACGAAGCCGATCTTCATCATTCTCTTCCTCGCTCCTTCCGCTGTTGCTCGCTTGGGTCGCCCGCGGTCACGCGGGCGGAGACGCACCGCGCCAGCCATCCAGCGGCGGGCGGGTCCATCGGCGGACGCTCGCCGATGCGGGGGCAGGGTGTCTCAGCGGCGGAAAGATGAGGCTTGGGACGCGCAAGGATTGCGCAAAGTCCGGTCCGCGGTCTCCGGAGCGGCGCGCCCTGCGCCTACTGACAGAGGAAGTTGTCGTCCGGGTTCTTCGGGAGCGCCCCGGTGCGGATCGTCTCGTTCCCACGCTCGTCGAGGAACGTCCAGATGTTGTCAGCGCGCCCATCGGCGCCGCGAATGCTCGGACGCTCGATCCAGCGGACTTCGAGATTGCCGAAGAGGACATGCTGGCCGCGGTTGACGTGGTTGCGGGAGGGCACGTCGACCTCGGTGATCTCGATTCCGCCGAGGGCGCTCTCGGCGAGCGGGTTGGCGTCGGCGAGCAGCGCGCGGTCCGGTCGGTGATCAAAGAGCGACGTCTGCCGGCAGCGGACGAGGACGAAGGCGTACGCGGGGCCCTGCCCGGCGTGGCCGGGGCAGTTGAGGCAGCCGTGCTCGCAATAGCCCTTCAGGAGCAGCTCGAGATTCTGGGCGTTCCTCGATCCCTCCCAGCCGCCCTTGGCGACCGATTGAACCGGGAGCGATCCGTTGTTGTCGTTCGCGTACGCGGAGAAGGCGCCGCCGAGCATCGCCAGATTGGAGGCGCACGCCGTCCGCCGCGAGGCGTCCTGCACGCGGCTCGCGATCGGCGCCAGCGTGCCGACGCCGAGGGCGACGACCGCGGCGAGCGTGATCAGGTCCGCCCAGCGGACGCGCCATCCACCCGCTTCGGCACCAGAGGAGGGGACGATCCGCAGCCGATCCCGCTGGCTCGCTTCGTGCCGCGCGATCCGCGCGAGCGTCGCGTCGACCAGCGTTTCATCCCCGTCGGCGACCGGGGTGTCATCCAGCAGCGAGAGCATCGCGACGAGCCGTCTCCCCCGGGCGCGATCGGCCGGAGCGAGCGCCTCAAGTCGGGCGGCATCGAAGCCGTGCTCCGCGAGCTGGTCGAGCACGCGCTCGTCGTCGGCAGAGAGCCTCCGTGGAGGGGGGAAATCGGGGGGCAGCTCGGGGAAGCTCATGCGTGGGCTGAAAGGGGGCGATGCGGGGGGCGGTGCGAGAAACTCTCCCGTGCGCGCTCCGACCCGCACTGCGGTCCGAGTCGGGGGTCGTGGCTGGGCGAGGGCGCCGGGTTCGGCGCGGGCCTCCGCGTCGAGTCCGTCGGTCTGGCCTCTCGTCCCACGAGGAGGCACTACCGCCCTTGGATCGACTTCGTTCGTCGCGGAGGGAGATTGCCGTCGATCTGGCGGGCGTGGGGTTGGGGGGCGGGGGGTTCCCGGAGCCCCGGGTCGCTCGGGATCTCACTCCGGGTGCTCGCGCCGGTCTCGGCGTTCGCTCCGCGGCCACCGTCCGCCTTAGGTTGTTGCTGTTTCAGGAGTTGCTTCAGACGTCGAGAGCCCGACCCGGGAGGGTTCCGCCGGGCCGGACCTGGTGTCAGCCAAGCGCGGCGCGCCGCGGCGGTCCCTCGATGGCGGCCCCGCCTCAGGCGCGGCGGGAGTCCGGGTCGATCGGTCAGATCGAAGGATCGGTCTCCTGTCGCTGGGACTTCCACGCGGTCGCGAAGTTCGCCACCGCGGCGTGGAGCCGGCTCTTGACCGTTCCGAGCGGGATCTCCAGCGAGTCGGCGATCTGGTTGTAGCTGAGCTTCTGGAAGTAGCTGAGCAGGAGGATCTCGCGGTGGTGCGGGGGGAGCTGGTCGATGATCGCGCGCACGATCCGCGACCGCTCGGCCTCGGCCAGCGGGGCCTCGGGGGAGGGGAGGTCGTCCTCCATCAGGTCGACGAACGTCTCGCTCTCCCCCGGCGCGCCCACCGGTGCCGAGAGGGAGGGACCGGACTGCCGCTGGTTGCGGCGGTAGTGGTCGCGGGCCTTGTTGGCCGCGATCGTGAAGAGCCACGGCTTGAACCGCCGCGTCGGATCGAAGCTCCGCGCCGAGATGTGGATCTGGAGGAACGCCTCCTGGAAGACGTCTTCGGCCGCGGCGCGGTTGCCGAGGAAGCGGATGAGGAAGTGCAGCAGCTCGTCGCGGTAGCGCTCGACCAGCGCAGCGAACGCCGCCCGTTCCCCGTCGATCGACCGGGAAAGCAGGGCTTCGTCGGCAAGATCGACAAGCGGCGTTGCCACGTTCAGCGACGATTCTACACGGCTACCATGGCCGCTTGTCGCCGATGGGCGGCCACCCGGCCGTTCTTCCGCGATCGACACCCGACGCGCAGCCTTCGAGGGCGGCGGCGGCGGGCTCTTCCGAGGGCTGCGGCGACGCGCGCGGCGCGGCGGGCAGTCCCTCTCAAGCCACCCTTCGACCGTCCGATGCCAGTACCCATCTCCCAGATGTGGACCGTCGCCAGCTACGTCGTGAAGCAGAAGCTTCGCGGGCGGCGGCGCTATCCGCTGGTCCTGATGCTCGAGCCGCTCTTCCGCTGCAACCTCGCGTGCGCGGGGTGCGGCAAGATCCAGTACCCGCCGCACGTGCTGCGGCGGCAGCTCACCGTCGAGCAGTGCGTCCGGGCGGTCGAAGAGTGCGGAGCGCCGATGGTCTCGATTCCCGGAGGAGAGCCGCTGCTGCATCCGGAGATCGACCGGATCGTCGAGGCGCTCGTCGGGATGCGGAAATACGTCTACCTCTGCACGAACGCTCTGCTGCTCAAGGAGAAGCTCGATGCGGGGCTCTTCCGGCCGAGCAAGTACCTGACGTTCTCCGTCCACATGGACGGCCTGGAGGAGGAGCACGACTTCGCGGTGTGCCGCGAGGGCACCTATGCGAGGGCGATCGAGGGAATCCGGCTCGCCGTGGCGCGGGGCTTCCGCGTCACCACCAACACGACGCTCTTCGACGGCGCCGACCCCAACGCCGTCCGGGCCTTCTTCGACGAGATGATGGGGCTCGGCGTCGAGGGGATGATGCTCAGCCCCGGGTACGCCTACGACAAGGCGCCCGACCAGAAGAACTTCCTCCAGCGCACGCGCACCAACGAGCTCTTCGAGATGATCCTCTCGAACCGCCGCGACGGGAAGCGACGATGGCGCTTCAACCAGTCGCCGCTCTTCCTCGAGTTCCTCATGGGCCGGCGCGAGTACGAGTGCACTCCGTGGGGGATGCCCTGCTACAACATCTTCGGGTGGCAGCGGCCCTGCTACCTCCTCCAGGAGGGCTATGCGGATTCCTTCCGGGAGCTCATCGAGCAGACCGACTGGGACGCTTACGGGCGGGCGAGCGGCAACCCGAAGTGCGCCAACTGCATGGTCCACTGCGGCTACGAGTCCACCGCCGTCAACCACACCTTCTCCTCCTTCGGCGGCTTCTGGGCGACGGCGAAGGCGACGCTCTTCGACGCCTACGCCAATCCCGCCGCGCGCGAGCGGCTCGACCGCGAGCGCGAGAAGCCCCACGGCCCCATGGCGCATCTGGTGCAGCTCGGCTTCGCCGATGACGTGCGCAAGGGAGCGGCCTGAGCATCGGCCCGGCGCCCTCTGCGAAGCCCGGGCGGGCGACCCGGCAGCCCGGCGCGGTCGTTGACAACCTGTCGGTTCGATGAACGCCGGGTGCGCCGCAGCGAGACTCGACGGCACGATGGCCTTCCGATCCGGTGGCGTCTCGTACGCCCGATTTCACGTCTCCGGCACCGCCGGCGCGCTGCCGAGCGCCGTCGACGATGCGCTCTTCGACCGTCTCGCGGAGCACGTCGTCGCCCGCGATGGCGTCGGCACCCCGCCGGAGCTCCGCGCCGGCTGGTGCGCCGGACGCCATCTGCTCGACACCTCCTTCGACTGGGAGACGTGCGGCTTCGGGTCGACGCTGCTCGCCGGCGTGCGGATCGATGTCGCGAAGGTCCCGCCCGAGCTTCGCCGCGCTTATGTCGCGATCGCCGAAGCGGAACGCTCCGGCGGCGCCGAGGTCGCGGATCGCCGCCTGCTCGGCCGCGCCGAGCGGAAGGCGGCGCGCGAGGAGGCGGATCGCCGCTGCGCAGCCGAGCTCGCCGAGGGGCGGCATCGCCGCAGCACGATGGTGCCCCTGCTCTGGGATCTCGAGCGCAGCATCGTTCTCGCTCCGATCGCCGGCGAGCGCAAGCGGGGCGAGGTGCGCGACCTCTTCGCGGGCTCGCTCGAGCTCGGGCTGCATGGGCGCAGCGCGGGCTCGCTGGCGTGGGACCTGCTCTCGAACCACGGTCTCGCGAGCGAGCTCGACGAGATCCGGCCGTCGAGCTTCACGCCGCCGCCCGGTCAGCGCAGCGCCGACGGCGAGCGGCTGCTGGAGCCCGTCCCCGAAGTTCCCTGGGCGGCGGCGAGCAACGAGGCGAAGGACTTCGTCGGCAACGAGTGGCTCCTCTGGATGTGGTGGATCGCGGAGACGCAGGAGGGCCTCGTCGACACCGGCGTCGGCGAGGTCGCGCTGGTGCTGGAACGGGCGCTCGATCTCGAGTGCGCCTGGGGCGTCAGCGGGAGGACATCGCTCCGCGGCGACGCCCCGACGCTGCTTCCCGAGGCGGCGCGGGCGCTGCTCCATGGCAAATGGCCGCGCCGAGCCGGCCTGCTCGTCGCGCCGCCCGGCGGCCACGCCTTCGCGTGCTCGCTCCAGGCCGACCGTTTCGCGGTCTCCGGCGCGACGCTCCCCGAGATCGACGATGCAAGAAGCGAGCGCGAGATCGTCGAGCAGCGGATCGAGCGCACCCTCGAGCTCGATCGGACGCTCTTGGCGCTCTTCGAGGCCTTCCTTCGGGCCCGCGTCGGCCGCGGATGGACGACGACGCGCGAGCAGATGACCGAGTGGATCCGCGGCCGCGCCGCGGCGCGGGCGGCGGCGTGACGGCCTGCGGGCCCGGACTCCGCGCAGGGCCGCTGACGGCTCTGGGCGGCGCGCCCCGTCGGACTCCGTCCGCAGCGCGCGACGCCGCACCACCCGGACCCATCAACCGCGCGAAGGGAGCCTGCGGGGATCGCTCCGATGACGCCTGCCTCTCGAGCAAGGCTGCCTCGCCGCGGTGGCGCTTCCTTGCCTCGGCGGCGCGCGCCGCCGACGCGCCCATCGACTCAGCCAGTCTCTCGGTCACCCGATCACAGGATCGCTCACCCGCTCACTCATCCACTCGCTCGCTCGCGCCGGGCGTTCGACCGCGGCGGCGCGCACCGCTGCGCAGAAGCCCGCGATCAGGCCCAGGTCCTTGGTGCCGCGCTCGCGCTCCACGCCGCTGGAGACATCGACGGCCCACGGTCGCACCGCGGTGATCGCCGCGCCGACGGTGGACTCGCTCAGGCCCCCCGCGAGAAGAAGCGGCTTCTCGATGCGCTCGCGCAGCGCCGCGAGCGGCGCGAGATCGAACGCGACGCCGGCGCCGGGACGCGGAGCATCGACGAGGAGCGCCGCGACGCGAGGGTGATCGTGTTCGCGCAGGATCGCGTCCCTCCCGGCGTCGATGCCGAGAGCGCGGATGATCCGGAGCGAGCGCAGCTCCGGCGCGTCGAGATCGGTGCGTCCATGAAGCTGGACCCACTCCCCGACGGCGAGGCGCGCGATGGTCGCGGGCTCGGCATCCGCGAAGACCGAGACGGCGATGAGCCATGGCGGCAGGCGCGCTGCAAGGGGCCGCGCGGCGACTGCGTCGAGCTTCCGCGGCGATCCGCGCGCGAATACGAACCCCACGGCGTCCGCTCCCGCGCGGGCAGCCGCCTCGACCGCCTCGGCGGTCCGGACTCCGCAGATCTTGATCCGTGTGCGACCCGCGTCGCGAGCGGCGTTCGGTGCGCCTGGATCGGCGCGCGCCGCCGCAGCGTCGCCGCGTTCGGGAGCGCTCTCGGCGTCGGCCTGCTTCACGTGGCCAGCTCGCTCAGCAGCCGTTCGGCGAAGGCGAGGCGATCGGGGTCGCGCAGGCGAACGCGCAGGGACTCGAGCAGCGGCCGCGCCCGGGCGCTGTCGCCGAGCCGACGGGCGTAGACGCTCGCGAGCAGCAGCCTGACGTCGTCGCCACGGTGGGTCCGCGGGTTCGCCTGGAGATAGAGCTCGTACGCGCGTGCGGCGTCGCTCTCCCGCCCCTCGGAGAGGAGCTGGTTGGCGATGTCGAGCTGCTCGCCCTCGACGAGGAGGACCTCCGGGTCCAGCCGGAGGAGCTCCCGGTAGATCGATGCCGCCCCTGCGATGTCGCGGCGCGAGAAGCGCTCGCGAAGCTGCGCGCGGAGCGCATGCTGCGCCGCGCGCGCGGGCCCGTCCGGCGCTCCTTCGGTAGCGCCGCTTCCTCCAGGGCCGCGCGGCTCGCGCGGAGAACTCCCCGGGGATCTCCCCTCGGCTCGTCCGGCGCTCACCGCGGAAGCGACGTCGGCGACGCCGCCGGACCGGGCTGCGCCGCTCGCCGCGGTATCCACGGCGTCGCCTCGGTGTCTCGACCCGTCAGTCTCGGCCGGGCTTTGAGCACCGTTCGCGGCGCGGTTCGGGGCCCCGTCCCGGGCGCCCTCAGGCGGGCTGTCCAAGGCGCTCCCGCGCTGGTGGTGCCACGTCGCCCCGTACTTCGAAGCGCCGCGCATCTCGGCTCGTCGGCGCCACTGCCTGAAGAGGAAGAAGACATCGACGTCGCGCCGAGCGACGATTCCGCAGGCGAGCAGCAGGAATGCGACGCCGAACCCGTAGACGTAGCCGGCGATGTGGGCCATGTATGCGACGCGCCGGCCCTCCTGCCCGAGCCACGCCGAGAGCTGCGACGCGACATCGATGCCGAAGTAGATCGCGATGACCCAGATGGCGGAGATCGAGAAGACGCCCAGGACCGGAAAGAGCCCGAAGACGACGACGCGCGATCGGGGGAAGAAGGCGAGGTACGCCCCCGTGACCGCGGCGACGGCGCCGCTGGCGCCGATGACCGGGGCGGGGCTCGAGAGCACGTGGGCGAGGCCCGCCACGGCGCCGCCGATCAGATAGAACGCGAGCATCCCCAGTCGCCCCAGCCGCGCCTCCACGGCCGTTCCAAAGGCGACGAGGAAGACCATGTTGAAGAGCACGTGCCAGATGCTCGCGGGGTCGTGCAGGAACTGGTACGTGAAGGGCCGCCACCACGAGAGCCGGTCGCGGCCGAGGGCGAGCGCGTCGTAGATCGCGTTTCCCTTGAGCAGCCCCGCCTTGTCCCCTCCGACGAGGACGATGAACACCAGCGCGTTGATCAAGACCAGCATCGGCACCACGACCGACGGGCGTCGCACATCGACCTCGGTGCGCAGCGGAACGAACATCCGGCGATCGTACGAAGGAAACGTGGGGCCGGACGCACCGACCTCGCAGAGCCGAAGTCGGTGATGCGGAGGACGTGGTGCGGGGGACCAGCGGCCGAGGACCCAGCGCCGAGAACCCAGCGCCGAGGACCCACCGCCGAGGACTGGCCGTGGAGGCCTTGGTCCGCACCCGCGCCCATCGGCGTCCCGACGAGGCCCGTCTCCCTCCACTCCCTCCGCCCCTTCACAGCCC
>CALMPF010000063.1 GCA_937871505.1 uncultured Planctomycetia bacterium | reverse complement strand
GTTCATCGGCTCAGTCAGGCTCGGGACTTGAGCGCAAGGGGCGCTGTAGTGCTAGCGCAACCTGCACGGACGCCCCACGATCACCGCGTACAAGCGGCATTCCACCCTCGCTTCTCCCATCGCCGCGCGGTGTTGCGGCCCGTTCCGATGCGGGCTCGCCGCTGCGTTGATCCCGAAAGGAAACCGACCGCTCATGGTCCTGTCCGACCTCCGTCTTCTCCCGTGTCTCGCCGCTCTGGCTGCGGGCGGCTCGCTCGCCGGCGCAGCGGGTCCGGGGCCGGGTCTCATCCTCAACGAGTACAACGCCGTCGGCAGCCAGAAGTGGCTCGGGAACCCGGACAGCGTGGCATGCGAGGGTCCCGCGGGGCTCTTCTGCGCCGCCAACGAGGACCTCTTCTTCGGTCGCGTGCAGGGCAACGGCGGCGACTGGATCGAGATGGTCGTCGTTCAGGACAACCTCGACATCCGCGGCTGGCAGCTCCGGATCGCCCAGCTCGACAACGGCGGCACCGACGGCACCAACCTCTGGCTCTTCTCCGGCGCCGTCGAGCAGGGGATCCTCACCTTCTCGAACTCGCCGGTCTGGTCGAACCTCCGCGCGGGGACGATCCTCACCATCACCGAGAAGACGACCGCGCAGGGCGGGCTCGACACCGACCTGAGCTTCGATCCATGCAACGGCGACTGGTGGATCAACGTCAACAGCTTCGACTCGGAGTACATCACGACGGTGACCAACGTCCTCGGGGACGGTCCCGGGAACTTCTCCGTCGGGAACGATGCGTTCATACTCGCCGTCTTTGACGCGGGCGGGGCGCTGCGATTCGGACCGGCCGGCGAGGGCGGCGACTGCTACGGCGGCGGCGGCGTCAACAGCCGCGAGGTCTGCCGGCTCGAGGAGGACCCCTCGACGGCGGTCGATCTCTGCGGCCAGTACGACGACGGCGACAGCAGCTCCTTCGGCGCCCCGAACCGCTGGAGCGGCAATCAGCAGGGCGTCGACAGCCAGTGCCGCTTCTTCCAGGATCTCTCGGCGCTCCGCAACCCCGTCCTCGCCGGGTGCGTCACCTGCACTCCGATCATCCTCAACGAGTACAACGCGGTCTCCAACGACGCGTACCTCAACGGCGGCACGATCTTCGCCGACCAGGACGGCGGACAGGCGAGCGACAGCTTCTTCGGACGCCGGATCGCCAACGGAGGGAGCTGGTTCGAGCTGGTCGTCATCCAGGACTTCCTCGACATGCGCGGCTGGAGCCTCTTCTACGAGGAGCTCGGCGACGGCGAGTTCGGCGAGATCTTCCTCAGCCAGAACCCCGCCTGGTCGAACCTCCGCGCCGGGACGATCATCACCTTCATCGACCGCGGCACGGCGGCGGGCGGCCTGGACACCGATCTCTCCTACGACCCCGAGAACGGCGACACCTGGATCAACATCATGACGTTCGACACGTCGATGGTGATCGGGACGACGAGCAACGAACCCGGCCACGTCAACGGGGACTTCGGCGTCGACAGCGACGACTGGCGGCTCACCATCCGCGACGCGAACGGCGTCCCCGTCTTCGGTCCGGCGGGGGAGGGCTCGCTCTACTACTACCAGGGCGGCGTGAGCAGCATCGAGATCTGCCAGCTCCGCGAGGATCCCTCGACGTCGATCACCCCGGCGTCGAAGTACTCGGACTACTCCGCCTCGAGCACCTTCGGGTCGCCGAACTCCTGGATCCTCTGCCCGAGCGGCCTCGTGGCGGTCCAGGACTTCTCCCGGCTTCCCGAGGCCAACTGCACCGGCGAACCGACCGGTGATCCTGCGGATCTGAACGGCGACGGCGTGGTCAACGGCGCCGATCTCGGCATCCTGCTCGGCAACTGGGGCGGGTCGGGATCCGGCGATCTCAACGGCGACGGCGTGATCAACGGCGCGGACCTCGGAATCCTCCTCGGATCGTGGAGCTGAATCGGATGAACACACCCCCGACCATTCCCGGCATCGGCCCGCGCGCTCGCGCCGGAAGGCGCCCTCCGAGGGGCTTCACGCTCGCGGAGATGCTCGTCGTCGTCGCGGTCGTGGCGATCCTCGTGGCGATCCTCCTTCCCGTCTACTTCTCCGTGCGGAAGCAGGCGCGCTCGACGGTGAGCCTGTCGAACATGCGCCAGTGGGGACAGGGCCTGAACGCCTACGCGGTCGACAACAAGGCTCGCCTGCCGTGGGAGGGCAACAAGAACGCGAACCAGATGCCCGCCAACTTCAACAGCAAGGCGTGGTGGGGCAACGCGATTCCCCCCTACGTCGGCCAGAAGCCCTACTCGGAGGTGAGCGACGAGGCGACCGCCCAGGGGCTCTCGGTGCCGCTGCCGCCGACGACGGGGAACATCTTCATCGATCCGACCGCGGAGGTGCCCGCCAACGCGCCCTATACCGGAGGCGGCAAGAAGTTCTTCTTCTGCTACGCGCCCAACGCCCAGCTCGACAACACGCTCGAGCAGAACATGATCGTCCGCGCTCAGCAGCAGGGGATTCCCTACGACGCTCAGGCGGTGCGGATGCCGCTCGCGCAGATCCCCAAGCCCGCGGTGACCGTCGTCATGATGGAGCTCCGCACGGTGAAGACCGAGCTGCCGCCTGACGATCCGTTCTTCAACGAGGCGTTGAACCGCCACTACGGCGACTGGCAGCGCTTCGCGGCGCGGCATCGTCGCGGGGGCCACATGGCCTTCGCCGACGGCAGCGTCCGGCACGTGGACAACCTCTTCGCCACGACGAACTCCGTCGGCGGCCGCCAGGACGGACCGGGCTTCGAGATGAACAAGCCGGATCTCGTGTGGGATCCGCTCGGCCCCGCGTTCAACTGAGCCACCGAGAGCCAGAGAGCGCCGGAGTTCGGTAAGCGTCGCCCCAAGCCCATCCCGCGATGGGCCTTGCCTTGACCGGGACCTCGGGGACAGTTGCTCGACCTTGAAGGAGGCCGAGCATGCAGACCGAGATTCGCACCGATCGTGACCGCCGTCGGGCCGTCGACACTCCAGCGCTGGAACGCGTCGTCGCGAGGCAGCTCGGGGCGGCTTCTGGCAAGGAGAAGCGAAGGCATCGGGCCGACGGCGTAGCCGCAGTGCTACGTCGAGGCCCGAAGCCGAGCTGCGACGCCGCCAGAATGCCGCATCCGGGCGGCCGCAGCAGACGAGGTCCAGCGCTGTAGTGTCGAGCGCTGGCGGCGCAGTGGGATGGCGGCGCACGACTTCGCGCCGGCGATGGGCGTCAGCGTGGCGACGTTGTACGCGTGGTCGCGCCGGTTCCGGCCCGAGACCACTGTCGAAGGCAGCGAGGTCGGCGAGTCGCACGAAGGTCCCTGCGCAGCGCGCCTGGTCGAGATCGTGCCTGTGGACGATCCCGCGAGCCGCACGGCCCTCCGCGATGCCGGCGCCGGCGAGGTCGCGCTCACACTGCGCTGCGGGCGCACACTCCGCTGCGGGCGCACGCTGCGATTCCCCGCACACGTGGACCATGATGTCCTGCGCCGACTCATCGCCACCGTGGAGTCGATGTAGGTGCTGCGTCCTCCCGCGTCGGTGCGCGTGTTCCTGTGCGTGGTGCCGACGGACATGCGGCGCTCCTTCGACGGTCTCTGCGGAATGATCGTCGGGATCATGAAGGACGACCCGCTCAGCGGGCATCTTCTCGTCTTCCGCTCGCGCGGTGTAACTGAGCGCGTGAAAACCGGCGACCGACGGGCGGCTCGAAGCCGGCCAGCGCCCACGACCGCTTTCTACCCGCGGTGGGGGTGTCGCCGCACGTCTCGTCCGCCGTCGCGGCCGCCGCGACGATCGAGCGCATCCTGCGCGGCGGGCTCCACCTCCAGCCGCTTCCGGGCGACGCGCCATCGGCGAGTCCGGCCGGCCGGGACTTCGGACGCGCGCTCCGCGAGTGCGACGCGCTCCTCGAGCTCGCGGAGGTGGCGTGATGGCCGAGCAGACGATCCCCACGCGGCTGCGCCGCCTCCACCCGGGGCATGGATGGCCGAGGCGGTCGAGATCGACAACAACGCCTCGGAGCGGATGCTGCGTCCGATCGCGGTGGGCCGAAAGAACTGGATCTTCCTGGGCAGCGACCACGGTGGCGAGACGGCGGCGATCCTCTTCTCGGTGCTGGGCTCGGCGCGGCTGCACGAGATCGAACCTTGGGCCTGCATGCGCGACGCTCTGGAGCGCGTGACGCGCGCGAAGACGGAGGACGACCTGCGGGAGATGCTGCCCGACCGATGGATCGCGGCCAACCCTCAGCATCGACTGCCGCTGGCGCGAAGCAACAAGGGCTGGTGAGGATCGGGCGATGGCGCAAGGGCAGGAGTGCCGACGGCGTGCCGTTGACGATTCCTCCGGTCGCGGTGGTGTCGTGCCGATGTCAAGCGCAATCCGGGTGATGACGGGATGGGCTTGGGGCGACGCTTACGGCTTTCAGGCGCTCATGAGTGGCCGGTTTTGAGCGCTCAATGACACTGGAGCTCGCTCTCCATCGCCGGGTGGAGTCGGTCATGGGTGCCTTCGCGGGTCTCCCCTTCGAGCCGTACGCCCCGGTGCGAAGGCAGCTGCTCCAGGTCTGGAGGGCCGTCAATCGAGCCCGGAAGACCGCCGGCTTCGAGCCGGTTCCTGTCGAGTGCATCCGGCTCCGCCGGCGAGTCGTGGAGCCGTTCGGGGAACGCCTGGCGGCGTGAATCAAGCCGCGTCCACGAAGCGGATGTCGAGCTTCTTGCCGAGTGCCTCGGCGATGCGACGGAGCATGGTGAGGGAATGGCCCTCGTAGTCCGCGTCCTCAAGCCGCGAAATCACGGCCTGGTCGGTGCCGACCATCTTGGCGAGCTGGGTCTGGCTGAGGCCCGCGGCCTGGCGGGCGTCGTGGATGAGTTGCCCGACGATGGCGTCCTCGAAGGCCTTGTCGGCGGCCTCGCGGCGTGCGGGGTCCGTCCCGACGAACATGCGGTCGAGAATCTCCACCCCGTCAGAGGTCGAGCGTCGCTCGGTGTTTCGCTGGTTCTTGCTCATACCGTCGTCTCCGTTCGATGGCCCGCTCGATGTCTCGGGCGGGGACTTTCGCTTCCTTCGTGAGGCCGTGGGCCACGACGGCGATGTCCTTGCCGTGGAAGAAGTACAAGAGCCGGTAGTTCACGTTCCCGACCCTGGCCCGGAGCTCGTAGATGCCGTCGCGGAGCATGTCCGCGTGCGGCCGTCGGAGCTCGTGGCCCATCATCGCCAAGAGCCGGACTCGGGCGATGCAGGCGTCCAGGGCACGGGTGTTCGACTGGCTCAGTTCCTTGAGCCATTCGAGCACCGGGCTCTCGCCGCTCTCCTCGGCGTAGATGTAGACCGTCGTTCTCGGCATCCATGCCTCTCAAGGAGATTATGACAAAAAAGTCATACGAAGTCAAGGGGACGGCGGTTCATCTTGTGGGGGAGGGGACGGGGCGGCGGAGGTCCCCCAGGGCGGCCTCGACTTCTCTGGCCTTGGCGGCGATGAGGTCGAGGAGCTCGTCGGGGGTGCGGGTGTCCTCGTCGTTCCGGGCGTTGGGGTTGACGGCCTTGAGGTCGTACCCCTTGGCCTCGATGGCCTCGCGCGCGACGGTCCAGCTCCGCTCGCTGTCGGCCCGCTCGGGGAGGAGGCGGAAGAACTCCTCGAAGTGGGCGAGCGTGAGGGGGGACTTCTTCCCGACCTTGATGTCGGAGAGGTCGTAGTACCACACCCGCTGGGTGGGGCCTCCCCGGGTGAAGAAGAGGAGGTTCGTCTTCACGCCGGCGCCAGCCGCCGTGAAGACACAGCCCGGAAGTCTGACGATGCACCAGAGGTCGCAATCGTCGAGGAGCTTCCGCTTGGTCTGCACGAATGTGGTCTCGTTGGTGCGGAAGAGAACGCCGTCGTCAACCACCATGCCGCATCTTCCACCCGGCTTGAGGCTGTCGATGACCTGTTGGAGGAAAAGTGCTTGGGTTGAACTCGTGTTGTAGGCGAAACGGGTCTGGGCCTCGTCCCCCTCCTTGCCGCCGAAAGGCGGGTTCGTGAGCACGACGTCGAAGAGCGACGGAGCATCCTGGAAGAGCCCGCCGTAGGTCTCGTTGCCGGTGAGCGTGTTGCCGTGCCAGAGCCTCGGCTCGTCGATGCCGTGGAGCACAAGGTGCGCGAGGGCGATGGGGTAGATGAGGTTCTCTTTCTCGCGGCCGTAGAACGTGCGTCGCTTGAGCGTCTCGACCTGCTCGGCGGTGGCGTTGTCGCCGAGCCCGCGGCGGAGATGCTCGAAGGTTTGGACGAGGAATCCTCCCGTGCCGCGGCACGGGTCGTAGACGGTCTCGCCGGGCCTGGGGTCGAGCACGCGGACGAGCGAGCGGATGACCTCACGGGGGCGAAGAACTGCCCGCCGTCGTTGCCCTTCTCGCCCATCTTGAGGAGGAGCCCCTCGTAAATCTGCGAGAGGGGGAAGACGTGCGTCGGGTCGATGGCCTCGTCCTTGATGGCGTCCACCTTGTCGAGCACGTCGAGGAGGTTCTTCTCGGTGTCGATGCGGACCCGCTCGACGCCGGAGAGAATCTCGCTGTCACCGAGCGCCCGAGAACCGGCCACCGACGAGCGCCTCAAAACCAGCCAGCGGCTACGACCGCTTTCTGCCCGCGGCGGGGGTGTCGCCGCAAGTCTCGTCCGCCTTTGCCACCTCCGCGGCGCGGTCCTTGAGCCGGTAGCGGCGTCCGACGATGCGGCGGCGCGGTGGACCGGGGCGGGCGTCACGCCCGGCAGGCGCGCCACGCGCGGCAGGCGCGGGCAAGGCCGTACGGGCGATTCACGGAGGGCGAGAGGGCCTTGCTCACGGCATCGGCCTCCGTGACGGCTCGCCGCGAGCCACGTCGAGCGGAGGGCGGAGACCGTCCTCCCGCAGGTCGATCTTGCGCTCCAGCAGGTCGATCTTGCGATCCCGCAGTCCGATGGTCATCGCCCAGCTTCCCGAGTCGGGTGGCCGACCTTCGCCTCGAGGCCGTGGGTCAGGCCGTCGCGATGGTCGGGTTCTCGGCTTATGAGCGCGCCCGGCATCCCGGCGAGCGCCTCGCTGCGCCACTGCGCCAGCCGCGCGGTGGAGACCGAGGCCTCGCGCGAGAGCGCGTCGAGCGGTTCGCCCCAGACCGAGGCTGGGAGCAGCCGGAGCACGATCTCCGTCTTGCGGCGCGGGCTCCACCGTCCCTGGTTGCGGCGCGGGTGCTCCTTGGCCGCGCCGCCGGCTGGAACTCCGGTCGGCCTATGGCCTCCCTCCGTTCCCGCCGGCGACTTCCGTGTCTCCCTGGTCATGCCGGACAGTGTGCGTTGGGCTCCACGAGGCTGTCCAACGAAACCGTGCACCTACCCAGTGTCTTCCCGGTCATGCTGGACAGTGCGCGTTGGGCTCCAAGATGCCCTCCGATCGAACCGTGCACCTGCCCACGACGCAGACAACTGAACAGCGATCGAGCAACGCGTGCCAGGCTCGCGGCGGGGAAGCCGGTGCCGGCGAAGACCGAAGCGACATCGCCCGCGAGCCGATCGATCGGCTCGCGGGCGATTGCCTTTGCGCGGGGCGATTGCCTTTGCGGGCGCTCGCCTTCGCGCGGGGCGGCTGCGCTCCGTTCGGCGGCCGGTCCGGCATCGGTCGGTCAGCGGCGTGCCCGCGACGCGCGGATCGGCGCAGCGATCCGGCCTTCTGCCCGTCCGCTGCCCGAGTGACGCGTGCCGCAGGCTCCGGGGTTCAGTGCGCGCCCCATGCCGAGAGCAGCACGCCGAGGTCGCTGCCGGTGACCACGCCATCTCCGTCGAGGTCGAAGAGCGAGTCGCCCCATGACGAGAGCAGAAGGCCGAGGTCGGCGCCGTCCACGATGCCGTCGCGGTTCAGGTCGGCCCCGAAGATCGTCCGGGGAAGGACGGTGATCGTGACCGACTTCGCGGTGCTCAAGCCGTCGCTGTCGGTTCCGACCACGCTGATCTGATGCACGCCGGGTGAGAGAGCGCTGGTGAGGAAGAGCCGTCCCGTGCCCAGCGGGCCGTCGAGGCTCGAGGTCCAGGCGATCTGCCCCGCGGGAAGCAGCAGGTCCTCGAGATCCCAGGCCGAGGCGTGAAGGCAGATCGGCGCGTGCTGAAGATGCGTCGAACCCTGATTCGGGCTGACCAGGTGCACGTGAGGCGGGTTGCCCATGCCCAGCGCAGCAGCCGCCATCACCGGCGAGTCGACGCTGTCGAATCCGTCGCTCGTGCGGACCTTGAACCACGCCGAGTTCCCCACGCTCGCCGGGACCGTGGACGCGTCGAACTCGAAGGCGGAACCTGCGATGTTCATCGCCAGCGGCAGCCACGAGAGCCCCTCGTCGCGGCTGTAGAAGAGCTGGTGCGTGAGCTCGTCGCCGTCGGCATCCTCGGCGGTCCAGGTCAGCCGGAGCATTCCCTCGAGCGCGGCCGGAGCGCCGGGTCGGGCCGGACCCGGGCCCGGCTCGATCGCCTCCGCCGCGAGCATCTGCGGCACCGGAGGGTTCGCCGAGCGGGCCCGCGTCGCGAGGATCCGGCCGTCGAGCGCATCCGCGACGACGACTGCGTCGATCACGGCGCCGTCGACGACCCGCGGCACGAGGACATGGAAGGGGGTCGACGGGAGCAGGACCCCGCCGCCGCAGCAGCGCTCGCGCGTCCGCTGCGTGTCGACGCGAAGCGACCAGCGCGTCGCGCCGGCGCCGTCGAGGGCGCGGATCACGACGTCGCCCGTCGGATCGTCCGCGGTCCACGCGACGTTGGCGAAGTGGAAGACCGGATCGAGCGTCGCCGAACGGTCGTCGTGAAGGAACTCGCCCGAGACGCGGAGCGATCCCCACGCCGGATCGGCCGCTGCGGGAGCGTCCTCGCCGCCCGGCCCTCCCTGTCCGCCGCCTCCGGGCGGGCAGAGCACGCGCGAGTCGTTGAGGAACTTGTTGAACGACGCGAGGTTGACGAAGGCGTCGGCGGTGAGCAGCCCCGCCACCATGATGTCCTTCTTGGTCGTGGGGAAGACCTGCGGGATCCCCTGCGGATCGTTGAGGTGATGCTCGACGTCGACGCCGACGGTGTTGATGCTCGAGTTGTTGTGGCTCAGCCCCACGAGATGCCCGACCTCGTGGGCGAAGGTGCGCTGGAAGCGCTCCGGGGCGGAGTTTCCGAAGGCGGCGTCGCCGGGGATGCCATTGGCCTGTCCGTTGCCGCTGTAGGGATTCCCGGGAAGCCAGCCGTAGATGAAGTCCGGCGTCGGATAGCCGAGCGCCGGGATCTGCGCCATGCGGATGTCCTTCAGCGTGTTGAGAAGGAGGTTGTTCGAGTTGTTGATGTTCGTCGCCCACGTCAGCGGGGGGGTGGGCGAGATGTGGTAGTTGAGCGTCCCGGGAGCGAAGATGGCGCGGATGAAGTTGTCGCCGACGCCCGGCTCGATCAGGTGGGCCGGGGGCATGCCGGCGCCGTTGGCGGTGTAGTTGATCGGGACGTAGGCGAGGTCGACCACGTCGCGGCAGACGAAGGCGAAGCTCCCCGAGAGGAAGCTGTTGTTGCTCTCATTCGTCTCGGCGATGGCGTTGGCCGGATCGACGACGACTTCGAACTGCACGTTGCCGCTGACGGGAACCAGCGCGAGGAAGTTGATCGTGTGGTCGAGGTTGGTCAGCTGCGGGGAGAGCGGCGCGGTGATCGGGCCGTTGATCGAGAAGGTCGGCGAGCCCTCCTGCTCCTGGCCGTTCACGAAGACGCGCAGGAGCGCGTCGACTCCCGGCACCGCAGCGGCGCTCCCGGAGACGGCGATGCGCGCCCGGATCATCGCGGTGCGACCTCCCACCAAGGCTGTCGAGCCCGTCTGGATGGTCTGAATCACGGTGATCGAGTCGACCGAGAGATCGACGGCCCGAGCCGAGGTGGCTGCCGTGGCAGCGATCAGAGCGCCGCATGCGAGGGCGACTGGGCGCCAACCTGCCAGACCTGCCAGACCGGCCAGAGTGGGCAGCGACCTGCCGCGGGCCGGGACGCTGCGGTCATCGGCGAGGGCCTGCGGCGCCGATCCCGGGCCGAGCCCTCGCGGGGCGACACTCTCCGGGGTACGAACCACACGTTCAGCGGGGCGTTCAACGGTCATGCTCGTTCCTTCTCTCCACCTGCGACCAACCGAACGGTGGGCCGCCATCGGACTGGTGCTCGGGTTGGTGACTTGGGTTGGGTCGGTGATCGGCTCGTCGGCGGCCTTCGGGACGCCTTCAGAAGCTCGGCGGGATCGAAACCTGCGAACTCCTTCGCTCAAGGCTCCGCGCGGCTCGCGGTTCCGACGCGGAGCGGCGGCGGGGGTTCCCCGCGAGGGGGGTGCTCGAACGGGTCGCCCTCGAGGTCGCGCCGACGACCTCCGGCTCCGTCACGTTTCCATTCTGCGCCTCCAGGGCGCGATGTCGAGCGATGGCGCAGAAAAACTCGAGGACTTCCCGGAGCCCGGGCGGGCGCGGACCGGCGCGAGCGATCGCGGCGGCCTCGCGGCGCGGCGACTCAGCTCCCGCAGGTGTCCCTGCGCGGGCGTACGATCGCCGGATGGATGAGTCGATCACCGTCGACTTCCGGGAACCCATGCCCGTGCTCGCGCTGCCCGGCTTCGTGATGCTCCCGCATGCGGTGCAGCCGCTGCACATCTTCGAGCCCCGCTACCGCCAGGTCGTCGCACGCTGCATGGAGGCGGAGGATGGGCCGGTGCACATCGCGATGGCGACCTACGCGGGCGAGCGCGAGCTCGCGGTGGGCGCGAAGCGAGGCCGGCTTCGTCCGGCCGTCTGCGTCGGTCAGATCGTCCGCGGGGCCACGCTGCCCGACGGTCGCAGCAACATCCTCGTTCACGGCGTCTGCCGCGGCCGGATCGTCGAGGTTCTCGAGCCGCGGGGAGAGCGCCTGTATCACGAGGCGATGGTCGTGCCGATCGAGCGCGATCCCAGCGCGGTGCCCGCGATGCCCGGTCTCCGCGAGCGTCTTCGCGAGCTCATTGCCGGACCGCAGCTCTCGCGAATGAACACGGCCCGGGCCATCGTCGAGTGGCTCGATCGCGACGACGTGCCGACGCACGCGCTGCTCGAGATCGTCGGCTTCGCGCTTGTCCGCGACGAGAAGCTCCGGTATCGCCTGCTCGAGGAGCCGACGCCGCAGGGCCGGGCGCGGCTGGTCCGCGCCGAGCTCACCCGGCTCGTCCGGCTGGTCGCCAAGGCGGATGAGCAGAACTGGCGCGACTGGCCGAAGGGCCTGAGCTGGAACTGAGGGCCGTCAGGGAATCCAGGGCGACGCACCGCCGACCCATGTGACTCCGGAAAGGGGGTCCATCGGCGGTGGCTGCATCGCGAACCACTTGTCGTGCGGATCGCCGCCCATCGCGGCCCGATTCGGTCCCTCGAAGACGCGACCGTCGAAGCCGAGGCGCACGCCGTCGCGGTACATCCCCCAGCGCTCGAGGCCGCCGCTCGACCCGAAGACGAACGTCGAGTCCACCCACTCGATGAAGCCGTTCTGCGGCCACGGTCCACCGGGGTCGTAGGTGCGGACGATGAGCACTTCGCTTCCGTCGGGACTGGGCGGGTAGACGAAGCGGTAGCGATCCGAGATGAGCATCTCGTCGAGCTTCGCCTGCACCTGCGGCAGCGTCATTCCGACGGAGAAGTTCTCCGCCAGCCGCTGCTGATAGACCTCGGTCGAGAGGATCGCCGAGAGCTGCGGGCCCTGACAGCCCAGCAAGATCAGCGGAGCGACGATGGCCGAGGTCCATGCAGGTGTCTTCATGGGATCTGCTTCCAAATGGAGCCGGGCCCGCCTTCTCCGGGGGATCTGGACGCCTCCGCGGTCGCCTCGGAAGTGGCCGAGCCGTCACTCGGCTCGCGCCGTATGCGAACGGAACCGGAGCACTGCTCAACGGCAGAGCCATGCTAACAGAGACCATCGGTCCGCGCATGAGCGCTGGGCGGCGCCGCAGCGCGTCGATGCGCCGTGGTCGGTCGCGGCGGAGCACCAAGCCCGACGCGGCTTCGCGGAAGCGAACCGAGGAGCGATGAGGGAACGCGTCTCCGACCGAACGTGCACCGCTTCGGCGGGACGCACGCGGTGCAGGTCGAGCACCAGCTCCGCTCGGCATGATCACAATCGGTCCGCCCGGAGGCCCCGCGGAGACTCGTCCCGCTGGAGAGGCGCGAGCCGGACGCCCGATCCGGCATCGGGCGGCCCTGTGACCAGACTCCCGCGCTTTGCTGCAATGCGAACTCTCGCGATGCGAGGCATGTCCGCGTCCACGGGATCGCTCGACCGGAGGTCGTGGCGCAGTCACGCCTCCTGGGCCGCCGCCAGCCACGCGCGGGCTTCCTCGATCGCGGCGCGGACGCGGCGCGGGGCGGTGCCGCCTTCGACGTCGCGGCGGGCGACGGCGGCTTCCGGCGCGAGCCACTCGCGGACTTCGGGACCGAAGCGAGGGTCGAAGCCGCGGAGCTCCTCGAGGGCGAGGGCTTCGATCGGAAGCCGCCGCGCGAGGGCGTGGCGGACCACGCGGCCGACGACCTCGTGGGCATCGCGGAAGGGAACGCCGGCGTGGACGAGGTAGTCGGCGAGCTCGGTCGCGTTGGTGTGTCCCAATCCCGCGGAGTCCAGAGCCTGGGCCCTGTCCACGCGCAGCGTCGCCACCGTGGGGACCACCATGCGCAGCGCCATCGAAAGCTGGCCCATCGCGTCGAAGAGCGGCTCCTTGTCCTCCTGAAGGTCCTTGTTGTACGCCATCGGCAGGCCCTTCAGGACGATGAGGATCGTCGTCAGGGCGCCGATGATCCGGCCGACCTTGCCGCGCACCAGCTCCATCGCGTCGGGGTTCTTCTTCTGCGGCATCAGCGACGAGCCGCTTGTGACCGCGTCGGCCATCTCGACGAAGCGGAACTCCTCGCTCGAGAAGATGATCAGGTCCTCGGCGAGACGCGAGAGATGGACCGCGCAGAGCGCGGCCGCCGCGAGGCTCTCGACGACGAAGTCGCGATCGCTGACGGCGTCGAGGGAGTTCCGCGTCGGACGAGCGAAGCCCAGTTCAGCCGCGACGCGGACGCGATCGATCGGATACGCAGTCCCCGCCAGCGCTCCGCTGCCGAGCGGGCACTCGTCGAGGCGGCGGAGGGCGTCGGCGAAGCGTCCGTCGTCGCGGCGGAGCATCTCGACATACGCCAGCGCCCAATGAGAGAAGAGGATCGGCTGTCCGTGCTGGAGGTGCGTCATCCCCGGGAGCACCGTGTCGAGCTCGCGCTCGGCGAGATCGACCAGTGCCGCGATCGCAGCGCGGAGCTCGGCTCGGCGGCTCCTGATCGCCCCTCGCGACCAGAGCCGGAGGTCCGTTGCGACCTGGTCGTTGCGGCTGCGCCCGGTATGGAGCTTGCGCCCGAGCGGCCCGAGCCGCTCGACCAGCGCCGACTCGACCCACGAGTGAACGTCCTCGGCATCGCTCTCCGCGACCGCGATGGGATCCGCGCGTGCCTCGGCGCGGAGCGCCGCGAGCGCCTCCTCAAGGCGTTGCGACTCCTCCGCCGTCAGCACCCCCGCACGCACCAGCGCGTGCGCCCACGCGATCGACCCTTCGATGTCCTCGGCGACCAGCTCATGGTCGAAGCCGATGGAGTCATTGAACGCGCGAAAGAGCGGATCGCTGGGGGCGCCGAAGCGGCTGCCCCAAAGGGCGGAGCCCGTGGAGCCCACTTGGGCGGAGCCCGTGGAGCCAGCTTGGGCGGAGCCCGTGAAACCAACTTGGGCGGAGCCCGTGGAGCCAACTTGGGCGGAGCCCGTTGAACCAGCTTGGGCGGAGCCCGTGAAACCAGCTTGGGCGGAGCCCGTGAAACCAGCCTGGGCGGAGCCCGTGGAGCCACCCTGGGCGGAGCCCGTGGAGCCACCCCGGGCGGAGCCAGTTGTCGAGCCGCCCGCCGGCCCCGGCGCTGCGCCGAGTTCGTTTCCGACGACCGATCCCCGAGCGGAGTCTCCTCGCGCTCCGGCGGACGCGGTTCTCTCCGTCGGTCGCCCGGTCGACGAACTCGTTCGGTCCTCGTCAGTCGGTGGTCGGCGCTGTGCGTCGGTCATGGTGTGGCGTCGGGGCGCGATGGAGGTTGAATCTCGGCTCGAGCGTTCGGATCGGGCGAGCGAACGAGGATGACGAGCCGGTTGAACGAACCGCTCGGGCGAGCCGCGCCAGCGCCATCCGTGCTGAAGGTCTCATCACCCTGCTCGACCCGACTCCGCAGGTTCTCGCGAAATCGGATGCTTCGGCGCTCACGAACGCTCGTCGGCCGGCGCCGCGCGCGATCCGGCCGCGGTCGACGCACCCAGCGCCGCGCCGCCGGCGCCGCGCTGATCGGCGCGAGCGCCCCTCTCCTGCATCTGCTTCATCGCCGCGATGCGGCTTGGGAGCGAGAAGAGCCGGATGAAGCCCTCGGCGTGGCGCTGGTCATACACCTCGTCGCGGCCGAATGTCGCGAAGCTCTCCGCGTAGAGCGAGTGCGGCGACCGGCGACCGACCGTCCACGCTCGGCCCTTGTGCAGGCGCACCCGCACCTCGCCGGTCATGCGCTGGGCGATCTCCTCGATCGCCCCCGAGAGGGCGGCGCGCAGCGGCGTGAACCACTGCCCGTTGTAGACCAGTTCGGCGAAGCGGACCGCGACGCCTTCGCGCCAGTGGAGCGTTTCGCGATCGAGCACGAGCTCCTCGAGACCGCGGAGAGCCTCGACGAGCACCGTGCCGCCGGGCGTCTCGTAGCAGCCGCGGCTCTTCATCCCGACGAGCCGGTTCTCGACGATGTCCACGCGGCCGACGCCGTGGATTCCCGCGATCGTGTTCAGGCGCGTCAGCAGTTCCGCCGGGGCCATCCCCACGCCGTCGAGCGCGCGCGCCCGGCCGCGCTCGAAGCCGATGGTGACCTCATTCGGCTGCTCGGGCGCGTCGTGCACGCTGCGCGTCAGCATCCAGACATCGTCGGGCGGCGCGTTCCACGGATCCTCGAGCGCTCCTCCCTCGTGGGAGATGTGCCAGAGGTTCCGGTCGCGCGAGTAGAGCTTCTCGAGCGTCGCCGTGGTGGGGACGCCGTGCCGGGCGAGATAGGCGAGCAGATCCTCGCGCGAGCGCAGATCCCAGGAGCGCCAGGGAGCGATCACGGCGAGGTCCGGCGCCAGCGCCGCGAAGGCGCTTTCGAACCGGACCTGGTCGTTGCCCTTGCCGGTGCAGCCGTGGGCGAGCGCCGCGGCGCCGACCTTTCGGGCGAGCTCGACCTGCCCCTTCGCAAGGACCGGCCGCGCGATCGACGTGCCGAGGAGGTAGCGGCCTTCGTAGAGAGCGCCCGCGAGGATCGTCGGCGCGACGAACTCCTCGAGGAACTCCTGAACGAGGTCGATGACATGGCACTCGGCGGCGCCCGAGGCGAGCGCCTTCTCCTCGACGCCCTCGAGCTCTTCGGCGCCCTGCCCGACGTCGCCGACGAAGCAGATCACCTCGCAGCCGGGGTGGTGCTCAAGAAGCCAGGGCACGATGGCGGAGGTGTCGAGGCCGCCGGAGTAGGCAAGGACGATCTTCATGGGGCTGGGGGCGAGGGAGCGTGCGTCAGGCATGCGCGGCGAGCTGGGACCGGCGAAGGTCGAGCGTACGTCGCCGCAGCGGGAAGGCGGAAGATCCGCGGCCGGAGCGCGTCGAGGGCCGGCCGCGGCGGGGTCATCACGGCGAACGTGGTGCAGCGAACCTCATCGCGAGGGCTTCCATCAGGGCGTTCTGCGCCCAGAGGCGGTTCTCCGCCTGGTCGAAGATGGCCGACTGCGGGGCGTCCATCACTTCGTCCGTCACCTCGACGCCCCGGCCCGCCGGGAGACAGTGGAGGAAGATCGCCTCGGCGCCGGCGCGGGCCATCATCGCGGCGTCGACCTTGTAAGGGGCGAAGCGCCGAAGACGATCAGCGCGCGCCGCGGCCTCGTCTGGCGCAGTGCCCGATGCGGACCCCATCGAAGACCCCGTCGAAGACCCCATTGAAAGCCCCATTGAAAACCCCATTGAGAACCACGTGTCCGTATAGATGGCATCGTGATCCGCGACGGCCGCGGGGTCGTTCGAGGCGCGGAGGCGAGCGCCGGTCCGCTCGGCGATCGCCGCCGCCTCGCGCCAGATCGCCTCGTCGGTGCCGTGCTCTTCCGGCGTCACGATCGTCATCGTCGCTCCCGCGAGGGCCGCGCCGTGCAGAAGCGAGTTGGAGACGTTGTTCGCCTCGCCGATGTAGCAGAGGCGGGCGACGCTGAGATCGCCTCCCGCCGCCCGCACGCGCGGGACGCGCTCGAGGAGCGTGAGGAAGTCCGCCAGCGCCTGGCAGGGGTGGTGACGATCGCAGAGCGCGTTGATGACGGGAACCGACGAGGCCGCCGCGAGCGCCGCGACGGTCTCGTGGCGGTAGACGCGGGCGACGACGATGGCGAAGAAGCGGTCGAGGTTCCGCGCGTAATCGGCCACCGATTCGCGCACGCCGATGCGCTGGCGCGCGTGGTCCATGTACATCGCGTGGCCGCCGAGGCGATGCACTCCGACCTCGAAGCTGCACCGCGTCCGGAGCGAGTCCTTCTCGAAGAGCAGCACGACGCTCTGTCCCAGGAGCGGCCGCGGCGATCCTCCCGGGCGACCTTGCCTGTGGATCGCCTTCAGATGCTCCGCCCGGCGCAGCAGCCCGCGGAACTCCTCCGGCGAGAGGTCCGCGAGGGTGAGGAGGTGATCGGAGCGAATCGAGCTGGGAATCGATGAGGACACGGGAGACTCCGGCGGCCTGCGGGTGCGATGAATGCCGGTTCGTCGCCCCGCTGCCCCAGTTCGGTTCAGTTCGGTTCAGTTCAGCGCGTTGTGCGCTCGCGACATCGGTCGGTCTGCGTCGGCGGTCACCGAGGGCGCCAACGCGGGCAGCTCCGGCTCGTCGAGACGGGGGGAGCGCTCGCTCGGCGGGAGAACCCATGTCCCCGCCCGCTCGCCCCGGGCGAGCCGCAGCAGATCCTCCGGCTCGCTCCACGAGGCGATGATCGCCGGGACCCGCGCGAGCCGCGCCGCGTCGAGGGCGCCCCGGACCTTCGGGATCATCCCGCCCGCGATGGTCCCCGCGCCGACGAGGCGGTCGATCGCGGCCCCGTCAAGCGTGGGAAGGTACCCGCCGTCGGCGCCGCGCACGCCGCGCACGTCCGTCAGGAGCACGAGCGCCGAGGCCTCGACGATCCGCGCGATGCCCGCTGCCGCCTCGTCGGCGTTGACGTTGAGCGGGCGCCCGTCGTCGTCGAGTCCGATCGAGGAAAGGACGGGGAGGAAGTCCTGGGCCAGCAGCGTCTCCACGAGCCGGCCGTCGCCGCCGATCACCTCGCCGACCCGACCTGGATCGAACCCGCAGCGCGTGCTCCGCGCGACGCGACAGAGGCCGCCGCTGCCGAGCGAGAGGCCGACCGCGGGCGCACCGACGCGGCGAAGGTGACCGACCAGCGCCGTGTTCACGCTTCCGGCGAGCACCCCGGTGATCGGGTCGATCTGGTCCTCCGGCGTCAGCCGGATCCCGTCGCGCCGCTCCGAGCGGAGACCGAGTCGATCGAGCATCCGATCGACGGCGACCGCGCCGCCGTGCACCACGACCAGTCCGGCGGGGTGGGCGTCGTGGAGCTCGCGCAGCGCCGGCCAGAGCGCTGGACAGCGCGTCGGGTCGTCGACGGCGAGCCCGCCCAGCTTGACCACCACGGGGCCCGCGCCGAAGAGGACGCGGCCAGCGCCGTCGTGCGCGTCGAGGGAGCGGAGATTGAACGGCGAGGTCGATCTCAACGGGGTCGGTCTCCTTCCCGATGGACGGGAACGGGAGCGGGCGAGCGGTGGCGGATCGGAGCGGCGAGCGCAGCCGCACGGCTGTGGCGAAGGCGAGCGAAGCGGGAAGCTGGGTGAAGCGGGAAGCGGCGTCTGCGATTCCGGGATCGGTGCCGGTCTCCATCCGCGCGGGCGGCGCCGCCGGATCGGCGGTCACGCCGGCGCGAGGCCGCCGTGCGGGAGCAGTCCCGCGCGCTCGTCGAGCCCGAAGCGGATGTTCATGCACTGCACCGCCTGTCCGGCGGCGCCCTTCACGAGATTGTCGATGGCGGCGCAAACGATCAGGTGCCCGTCCGTTGAATCGACCGCATACGCGAGATCGACGTGGTTGGTTCCGCGGACCGCTGCCACCGAAGGCCATGTGCCCGCCGCGAGCAGCCGCACGAACGGCTCCGAGCCGTACGCCTTCTCGAAGATGCGCCGCACATCGCTGTCATCCATGCCCGCCCTGAGCGTCGCGTGGATCGTCGCGAGGATCCCGCGGTCGTACGGCCCCAGATGCGGCGTGAAGACCGTGGGCACGCCCGAATGGTGGTCGATCTCGGGCGTGTGCCGATGGCGGAGGACGCCATACGGCTGCACCGAGACCTCGCAGAAGTGCGATCGGAGCTCCGCGGAGCGCCCGGCGCCGCTGACGCCGGAGATCGCGTCGATGATCGGGCGCCGCGCGGGCGCCAGAGCCGCCGCCTCGACGAGCGGGCGCAACGCGACGATCGCCGCCGTCGGATAGCACCCGGGATTGGCGATCAGCGTCGCCGTGCGAAGCTCCGGCCGCGCGTGCTCCGCGAGTCCGTAGATGGCGGCGCCGAGAAGGTCGGGCCGCCGATGCTCGAAGCCGTAGTGCGCGGGATAGCTCGCCGGGTTCGGCAGGCGGAACGCGCCCGAGAGGTCGATCGTGACCACGCCGGCATCGACCAGCGGAGGGGCCAGGTCGTGGCTGACTTCGTTCGGGGTCGCGAGGAAGACCACGTCTGGCTTGGCCGCGAGAATCGCCTCCGGAGTGGCCGGGAGGATGGCGAGATCGACCTGTCCGGCCAGCCGCGGCGCCAGCGCCGCGAAGGAGCGAGGCGCCTCGCTCGCCGTTCTCGCACTGCCGAAGAGCGCCGTCGGCGCGGCTGCGGCGTGCCCGAGCAGGATGCGCACCAGCTCGATCCCGCCGTAGCCGCCCGCTCCGACGATGGCGCAGCGCAGCCGCTCCGTCATCGCCGACCTCCGCCGAAGCCGCGCCCTTCCAGATCGAACGCGGCCTCGTCGACCTCGTCGCCCACGGCCAGCGCCCGGAGCAGCCGCGCCAGCCGCTCGGCGGACTGCGGATCGCGCATCGCGACGAAGACGGTGTCGTCGCCAGCGATCGTCCCCAGCATCGCGCCGATGCGGGCGGTGTCGAGGGCGAGGCCCAGCGGCTGCGCCCGGCCCGGACCGGTCCGGAGAACCAGCAGCGGCCCCGTGTGCTCCGCCGCGACGAGGTACTGGCCGCAGATGTGCACGAGCTCGGCGCGGCCGGAGAGCGGCGTCAGCGGCGCTTCGGGCATGACGTAGCCCTCGGGGCCCTTGACGACGCTCAGCGCATGCAGGTCGCGCGAGAGCGTGGCCTGCTCCGCGCGGATGCCGCGCTGTCGGAGCAGCTTGCGGAGCTCCTCCTGGCTCTGGACCCGGTCGGCGCGGAGCAGCTCCCGGATGAGCCGGTGGCGGATCTCGCGCTGGGTCGTGCTGGGCGGCATGAGTCGAATGTTTATGCGATATCGTGGATGAAGTCAAGCCGGCGTTCGGCGCGGACGATCGGCCTTCGCCATGGCCGTGGCGACCTCGCCGCTCCCGAGCGCCGCTACCCTCTCCGCATCGTGCAACGGCCGTCTCGCCTCGCTGTGCTCCTGCCTCTCTGCCTCGCTGTCGCCATCCCCGCGGCGCCGGTCGGGTGCGCTTCGACGCCGTCGAGGATCGCGCTCGAGGAGCAGGCGAGCGGGGCGATCGCCGAGGCTCGGTACGTCGCCTACTGGCTCGATGTCGAGCTCGCGAGCGTCGTGCGACCGGACGAAGTCACGCTCGCGGAGATGGAGCGCCTCGCCGCCGGCGCGGCCCGGCTCTCGGCCTCGGCGGAGGCCCTTGAGCAGGAGCTCGAGCAGGCGACGCGCTCGCGAGCCGCCGGGCGCGACTCCAGCTTCCACGCCGAGGCCGAGCGGCGGACGCGTCGCCTGCGCGAGCAGACGCTCCAGGTCCGCACGCAGTGGGAGGGCTTCACGCGGCGGCGCGACGCTGCGGATGCTGCGGAGCGCGAACCGGCCGGTCGGCTGGGGACGTGAACCGCGGGCATCGCCCGCACCCCGCTCCGACGAGCGGAGCCGAGACCCGCTCCGATCCCCGGCGCCGAGACCAGTTCCGCTCGTCGGAGCCGAAACCCCCTCCGCTCGTCGAAGCGGGAAACGTGCCGCGCGCCGTCGATGGCGGTTCGCGTCGCGGACCACTGGGCCGTTCGCCGAGGGGTTCGCCTGTTGAGCAGGGGGCGGCGGAACTGATGCGGATGGCCGGACCGCTCAGTCGCCCTCGTCGTCGATGGCAGCGCGGTCGAACGTCGTCAGACGCACGAGGCCGTCTTCGTCGACCAGTCCGCTCCGCAGCGCCTCGGGAAGGTCGCCGAGCATCGTCGAGCGGAGGAAGCGCACGCTCTCGTCGTCGCGGGCCTTGAGATGCGGTTCGTAGGCTGCCGCGAGACGGTCAAGGAACGCCTCGCGCACGCCGCGCGCCGAGCGCCACGAACCATCGGCGATCCTGCCATGCAGGTCGATGTCGCCCGCCCAGAGCCACGCCCACGCGGACTCCGGCTTGCCGCGAAGGAAGGAGACGCTGACGAGCCGGCGCACGAAGAGCGAGCCGCGTCGATCGCGGTCGCCTTCGGTGAAGCCGGGGAACCCCTCGATCTCGTCGAGCACCGGGATTGCCTCTGCCGGGCGCTCGAGCACGACCAGTTCGCCTTCCACGCCCCGTGCCTCGCCGTCATCGCTCTCGCGGGCCTCCTCCGCGACGCGCTCCGCGCCGGGACCCGCGACGAGACCGGGGTACGCCCCGAGCGAGAGCAGGATGCCGAGCGTGCGCCCTGTGCGCACATGGAGGATCCCGAACTGGCGGAGCGCCGCGAAGCGCGCTTCGCCGCGCATGAGCGTTCCGTAGACGAAGAAGCGCGGCTTCCAGACGCAGAAGCGGTCTCCCGCCGCGGCGCCATCGAGCCAGCCGGTGGGCAGCGCCTGCGAGTGCAGCCCTTCGCGGACGATCTCGACGTACGGCGCCGACGCGACGACGTCTCGGCGCCGCCGCTCCGGCCGCACCTCGTAGGCGACCGCCTCGGTCGCGCCGCCATCCGGGAAGAGGACCGTGACGCGCGTCCGGCGATAGGTCTCGGGGACCATCTCCTTGCGATCAAGAAGCGCCAGCGCCGCCTCATCGACTTCGTAGAGAGCGCAGGGGGTCAGCGCTCCGGGAACGGGCAGAATGTCGAGCACTCCGCCGCCGCGCCGCGCCGACTCCACCGTGAAGGCGGGCGCCCGATCTCCGATGAGCCCGGCGCCGACCGAATCGTCGAGCGGCATCGGGAGACCCTCGCTCCGGGCCCATGCGGCGAGGTCATCGGCATTGAGGTTGGAGCCATAGGCGGCGTAGAGCATCGCGCGTTCAGCGTACCGCGGATCCGATCGGGGCATTTCGCTTCACGGCGGGGCGCACGCCGCCACGGACGCGGAGGGTCGGCGGCGCGAAGATCGTCGAGAATCGAGGGGAGCTCAGCGTGGAGTTCAGGGCCTGGAGTCCGGGTCTCGGATCTCGAATCTGGGCTCTGGGGCTCTAGGGCTTTGGGTTTGGGGTCCGCGCTCGGCGACATCAAGGGGACTCGCTCGACGTGGCCGCCGGGCCGACCTCGCCACGGCGCAGCTCGTCGCGCAGTCTGCGAAGCTCCCGATCGAAGGGTGCCGAGCGGAGCCTGTCGCGCTGACGGCGCCACTCGCTGAGGAGGTCGGGGTTGTCCAGCAGCGCTCGATCGCGGTCGACGCGGTCGAGCAGCGCCGCGGCGTCGTCGAAGGCGCCGAGCGCGATGAAGTCATCCACCGCGGCCAGCCGCCACTCCGCGGCGCGATTGGCCAGCGGCGGCGGCAGGGGTGCGGAGATCGGTGGACGGCGGGCACGAGCGCCGGCGGCAGCGCCGAACGCTGAATCGGGCGACCTCACCGACGGACCGTCGCGTCCGACACCCTCCGGGTCGAGCCCTGCGCCGCCCCGCGAGGGCGGGGGCCCGATGGCGTCGGCGACGATCAGCGCCATCCGCGCCGCCGCGGCCCGGTCCTCGGCTCGATGCGCGATCGGCCGCGCCTCGCGGGCGATCTCGTCGAGAAGCTGCGCGATCTCGTCGGACGTCTGCTCCGCGTTCGGTCGGAGGTCGGCGATCGCGCCGAGCACCTCCTCGTGCACTGCCGTCGAGTCCGGCAGGCGGTCGAGCCGCGCCAGCGCCATCGCCATCACCCGGCGGACGCGGAGCTCCGCGAGCGGCTGCGCTCCCCCCTGCGCCGAGAGTCCGTCGAGAAGCTCCCGCTGGAGCTCGAGCCAGCCGGCGAGATCGCCCCGCACCGCGCGGAGTCGGCCGACCAGCCTGGTCGCTTCCGTCCTGTGGGGATTGCCCGGCGGCAGCGAGCGCCGAGCGTGGTGCACCTCGAGGGCGAGCCGTTCCGCCTCGTCGACCTCGCCGATCTCGGTGAGCGCCATCGCCAGCCAGTACGCCGCGTGCAGCGTCTCGTTGTGATCGCCACCCAGCGCGCCGGCGCTGCGGCCGTGCACCGCGCGGAGCGCCTGCGCCGCCGCGGCGCGATCGCCGCGATGAAGCAGGAGGATGGCGAGCAGGGCCTCCGAGGCGAGGGTGTCCGCGTGCGTCTCGCCGAGGCGGCTTCGCTGCGTCGCGAGCGACCGCTCGAGCTCCGCCTTCGCCTCGTCGAACTCGCCGAGCGTGACGAGGGTCGTCGCGAGATGGTGGCGCATCATCGCGGTGCCGAGGTGCTCCTGCCCGCGGGTCTCTTCCCAGTGGTGCAGGGCGGCCCGCTGGAGCGGCAGCGCCTCCCCGTGGCGCTGGGCCTCGCAGAGGAGCGTGGCCAGCCGGGTGCGCGCGTCGGCGACGGCATCGGGATCCGGGGGAGAAGCGGCCTCGACCGCTGCGAGGACGCCCCGATGCGTCCGCTCCGCCTCTTCGAAGCGCCCGAGGCGTTCGAGCGCCGAGGCGCGGTCGGCGCGGAGGCGCAGCACGGAGCGGTCGTCGATACCCGCCCGCTGCGCGCGCTCGATCGTCTCGTCGAGGAGGGCGACGGCTTCGTCGAAGCGCCCCTGTGCCGAGCGCAGCGCCGCGAGGTCGGCGAGGCTCCGGAGGGTCTCGGGGGCATGCGGGCCGCGCACCCGTTCGAAGAGCGCCACTGAACGCTCGAGGTGGCGCTCCGCCTCGTCGAGGCGCGTCAGCGCCCGATAGGCGGCGCCGACCGTCCGGCGCAGCGTTGCCTCGAGCCGCGGTTCGGGCGCGGGACCGGCACCGTCGAGGCGCTGCGCGACCTCGTCGACGAGATCGACTATCCGGGCATCCGGGCCGCGCCCGAGGTGCGGGTCCGCAGCGGCGAGAAGACCCCCATCGAGGACGTCGGCCGCCTCCGCCGCGATCCGTGTCTGCACCTGCGCTTCGCGATAGAGGATCGCCAGCGTCGCCGATGCGGTGAGAAGCAGCGCGACGAAGGCCGCCGTCGCCGCGACGGGTCCGCGGTGCCGCCGGAGCATCTTCCCGAGGACGTACGCGGTGCTGTCGGCGCGGGCGGCGATCGCCTCGCCCGCGAGCCGCCGGCGGAGGTCGCGGGCAAGCTCGCCCCCGCTCTGGTATCGGCGTTCCGGGTCCTTCTGGAGCGCCTTGAGCACGATCGTCTCGGTATCGGAATCGACGCCCCGGCGGACTCGGCGCAGCGGGGTCGGTTCGTCGTTGACGATCCGCCCGAGCGTCTCGCGGAGCGATCCATCGACGCGATAGGGGAACTCGCCCGCGAGGGCGTGGTGCAGCATGACGCCGAGCGCGTAGACGTCCGTGCGGAGATCGATGTCGCGGTTGCGTCCCTCGGCCTGTTCGGGGCTCGCCCACGCGACGGAGCCGAGAAAGCGTCCGGTCTCCGTGAGCGTCTCGGCTGCTGGCGAGCCATCGGCAGCGCCGGTGCCGGAGACGCGCTTGGCCAGGCCGAAGTCGAGCACGCGCGGCAGCCCGCTCTCGTCGACGATGACGTTGCCCGGCTTGAGGTCCCGGTGGATGACGCCGCGCAGGTGCGCCGCCGCGACCGCCTCGGCGATCGACGCGAAGAGCGCGAGCGTCTCCTCGAGATCCGGCCGCCGTTCAAGCAAGAACCGATCGAGGGTCGTGCCCTCGACGAAGTCCATCACGTGCCAGCGTCGGCCTCCCGCGTCGGCGCAGTCGCGCACGGCGACGACGCCGGGATGTTCGATCTCCGCCACGAGCATGAGCTCTCGCTCGGCGCGGAGCCGATCGCCGGGCGCTCCCGCTCTCCCGGGGCCGCCTTCCGCATCGGCGGGATCGTGCGGCCCCTCCTCGTGGAGCCGCTTCAGGGCCACGCGCCGCCGCGTCGCGAGGTGGATGCCCTCGTAGACGGTGCCCTGCCCGCCGCGGCGCACGAGCCTGCGCAGCTCGTATCCCGGCGGGGCCGGGATCTCCGGAAGCGGGCGGCGCCCGCGCAGCCCCTCGACATCGCGCAGCGCCGCGGCGAAGAGCTCGCGATCGCGTCCGTCATCGTCGGGGTGCTCTGCCATCGCGCGCTCACCTGCGGCTGAGCAGCCCCGAGGGCGATCCGAGCAGCTCTGCGAGCGACCGCAGGGCTCGGGCCCGCAGCATGTAGATGGCGCCTGGGCTGCGTCCGAGCTCGCCGGCGATCTCGTCGGCGGAGCGACCGTCGAGGTCGTAGCTGCGGACGACCATGCGATAGGTCTCGGGGAGCTTCCCGATCGCTTCGTCGAGGGCGCGCCGCGCCTCGACCAGCGCCACGTGGCGGCTCGGGGTCGATCCATCGCCCGCGATCGCGTCGAGCAGGTCCATGTACGACGAGTCGCGATCGAGCGCCGTCACCCGCACGCGCGACCCGCCGCGCTTGTCGGCCTCGAGCATCCGGAGGGTGTTGCGGAGGTTGTTGCGCGCAATGGTGATCATCCAGCCTTCAAACGTCCCGGGACCGCGCGGCTCAAAGCTCCCCAGTGCGATGACCGCGTCCGCCCAGGCCTGCTGGATCACGTCGTCGATGGAGACCAGCGCCTGCCATCGCTGCGGGATCGCCCCCGCCAGCGCCGCCCGGAGCGTCGGTCCGATCTGGGCCGCGAGCGCGCCGATCGCCGCAGCGTCTCCCGCGGCGGCTCGGGCGAGCACGGCGTGGTCGGTGAGGGATGAGCTTCCGGAGACGGACCGTTCAGGCACGCTGCGGCCTCCTCGAAGGTGGCGGGCACGGTCACGCAGGCCTCGTCCAGCGTTCCCGCGGCCGGGGCCGTGGGCAAGCGCGCGACGATCGTGCTCTCGACGGAGTGAGGCTATCAACGCAGGGCGGTCCGTGGGACTCCGACAGGACTCTGGGCGGCGTCCGAGGGACCGACATGCACCCTGGGGCCGCCCCCGGGCTCATCGACGGTGGCAGAGACGCTCCGGTCCGTCGCACTCGGTCCTCTCGGTTCGGGATCCTCGACGATCGCTGCCTCGACCATCGCGATCCGCGCCGGTCACGACGGCTCGAGCCCGTCGATGGTGATCGTGATCGGCATTTCGAGCGTTGGACGGAGCGCCCGCTCCATGGAGTCGGCTGCGACTTCGCGTCGCAACCTCGACTCGACTTCCGGGGCAGGAACCCGGCGGCCCCATCTCGCCGCGCGCCGCCCGTCGGCGCTTCGATCTGGCGTCTCTTTCGCTCCGAAGGGCGCTCCGAGGGTCGATCTCCGGGTCAACTCGAAGTGCCTTCCGAGCTTGTCCAGGAACGCGTGTCCCAGTCCGAACACGCCAGTCCGAACACGCCGGTCCGAACACGCCGGTCCGAACACCCCAGTCGAGATACACGAGTCCGCAGAGCCCACTCTGCCGGTCCCACGCTGCCGATCCCGGTCCGCCGATCCCACGCTGCCGATCCCACTCCGGACACACCAATCAGCGGATCCCAATCTGAAGATCCCACGCTGCACACACCGGTCCGCATCAACCGGACCAACAGGCCCGAAGCAAGCGCCCCGACGCGAGCGCCCCGAAGCAAGCGCCGCGAAGCAAGCGCCGCGAAAGCCGCTTGACTGTTCAAGGAGGCCTCCTCCGAGGAAGCCGTGCGGAGTCTACTTCGTCGATCGAAAGCGCTGCTCGATCCGCACGCTTCTTTGTCTCCGACCCGACCGACCGGGTGATGCGCCGCTCCGCCGGAGTCGACGCCAGCGGGAGAGCGCCCGACCCGCCCAAGGACCGGAATCTGCGGCCCAACCCCCAGCGCGGACCCCGCCTGCGCTCCGCTTCCGCAGGCTGCTGACCTCGTCGGCTTCCGCCGCACGGCCTCTTCGACGATACTGCCGACATTCCGGCCGACGCGCGTGCTGTTCCCGCGCCGCCCGTGTTCTTGCCTTCGCTCGATCCCCCGGTCCGACGAGCGTCGTCGGCGAGAGGATCGACGAGGCGTCCCGGCGTCCGTCAGGTTCGCCATGGGCCGATCAGGAAGGAGCATCAGCATGTCATCGAACGCCTTGGTCGTGTCACTCCGCTGCGCCGCAAGGGCGGCTGCGCTCACGATCGCCACCAGCGTCGCCGCCGACATCAAGGGGGCCGACCTCAACGGCGACTGCGTCATCGACGGCGCCGATCTGGGAGTGCTTCTCGGTGGGTGGGGGTCCAGCGGGTCCGGCGACCTCAACGGAGACGGCACGGTCGACGGTGCCGATCTCGGCATCCTGCTTTCGGCGTGGGGAAAGGAGCCGTGCATCGGCATCACGGTGATTGAGCCGACAGCCGCGACGTGCGGCGACATCATCGTGGCAACGGGCACGTTCCCCGATCCGGACCCGGACAACTACTGCCTCGTCTGCATGAGTGCCGAAGGCCGGGTCGTCCCCTTCGAGGTGATCGAGGTGACTCCGACCGCCCTGACCGCACGGGTGGGGCCCATCGATCCTGCGATCGCCAACTGCCTGATGATGATCGGCACCGGACCCGGCAACCGCGCCGAGACAGGCGTCGGCGGCCTGCCGATCGGTCCGGGCGCGTGGGTCTGGCAGGCGAGCGGACCCGGCGTCGCGACCGACGTGCGCTTCAGCCCCGAACGCTGCGACGACCCGGGCGAGATCGCCGACCCGCCGGAGGACGGCGTGATCTGCGTCGAGATCGCGGGGCCGTACTCCGAGGGCACCTGCCTGCGAATCTGGCCACGGCTGCACCACTGGGGTCCGCCGCACGTCGGGTACGACGCGTTCATCCGGTGCATCTGCATCAACGAGGACCTCGACATCATCCAGTCCGCGGCCCGCGTCTGCGAGGCGATCGTCGCGGTCTACGCGGCGCATGTCCCCGACTCGCTCGTGGTCGGCTGCGAGACGACGCTGCTCCCCGGAGGCGGTGCCCGGATCTGCATCTCGCTGCCCGGCTACTCCGTCGACTGGGGCGTCTTCATCATCGAAACGCTCGACCCGAACGTGCTGCACGACACCTGCGACCGCGACATCGACGGCGTCGTCGATCCGAAGGACAACTGCCTCAAGACTCCCAACCCGGTCCAGCAGGACTTCGATGGCGACGGCGTCGGTGATGCCTGCGACAACTGCCCCACCGTCTTCAACCCCAGCCAGGCGGATGCCGACGGCGACGGCTTCGGCGACGCGTGCGACTGCGCCATTGCCGGCGGCAACGGCGGCCCGGTCGACGCGGTGATCTCGCCCTGCTGCAACCAGACATGCCTTGGCGACCTCAACGCGGACGGGCGGATCGACTGCACGGATGTCAACCTCCTGGTCGCCGCGCTCGGCTCCAGCAACCTCTGCGCCGACATCACTGGCGACCAGATCGTGGATGTCTTCGACCTCGTGAAGCTGCTCGGGATCTTCAACACCTGCTCCGAGCCGCCGATCATCGACTGCGACCCCGATGCGCCAAGGGCCTGCCTCGCAGCCGACCACGGCTGCCTGACTACGGGCGGTCCCGGATGCACCGATCTCTCCTGCTGCGATCTCGTCTGCGCGATCGACCCGTTCTGCTGCGACGTTCAGTGGGACAGCATCTGCGTGACTGGGGCGATCGAGCTCTGTTACGGCGGTCTCTGATCGCCGTCGCGATGGTGCCCGCGACCGCGTTCCCTGCCCAGCCGGAGGTCGCGGACGCGGGCACCGATCGCGCAGCAAGCGCGCAGCGGTGTTGCGCGCACGGCGCTGTGCGCGGTCGTGCGGACGGGTCACCAACGGAGCGCTGGCAGGCCGCAGGTGCAAGCAGGCGTGCAGGAACCGCCCGAGTTCGGCCACGTGCGCTGCCGCTTCCGCCGGCGGAGGCGACACCGATGTCGCGACCTCGAGCGAGCATCGGCCCGGTCGAACGCAGCCGCCGGGAGGCGCTGCCGAGATCCTCTATGCCGGGCCGCCCTGCGGAAGCTCGCTCGGCGGTTCCCGTGGCACCGCCTCTCGGCGCCGAGCGTTCGTGACAACTCCCACCAAGAGAACTCGCACCGATACAGCTCGCGCCCGGCCGACTCGGTGCTCCCGCGTCGGGGACGCGCGACACGAGTCGCCCGATCCACGTATCACGTCGCAGCCGCGGGGCGTCGAATCGTCTCCGTCCACCAGGCGTACAGCGCGAGCATCGCATGGTGCTCGGCGGGTTCGATGATGCCGTTGACGATCAGCCAGAGGCCGAAGGGAAGCTGGCGATCTTCGGCGGTCGCGGCGTTGTAGCTGCTCAGGAGCGACCAGAACTGAGGCAGATAGGGAGCGAGCTTCGGGGAGGGGGGTGGGGGATGCGAGAGACCGGAGGCCAACCACACGTGCATGACGCGCGCCGCTGAGCCGGAGGCGATCGACGACGGTGCACCAAGCCACCCGACGATGATCAACGACGCAAGCGCAACAGTCATGGCGTACCGACGGACCGCCCTTCCACGACGATCAGCGTGGACCAGAGTCATCACGGCGCCTCCTCGCTGTCGCTCCACCGATCGAGAATGTCGAGCCCATGGTCGAGAAACGCGGGGAACCTGCCGATCGTTCCGGTCAGCGTCTGAATGTCCTCGCGGTCGAGCACCCAATCGGAGTCGCGATCGGCTCCGTCGGATGTTCGGCGCCAGACGTGCTCGATCGTCCAAACCCGTTCTCGAAGCGCCCAGTGACCGAGCTTGCGAGCGATCATGTCCGCGGCATTCGTCAGGATCGCGAGAAACCGCTCGGCGTCGGGCTCGCCGCGAAGGTGTCGGATCACGACCGTGCTTCCGATCACGCAGTTCCATGCGGCGGTCTCCGCCTCATGGCAATCGGCAATCGACTCGATGGCGCGTCCGGAAAGCCCGTCGAGAATCGCGGTGACGGCGTCGCGCGGGTGGACCTCGCCGCCGAGGGCACGCAGTTCGAGTGCCGCCGTCTCGCATCGGTCTGCCATCGCAAGTTCGCGACGGCTCCCCGTCTTCTGTGCGACTTCGCGGAAGATCGCCGCACCCGCTGCGAGATCAGCACGCGCCTTGCTGGTGAGATCGACCGATGGTGGAATCGAGCGGGCGGCGCGAAGACGCTGGCAGCTCCCGCGGACATAGAGGGCGTTCGCAAGAAGGAGCTGATCGGCGCTCTCGCCGGTCTCGGGCCATCCGAGGATGATCGCCGTGGACACTCCTTCACCTTCGCAGAGGTTCCCGAGGATGTAGTGGTCGTACGCAAGCTGGAGCTCGAGCCACGCTCGATGTACACACGTCGGCTGGCACCGATCGAGTCCACGTCGCGCGGCGTCCATTGCCTGCTGGTAGCGCCCCATGCCTTCGTACCCATACGCGAGCAGCAGGGACGTGTACGCGAAGTCATCATCCGCCATCGGCTCGGCAAGCAACGTGCGGCACGTCTCGACGAGTTCGGCATGCTGATAGCCCTTCAGAAGGGCCCAAGCCGCCGCGAGGCGATGGCCAGTGTCGGTCGCGCTTGGCGCCGTCTGTGACGGACGCGAGTCACCGCGCTCGGGCCGGGCGTGAAGCGCGTCGATCACCACTTCCACCGGCCAATCGAGAAGGTCGGCGATGCCGACCACGAGATCGACCTTGGGGACGCCGCTGTCGGGGACGAGGTTGTGGACGTGACGATCGAGGTGGGCCGCGATCTCTTTCTGGGGCCAGCCGCGGTAGAAGCGGGCGAGGCGGAGGAGCGCCTCGAGCCGCTCCTTCGTCGGCTTGCCGCGGCGCCGGACGGGGCTCGGACTGGCGTAGCCGCTGGCGATGCGCTCCGAATGTGCGTGCGCCTCACCGCCGCTCGACTCGGTGACGTGTGCCGCCTCGGGAAGCGCGCTGGCATCGGCGCGTTTCGGCGCCGCATGGTCCGGGCCTGGCTTCTCACCCTGCGGACGAATGCGCTTGGTCATGAGTCCTCCCTCGGTCGCCGCGACGCCGTCGACTGCTCCGCCGACGACTCCCGTGTCGCGCGACCGCGCGTGCGTCGAAGCCTCGAAGCGACGTTCGCTGCGCCGACTCCAGACGCTGAAAACGGTACCACGGCCGTTCGCGGTGTCGCAAGCAGAAACGCGTGACTGAGCTTCGTCCACCGGCCGCGGAGTGACTCAACCGCCCTTCGCCTTCGTCGCGAGGTTGTCCGAAGTGGATCTCCCACAAGGGGTAGCGACGCAGCCGCGGCGCCGATCGCGCCGCTGCGGACCTTCAGCCGCGACTGCGGGGGATTCGAGCGATGCACGTTCCGACCCCGTGCGACGCCGCTTCGAGCGACGGCGGCAGGAGCCAGCCTGCGCTCGAGCGTCCGGCCCGCCGCATTCCCGGATCGGCGGGATCGCGTTCGAGGCTTGTCGCGTGCGATGGGCAGGCTCTGC
>CALMPF010000062.1 GCA_937871505.1 uncultured Planctomycetia bacterium | reverse complement strand
TCCCCACCCGCAGGCCCGCGCCCGCGCCGGGGGGCCGGCGCCCCCGCGCCCCAGCCTCCCGGCGCGCGGGCCGCGGAACCCCGCGGGGGGCCCTCCGAGGCGCCCGCCGATGCTCCTATCCCTTCGTGACCCGCAGCGCCTCCGGGACCGTGGTCATCCCGGAGCGGACCTTCTCCATCGCCGCATCGCGGAGCAGGTTCAGCTCACCCGCCGCGAGCGCAGCGTTCGCCAGCGTGCCCGCGTTCGCCCTGGTCATGACCAGTTCGCGGATCGGTTCGGTCATGGTGAGCAGCTCGTAGATGCCGACCCGGCCTCGGTAACCGGTGCCGCGGCACTCGCGGCAGCCGACGGCCTCGTAGAGCGGTCGCCCCGACTCCCACTCCAGTCCGGGCGGCAGCTCGATCGCGTGCGGTTCATGCGGTCGGCGGCACTGGGTGCAGAGCCTGCGAAGGAGGCGCTGCGCCATGATCCCCTCGACGCTGCTGGAGACGAGGAAGGGCTCCACCCCCATGTCGAGGAGGCGGGTTGTCGCGCCGGCGGCGTCGTTGGTGTGAAGCGTCGAGAAGACCAGGTGGCCGGTGAGCGACGCCTGCACCGCCGCCTCGGCCGTCTCCCGGTCGCGGATCTCGCCGATCATCACGATGTCCGGATCGTGCCGCAGGATCGCCCGCAGCCCCGTCGCGAAGGTCAGTCCGACGTGGTGATTGACCTGGATCTGGTTGACTCCGTCGACGTGGTACTCGACCGGATCCTCCACGGTGATGGCCTTGATCTCATCGGTCACGATCCGACGAAGCGACGCGTACAGCGTCGTCGACTTGCCCGATCCCGTCGGACCGGTGACCAGGAGAATGCCGTGGGGTCGGCCGATCAGCTCGTCCCAGCGGCTGAGAACCTCCCGCGGCATGCCGAGCTCGTCGAGACCGATCGCCACGGCGCTCTTGCTGAGCACGCGAAGGACGACGCCCTCGCCGTGGAGCATCGGGATGATGCTGACGCGCAGGTCGTACTCCTCGCCGCGGTGGCGGAGCGCGATGCGGCCATCCTGCGGCTTCCGCTTCTCGGCGATGTTGAGGTTCGCCATGATCTTGAGCCGGCTCACGATCGCATTGCGGAAGCGCGAGACGGTCGCGGGCACGCCCGCCTGGCTGAGGATCCCGTCGATGCGGTAGCGGATGGCAAGATCGTGTTCGTAGGGCTCGATGTGCACGTCCGTCGCCCGCTCCCGGACCGCCTCCAGAAGGAGGTCGTTGACGAGCCGTATGACGCTCGCCTCCTGAGCCTGCTCCGCCTCGTCCCCCTCGATCGCGCTGAGCTCGGCGGCGGGCGCCCCGGCTTCGGCGCTGAGCGCCTCGAGCGTGTCTCCCGCGACGCCGTAGTTGGCGCGGATGAACTTCGCGATGTCGCGCTCGTCCGCCAGCGCGAGCTCGACGGCGAGCCCGGTCAGCAATCGGAGCTGATCGAACGTCGCGCTGTCGAAGGGATTCGCCGTTGCGACCCGAAGCACCCCGCCGCGGCGGCCGATGGGAACGCACCGCTGCCTGAAGACGACCTTCGGAGGGATCGCCCGGAGGACATCGTCGCCGACTTCGAGCGTTGCGAGGTCGACGAGCGGAAGCTCGAAGTGCTCCCCGATGGCGGCGAGCACCTGCTCATGGCGCACGAACCCGAGCCGGACGAGCGACTGGTCGAGGCGTTCGCCAGTCCGAGCCTGCTCGACAGCCGCCCGCTCAAGCTGCGAGGAGTCGATCAGCCCGCGTTCGACGAGGAGGGCGCCTATCCCCATGGGTGAAGGACGGTACGCCGGGCAGGCGCTACAGCGCTGCAGTGCGAGGTCCCTCAGGCGGGCGGCAGGCGCTCGATCCTCCGGCTGGCGGCGTCGAGCATCTCGATGAGGCGCATGCGGATGATGTCCTCGCGCATCTCCTGCCGTTCGGCATCGTCGAGCGGGCGCTCGCGGAGGCGCAGGAGCATCGCCTCGGTCGCCCAGACCGCGGCGCGATCGACGCCGCGGGGAAGGTGCCGGCGAATCCGCGCGAGCCGGTCGGCCAGCGCGTCGTACTCGAGGATGGTCGCGACGGGGTCGGCCTCGGCGTCGAATCCCAGCGGCCCCTCGTCCGCGATGCGCGAGAAGAGCACCGCCGAGGCGAAGAGGACGTGCGACGCTTCGCTCGCGAGGTCTGCCGGGAGCGGCTCGAAGCGGCGCTCCGGGGCGGGGCCCCTCGGCCGACCATCGCACATCGCTGAGCCGTTCTCGTCGATGAGGGCCATGCAGCCTGGCGGACCGACGAGCGCCGCGATCGCCTCGTCGGACCCCGGCGCGCGGTGCGGCAGTGCCGGAGCGGCGGCGCATGCGGCGTCCGGGGGCTCCAGACCGGGCGGCCTCATCGGCGCGATGCGATCCGGGGTCTCGGACGCCTGGCCTTCCCCTCCCTGAGCGCCCGCAGCGCTCGGCCGGACCGAGGATGTTCCGCGGGGCGAGCTCGCGCTCGTCGTGCCCGAAATGCCCGCGGCGCCGCGGCCGGAGGTCGCCGGTCCGAGCGTCCACGCGCTCACGGCCAGGGCGATCGCCGCGGCCGCCGCGATCCAGCCGAGTCCCGCGAGCTGGCGCGCCCTTCGCAGGACGCGATCGCCGCCGACCGTGCGATCGACGACGGCGCGGATCGAGGGTTCGCCAAAGCCGATTCCTCGCTGCCAGCGCTCCATCTCTCCGCGGAGTTCCGCATCGAGCGACTCCGCGCGCCCGACCAGGGCGCGACAGGATCCGCAGCCCGCGAGGTGCCGCTCGGCTTCGTGGCGTCGCTCTGGCGCGATCTCGTCATCGACGAGGCCGGAGAGGATGGCATTGATGTCGGTGCAGTCCATGAGCGTGTGGCGATTCGATTCGGAGGCGGAGGCGGGGGCGAAGGCGAGGGCGGGGCCGGGGGCGGCGATCTGGCCGGGGCGGAGAGCGGGCGACGCGCCGGCGTCATGCGTGGCGGTAGCGGCGGATGTCGAAGACGCGATCGGCGGCATCCTCCCCGCGGTCGATGCGATCGAGCTCCTCCATCAAGGCGGCGCGGGCGCGATTGAGCCGGCTCATCACCGTCCCGATGGGGACGCCCAGATGCTCCGCGATCGCCTCGTAGCTGAGCTGCTCCGCTCCGCGGAGCAGGAGGATCGCCCGCTTGTGCTCATCGAGCCGGTCCAGCGCGGCCTCGAGCCGCGTGCGCGCATCGATGCTCTCGAGCGAGCGGAGGGGTCCCGGCCGCTGGTCGCTGAGGCCGCCGTCGTTCCCGCCCTCCGGAAGCGCCGCAGGCCGTCGCGTCCGGGTGAGGCAGTTGATCGAGAGGTTGGTGACGACCTTGCGCAGCCAGGCGCCGAAGGCGACCTCCCCGGCGTCCGGCGGATCCTTCCAGAGCCGGACGAACGCCTCCTGGACGATCTCCTCGGCTCGGTGGCGATCGCGGCAGATGCCGTAGCTGAGGGCCATCATCGAGGGCCCGAGCCGGTCCATCCAGCGACGAAGATTGGCTTCGGTGAGACTCATCGGGAAACGCTGGAAGGCTGCCTGAGGGAGCGTACCTCGGGCCGTCCGGCCTTGACCTCGATCGCGGCCGCCGGAGCGGCGGACCCGATCGTCGCGACCGGTCGCGGAGTCCGGACTCACTCTCAGACCCCCGACCGACCCGGACGATTCCCCTCCGCCACGGGAACGGCGGCGCCGCCCATGGGCCCCGGGTCAGTTCCCCGCTCCGAATCCTGCGGCCTCCGGGTTGGTCGCGAGGTCGAAGTCGCCGAGCTTGGGATCGATCGTGGTGGTCTGGGCGGCGCTCTCCCGGCCGGGGAAGGGCCCCAGGGCGTCGCCGACGTGCGAGAGCTCTTCCGACCACCAGAGATTCCGGCCCAGCGAGACTCCCGCGAGGTCGCGCTCCGGGGCCATCTCGGCGAGGCGCCGGATCTCGTTGGGAAGCCAGACGAAGAGGTTCTCCGCGAGCAGCACGCCGCGCGCCGGCCGCGCGCTGCCCGGCAGAGCCGGGAAGAGGAGAAACGACCCCCGCGGCGCGGCGAAGGTCGACCGGGTGATCACGAGCCCGTCGACGCTTCCGATCGAGATGCTCGGGCCGCAGCGGCGAAGAACGCTCTGCTCGATCGTGACGTCGGCGGCTGCGAAGTCCTGCGGCGGCGGTGCGGCGCCGAGGGACCCGTTGGGCGGCGCCTCGGCTCCGCTCAGAGGATCGGCGTCTCCTCGCCGCGCGGGAACGGAGTCCCCTGACGTCGGGGCGGCCGCATCGCCCGGCGCGGGTGCGACCGGACTCGCAGCCGCTCCCGAGCCCGTCGTCGCCTCCGCCGCTGGATCCGTCGTCGGCTTCGCGGTTGCGTCCGGCGCCGGCGCCATCTTCGGCAGCGGCACGCCGACGGCGATCCCGGTCTCGATGCCCCCTTGCACCCGCAGTCCGGCGATCAGGACCTTCCGCGAGCCGCCGCCGATGACGATTCCCGTCGGCTGGGCCGGATCGGCGCCGCCGACGAGCGCTGCGTCGAGGATGCGCACGTCCGCGCAGTGATCGAGGACGATCGAGGCCGCGCCGGCGCGATCGGTGCGGCACTGCTCGATCGAGACGTCCCGGGCGCCTCGGAGCGCCATCGCGACGCCCTCAGCCCCGGTGCGACCGACGGCGACCCGCCGCAGCGTGAGGTGCTCCGTCGGCGCCCCGCCCGCGCTTTCGGTCGCGGGCGCCGGCTCGACGATCACGGCGGCGCGGCTGCCGCCGATCACGATCACGTCCTTCACCAGCAGATGCGAACCGCCGCGCACGAGGATGCCGAACTCTTCGCCTGCGATCGCCGCAGGCACGTTGGGGTTGCTTCCGCGGATCACGATCGGCCGTCCCCGCTCTCCCCGGAGTCCGTCGATCTCAATCGGTCCGTGGCGCCCCGGCTCGAGGACGATCTCGTCGCCGGGCTTGATCTCGACCCCGAGCGACGCGATCGTCGCGCCCGGGCGCAGCGCGTGAACTGCGGCCGAGGCCCTCGGGGGAGCGAAGCCGGCGAGGAGCGATCCGACGACGGCGCAGAGCCCGGCGATCCGCCGCATCGCCGCGCAGGCGCCGCCGCGCTCCCGCGGTCGTGAGCTGCGCGCAGGCTCGGTGCCGCGGAAGTCGGCGTTGCGCCGCCCCGCGCCGCGCGTTCGGTCGGGAGCCTCGCCGCCGACTCGGATGACCCCCGCGATCCCCATGCGTCCCAAGCGCCTCATGCTCTGCATGCTTCGACGGTAGCGAGGTGCGCCCGGCGCGGCTTCCGCCGGCGCGGCCCGTCAGCGCAGGTGCCGCAGCGCGGGCAGGTCGATGACCAGCGCGGCGGCGCCCGGGGAGAAGGTCGCCGCGAGGGGTGCGGCGGCGGCGGGAATCGCCGCGGCGCGCCCCGCGAGGATCGGGCCGACCCCATCGTCGAAGTCGATGGCCCCGGCGATCACGAAGAGCGCCGTCGCGCCCTCGCGGCGCCCGACCGGTCCCTGCACCGCCCGATCCGCGCTCGCCGAAAGCCGCGTGATCGTGAAGTCGGCGGACTCGCAGAGCAGCGCCGAGCGCAGCGGACCCTGCTCACGCGCTGCGGGGCTCGGAGCCGTCGGAACGCCCTCGCCCTTTCCGCGGCGCTTCTTCGGCGCGGCCGCAGCGGGAACCGCGGGGGAGGACGCAGCCTCGCCGCGGTCGAAGATGCACTCCACCGCGGCGTCCAGATGCAGCTCCCGTCCGGTCCGTCCCCAGTCGAAGACGCGGAAGGTGGTGTCGCTGGGCGTCTGAACCTCGGCGACGAGGATCCCCGCTCCGAGCGCGTGGCATGTGCCGCTGGGGAGGTAGTGGCACTCCCCGGGCCGGACTTCGATCGCGTGCAGATCCTCGACGATGGCGCCCGACTCGACGCGCTCGCGGAACGCGGTCGTGTCCGCCGTCGCTCGGCAGTCGGGCCGGAGGCCCTTGTAGATCACGGCGCCGGGCTCGGCCGCGAGGATGATCCACGCCTCGCTCTTCACGTGGCAGCCGGGGTTCGCGTCGACGAACCGCGGCGTCGGGTGCACCTGCACGGAGAGGTTCTCGCGCGCATCGAGGAGCTTGAGCAGCAGCGGAAAGTCGCCGCCCGAGGTCGGTGGCGTCGCGCCGAGGATGGCCGCCGGATTCGCCGCGATCGCCTCGCGCAGCGTGAGCCCGTCGAACGCGCCGCCGACGATGGGCGTCCGCCCTTCGGGGACGCTCTCAGGGAGATCGGCAAGCACCCAGGCCTCGCCGACGGCGCCCTCGGGCGGAAGTTCGAGCCCGAAGCGCTCGAGCTTGCGCCCCCCCCAGACGCGGTGCTTGAGGATGGGTCGAAGCCGAAGCGGGCCAGAAGCGGTGCGGCGGTCGATCACGGCGCTCTTCGCAATCGGGCGTGCGTGCGGGGGCTCCGTCGCGTGGTCACAGCACCATCCCCGTGACCGAGGTCTCGAAGACGAGGCGTTCACCGACCAGTCCCTGACCGCGGCAGGAGAATCGCCGGCGGCCGAAGTGGATCTCGCGGACGAGAAGCAGCAGCCGGTCGCCGGGCACGACCTGACCGCGGAAGACGGAGTCGTCGCAGTGGGTGAAGCCGAGGAAGCGCGACTCGCCGCTCCGCATCTTGTAGAGATAGCTGCTGAGCTGCGCCGCCGCCTCGATCATCAGCACGCCGGGCAGGAGCGGACGACCGGGGATGTGCCCGGGTACCCAGAACTCGTCGTCGCGCACCTGCTTGACCCCGAGCGCCGCGGTGTAGTCCGGCGCCGCCCAGATCACATGATCGAGGTGGCGCATGTGTCCGCTCTGCGGATTGATGCGCCCGATCTCGTCGACCGATGCGTGGACGGCGTTGAGGTCGATTCCGGCGAGGTCGAACAGCAGTTCGGAGGCCACAGGCCCGCAGGATAGCGACGGGCAGGGGGAGCGCGGGCTGGGAGCGCACTCCGCGCCTCACGAGCCCGTCACGAACTCGCGCGACTCGGCGCATCCCCGGCGCAGCGCGGCCAGCCCCCGCCCCCCCCCGCCCCCCCGCCCCCCCCCGCCCCCGGGGGGCTGGACTCCACTCGGCTGGACTCCACTCGGCTGGACTCCACTCGGCTGGACTCCACTCGGCCGGATTCCGCGCGGCCGGGCTTCATCGGGCCGGGATTGACCGGGCCAGACTCCATCGGGCCGGAATCCGAGGGGTGCACTCGATGCGGCGGTTGCCTCGGTCGAGCGAGGTCGGTCGACGATCGACCGGTCGCGCGAGGGAGTCTCCAGCCTCGGGCTGCGCTTGACGCAGCCGATGCGCGCCGCGCGCAGCCTCTCCAGCCGGCGCCCAGCCCGACTCGCCGACTCGCTCCGTTCGCGCCGAGCACGCCAGATCGCCGAGGTCGGCCCACCCGGACCAGGTCGCCCCACCCGGACCAGTTCGACACAGGCTGCCGGGCTGGACCGGGTCGACTCAGGTTCGCAGCACCTCCGCCGGCGCGAACGTGCCGCCGAGGACGCGCGCGGCGGGGGCCTTCATCCAGCCTCCGAGGATCGCCGCGTAGACGCTGCGGAAGTCGATCGTGTGCCGCAGATCTCCCTGGTCGAGATCGACGAGCGACGGGTGCCGTCCCTGAACGCCCGGCCGCACCATCGGGCCGACGAGGAACATCGGGGCCGCGGTCCCGTGATCGGTCCCCTGCGAGGCATTCTGCCGGACGCGGCGTCCGAACTCGCTGAAGACCATCGTCAGGACACGGCCGTCGTTGCCCTGGGCGGCCAAGTCGCGCTGGAACGCTCGAAGCGAGTCGCCGAGCTGGCGGAGGAGGTTGGCGTGCGCACCCACCTGTCCCGCGTGCGTGTCGAAGCCACCGAGCGAGACGTAGTAGACGCGCGTCGAGAGCCCATCCCGGATCATCGCCGCCACGATGCGGAGCTGCCGCGCCAGCGCTCCCTGCGGGTAGTTCGTCAGCGGCGTGCGCTCGACGGCGGCGCGGATTCGGTCCGAGGAGACGCGGGCGTCGAGGGCGGTGCGGGTGAGAAATGCGAGCTGGCTCTCCGACTCGGGCGAGGGGTCTCCCGAGGGCCGGCGCCGCTCCGGTCGCTGCGGCGTCGGAACCGCCGTCGCCGTGCCGCGGCGCATCAGCGCTTCATAGGGATCGCTCAGCGCCGAGTCGAGGTCGTGGCCGAGCCATCGGAAGAGCTCGGCGCTCTCGAAGCTCACCGGCGTCGAGCTGGCGCCCATGAGCGCCAAGGGCGCCTGGCGCCCGATGGCGACCGATCCATGCGGATCCGGCGTCCCCGCGCAGGTGCAGTCGAAGTACCGCCCGACCCAGCCGTGGCCCTTGCCCGAGAGGGAGGCGGTCTCCCAGATGTCCGTCGAGGCGAAGTGCGAGCGGTTGGGATTGGGATAGCCGACTCCCGGGACGACCGCGGCGATCCCCTCGTCGAGCAGCGCCTTGAAGCCGGCGAAGCCCGGGTGCAGCCCGAGGCCGTCGCGGCCCGGGATCGCCAGCGCGGCTCCGTCGCCGCGGCCCGGCGGGGCGATCGCGATCCCCGGGCGGGCGTCGTAGTACTCAGCCGCGCCGTAGGGGATCAGCGTGTTGAGTCCGTCGTTGCCTCCGGCAAGCTGGACGACCACCAGCACGCGATCTTCCGGCACGCCGGGGCGGCTCCCGACCGCAGTGGCGCCGTCGAGGTCGAGCATCCCCAGCGCCGACTGCTGGATGAAGGCGGGGATCGTCGGCAGCAGCGACGCGAGCGTCAGGCCCTGCTGGAGGAAGAGCCGTCGGGAGTAGGGAAGGGCGCGATCGCTGGACATGGGAGGGTTCCTTCGGCGAGTGCCGGCAGCAGAGCGAGGACCTTCAGCAGAGTTGGTATTCGGGCAGCGCAGTGATCAGCACGAGCGCCGCGACGAGTCCCCGATTCTCCTCGTCAGGAGATCCCGGGGCGAGCCGTGGAGCGAGGACCGACTCCACGGCGTCGATGCGGTCCGGGGCGGGCTCGCAGGCCAGCGTGACTCGCGCGATGGCCTCGGCGACCGCGCGCGGCGGCGGCAGCGCGCCGGCTGGGTCTCGGAGATGATCGACCAGCGGTCGGGCGTCGTACCGGTCGAGGGAGCCCTGCCGGGCCGGACCCCGTCCGCGGCCGCCTCCCGGCTGCGCGCCGGTGAGCATGAAGACCGCGACGTTCTGCCGCACGAAGACGGTCGCGGTGTTGATCCAGGCGCGTCCGCCATCCCAGCCCTTGACGTTCGGCGGCTGGAAGAGCTCCTGTCCCATCATCGCGCAGGCCTCCAGCAGGGTCGAGAGGTTCCGGACCGGCGTGCCGAGGCTGCGGACCGTCTGCACCACGAGCTGGACCGGGCTCTTGATCGTGGCCGCCATGACCGACGGGTGGTGGAAGTGCTCGCTCAGGAAGAGCGTCCGGAGCACCGGACGCAGCTCGAAGCGCGATTCCCGCAGCAGCGCGGCGAGCCGCCGGATGAAGCCCTGCACGGCGCGCGGCGGCGTCCGCGCCGAGACTGCCGGTCCGTCGTCGACGAAGAAGCGGTAGAGCTTCCAGCAGATGAACTCGCTGGCCGCGGGGCGCTCGAAGAGGAGCCTCAGCAGGCCGTCACCGTCGAAGTTGCCGCTGCGTCCGAAGATCGTCTTCGGTCCGTCGTCGTGGTCCCCGCCCCGGAAGACGAACTGGTCATCGACGAAGGTGTAGCCGGTCAGGGCCCGCGCCGCCTCCTTGATGTCGCGCTCGGTGTACCCGGTTCCCTCGCCGAGCACGAAGAGCTCCATCAGCTCGCGGGCGAGATTCTCGTTCGGCGAACGGCGGCGGTTGCGGTTGTTGTCCAGATAGCGCAGCATCGCCGGATCGCGGATGATCTCCGAGGCCAGAGCGCCGAAGTTCCCCGTCGCGCGGCGGCGGAAGAGCCGGTTCTGAAGCAGCATGTGCCAACTGTCCTCGATCGTGCGATGGCCGGTGGCGAAGTGGCCATGCCAGAAGAGCGTCATCTTCTCTTCCAGCGGCCGCGGGCTCTCGATCATCCGCCGCAGCCACCAGCGGCGCATCGCCGCGAGCTGCTCTCGGTCCATCGCCTGGCGCCGGTTCCGCTCGCGCTGGAGCCGTTCGAGGGCAGGCTCGTCGTTCTCGCGCCGTGCCCGCCTCGCCTCGGCCGCCTCCGCCTCCGTGGGAGGGCGGATGATGTCCGGACTGAACCGCGCGGCGCTCTCGGCGTCGTCGGGCTCGGGGAGGCGGTCGTAGTCGACGAGGTGGTCGACGGCGCGGAGGAGACCGATGCGGGTCAGCGCCGCGACCTGTTCCGGCGTGCCTCCGAAACCGGCGCGCGAGAGGAGGTGGCGCGCGCGGGTCTCGTCGAACTTCGCAGGATCGAGCTGTCGGAGTGAGTCGATCGGCATCGGTGCCAACGCTCCGGGGTCAACGTCTCGGGGCCAACGCCTCAGTGCCGGCGCTTCGGCGCCGACTCCCCCGCGTCAATTCTCCGGCACCAGCGCTTCGGCTCCGGCTGAGGGCCGCAGCGGATGCAGTCCGAGGCCCGGCGTTCGCCTCCGTGGAGGGACGGGGCAGCCGCCGGCGACCTGACGCGCCGGCGCCGCTGCCTTGCCGGGCGTGTGCCGGAGTTCGCCGCCCTGGGACAGCGGAGCATCGCGCTGCATGCTCCTCGTGCGCTGAACGCCGCCGGCACCGCCGAAATCAAGTAGCATGCCCCACGATATCGGCGCGGTGCAGCGAGACCGATCGCTGAGGGCGCAGGACTCGGCGTCCTCATCAGTTCCTTCACGGCCCGCGTGGCTTCCGCCACGGGCCCCGGGACCCGCCAATCGATGACGGAGGCGAATCCGCCGCATGCCCGGCGTCGATGGGGTCGCGCGGACCCCGGATTCGTCCCGTCGCTTCACTGACCCATGGCCGGAGACCGCATGCCTCGGAGCCCCTCTGCGTGACTGAACGAACGATCGACGTGAGCGCCTCATCGCGATGGCGCCGACTCGCGACCCTCCGCTGGCACAACATCCTGATGATCGTCGTGGCCCACGCGCTCGCGGTCGTGGCCCTCTTCCACTTCGAGTGGTCGGCGCTGTTCGTCTGTGCGATCCTCTACTTCTGGACGGCGTGTCTGGGGCTCACGCTGGGGTGGCACCGGCTCCTCTCTCACGGGAGCTTCAAGGCCCATCCCGCGGTTCGCTACTTCCTCGCGGCGAGCGGCTCGCTGGCGCTCCAGAACGGTCCGATCGAGTGGGTCGGCGTGCACCGCGTGCATCATGCCCACACCGATGAGGAAGAGGACCCGCACACGCCGCTCGTCCAGATCGCGTGGGCGCACATCGGGTGGATCTTCGCTCCGCTTCCGTTCGACCCGCGCGACTTCGCTCGCGACCTCGAGCGCGACCGGGGCATCCGCATCATCGACCGCTGTCACTGGCTCTTCTCGATCGCGCTTGCCGTCGCCCTCTACGCCGCCGGAGAGTGGTGGAACCAGGTCGGCGTCGCATGGGTGCTCTGGGGCATGGCGGTGCGCACCGTGCTGGTCTTCCACGCGACCTGGTTCGTCAACTCCGCCGCCCACACCTGGGGCTATCGCAACTTCGAGACCAACGACAACTCCCGCAATCTCTGGTGGGTGGCGGTGCTCACCTTCGGCGAAGGCTGGCACAACAACCACCACGCGGCGCACCGCTGCGCGGCGCACGGCATCCGCTGGTGGGAGTTCGACCTGACCTACGCCATCGTCCGCGCTCTCGAGCGGGTCGGGCTGGCCACGCAGGTGGTGCATCCGCCCCGGACGGCAGATATGCCGACCGAGCCCGTCAAGGCGCCGGCGATCGGGCGGTAGCGCGCGCTCCCTGCGCCGACCGCCGCGCGACCCATTGCGCCGTCGTCCGGCGAACCTGCCGCGCATTCGGCCTCGATCCGCGAAGCCCGGCGAAGAGCCTCGGCGGCGCTGTCCGAGGCGCGATGGCGGCCGCCAGACCGATCGTCATGGGCCCTTCGCGCTGCGACGCGGCGTCGGGCGCTCCGCGCGATCAGCGCCGTCGGCGTCGCCGCAGCAGCCGGGCGGCGAGAAGCAGCGCGATCGGCCACGGCAGCAGGGCCGTCCGCAGATCGATGAAGCCGAGCTCCATCAGCGGGAGCGAAGCAGCGATGATCACGATGAAGGGGAGCACCATCCGCGTCGATCGCGAATCGCTGCGGCCGCCGAAGACCAGGAGGGCGCCGGGAAAGAGAAGCCCATAGAAGGCGAGGATCCGCAGGTAGTTCGACTCGGTCCCGGCGATCACGCCGAGCAGGCCGGCCGCGAGGATCGCCGCGACCGCCAGCCGCGGGCCCGCGCCGTTCCACGGCTCCCGGCTCGAGGCGCCGCGGAGTCCGTCCGGGCCGCCGTCGCGCGCTCCGGAGGCGCCGGAGGGGATCGACTCGCCGAGCCGTCCGAGCTCGCGAAGGTGCACCGCGCTCGTGAAGATGCCCTGGAGCGCCATGTGCAGCACGACGATCCCGGGCAGGCCGGTGGCGGCCTGGGGGGCATAGGCGGCGCTGAAGAGCAGCATCGTCGCGAACGCCGCGCCGAAGAGCAGGAACGCATGGGGCGACGGCGCCTCGCGCCGGGCGCGATGGAAGGAGAGATCCAGCCACGGACAGAGCAGGAACCCGAAGCACATCGTCGGGAGCAGCCACGCTGCCGCGACGGCGCCCTTCGGCCCGACGAGGGACCACTCCGAGAGTCCGCGGGTTCCGAGCAGCGCGAAGAGCGCGAGCGACGCGGCGAAGGCTGCTGCGCCAAGGAGCGGCCACGTCCTGCTCCCCGCATGGGTTCCGTCGCTGCCGCTCTTCCCCGAACGGATCGCCGAGAGCGCCCACGCGGTCAGGCCCAGAAGGACCAGGAGCATCAGCCGCGTGCCCGGTGCGGCCGCGTCCTCGGGACCCAGCAGGGCGCCGCCCACGAAGCCGACGAAGAAGGCGTGATAGGCGACGGTGACCGCGGAGAACGCCGAGACCAGTCTCGGATGGGCGAGAAGGAAGCGGCGCGAGCGCTGCGGGCTCGCGAGATAGCCGAAGGCGACGCACCCCGCGACGTTCGGGATCGCGAAGAGCAGAAAGCCCAGCCAGCCGAACTCGCGGAGCAGCGGGACTGGCAGGTACATGCCGATGCACCACGTCCACGAACTCGCAAGAAAGAGGCCCCAGAGCCCCGTGGACGCCCAGCCTGCAAGCGGTGCGCCGCGACGGACGGATGAGCATGCGGGACCGGGTGGCATCCGCCGCAGCGTAGCGTTCCGCGCAGGCCGCGCAGGCCGCGGCGCCGGTCGATCCCATCTGTTTCAGGCGTTCGTCGAGCAGCGCCGAACCGTCGCCGCGAGATCGGCTCCCTTGCCGGCGACCGCGCGCCGGGTCACTCGGGTGGCGCGTCCGTGGCCGCGGCGCTCGCCTCCGCGCCGGCGCGGCGTTCGATCCGCGCCTTTCGCCGGGCCTCGCGGTCCCGCGCCATCGCCTTCGGAGTGCAGTGGAAGGTGAGGGTGCAGCGCCCGACGCGGATCTCCCGACCCGCCTGCTTGAGCTGCTGGGTGATCTCGAGCTCGAGGTCGGTGTTGAACTCCGCCCCCGCGGCCAGCTTCTCGACGAGCTCCTCGGAGCGGACGATGTGGTAGACGGCGGGGCCGTAGCAGGGGCGGAGGAAGCGGTACTTCAGCTCCTTGCAGACGACGATGTAATCGCCTCCGCACTGGGCGAAGAGGAACATCCCGGCGGCGACCTCGGAGTTGCCCAGGAGCGCCGCTCCCGCCATCGCGTTGTACCAGTTGCGATTGAATCGCCGGAAGGGAAGGACCGCCGCAAAGCGATCGGCGCCCAGCCGCTTCATCGTGATCCCGCTGCGGAAGGCGTAGGGGAGCCAGATCAGCGAACAGACCTTGTGCCAGAAGTTGTTGCGCGTCGAGAGGCGCGAGATGTACGCCTCGAGCCGCTCGGTCAGCGTCCGCCGCGGCGCGGGCGCGGCCGGCGCAGCGGCGACCCCTCGGGCGAGGGCGTCGCCATCGCGGGGATCGATCGCGTCGTTGGCCTTGGCGGTGGTCAATGGGGCGGGCGGAGAGCGCGGGGTGCGGGGGCGGCCGTCGCCGTGCGCTGACGCCGCGGCGAAGGCCCGCATGGTACGTTCATGGCCACCGCCGGCCTTCGTCGAACTTCGGCGCGCGGTTGCTGGCCGGTGTGTGCGGCAGGAGTCCCCGGAGCCGAAGTCGCCGCGAGCCTCCGTTCACCGGCGCCCCCGCGCTGGGACGCGACGCCCTCGGAGCCAATGCCCGCGTCGCGCCCGGGCCGCTCCGGAGTGCGGGTCACCTCACCCCGGATCACCCCGGATCACCCTGGAATACGCCGGATCACCCCGGAACACGCCGGATCCAACCGGATCCAACCGGATTGGGGACGCGACGCCAGACGACGCGAGGTCGCGCCGAGTGACGCCGACGGTCCCAATGACGCCGACGACGCCGATGACCCGATGACCCGATGACCCGATGACCCGATGAAGCCGATGCGCGCACCTTCCCACGGTCCAGCCTCAGGCGACTCCGCCGCGCCGAACGGTGCGCCGCCGCCGCTTCGCCTCGCCGTCTGCTCCTGGAGCCTGCGGCCGGATGATCCTGCGGCCCTCGTCGCTGCGGTTCGCCGCCTCGGGCTCGATGCGATCCAGCTCGCTCTTGTCCCGGCGGTCGAGGAGCCGCGGCGCTGGGGCGACATCTTCGCGCGGCTCGCGGACGCCGGGATCGCGCCGGTCAGCGGGATGCTCGCGACTGTCGGGGAGGACTACTCGACCCTCAAGACGATCGAGCTCACAGGGGGTGTGCGCCCGACGGCGACGTGGCCCGCCACCCGGGATCTGGCTGCGCGGGTCTCCGACCTCGCCGCCGAGCGCGGCATCCCGCTGGTGACGTTCCACGCCGGCTTCATCCCCCACGATCGCGACGATCCGGCTCGGGCGATCGTGCTCGAACGGCTGCGGAGCATCGTCGATCGCGCGTCGGACGTCGGGGTCGCAGTCGCCTTCGAGACCGGACAGGAGAGCGCCGAGACGCTTCTCGCCGCGCTGGCTGACCTCGACCGCCCGGTCGGCATCAACTTCGACCCCGCCAACATGCTCCTCTACGGCATGGGCGACCCGATCGAGGCCATCGAGGCGCTCGCCGGAGCCGTCGTCCAGGTCCATGCCAAGGACGCCCTGCCCTCGTCCGCTGCGGGCGCGTGGGGAAGGGAAGTCCCCATCGGCGCCGGGGCCGTGGACTGGATCGCGTTCATCGACCGCGTCAGGCGCCTGCCGCGCAGCGTGAACGTCGTGATCGAGCGCGAAGCCGGGGAGTCCCGCGAGGAGGACATCGCCCGGGGGATCGCGCTCATCCGCGGCATCGACTCGACGTCGCGATGAGCGGAGGGGCGAGCGCCCCGCCCGACCGCTCAGATCTCGCGCCGTGGCGCCGCCGACTCGCGCGAGCCGGTGTTCGGCGTGCCGCGGCGCTCGATCAAGAGCACGTGCGCTTCCTGCGCGGCGAACGGAGCGTGCTCGATCCCGCGCGGGACGACGAAGAGCTCGCCCGGTCCCAGCACGACCTCGCCGTCGCGGAGCCGGATGGTGACGCTCCCTTGGAGCACGAGGAAGAGGTCGTCCGTCTCCTCGTGGCTGTGCCAGACGAAGGCGCCGCGGAACTTGGCGACGAGGATGTCGTGGCCGTTGAACTCGCCGACGACGCGCGGCTGCCAGGGCTCGCTGAAGGTCGCGAGCTTGGCGGCGAGATTGACTGCGGAGAGGCTGCGTGTGCTCATGGGAGTTGGCCTGCGGGCGGTGCTGCGCGGCGACCGCCTCGCTCCCCGCGCGACGGCCGGGGTGCGAACGCGCCGCTTCGACGGTACTCGCGGAGCGCTCCGAGCCGGTAGCGCTCGGGCGGAACGCTGTCGCGATGGCCGCCGGCGCCGCGGAGCGCTTCGGCAGCAGCCGCCGGGCGCGTTCCCGGCGCGGCGCGAGGGGCCGCGACGCGATCCCCGGGAGTTCCGGGGAGGGGATGGGCACCGGCTTCCACGCCGAGCAGGAGAACCCGCGGCGATCGGTGGCGCTGCCGAGGTTCGCGGGCGGCACCTCTCACTCCAGTGCTATGCCGGGCCGTAGCGCGGGTTCACGGCCTTGACGATCATCAGGTCCTGCGGAAGCTGGGGATAGGCCGGGAGCTTCGCGACCGATGTCCCGAGGGTCGGGGCGACGATTCGCCGCGGGAAGGCGGCGATGCCTCCGGTGTAGCCGATGTCCGCGCCGAGCGCGCGGTCGAAGAAGACGAGAAAGTGAAGCGCCTCGCCATCGGGCCCGTCGAGGTTCGCGATGTGATGCGGGTAGGCCGCGGGGACGAAGTACGCGTCTCCCGGCTCCAGATCGAACGTGTCCACGGACTCCGCGCCTCCGGGGCCCTTGATCGTCATGCGCGCTCGACCTGCGACGACGTACCCGAGCTCCGCGGTCTCCGGATGCCAATGCGGCTCGCGCATTCCGCGGCCTCCGAGCCTGAGCGAGAACATCGAGTGCCGACGGAGGGCGGGCCAGAGGTCCGAGCGCGCGAGCTTGGCGCTGCCCCATTCGTCGGCGATCAGCGGCGGCATCGCCTCGACGGGGAACTTCAGGGGGTTCGGGAAGGAGGCGATCGCCGGCACCTCGGCCGAACCATCCACCTGGCCGAAGAGCATGTCCTCGGGAGAACGTGTGACCGCCGCCACCTCGGCCGCGGGAAGCCCCCAGGTGTTCCCCATCACCTCCGGCGCCATGCAGCCGACCGAGCCGGAGAGGCCGAAGTCCTCCGGCGACTCGTGGGAGAACACCGCGACGATCTCGGCGGCGCCGCCGCCGACGTTCTCGATCGAATGGAAGGAGCCCGATGGAACGACGTACATCTCGCCAGCCTCGATCGTGAAGAGGTCGTGCCGGTTCCCTGACGAGAAGACCGTCACGAGGAGCCGCCCCGATGTGCAGTATCCGAGCTCATCGGCGTTCGGGTGCCAATGCGGCTCGCGGAATCCGCCCGCGGCGATCGCGAGCCGGTAGAGCGACATCCCTCGGAGCGCGGGGAAGTTCGCGGCGGTCATCGCGACCCGGCTGCCCCACGGGGTCCGATCCTGCGGAGGGGTCTTCGAGAGGGGGAATCGGTGCGTCGTCATGGCCGGGCAACGTAGCAGGGTCTCCGGAAGTCCGTGAGGGGTGGGCGGTCGAGCCGCGGTGTCGGCTCGAGCGCTGCGTCGCCGGCATCGGCGTCCGCGCGCTGCCCGTCGCCCGCAACGTCGATCCGCCTGCTCGGATCGAACGCCGCTTCGCTCGCGTGCGGTCCTCTCGGCGCGGTAGCCTGCCTCAGGTCGAAAGGGCGAACGATGCGGTCGCAGGAAGAGGCCATCGCCGTTGCACGGGACCGCCTCGCCGAGATCATCGGCGGAGGTGGCACCGTCGTGGCGCTCACCGGCGCGGGGATCTCCGCGGAGAGCGGGATTCCGACGTTTCGCGGCCGCGATGGCTACTGGACGATCGGGTCGCGCAACTACCAGCCCGAGGAGCTCGCGACGATGGCCGCCTTCCGAGAGATGCCCCGCGAGCTCTGGGCTTGGTATCTCAAGCGCCGCGCCGACTGCCGACGGGCGACCCCGAACCCGGCTCATCGCGCCCTGGTCGAGCTCGACGCGCGGCTCGGCCCGCGGATGCGCCTCGTCACGCAGAACATCGACGGCCTCCACGGCCGCGCGGGCCACGAGGCGTCGCGGCTCTACGAGATCCACGGGAACCTCGACTTCATGCGCCCGGTGCGGGAGCTCGAGTCCCGCCCGAGGATCGTCCCGATTCCCGACGCGGTCGGCCTCGACTGGCCGAACGGAAGGGCGCTCGACGAGGCGACCGAGCGGCTCCTGCGCGTCGACGGCGCGCCGGCGCGGCCGCATGTCCTCTGGTTCGACGAGTGCTATGACGAGGAGCGATTCCGGTCCACGAGCGCGCTCGAGGCCGCGGCGTCGGCAGACCTCCTCCTGATCGTCGGCACGACCGGATCCACCACGCTGCCGACGCGGATCGCCCAGTTCTGCGCCGGGCGCGGCGTGCCCATCGTCGTGGTCGACCCCGAGCCGGGCGCCCTCGCCGCCGCGGTTCGACTCGACGGTCGCGCGATCTTCGTCCGGGCGACGGCCGGCGAGGCCCTGCCGCGGATGTGGTGACGCCGATGGGCTGCGCCGCAGGCGAGGCCCGGTCCGGTCGGGTCGGCCAGCGAGCACTCCAGCGCCCCGTGTCTCCTGCTGCGGCGTCCGGAAGCGGCGTTCCGCTGCGTCGGAGCTCGCAGCCGTTCCGTCGATGGAGCCTTGATGGCCCGCAGCGCGGACGCCGGCGCCCCGCCTGCTTCGCTTCTCCTTGCAGGACATCCGCTTCCGACCGCCGCGCGACGGAGCCAGGGGGCGCTGGAGTGCGCGGCCGGGGTCAACCGCGAAGAAAAGGAGTTTTTGGTTGGAATCGGCCACCGCCGTTGTAGCGTGCCGAGATCCAACTTCGTCCGGGGGCCCACCTGAGGAGGAACCCCTATGCACACGTTTGGGAGTACGTTTGGGAGTACGTTCGGGAGCAAGTCTGGCACTCTGTCCGGTCTGAGCCGTCTCCTTCGCCCCGTGGCGCTCGCCGCGGCGCTCGCCCTTCCTGCGGTCGCCGCGGGGGACGACGCGCAGCAGGTCCAGCGTCCCGACCTTCCGCAGGCGCCCGCGCCGCCGCTCTTCGTGGAGATCCCCGGCGAGCGCGAGTTCAGCGGATTCCTGATCGCGCGGCCACTTCAGCCCGACGACGCCGAGGCCCGGCAGATCGAGGAGCCCCGCCGGCAGGCGCTCGTCCTGCGTGCGATTCTCGAATTGCACGCCCTCGGCGTCGAGCGCGAGTTCCCCGAGGTCGAGGAGTACGTCGTCCGCGTTCCCGCGGGGTCGAACGAGAACGACGAGGCGCAGCGCCTCATGGCCACCGGCGGCTTCTCCTACGTCGAGCCGGACTGGACGCTCTATCCGCTCTACACCTGCCCGAACGATCCGCAGCTCTCGCAGCAGTGGCATCACAACGCCAACCGGCTCAACTCCTGCACCGCATGGAGCATCGAGACCGGGTCGACCTCGGTCACCGTCGCCATCTGCGACACCGGCATCCGGGCGACCCATCAGGACCTCTGGCAGCACCGCCTCGAGGGCTATCACGTCCCGACGCAGAAGTGGGAGAGCCAGGGCGGCCCGATCAACGACATCCACGGGCACGGCACGCTCTGCACCGGCGCCGCCGCGGCGAAGGGCAACAACGGCATCGGCGTCGCCGGCATGGGATGGTCGCTCAGCCACCGCATGATGCGCGTGACCGACAGCAGCAACGGGAGCGCTTCGCTCTCGAACCTCACGCTCGCAGCCCGGCGCGCCGCGGAGTTCGGCGACAAGGTCTCGAGCGTCAGCTACAGCGGCGTCAACAGCTCGAGCGTCTTCACCGCCGGAACCTACATCCGCTCGCTCGGCGGGATGCTCGTCTGGGCCGCCGGCAATGACAATGTCAACCTCAACGGGAATCGCGAGGACAACGTCATCGTCGTCGGGGCGACCGACCAGAACGACGCGAAGGCCTCCTTCTCCAACTACGGGCCGCTCGTCGATCTCGTCGCGCCGGGCGTCAGCATCAGGACGACCGCCTACAACAGCGACTCCGCGTACGCCAACGTCAGCGGGACGAGCTTCGCGACTCCGATCGTCGCGGGGCTCTGCGCCCTGATCTGGTCGCGGAACCCGGATCTCACTCCCGCGCAGGTCGAGGCGATCATCCGCTCCACCAGCAAGGACCTCGGTGCGGCCGGCGTCGACAACATCTTCGGCTACGGCCGCGTCGAGGCCGGCGCCGCCCTCGCGGCGACGCCCGGTTCGGGTCCGGACGTCACGCCGCCCGCAGCGCCGACGGGGCTTGCGGCGACGGCCGGCAACGGCAGCGTCAGCCTCTCGTGGAATGCCTCGCCGGAGCCGGATCTCGCCGGCTACCGCGTCTTCCGCTCGACGAACGGCGGGGGCTTCTCGCAGATCACCGGATCGCTCCTCGGATCCCCCTCCTTCACGAACACCGGTCTGGTGAACGGCTGGACCTACGCCTACTACGTCGTCGCCGAGGACACGAGCGGGAATGTCTCGTCGCCCTCGGCGACCGCCTCGGCGGTTCCGTCGGCGACGGTGACGCTCTTCAGCGACGGGTTCGAGTCGGGCAACCTGACCGCAGGCGGATGGGTGATTCAGAACACCAACGCGTTTGCGTCGACCGCTTCGGCCTTTGCCGGAAGCTGGGGAGCCCGGCTTCGGAACAGCACGTGGATCGAGAAGTCGATCAGCACCGTCGGCCGCACGAGCGTCACGGTCTCGTACGCCCGCCGCACCGCCGGCCTCCAGTCGGGTCAGTGGCTCTATGCGGAGTGGTGGAACGGCTCGTCGTGGACGCTGATCGAGCAGACGAACGCGACCTCGTGGCAGAGCGTCTCGTTCACGCTGCCCGCCGGCGCGGCGAACAACCCGAACTTCAAGCTTCGGTTCCGCACCAACGCCAACAACCCCAATCGCCGCGGCGACGTCGATGTCGTCGTGGTGACCGGCTCGTAGCCTCGCGGCGCGGAGACCGGTGACTTCGCGGCGGGGGGGGGGGGGGGGGCCCCCCCCCCCCCCCCCCCCCCCGCGGGGGGGGCGGGGGGGGGCGGGGGGGCGGGGGGGCCCCGCCCCCGTGCCGGGGGGGCGGACGGGATGGGCGCGGGGCGGGCCCC
>CALMPF010000061.1 GCA_937871505.1 uncultured Planctomycetia bacterium | reverse complement strand
GCAGAACGCCGCTTCCGGACGCCGCAGCAGGAGACAAGGGGCGCTGGAGTGCGAGATCCGGGCGGTCTCTGGATCTACCGACCCTCCGCGGGAGGCCGATTCGACGTGGCGATCGCGCCGCTGCGGCAATCGACCACCCCCACCGAACATCTCCCTGATCGGTCGAGCTGGCGCTCGCTTGGGCGACGCTCGCGTGGCGCGGGTCGCTCCGAGCCCCAGGGCTCTGCCCACCAGCACGATCGCCCCCACCTTGCGCGACGCCGCGACGCACTTGGAGCCGATCATCGCTCGCCGGCGCGGCCGCTTGGTGATCGGAGCGCACGCAACCTCCGACGCTCCCAACAGCCGATCGCCACCGCGACGGCGACGTTCAGCGACGGCACCCCCTCCGCCATCGGAATCTCGACGATGTCGTCGCAGACGTCGATGACCGCTCGATCGAGACCATGCCCCTCGTTGCCGGCGACGAGCACCATGCGTTCGTCCGGTGCGAGCGCGGAGAGGTGCGTGACCGCAACCCTGCTGGCCCCCGGAATCGCCCCCGGAATCGCCCCCGGACTCACTCCCGGAATGGCCCCCGCGTTGGCGCCCTCCTCAAGCGCGACCACCCGCCAGCCGCGCTCCGAGCGCCGCTCGCCGACGCCAGCGCCAACGCCATCGCACGATTCCCGCGGCGCGAGCGATCCAGCCCTCAGCCGCGCGAGGTCCGACGGGAGGTCGCGCGACCACGCGAAGGGCAGCGTGAGCGAGTGCCCCATCGCCACCCGGATCGGCTTGCGCAGCAGCGGATCGCAGCAGCGCTCGTCGAGAAGGATGCCCTCGACTCCGAGCCCCGCCGCGCTGCGGAAGATCGATCCGACGTTGTCCATCTGCGTGACGCCCGCCAGCGCGATGAGCGTGCGTGGAGCGCTCGGACTTCGAACGCTCGCATCGCCCCTCGATTCGGTCGCTTCTGTGGCGTGTGCGGCCTCTGCGGTTCCCGCGGATCCCGCTTCGGCTGCGGCTTCCGCATCGACCGCCCCGAAGAGCCCCAACGCCGCCGCCCACGGCTCGAAGCTCAGGGCTGTCCGCCGCGGTCGCCGCGCCAGCGCCAGCGCGCCGCCATGAATGCGATAGCCCGCGATCGAGCTGAGGAGCGTCTCCTCCGCGACGTAGACCGGACCCTCGAAGCGGGGGACGCGGCGCCCGCCACGTTCGAGCGAGCTGCCGAGGTTCCGACCGGCTCGGGAGAGGACGATGCGCTGCGCAAGTGCCGCAAGGCGCCGCGGCGCGACCAGCAGCGACTCGATCTCGAAGCGCGATGCGAGCAGACGCTCGACGCAGCGGAGGCTCTCCACGACGAAGAGGCCGTCGCGACCGCGCAGCTCGCGGTCGCGCACGTCTCGATAGCCCGCCACTCGCGGGTCATCGAGCGAGTCGATCTCGATCGCACGCGCGATCTCCGTCGCGGGATCGCGCTCGGCTCCGGCAGAGTCGCTCACGGGATCAGCGAGTCTCGCAGAAGCAAGCGGGTGTCGCCAGCGTTCAGACGGCCTCGATCAACGGCCATCGACGGAAGCGCTCCCCGCTCGTCCCCCCGTCGCCGCGCTTCGCCGTGTCTCCGCGTCCCCGTTCACCGCCGCCCGGCCGCCCCTCGCCGCAGGCTGCGCTTGCGACCGCCGCCGCTCCCTCCGCGCCCCCGGCGCCCGCAGCCGGACCACGTGCAGCGTCAGCGCGGGTCGGCCCGGTCCGCCTGAAGTCGATTCACGATGATCTCGACCGCAGGCGGCGTGCTGCCGCGCTTCCACGCGCGGAGGACCGACTGGTGATTGCCCGCGACGACGACCGTGTCGGCGACCCCTGCGAGACATGCCGAGTCGACGGTCACGAGCCCGTCGCCGAGCCACCGGACCGCCTGCCCCGACGCTGCGGAGGCGGCCGCAAGCGCTGCGGCGACGGAGGGCGAACTCACACCCATTCCGTCAGCCGTCGGCGCCGAGGCGAGCGCCGCGCCAGGGGGAGCGATCGCGGGTGCCGCCGGGCGCTTCGGCGCGCCGAGGGGCCCTGCGCCGCCGGCAGGCTCTTGGGTTTCCGGGGGCTCCGGGGGCTCCGGGGCTTCCGGGGGCTCCAGGGGATCTCGCTTCGCCGACGGCGCTTCCCGTTGTCCCAGCGGCGCCGGACGCGCGGCCGCACGCGCGCGGTCTGCGGAGGCCTCCGACGCAGCCTCACCCTGAACCGGCGGGGCGACAGCACCCGATCCGCGCGCTGCGCGTGCGGTCCTCGCGCTGCGCGCCGTCGTGCCCCGATGGGCACGCTCGATCGCCTCAGCGTCACGCCCGAGCGTCGACCGACGCTCCGAGGTCGGCTGGGCGAGCGGCATCGACGCGGCGCCGGCGAGGGCGCCTGCCACGATCGTCAGATCGACGTTGCACGGCAGCGGCCGCGCGTTGAGCTCCTGGAGAAAGGTCGAGTCGGGAAGGAGATCCCTCGCGGCCTCTCCGTGACCGTCGCGCTGCCATCCACGCGCGGTCGCGGCGCCCCGCGTGCCCCGAACGGCCTGGTCCTTGATCTCGGCCAGGGGCTGAAACCGCGCCACCGGCGCGCCGTGGTTCGGCGTCGCGACGAGAATCACCCGGTCGACGACCGGCAGCGCGGGGTTGCCTCGACCGTCGCCGCCGTAGAGCTCCGGGCGCGTCAGCGCGTCGCGGACCACAAGCCCGCCCATCGAGTGGCCGACGAGATCGACTCGCTCGACGCCGCGCTGGCGGAGCGCGGTCAGGGCGGCGCCGAGACACTCGGCAGCAACCGAAACCGGACCATCGTTTGGGTACTCGAAGGCGATCGGAGAGAAGCCCTGCTCGCAGAGGGCGGGGGCGAGGTCATCCCAGATCCACCCGGGCTCGTCGAGTCCGTGGACCAAGACCACGACCCGCTCGGTGATCGCACCCTCCGTTGCTTCGATCGTCGAGGCCGAATCCGCTCGCACTTCCCCGAGCACGCCGCGCTCGATCAGCGAGTCGCCGCCGGACCCCAGCAGCGTCAGGCTCCACGCCGGGACCATCGCCGCCTGCCGCGTCGCCGAGTCCCACCAATCGGTGAGCGTCCTCGTCGCGTGCCGGAGGTTGCGGCCGATCACCCCGAAGTCCACGGCGAGCACCGGCCCCTCGCCATCGACCTCGACGGCGAGGAGCCCGTCCGTCGCGCTGCTCACCGAGGAGGCACCGAGCACGTCAAACGCGGTTCGCCACTGGAGCGCCCAGATCGGCACGGCCACCTCGAGACCGACCTTGGAGGCCGCGGACCGCAGGAAGGACCCAAGCGCGAACGTGTGACGTCCTTCACCGGAGTCCGAGCTCGGCGCCGGCCGCGCGTCCACAGCGCCGACGATGCTTGCCACTCGGCCGGATCCCGAGTGCGGATCCAGCTCGGGGTGACCGTTCCCGTTCCAAAGGCCGCCGTCCGCGACGTTGTCGCCGCGTGCGCCACGCGAATCCGGGTCGGTGCTCGGTCGCGACCATGGCTCGTTCGGCCCGCTCGATGCGAGGAGTCCCACCACGCCCGCCCCGATCCCCGCAATCGCGATGCAGATCAGGGAGGCGAACATGGCGGGCGAGCGTCGCATGGCGTGGGCTGGTTGCGTCTGCTGGTATTGGCGAGCCTCAGGAACGTCGACGCCGGGGAAGGACACAACGAGGGAGCGGCCTTCTTCCGCCGAAGGAGGATGCGGTTGCACATTCGGCGCCGAATCGGCCTCTCGACCGCTCTTCGGTGCGGCGCCGACGGCGTCTTCGGTCGAGCGGGGCTCGCGCGGGCGACGCCGCCGCGACGGATCCCGCCAGATCGTGACTGAACCCGTCGCCAAACCCGCCAGTCGACCCGACACTGAACCCGTGGCTGGACCCTCCGGCTAGCCCGGGCTAGACCGGGCCAGCCCCGGAGCGCTCCGCTCGCCGGGGGCGCTTCCCGGCGACGGGCGTTCCACGTGGCTCCGAGCCGGCCTGCGCCGCGCTCGGCGGACATCTCAACGATCGTCGCGCGTCTCCGATTGCCGCACGGTGCGCGGGTCGACATCACCTGCCGTCGGAAGCCGGCGGACTCCGCTGCCCCACGCGCCAGCGCGAGCTTGGGACGTCCGGGGGAACCCGGGCGGGAACCACGAGGAGCCGGGAGGAGCCGGGGGAAACCCACAGGGGGCGGGGTGGGAGCCGGATCCTGCCCTGCCCACAAGAAGACCTGCTCCCCTGCTGCCGCCATGCCGTCATGCCGTCATGACCTGATGCGCAGCCCCGAAGCACCCGTCAGCGCACGACGCCCGCCCTCGCTCCACGATCCCTTCCCCGCCGCAGGCGTTGATGAGCGCTCACTTTGAGCCTGCGGGGGGGTTCGCGAGGATCGTGAAGAGACGCTGCTGCGCCTGTTCGTAGCGATCGAGGGCGTCTCCGAGCAGTCCCTGAAGACGGGCGGCACGCTCGGGGTCGGTGCGGAGGAAGTCGGCGTTGCGCGTCAGGACGCGATCGACCGTCTCCGCCGTGCCTCGAAGGTCGCCTGCGGCGAGCGCAAAGCTCCGCGCGGCGTCGTAGAGCAGCTCGTTGTCGAGTTCGCGATCGCTCGGGCGGTAGAGCAGCCGCCACGGCGCCCGGCGAACCTCGATCGCGGTGAGCTTGAGCTGCTGCGTCGCCAGCGCCGCGTCGGCGACGGCGTTCTCGATCCATGGGGAGACGGCGTCGATCTCCTCGCCGATCCTCCGGACGACGGTCTCGAAGGAGCCCACCGCCGAGCGCCCCTCTGCGAGGATGCGATCAACCTGATCGAGCCACTCGGCCCGCGCGCGCTCCGCGATGACGCGGAGATCGGCGCTGGTGACGCGGACGTTCTCGACGATGTCGTCGATCGAGCCGCGATTCTCCGCGATCATCGCCCGGACCTCGCTGACGCCCTTGTCGGCGTTCGCGAGAAGCTCGCGCCCTTCGTCGAGCGCGGGACCGAACTTCCCGGAGGCCTCTTCGATCCGGGTGAGCGTCGTTCCGACCGGTTCGCGCCAGTCCCCGTAGTCGGCCTTCACCGACGCGATCAGCGCCTGTGCGTCCGCGAGGGCGCCGTCGAGCCGTTCGAGTGCCGGAGGGACGTACTTCGGATAGTCCGCCCGAACCATCGCGAGCGTCTCGTCGATGTTCTTGAGGATCGCATCGACGCGCCGAGCGATCTGCGACCCGACCAGCCGCGCCAGCGGACCGGCGCTGCCGCTCTCGACGTCGATCACGCCTCCCGGCCCCACCACGGGCGAGGAGGGATCGCCGACATCCGCGAAGTTGATCGCACCCAGGCCGCCGAGCAGCGGTGTCACGCGCTCCGGTCGGGCGTCGGCGTGCAGCCGGATGTCGCGGTCGAGCTCGATTCCGACGCGGATCGCCGCGATCGCGCCGTTGTCGATCTCCGGGCGCACCCACTCCACCTCGCCGCGCTGAAGCCCGCCGACGCGGACGGGCGATCCCTTCGCGAGACCGTCGACGCCGGCGCTGAGCGGAAACCGGAGCACGTAGCTGTCGCGCGGCTCGAAGATCTTCGCCGCGTCGCTGAGGATCACGACGACGAGGAACGCGAGCGTGATGCCGACCGTGACGAAGATGCCGGCCTTGACGTTGTTGCGGGTTCGCTCGGCGCGCGAGGCCATGGGTCGATGAAGGTAGCCAGCTCCGCTCGCAACGGCGCGGCGAAGAGCGCCGGCCGGGACGGCGCGTCGGTGGGTCGGTGCCGAGGCGCCGTGGCGCCTCCGCGCGACAGCGCCCTCTGGCTTCGTCGCGCGGTCGACCGAAGTGGATGTCTCACCGCACGACGCGGTGCGGGCGGTCGCCGATGGCCGCGCCGCGGGTCGTCAAGCCCCATCCGCGAGGATGTCGCGATGGTGGCGCGAGGGTGGAGGGAACACGAGCTTCGTCGCCGCGAAGCGGCGCTTCGGGCGACTGGAGCAGGAGCCGAACCGCACGGAAGCTTCGAGCGGGCGCCTCGGCGCGGGCGCAGCATTCAGCCTCGCCCATTCGCCCGCGGGAGCCACCCGCGCGGCCCCCCTGGCGCCCGGCACGGGCGGCAAGAGGCGCCGTCGATCGCCTCGAGCCGCGCGAGCCTCCGAGCGCCAAACAGCGCACGCGGCCGGGCGACCAGACGGCTGGGCGTCACCGCCGCTCGGCGGCGAGCCGCCCTCGGCGCGACCTGCTGTACCATCCGGCCTGCCATGGCCACGCTCACCACTGCCGCCCCGTCGACCGGCTCGCTCCATGAACTCCTCGGACCCGAAGCCGAGCGGCTTCTCGGGTACCGGTCGAAGGTCGACAGGTCGCTCCTTCACCTCCCGGGACCGGACTTCGTCGATCGGATCTGGGCGCCGAGCGACCGGAATCCGCAGGTGCTGCGTTCGCTCCAGGCGATGTATGGACATGGACGGCTGGCGAATACGGGCTATCTCTCGATCCTCCCGGTGGACCAGGGAATCGAGCACTCCGCCGGGGCCAGCTTCGCGAAGAACCCGATCTACTTCGATGGCGAGAACATCATCAAGCTCGCCATCGAGGGAGGCTGCAACGCGGTGGCGACGACCTTCGGCGTGCTGGGGTCGGTGTCGCGGAAGTACGCGCATCGCATCCCCTTCATCGTCAAGATCAACCACAACGAGCTCCTGACGATGCCGAACCGCTTCGATCAGGTCCTCTTTGGGACGGTCGAGGAGGCGTGGAACCTCGGCGCCGCCGCCGTCGGGGCGACGATCTACTTCGGGAGCGACGAGAGCACCCGTCAGATCGTCGAGATCGCCCAGGCGTTCCAGCTCGCCCACGAGCTGGGCATGGCGACCGTGCTCTGGTGCTACCTCCGCAACCCGGCCTTCAAGAAGGACGGCGTCGACTACCACGTCGCGGCCGACCTCACCGGGCAGGCCAATCACCTCGGCGTGACGATCGAGGCGGACATCATCAAGCAGAAGCTCCCCGAGAACAACGGCGGCTATACCGCGCTGAACATGCCGGGATCGTCGTACGGCAAGACCGACAAGCGCGTCTACACCGACCTCTGCACAGACCACCCCATCGACCTCTGCCGCTACCAGGTGCTCAACTGCTACTGCGGCCGCGCGGGCCTGATCAACTCCGGCGGCGCCAGCGGCGAACACGACTTCGCCGACGCCGCGAGGACGGCGGTGATCAACAAGCGCGCCGGCGGCACCGGCCTCATCTCCGGCCGCAAGGCCTTCCAGCGTCCGATGAAGGAAGGCGTCAAGCTCCTCAACCTCATCCAGGACGTCTACCTCGACCCCGCCGTGACGGTGGCGTAACGCTCCTCCGCCCGTCGGCGTCGTGAAGCGTTCGCAGCACCCGCGCGACGAGGATCCCGACGGTTCTGCTCCCCGAGGGTGAGCGACCCCGTCGACGGGCATCCGACGCCTCCCGGCCCGCAGGGGCTCTGGACGGCCGGATGGTCTGCGAGTCGCCACCCTGCGCGGGCGGCTCGCGGACCCGACCGCTATCCTCTCGCCGATCTCGCTCACTCCTTCGGCGACTGGATGTATTCGGGTGGATGGCGACAGTGGCCGCGGAGACTTGGATGAAGGCGATCCGGAGACGGCTGACTCTTCCTTTCGCCTGCCGCCGCGCGAGCGCGCGACCGCCGACGTGCCCAGCGGGCTGGCCCGGCCGGGGGACGCGGTGGGTCCGTACCACCTGATCTCGCGCCTCGGCGAGGGCGGATTCGGCGAGGTGTGGCTCGCCGAGCGGCGGAGGCCGTTCGTGCAGCGGGTGGCGCTCAAGATCATCAAGCCCGGGATGGACTCCAAGGCGGTGATCGCCCGCTTCCATCAGGAGCGGCAGGCGTTGGCGGTGATGAACCACCCCAACGTCGCCAAGGTCTTCGACGGCGGGCTCACGCCGCACGGACGGCCCTTCTTCGCGATGGAGTTCGTCAAGGGCGATCCGATCACGCGCTACTGCGACGCCCGGAAGCTCTCGATCCGCGACCGGCTGGCGCTCTTCGCCCAGGCGTGCGAGGCCGTCCAGCACGCGCACCTGAAGGGGATCGTCCACCGCGACCTCAAGCCCTCGAACATCCTCGCCTTCGACGCGGAAGGGGGAGCGCCGACGCTCAAGGTGATCGACTTCGGCGTCGCGAAGGCGATGAGCGGCGGCCTCTCCGCGGGCACGGTCTATACCGAGGTCGGACAACTGGTCGGCACGCTCGAGTACATGAGCCCCGAGCAGTCGGATCCGACCGCCACCGACATCGACACGCGCAGCGACATCTACTCGCTCGGCGTCCTGCTCTACGAACTGCTCACCGGGCCCTGCCCTTCGACCCGCGCGACCTTCGCCGCCAGGCGCTGCGCGAGGTCCAGCGGCTGCTGCACGAGGTCGATCCGCCGACGCCCAGCGCCCGGCTGTCGACGATCGTCGTTGCGGACGGCGAGGCGGCGTCGCGGATCGAGAAGGCGCGCGGGATCGCCGTGGGCGACCTGGTCCGCGATCTGCGCCGAGAGCTGGAGTGGATCCCGCTGAAGGCGATGCGCAAGGAACCGCAGCACCGCTACCAGACGGCGCTGGCGCTCGCGGAGGACATCCGCAACTACCTCGACGGAAAGCCGCTGGTGGCCGCGCCGGAGTCGACGGCGTACCGGGTGCGGAAGTACGTGCGTCGCAACAAGGGCTTCGTGACGGCAGCGGCGGCGGTGCTGACGGCGCTGGTGGTTGGGTTGGGCGTGGCGACGTGGCAGTGGGCGGAAGCGGAGCGGGCGCGGGAGCGGGCGACCGCCGAGGCGCAGCGGGCAAGCCAGAGCGAGGCTGCCGCGATCGAGGAGAGGAAGCAGGCAGAGGCGGCGCGAAGCGCTGCGATTCGGGAGAGCGAGCGGGCGAACGCCGAGGCGCGGATCGCGCGGGAGCGGGCAGAGACCATCGCTCGGAACGCCTACGTGGCGAACATGCAGATGGCTGGTGCGTGGCGTGAACTCAAGGAATGGCGACGACTGCGCGAACGGCTCGACGCCGCTCGCAGCATCCACCGCGGATGGGAATGGGCGTGGCTCGATGCGGAGTCGGAGCGCTCGCTCGCCGAGCTCACGGGGCACACCGAAGTGGTCCGGTCCGCCGCCTTCAGTCCCGACGGCACGCGCATCGTCACGGCGTCGGCCGACTCCACCGCGCGGGTCTGGGATGCCGCCTCGGGCGAATCGGTCGTCGAATTCAGGGGGCACACCCACCTGGTCCTGTCCGCCGCCTTCAGTCCCGACGGCACCCACATCGTCACGGCGTCCTTCGACACCACCGCGCGCATCTGGGATGCCGCCTCGGGCGAGTCCGTCGCCGAACTCAAGGGGCATACAGCGACGGTCCGGTCCGCCGCGTTCAGTCCCGACGGCACGCGCATCGTCACGGCATCGGGCGACCGCACCGCGCGCGTCTGGGATGCCGCCTCGGGCGAGTCCATCGCCGAACTCAAGGGGCACATAGAGGGGGTCAGATCCGCAGCTTTCAGTCCCGACGGCACGCGCATCGTCACGGCGTCGGACGACCGCACCGCGCGCGTCTGGGATGCCGCCTCGGGCGAGCCAGTCGCCGAACTCAAAGGGCACACCCGCTCGGTCGGGTCCGCCGCCTTCAGTCCCGAAGGCACGCGCATCGTCACGGCGTCGGACGACCGCACCGCGCGCATCTGGGATGCCGCCTCGGGCGAGTCCGTCGCCGAACTCAAGGGGCATACAGCGACCGTCCGCTCCGCCGCCTTCAGTCCCGACGGCACGCGCATCGTCACGGCGTCAATGGACACCACTGCGCGCGTCTGGGGTGCCACCTCGGGAGAGTCGTTCGCCGAACTCAAGGGGCACATTGAAGGAGTCGAGTCCGCCGTCTTCAGTCCCGACGGCGCGCGCATCGTCACGGCGTCCTGGGGCAACACCGCGCGCGTCTGGGATGCCGCCTCGGGCGAGTCCGTCGCCGAACTCAAGGGGCATACAGCGACCGTCGGGTCCGCCGCCTTCAATCCCGACGGCACGCGCATCGTCACGGCGTCGGACGACCGCACCTTGCGCGTCTGGGATGCCGCCTCGGACGAGTCCGTCGCCGTACTCAAGGGGCGCACCGGCTGGGAGCATTCCGCCGCCTTCAGTCCCGACGGCACGCGCATCGTCACGGCGTCAGGCGACAGCACCGCGCGGGTCTGGGATGCCGCCTCGGGCGAGTCCGTCGCCGAACTCAAGGGGCACACCCGAATGGTCCGGTCCGCCGCCTTCAGTCCCGACGGCACGCGCGTCGCCACGGCGTCGTGGGACGAGACCGCGCGCGTCTGGGATGCCGCCTCGGGCGAGTCCGTCGCCGAACTCAAGGGGCACACCCAAATGGTCCTGTCCGCCGCCTTCAGTCCCGACGGCAGGCGCATCGTCACGGCGTCGTGGGACAGCACCGCGCGGGTCTGGGATGCCGCCTCTGGCGAGTCGCTCGCCGAACTCAGGGGGCACACCAGACCGGTCCTGTCCGCGGCCTGCAGTCCCGACGGCACGCGCATCGTCACGGCGTCAGGCGACAGCACTGCGCGGGTCTGGGATGCCGCCTCTGGCGAGTCACTCGCCGAACTCAGGGGGGACACCGGAGAGGTCAGGTCCGCCGCCTTCAGTTCCGACGGCACGCTCATCGTCACGGCGTCGATGAACAACACGGCGCGAATCCGCATCTGGGATGCCGTTCCGTACCGCATTCGCTTCGCCGAGCGCCAGTTCCGCGCCGAGGGCATCGACGTCAACCTCGGCGTGCTGTACCTGAAGGAACTCCGCGGCGAGAGCGAGCCGACATGGCTCTCGGATCCGACGCTCCCCAAGTGGCGGCCGAACTTCCTGAAGTGAGGGACGCGGCGCGCGCCGTGCGAGTCGCTTGAGGGCAACCGCGGTCACGGCGTTCGACAAGCCCGGGCTCCTCCGATCCCCGCGCGGAGACTCGCCGAGCGTTGGGAGCTCCCCGTCGAGGGAGTGCAGCGCCATGTTGGCTCGACCATTGCGGCGGCACTCCGGTCGGTCTCCGGCCTCTCCCGCTCCGGCGAGCGGCTTCCGTGTCTTTCCAGCGGGCATCTTGGTCACGCACTCGGCGAGCGTTTGTCGTCCGCCCCGGATCCTCGCCTGCGGGCATCCGTGGAGAATTCAGGGTGCTTTCACCGCGGATGCTGACGTGGCAGACGGGTGTCCAGCGGTCGGAGAGCGACTGGCGAGCGTGTTTCGTCTCCACGGTGGCCTGCCCTCCCGCCTGAAGTGCGTGGCCAACTTGTGGCCACGGCTTGGGTGGGCAGGTGGCCGCACAGGTACGCGATGCCGATCGAAAGGCGCAGGTCGCCGGGCACGGTGCCCTCGGCTGCGACTACCTCGCCGTCGTGCAGCACGTTCCAGAGTGCGACATCCACCCGCGAATCCCCTCGCCGCCGAACGCTCAGCATCAGCGGCGGCGCGCAGCGCCGTCCGCTGCATGCCGCTGTTAGCACTACAGCGCCCCTTGCGCTCAAGTCCCGAGCCTGACTGAGCCGATGAACC
>CALMPF010000060.1 GCA_937871505.1 uncultured Planctomycetia bacterium | reverse complement strand
TGCGGGCCATCAAGCGCCAGATGCGAGCTTCGACGCAGCAGAACGCCGCTTCCGGACGCCGCAGCAGGAGACAAGGGGCGCGGAGCGCTGGCAGCGGCCTGCGTCACCGGCCGTCGGCGCGGGTTACCATCGACCGGTCTTCCACCCGTGTCGATCGTCCCCCTCCCAGTCTTCGAGGCCGATGCCGACCCGTCGCGGCGCAGCGCGCTGACGGACGAGGAGATCTATGCGCGGCTCGGGCCTCCCGCGACGATCGTCGTCCGCTTCGGGTCGATGCGGATGATCGGGGAGTTCCCCTACGAGGGGACCATCCGGCCCGGCTGCGGAACCAAGCTCGTCCTGCGGACGGTGCGCGGCACGGAGCTGGGCGAGATGCTCACGACCACCTGCTCCAACAGCGGGTGCAGCAAGACCATCTCGCGTCAGGAGATGCTCGAGTACATCCAGAACTCGGGCGGGAACGAGTTCCCGTTCCACGAGCACGGCCGGGTCCTCCGCGTCGCGACGATCGAGGACCTCAACCGCTGGTCGGCCGTCCAAGGGACGAAGTCTGAGCTGCTTCGCACCGCGCGGGCCATCGCGGCGCCGGCGGCGCTGCCGATGAAGATCGTCGAGGTCGAGCCGATCCTCGGAGGCGAGATGGCCACGATCTACTACCTCGCGGAGGAGCGGATCGACTTCCGCGATCTGCTGAGGGAGTTCGCCTCGGCGTTCTCGACGCGGATCGAGATGCGCCAGGTCGGCGCCCGCGACGAGGCGCGCCTCGTCGCCGACTACGAGCGCTGCGGACAGCACTGCTGCTGCAAGAACTTCCTGAAGGTCCTCAAGCCGGTCTCGATCAAGTCAGCGAAGATCCAGAAGGCGACGCTCGACCCGCTGAAGATCTCCGGGCGATGCGGGCGACTCATGTGCTGCCTGCGCTACGAGGACCAGACGTACGAGGAGCTCAAGGCGCGGATGCCGCGGATGAAGTCCCGGGTGGGAACCGCCGAGGGTCCCGGCGTCGTCGTCGATCAGAAGATCCTCGTGCAGCTCGTCCTCGTGCGCCTCGAAGCCGATGGTCGCGAACTCGCCGTGCCGGTCGAGGAGCTCATCGACCCCGCCGCCTCGGAGCGGCTGCGACCGCCTCCGAGCGCCGAGCGGAGCGAGCGGCCGTCCAAGGCGAGGGGAGGCCCTTCGGAGGGTCGCGTACCGACGGCGTCGAGGGGCGGCGAAGGCGCTCGCCCCGACGCTGCGCGGGAGCGCCTCGGTCTGCCGGAGGGCGCGGGGAGGACCGGCCCCGAGGCTACCGAGCGCCGGACCGGCGAAGGTCCGACGCCGGTGCAGCGGACCTTCCGCGACCGCCTCGATGCGGAGCGCGATGCGGAGAAGTCGCAGCGATCGACTGGGCGCGAGGAGCGCCCGAGCGGCCGCCGCAAGGGCGCGGGGAAGGGCGATGCACGAGGGGGCGCCCCCAAGGCCCCGCGCGATGGCCACGCGCCGCGCGGGGATCGCGGCAGCGCGCATCGGCCGGACGCACCGACAGGCGGGGCCGGCGACGGCCGGCCGCCCGAGCCGCGCGAATCCCCAGCGCCAGGTGGCGGTCGTTCGCGCCGCAGGCGACGTGGTCGCCCCCCGAATGACCGCTGATCGATCGCGGTTGTCGCGGATGGAAGAGTCGCGAGGCGCCGCGCGGACGCCGCAGCGCTGCCACGCCACGGTGGCAAGGGCTGGGAGTCGCGGAGAAGTGCGGCGCACTGGAACGCGCGATCGCGCAAGATCGCCGGGTGCATGACCGATCCCGCGGCCATCTTCGGTGCGCGGCCGTTCTCGGTGCGCGGCGTTCCAGGCCGCCTCTGGTGGTCCGTCGCGCTCGCGTCCACGCCGGCGCCGGACCCGGGCCGCGCCGCACCCGACGCGCTGCGGTGGCGACACTCGTCCGAAGCGAATCCGGTGGAGCAGGAGCGGCCCGGAGGGCCGCGCACCAGTGACCGCGGAACTGGCGACCGCGGAACTGGCGACCGCGGAACTGGCGACCGCGGAATCTGCCATGCACCCGCGATCACCAGATCGGGCGCCGAGAGCTTTGACCACCTCCCCGAATGCGGTATGTTGATGGCTCGCCCCGGATCGCGTCGCGGTCCGCATCAACTCTCGGGAGACAGTCTGACATGTCAAGGCTCTCACTGCGTCCCGCGTCGATCGGGGGGGGCGCCGCCCTCCTGCTCGCGCTCACCCACATCGCGACCGCCGATCTCTCCGTCGTGACGTCCGCCGCGGACGGGGGCCCTGACGAGGGAGGCGTCGCGGCGGCGAATCCTCCGCCGCCACCCTGCGCTCCGATCTCGCTCGAGCAGAACCAGTGGACGGCCCCCGGCTTCGTGGGAGTCGGCTGCAATCTGTTCCTTCTCGACGGGTCGGCTGCCATCGGCCTCGCGCGGGCGTTCGAGATGCCCTCCTTTGCTGGGTTCGAGGTCCATTGCGTCAACGCAGTCATCGCGACGAATTCGTCGCCCTTCACGGCCATCGCGAACATCTGGCTCGGCACGCCGGGCACACCGACGTCGGAGCTGGCCCTGCTCGCGTCGCAGACCATCGAGATCCCCGAGATCTCATTCTCCGGTGGCCAGATCTCCATCAGCTTCGTCGATGGCGACATCGCGCCGCTGATCCCCGCAGGATCCACCGCGATCATCGAGATCGGCGTCCCCAGCCGCAGCATCGCCGAGGGCGGCCCCGGCGGGCAGTCCACGATCATGTGCAATCCGGGCTCGGCGACCGGTCCGACGTACGTGCGGGCGATCGCATGCGGGATTCCCGACTTCGCCGATCTGGCGGACTTCATCGAGAACTTTCAGGTGCGGATGCGCGTCGATGGCCTCTGGGTCGCCGCGCCGGAATGCTTGGGCGACTTCGACGGCAACGGCCTGATCGACGGCGCCGACATGGGTCTCCTCCTCGGCCAGTGGGGTCAGCCCGGCTTCACCGATCTCGATGGCGACGGAACGACCGACGGCGCCGATCTGGGCATCCTGCTCGGCTCGTGGGGATCCTGCACGGGATGACGCGATCGGCGCCGGTCGCCCGCGAGCGCGGCCCGAGACACCGCGATCCACCGGCGACAGCGCCATGCGATCGACCCGGCGCTGCGATCGGCCTCCTCCGATCGCAGCGCCGGGTCGCTTCACCGCCGGCGCGCCGTGAAGTTCCTGACGTCACGGGCGTCGCGCAGCGTCGCTCGCGCCATGCTCACCCGCATCCGCCCCACGCGCCCAGCAGGATGCCGAGGTCGTTCCCGCCGACGACGCCGTCGCCGTCGAGGTCGGCGACTCCCGGCCCTCCCCACTGGCCGAGCAGGATGCCCAGATCGGGTCCGCCGACCACACCGTCGAAGTCGAGATCGCCGAAGCAGTCGGGGACCTCCTCGATCTCGACGAGTTCGTCGACGGTCAGGTCGCGCCACTCCGGACCCTCGAACTCCTCGGGGTCGTGGTTGATCCGGCCGCGGCCGATGACGAAGCCCTCTTCCATCTCCTCCCCGTGCATCACGTTGGCCACATCGACGGCCCAGCCGATCCCGGGGAAGCGGCGCATCGCCACGATCTTGCCGTTCGAGACCGCGTAGAGACGTCCGCGCTCGTCCATCTCGAGAGCCGTCGGCGACTGAACCGCCGGGAGCGAGATCGTCAGCAGCGGCACCGCGAGACCGCCCGTCTTGAGCCCGTAGATCGTCGAGCTTCCCTCGGTGATGAACCAGACGCGTCCGGCGTCGAGCGGGTCGGCGACGAGATCGGCCTTGCCCTGAAGCGGTACGGAACCGGGGATCGCCATCGCGACCGGTGGGAGCGCAAGCTCGCGGTCGATCCGCCAGATGACGCCTGCGTCGACGCTGATCGCGAGGACCTCGTCGGCTGCGTCGTCGTAGGCGAGCGCAGAGATGCCGGCGAGAGGCACGCTGGTGATCACGGCGCCGGCGTCGTCGAGGAGATGGAGCGAAGTGTCGCTCGATGCGTACAGCTCCTCGCGCCGACCGGTGGTCAGGTGCCGAAGCCCCGCCGGAGCGTCGGGGAGCGCAGTCGCGGCTCCGTCGATGAGACTCGCTTCGTGGAGCAGCGCCGGCCCGCCATCGACGGCGATCAGCGCCCACGCGGTTCCGCCATAGGGCTTCGGCGCCCAGCCGGCCATCGCGCCATCGAGCATGAGCTCCACCTGGGAAGAGAGCGGAGCCCCCGCCTGATCCTGCGTCGGCCAGGAAGCGGGAGTGGACCTGCGGGTCACGACCTTCGCGGTCGGCGTGTTGCGATAGCAGAGCCCCCAGCGCGGCATCAGGAAGTACGCCCCATCGACGATCCGGAGCTTTCCGTCATCGAAGGGGAAGTCGAAGATGCTCACGACGCTCGCGGAGCCGTAGTAGACGCCGAAGCGCACCAGCACGTTCGCGACGGCGTAGTTCGACGTGTGCCACGGGGACTGCCACGTCAGGTAGTCCTTGTCGCTGGCGGGATCGCGGAAGCCGATCGAGCGCTGTGCGCCCATGCGCTCCATCCGGTCGATCGTCACGCAGTGGCCGCCATCGCGGTTCACGACGGGGATCCCGTTGAGCACCTGCTCGATGTCGTATCGGCCGTAGTTGAGCATCGCGAGCGCGCCGAGGCGCACGAGCTCCGCGATCTCGTCGAAGCGCGGATGCTTGACCCCGCTGCGGCGCTTCGAGAGCACGAGCAGATCGCCGGCGCCGCCGTTGTTCACGACCCACTGGCTCATGCCGGACGCGACGCCGCCCTTGGTGCCCGAGACCGGGTGGGTTCCCATCATCTCGCCGAGCTGAATGAGCTTGACGCTCATCAGGTTGTACGGGATCGGCGCGGACCACGTCCCGGGTCCCGGAGCGAGCCCGGGGAAGCCGTGGTTCGCCGCGTACACGAAGAGGTTCATCACCGAGGTCGGGGCGCAGTACATGGACCCGTTGTTCGGAAGCCCGATGATGTCGTCCAGCGGGTTCCCGAGCGTCCCGTTGTCGTCCCACGCGCGACGCTGATCGATGTCGGGCATGTTGGTGATCGTGATGCTGTAGGAGCTCGGACTGCCGGCGGTGACGATGATGCTGGCGAGCGAATCGCCGGCGATCGCGGCGGCGCCGGCGAGTCCGAGGAGGCTGTGCGCGAGCTTGAGACGGTGCATCGGTGAGCTGACTCCGTGAGGGAGGCCGGTGCGGCACCCTCGCCGCGGCGCGCGCGGCGCTTCGGGGCGGGAGGGAGATCGGCCTGCACTGTGTCGGTTCGAGCCGCCACGCGGCCCGGCGACGACCGAAGATGGTCGCCGCACCCCTCAGACGCAGGAGGTCTGCAAGGTCCGCAGGAAATTCGCGCTGCGGCGAGGCGAGCGCCGGCCGGGGCGCCGACGGAGGAGCGGACCCTGCGAGCGACCGGCTCGCGACACGCGCGGCGCCTCCGCGTCGGCCGCTCGGCGCCTCCCGGACGCCCATCGCTCCGCCCCTACCATCGGCCCTATGTCGATGTCGAACTCCGGCGACCCGGCCGCGTCACGGGCGCACGCGCAGGGGGCAGCCGCCCACGATCACGGCAGCGCCTTCTCGGTCGAGGCGATCCAGTCGCTCATCGTGGCCTTCGTGCTCGCGATGGCGTTTCGGTCGTACGTGCTCGAGGGGTTCGAGATCCCGACCGGCTCGATGGCGCCGACCCTGATGGGTGCGCACATCCCGATTCGATCGGGCGTGACCGGGTACACCGTCCCGATCGATTCCGGCCCGGTGGTCGACCTGCTGCGGATGCGCGGCGGACCGACGCCTTCGACGGAAGCGCCGCTCGTCGATCCGATGATCGGCCCGGCGTATCAGATCGCGCGCGAGCCCCTCGGTTCGCTGGCGCAGCAGGTCCGGCTGGGGGACCGCGTGCTGGTGATCAAGAGCCTCTATCCCTTCCTCGGACCGCAGCGCTTCGACGTGGCGGTCTTCAAGAACCCGACCGATCCGTTCAGCGACGCCCAGAACTACATCAAGCGGGTCGTCGGCATTCCCGACGAGACGATCCTCCTGCTTGACGGCGATGTCTTCGCGGCGCCCGGAGCGGATGCGCCGCTTGACGCCCTGCGCGTCCAGCGGAAGCCGGAGTTCATCCAGCGCGCCGTCTGGCAGCCCGTCCACGACCAGGATTGGCAGCCGGTCGACGTCGCGAGGCTCGAGAGCGAGCTGCGCCGCCCGTGGCCCGGCATTCCGTGGACGCTCACCGGCCTGGACACGACGGATCCCCGGGCGTGGCGGAGCGACGGCTCGGTCCCGGTCTTCCTCCAGTGGGACCTCGCGCGGCGCCAGGTCGACGACTGGACCGCGTACAACATGCTCCGGGATTTCCAGGTGCGCGGCGAGTTCGCCCGCCCCTACCCGGTCTCGGACCTGCGTGTGGCCGCGTCGGTCGACGTCGCATCGCCCCGAGCGCTGCGCAGCGCCTTCGAGCTCACCACCCGCGGACATCGCTTCGGCTTCGTCGTCGAGGAGGGCCGGGCGACGATCGCGATGGCGCGCGACGAGGACGGCGCCGTCGTCTTCGAGGAGAGCGTGCCGCTGAGGCTGCCGCGCGGCGCATCGACCGTCGATCTCGAGTTCTGGCACGTCGACGAGATGCTCTCGCTCTGGGTGAACGGCCGCCGCGTTCTCGAGCGCGGCTACGACTGGACGGTCGCAGAGCGCATCCGCTGGTCCTTCAGCGGCCTGGACGTCGCGTCCTACTCATCGCGCCTCGCGGCCCGGGCGCCCAGCGCGACCCCCCCGCGGATGCAGTGGCGACTGGACGGATCACCGCTCGCGATGCGCCGAGTCCGGCTCGACCGAGACCTCTACTACCGGCCGGGGATGCTCCGCGATCTGGAGCAGTTCGCGACCAACGGCGAGCCGATCCGCGGGCCGCTCTTCGCGACCGACCCGCTCCGCCCCGGGCGCCTGGGACCGAGCCACTTCCTCATGCTCGGCGACAACAGCGCCGCCAGCCGCGACGGGCGCGCATGGGGACGCCCGCACCCGCTGGTCGCAGAGCGTCTCGAGGATGACACGCCCTTCGTCGTGCATCGAAAGCTCCTGCTCGGCAAGGCGCTGGTGGTCTACTTCCCGGCGCCGCAGCCGATCACCCGAGGCGGACGAGGCCTGATCCCGGACTTCGGGAAGCTGCGGTTCATCCGGTGAACGGGAGAACCGCCCGCGCTCCGGCGGCTGGTCACGGCGGCCCCGAGCCGGGCCGCTCGCGAATCCCGCTGCGCGAACGTCCGGAGAGGACGGCGCGATGAGCCTTCTCTCGCCGTGGGCGCTGGTGACGGCGCTGGCGATCGGCCTCCCGACGCTGCTGATCCTCTACATGCTGCGGCTGCGAAGGTCGCCGCGGCAGGTTTCGAGCACGCTGCTCTGGCGCAAGAGCGTCGAGGATCTCCTCGCCAACACCCCTTTCCAGCGCCTCCGCTGGTCGATCCTGCTCCTGCTCCAGGCGCTGGCCCTGGCCCTGATCGCGCTGGCCCTCGGTCGGCCGGTCGACTCCGGCTCCACCGCGCTGCGGGGCCGCGTGATCGTCCTCATCGACTGCAGCGCGTCGATGGCGGCGCGCTGGGCGCCCGGGTCCGGCGGCGACGCCAAGGGCTCGACGCGGCTTGACGAAGCGCGGCGCGCCGTCGAGGCGATGATCGCGCGGCTCGGACGCGACGACGCGGCATCCGAGATGATGCTGGTCGCCTTCGCGCGCGAGCCGGAGGTGCTCTCGGGCTTCGAGCGCAGCCGCGATCGGCTGCGCGACGCGCTGGCGACGGTCGTCGCGACCGATGAGGAGGCGGATCTCGAGGCGGCGCTGGCGCTCGTCGACGGCTTCGCGCAGCAGAGCGGCGACGAGCTCGACGAGGTGCTCCCCCCGACGCTCGTGGTCGTCACCGACGGGAACGTCCGGCCGCCGCGCCGCAGCGAGGTCTTCCGGAGCGAAGCCGCAGAGGTGCTCTTCGTGCAGGTCGGACCGCGCGGCGAGCCGCAGCCGGCCGCGGGCGGCGATGCGTCGGGGATGTCCGCAGCGGGAGCGCCGGCACCCTCTCCTGGGAGACCCGGAGCGACCGCGACCGCGGCGGACGCAAGCGATGCGACCGGAGCGCGCCGGCGGGCGGAGGCCGCAGGTCACGACAACGTCGGGATCGTCGCGATCTCGGCGGAGCGGGGCTACGAGGACCCGTCGACGGTCTCCCTCTTCGCACGGTTGACCAACTCCGGCGCGACGGCGGTGGACACCACGGTCGTCATCCGCGCCGACGATCGCGTCGTCGGCCGCCGCACGCTGAGCATTCCCGCTCGCGGCGCGCGGCCCGGCGAAGCGACGCTCCTCGAGGAGGTCGAGCTTCCGGTCGGAGCGCTGCTGGTCGTCGAGCAGACGCGGCCCGATGCGCTCGCGAGCGACGATGTCGCAGCCGTCGTCCTGCCGGCTCCGCGCGCCCCGCGCGTGACCATCGTGGCGCCGGAGTCGCGGATCGACCCGTTTCTCCAGGAGGTGCTCGACGGCGCGGGTGTCGATTCGATCGCGGTGCTCGACCCTGACGCCTGGGCCGCGCGAGGTCCCGATGGCCGCGTCCGCGCTCCCAGCGGCGCCGAGACGAGCGAGCCGGCGCCGGATCTGGTGATCTTCGATCGCGTGGCGCCGCGGGAGATCCCGAACGTCTCCTCGCTCACGATCGGGGCTGCGCCCCCAGGCTTCGCCATCGGCGAAGCCCCCCAGGGCGGACGGCGCATCCTCGGATGGTCGCGGCAGCATCCGCTGCTGCGGCATGTCGATCTGGACGATCTCGTCTACTCCGGGAGCGGCGCCCTGGCGATTCCCGAGGCCGCCGAAGCGCTTGCGCAGAGCGCCGACGGTCCGGTGATCGCGGCGTTCAGCGAGCGGGGCAACCGCCATGCGGTGATCGCGTTCCCGCTCCGCCGGAGCAACCTGCCGATCCTCCCCGGCTTCCCGGTTCTGATTCTCAACGCGTTGGACCACCTCGCCGCGGGGGGTGCGGGCCAGTGGGGACGGACGGCGCGCCCGGGCGAGAGCATCGTCGTGCGGACGCTGCCTGCGGTGGAGTCGCTGGTCATCGTCGACGGCGCCGAGCGGCGGCGCGTGATCGTCCGCGACCCGCTCGAGCGGCGGGCGCCGCTGCCGACCTTCGCGACGGCAGGAGTTCGGCGCATCGAGGGCGCCGAACCGCCCGACGATCTCGTGGCGGTGAGCGTCCTCAGCGAGATCGAGAGCGACCTCGCGCCGCGCGAAGCGCCGGCGATCACGACGGCGTCGCGCAGCCGGGGAAGCGCCGAACAGCGACGGGAGCTCTGGCCGTGGGCGGCGCTCGCGGCGCTGATCGTCCTCGGCATCGAGTGGATCGTCTATCTCCGCCGCGCGGGGCGCGCGTGAAGCGGATCGGGCGTTCCCCGTGATCGCGGGGTTCTCCGGCGGCAGCCGAAGGAGCATCGAGTTCCCGCAGCGGAACTCGGCGGGCCGAGGAACTGAACGGACAGCTCGCGCACCGCGCGATAGAGTGCGCCCATGCTGCGACTGAGACGCGCGACGGCGCGAGCCACCCACGACCTTCCGCCTGCCGAGGGGCGGAACGCACCTTCGTCACCGATGAGCACGCGGCCCGCGCCTCATCGCAGCCGGCGTGCGGGTTCGACGACCTTCGCAGCGGGCGCCGCGGGAGCCTTGGCACTCGCCGGAGCAGGCGCCGCCGTCGCGGACCCGCCGACGGACAACGTCCGAACGTACGAGCAGGAGGCGATCGGGCTCGATGCGGCCTCCCTCATCGCGCCGCCAGAGACGGAGGGGCCCTTCAAGGTGATCGTCGCGGGCACCACGGGCTACCAGTTCCGCACCGACCTCGACTCCGGCGGCGACTTCGCCCTGACGCGGTTCGCCGCCGGAGCCCAGTTCCGCGCGAAGCTCGCGGAGCGCATCTCCCTCGGCGTGGAGCTTGGCTACCGCTTCGAACGCTACTCCTTCGGCGGCGACGTCTTCCCGGGGCTGGGGAGCGGCTTCCGTCCGTGGCGCGACATCCATACGGTGAGCCTCGGCATCGTTCCGACCTTCGCGCTCGACGACCGATGGACGCTCAGCGCCGGCTTCATCGGCCAGGCAGCCGGCGAGGCGCAGGCGGACGTCGACGATTCGACGTCCCTCGGCGGGCTGGTCGGTGTCGCCTACCGCGTCTCCGACACGCTCATCCTCGGCGGCGGCGTCGCCATCGTCAGCCCGATCGAGGACGACGTGAAGGTGTTTCCGACGTTTCTCGTCGAGTGGAAGATCAACGAGCAGCTTCGCGTCGCCTCCCGCGGCGGCCCGACCAACGTGCTGGGCGGCGGGGTCGAGCTCGTCTATCAGCCGCAGAGCGCACTCGAGTTCGCCTTCGGCGCCCGCTGGGAGTACAACCGTTTCCGGCTCACGGAGGACGGCTCGGTGCCGAAGGGCATCGGCGAGGTGGAGGGGCTGCCGCTCTGGCTCCGGGCGAGCTGGTGGCCGACCGACCGGATCCGCCTCGACCTGCTCGGCGGAGTCACCGTCGCGGGCGAGATGAAGCTCAGCGATCGCGATGGCGGCGTGCTCGCCTCGAGCGACTTCGACCCGGCGCCGTTCGTGGGGCTCTACCTGATCTGGTCGTTCTGAAGGGGCTAGGTCCATGGAGGGCGCCGGGCGACCCTCTCGAATCGCCGCGCGCTCGCGCCGCCGCCCCACCGACTCGCGCGGCTCGACCTGCGATCACGGGGTGCGCACCGGCGGCGCTTCCGCCCTTCGTTCCGGAATCGGCACGATCCGCGACTCGCCCGGCTCGACGAGCAGCAGGCCGACCACGAAGCCGTCGGTCCTCGAGACGACCGCGGCGCCATCGAGGCGCGGATCGATCGCGAGCGCCCGGTCGACGAACCACACGGCCCCTCGGGCGGAGAGCCGCGCCGGGGAGAGCGGCAGCGGCGCGACTCCGTCGCCGCCGAAGGCGACGACCTCCTCGGATCCTGAGAAGCGGCGAATCCGATCGGCGGGCCATCCGGGCACTCCGGGATCGACGGCGATCAGCGCCGCGCCGTCGGACGCCGCGATGATGGGCAGGGGCGGTGACCACGCGGCCGGGTTGGCCGAGCCGCCGAACTCGATCGACAGCGTGCCCGCCCGCGCATCCTCCGCGCCGGCCGCAAGCCACTCCGGCGCGACGACGCCGCGCGTGGTCGGCAGGGCGAGACCGCTCCGCGATCGCTCGCCGCCGAGGAGCCTCCCCTTCCACGTCCGCACGAATGGAATCGGCCGCGGAGTCGGCAGGCCGGGCGCGAGGAACCCCGACCCCAGCGCGATCGAGGGTCGCCACCGCAGCCATGCGTCATCGAGGCGCTCGCTGAGCTTGTACCGGTCGCCGCGCCGCGCCGGCGCGCCGGGATCCGGCGGCGTCGCGAGGGCGAGGGCGCCGCGGAGGAGCGACTCCGGAGACTCCATCGCTGCGGTGACGCCACGAAGGCCGACGCCGACCTCGATGCCGCCTGCATCCCAGAAGACGGTCCGCTCGCGGATCAGCGGCGCGTACTCGGCCTCGACGTGCACGACGATCTCGACGCTTCCCGCGTCGCCTGCGAGCGAGATCGACTCGACGACGCCGACGGGCACCTGCCTGTACGTCAGCGGCGAACCCGGAGAGAGCGAGCCGCGGCGCGGCGTCTCGATGATGATCGACAGGTCCTCCGGGCGTCGGCGGAGGACGACCGGCGCCTCCTCGAGCCCGACGAAGATCCGCTGCGGCGGCCCGTCGCCGGCGATGACCGCGACATAGCGGGCCCCGATGATGGTCTCGATGCCGCTCACACCCTGGAAGCCGATCTCGGGCCTCACCAGCCAGAACCGAGCGCCTGCGCGGGCGAGCTCCGCTGCGTCGCGCCGCAGCGAGAGATCGACGACGACGCTCCCGCCGTCGCGGGCAAGGCGCGCGGAGCGCACGCTTCCGACGATGAGGCCGCGATGCTTGACGGCATCGCCCACGCCGATGCCATGCCCCTGCGCGAACGTCACCGTGACGGGGATCCCGCGCTCTCGCCACGCGCTGAAGCCGATCCAGAGCGCCAGCGCCGCGGCTGCCGCCGGAACGAGCCAGAGCGCCCCAAGCCCGCTGCGGCGAGGCAGCGCGGTGGCGACGGGGAGGGCCTCCTCGGAGGTCGCGGCGTGATGGGGCGGCTGCTCGGTCATCCCTTCCGCCCCGCCTGTCGATCCGCCGCTTCGGCTGGGCTGAGCGCTGTTCCGGCTCCGGGGATCGGCAGCGGCGCCCCGATCGCCACCGGGAGCACGGCGCCGCCCGCGCCCGACGGCGGAAAGACGATGCGGGGATCGAAGAAGGACGACGCCACGAGGCTCAGGGCCACGCAGAGCACGAAGGTCGTCGCCCCGAGGCCGGGCTCGATGGCGACGAGCTCGCCGAGCTTGACCAGCGCCGCGAGGATCGCCACGAGGAGCACGTCGAGCATCCCCCACCTGCCGGTCCCCTCGACGAAGCGCAGCATCCGTCCCGCGAACCGCGGCGGAAGCCCGGTGCCGCACGCGAGCGTGAGCAGACCGAGGAGCTTCACCAGGGGCAGCACCACCGAGCACCCCAGGACGAGGAGCCCCAGGGCGAGATCGCCGCGGGCGAGCAGATCGATCCCGCCGCCGAGGATCCCGGTCTCATGAACGTGGCCGAGGCGCTCGATGCGCATGACCGGGAGCCCGACAGCGAGCGGATACAGGATCAACGCCGCGATCGCGAAGGCGAGGACGATCCGACGCCGTCGCTGCGGATCGATCGCCGCCGCGAGCCTGCTGCCGCAGCGGGCGCAGCGGAGACGGCGGCCCGGCTCGCCGGGGAGTCTCTGGCGAAGTTCACAGGTCCGACAGATGGTCGTCGGCGCTGCCATGCCCTGATCAGAAGACGGTGTCCTCGTCGGGAGGAAGCGCCTCTGCGGGAGCCGGGCCGTCGAGCAGGTCGCGGATCAGCTCGAGGCGGTTCACCACGACATCCATCGTGGCGGGCCGGTCCTTCTCGTCCGGCTGGACGCAGGCGAGAATCTGCTGGGAGAGCAGCTTGTGGATCCGCGGATTCCGAACATGCGGCGGGACCGGCGCGTCGATTCGATCCACGTCGAGCGCCCCGGAGTACAGACCGTCGCGATCGTCCTTCGGCGGCAGCGCGGTGGGGATCACCTCGCCGACGAGGATCCAGTACATCGTCGCCCCGAGGTTGTAGACATCCGTGCGCGGTCCGATGGCCCGGCGATGCGCCTGTTCCGGCGCCATGTAGCCCGGCGTTCCCTGAATCCGCTTCTTGCACGTCCCGATCGGGCACGCCTGCCCCAGATCGATGATCTTGACCTCGCCCTCGTCGGAGACGAGGATGTTCGTCGGCTTGATGTCCGCGTGCACGAATCCGCGGCTGTGCATGTGCGCGAGACCCTTGGCGGTCTGGATGAAGACGTCCACCGCCTCCCGCTGGCTTCCGGGGAGTCGCTTGTCCACGCTCGCCGCATCGACGAGCTCGAGCAGCAGCGCGATCTCGGTGACGGTGAAGAGCTTCCGCTTCTTGATGAGCTTGTGGGTCGCCCGGATGTTCGGATGGTCGAGCTTCGCACCGACGCGATGCTCGATCTCGACCTGCTCGAGAAAGCGCTCGTCCTTCTCGTTCCGCCGGATGACGTGCTTGAGCGCCCAGACCTGCTTGGTCCGGGGATCCTGCACGGCAAAGAGCTCCGATGCGGCTCCCGTACCGATCTTCGCCAGAACGCGATATCCGAAGAGGGTGGTGCCGGAGGTCATGCGGTGGGCGCGTGCTGAATGCGGCGATCGTCGCAGGGACCGGGGCTGACCGAGGCGGCGATGATAGACCGCAAGACGCACCGACGCGGCTGCGGTTCCGGGTGCTTGGGGATCGGCGGGCACCGATTGGCTGCGCCCGGCGCGATTGGAAAGGCCGCCGTCCCGCGGGAGCCGGACCTCCTCCGCAGGTCTCGACGCGCGGCAGCGATCTGGCCGTCGAGGGCGCGCTGCCGGGCTCGGTCGAGCCGCGATTCGCCGTGCTGGGCTGGCTGGTCCGCCCTGCGGAGCCTCGGCTGCGACGGCAACCACATCGGCCGGTCCGGGCGCCTCGCGCGCGGGACGTCGCCGCCGCGCTGCCACGGCAGAAGGACGCTACCGGAGGAGCTGCGCCTCGAACTCCGCAGCCGGGAAATACCGGCCGGGGCTGTTCACCGCGGCGAGGTCGGCGTGCAGGTGCACGGCGCCAGCCGGAATCCCCAGCGACTGCTGGAGGCGGCGGACGAGCGCCACCAGCTCGCGAAGCTGCCGATCGGTGAAGGGACGGCGGTCGCCGTTGCCGACGAGGCAGATGCCGATGGCGTGCTCGTTGTACCAAGGGCCATCGCCGCCCGCGACGTGGGCGCCGGGCTGCTGCCGATTCCAGCGCGGACCGACATGGATGACCCCGTCGCCGTATCCGTGCCCATTGCCGATGACGAAGTGGTAGCCGAGGCTCGCGTAGCCGAACGAGAGATGCTGTCGCTCGATCGCGTCGGGATCCCCGACCGGGCTGCCCGAGTGATGGATCACGATCCCCTTCCACCGGGCGCGGTCCAGGGCCGCCTCGCGCGGCTGCACGGGATCGCCGCTGCGCCGTGCGGCAAGGTCGTCGATCGTGCCTTGGCTCGCGGCGACGAGACCTCGCGGAGCGCCGCCGTCGCCGAGGATGAGCACGCCTGTGACAAGCGTCGTCGCGGCTGCAAAGGCAGCCCAGACGATGCGGGTTCGGCGGGTGATGCGACGGCGTCGGCGGGCCACGGCAGGCTTGGAGGAACGACCGGTGATGGGGCGAAGGCTGCGTGCCGCGAAGTGCTGCCCCTGCGCTGCGCGGAAGCGCGGCCGCAGAGCGCGAGCGCTTCGCGCAGCATACCGAAAGTACATCGGCGCGGGCGAGCGCTGGACTTCAGCGATTCTCTGGACCGAGCCGCGAGCGGAGGGCCGGCTGGGGGCGGCCGAAGACATCGAACTCCTGCGTCGGCCGGTAGCGGGAGCGCATCCGGTCGTGAAGTTCGAAAGGTGTTCGGGGTTGATCCTCCGGAAAGAGAGCCTTCTGGCAGCCGGATCCCGCGCCCGCGACGACGCCCGGAATCACGGCGAGTGCCAGCGCGCGGAGGATTCGACGGCGACGCCGCGTCATCGGCCGAGAGTCTACCGCAAGACGGAATCACGCTGCGACGGCGCGATCGGCCGCGACAGGACCTGCGCCGGATCGACGGTCTCCTCCGTCCGCATCGTCCGGCCCGTGATGCCGTCGCGCAGCTCAACCACGAGGATGCACGGCCCTTCAGGCCGGTGCGCCGCGGCGACCGGAAGCTCGATCGAATAGGAGGCTCCGAAGAGCCCCGAGCGGAAGCGCTCGCGGAGTTCCGCCGGCTCGAGCTCGAGCGTCGCAATCCGGCGCGGGGCGCCCCCGAGCGGCGCGCAGGTCAGCTCGACGCGAGCCCAGCCGGCGACCTGGACCGGGCGCCCGCCGCCATCCAAGGCCTCGATCGAGAGTCGAAGGAGATCCGCCGCGCCGTCGCCGTCGCGATCCTCGAAGCCTCCGAAGCGACCGAGTCGGATCGACTCCGCGAAGGGCGCCGCCGCGAGAACGGCCGGGTCGATCGCGGCGGAGGCGCTCAGGCGTTCGGACAGCCCCAGCGCCGCTTCGAGCTCGCCCACCCGTCCGCGCAGCGTCCGAACCTCGCCTTCGAGTTCCTGGACGCGCTCGCGGTTGCGGTCGGCCTCGGTCGGGGCCAAGGCCGTCACGCGGCAGCTCATCGGACCGAGGCAGGCGAACGCGAGGGCGCCGATGAGGCAGCGACCCCGCCGGGGACCGAGCGCGCGCCAGCGCCGTGGCGGCGCTCCGGCGTCAGAGAGGCGATGCGCAGCGTTGCGTCGCACGAGGACGCTCAGGGTACCGAAGGCACCAGCGTCCAGTCGGGCCGATCCGCGCGATCGGCCCATCGCCGCATGTCGGTGACGGCACCGTCGTCGAGGAGCCCTGTGTGTCCATCGAGGAAGCCGACGGCGGCCTTCCGCCCCGGGTGCCGCATCGACAGGAACCCCCACTGCTTCGGGAGCTGTTCGGGGTCCCAAGACTCCGCCCAGCGACGGTTGAGCAGGAAGGGCGACTCGACCTTGAAGTACCCCTCGATGATCGGCGGCGCGCCCGGTTCGTACGGGGCATTCGTCCGCGCCGAGGCGAAGGTGATCAGCTCGGCAGGTCGCCGCGCCTCGCTCATCCGCCGAAGGTAGAAGTTCCCGTAGAGCGACGCGAAGGCAGGGCTGAACCCCAGCCCCTCGGAGCTGCTGTCGCCGCCGAGGAACGTCGTGTTGAGTCCGAGCGAGGGATAGAGGCTGACGAAGTACTCGAACTGGTTCGTGTACCGGAGGTCGTCGAGCAGCCAGCGATCCTGGATCAGCGCGTCCAGGTTGTAGTCGAGGAACGGGGCGAGCCGCCACGGATAGCGATGCGCAGCCGGACCGCTGATGGTGTTGCCCTTCCCGTCGGAGGGAGTCGGGAGCGCCGGGGTGACGTTGTAGAAGCCCGGCAGCAGCGAGCCGCGGTTGTCGACGCTGTAGCCGGAATAGGCCGCCATCAGCGACCGCGCCAGCGCCAGCTCGCGCGTCGCCCCGGCGCTCTTGCGGGCAGAGGCCGCCACCACCGTGACGATGCCCAGGAGCAGCGCGATCACCCCGACGGCGACGATCAGCTCGACCAGCGTGAAGGCTGGTCTGCCAGCGAACCCCGGGCGCCGACGCGACCGCGAGCGAAGTGGACGGAGTTGGGGCCGGGGCATCGCGGGAAGGAGGTGCGGACGAGGTGGAGCGGGGAGCGGTCGTGGTCGAGGCGGAGGGTAGGCGGGTCGTCGGAGATCTGTTAGCTTATTGCGACTGCGTCGCAACTGCAACCAAGTCGACCGAAGCTCCGAATGACCGGCTCGTGCCGCGGCGTCCGGAAGCTGCGGACCCAGCTCGTGCGGGAACGGACGCACGCAGGTCGGACGAACTGGCGGGAGGGAATCCGAGAAGGAACGCTCGCCGGATCCGCTCGGACCGGCACCGCCAACCTCCTTCGACAGTTCTCGCGCTCGGCGATGCAGGTTCGCTCCCTGCGACGCTCTCCACCCCGGAGAGGGCCCCGGCGACCGCACGAGGGCGGCGCGACGCAGCCCAGGTGCCCGAGCGGCTCGACTCTCGCTTCGAGCCTTGGCTCCAACCACGGCATCCATCGGCCCACACAGAACCGCCATGAACTCACTCACCACCCCTCGCAGGCACAACCTCGCGCTCCTCGGCCTCCCGATCGCACTGTTGACCGGCGCGGCCGCAGCAGGTCCGATCATCACGGTGCTCCCCCAGCCAGCGCTCGATCAATGGGTCTACCCGTTCGCGAGCAACCCCGGCGGCGGGTTCTTCGCGTCCGTCTTCTCCTCCAAGCTTCCAGGCGGCTTCGGGACCGACTTCGACAATCGCGACGGCCAGGCGCTGGTTGCGTTTGACGTCGGCGGACTCCTGACGCCGGAGCTGATCGATCAGGGCTACTCCGTGGTCGAGGTCACGCTGACGATGCGGACCAACACCGATCTGACCTTCCAGTACGACCCCACGCCGGACTCGTACCGAAGCTGGCTCCAGCCCGACGATCCCGACTACGAGGCGGATCTCGACCCCGGTCGTCCGGTCGAGGTGTTCGGCGCCGGCTTCCGCTGGGGCTTCTCGGCACAGAACTACGTCGAGACGACGCCGTTCTCGCCCTTCGGTCCGTTTGGCCAGGGCATCCGCACCGCCTATCCGATCGCGGGCGACAGCGCGGCGCCGGGGCTCGATGTCTCGAACAACGTCTCGCTCGAGTTCGACCCGACGGCATTCGCTGTCGGCATCATCCCGTCCCTCAACCCCGGCGAGTACGTGCCGATCGACACAGACATCGAGTTCACGCTCGACCTCGACGATCCCTTCGTGCGCGAGTACGTCGACGCAGCCTTCGACGAGGGTCGGCTCTTCCTCATCGTCGCGTCGCTCTTCGTGACAGAGCAACAGGGAAGCGGGACGTTCCCGAGCTTCTACACCAAGGAGAACCCCTTCGTCACGCTCGGTCTCCAGTCGGCCGGTCGGCTGACGGTCACCCTCGCGCAGGCAGGCAACCCCGCGGACCTCAACGGAGACGGCGTCGTCGACGGCGCCGATCTTGGCATCCTGCTCGGCGCATGGGGAACCGCCGGTCCGGGCGACCTCAACGGCGACGGAATCGTCGACGGGGCCGATCTCGGCATCCTCCTCGGCGCCTGGAACTGAGACGGCGCGAGCGCAGTCCCAACGCTCAGGCTTCGCCCCGCAGCGCCCCGGCTTCGGACGCAGCACGCGACGACGACGCCCCGGTCCAGCCGGGGCGTCGTCGTCACGCGATCGCAATCGGCAGCGCGGTCGCGCTCCTGCACGCTCGCTCGGTCGCTCTGCTCCGGCGCCGCTCGTTCCTCGGGCCGCGCGCGCTCCATCGGGCACTCCAGCGGCTCACGGGGACGACCTGGCACGATGAACTGCACGTCGCGGGGAAACCGCCCGGGGACTCGCGGCTCCTGATCGGGCGACCGGCGCGACCGGAGCCGCTCCCGCTTTACGCGGGTTCTCCCCCCACCTACCCTCCGGCTGTCCGCCATGACCTCAACGACCGTTCGTCGCGATCACGGTTCGAGCGTCCTCACCGAGGGAATCCGCGTCTCTGCGCGCCCGCAGTTCCTTGCCGGGCAGAGCCGGACGGACCTCGGCAAGTACCTCTTCATCTATCACATGACCATCCGCAACGAGAGCGCCGAGCCGGCGCGGCTCGTCCGTCGGCACTGGTTCGTCGTCGACGCGGAGGGCGAAACCCACGAGGTGAGCGGCGAAGGCGCCGTGGGTCAGACCCCGCGGATCGAGCCGGGGCAAGAGTGGCAGTACGCCAGCTACTGCCCGCTCGGAACGCCTTGGGGAACCATGGAGGGGTGGTACGAGATGCAGCGCGACGATGGGAGCAAGTTCCGAGTCACCGTGGGACGCTTCTTCCTCGTCAGCGACGATCGCGAGGGCTGATCCGGGGGCGGGCGCTCCGACGGGTCGCCGCCGCGGCGCACGCGCCGTCCGTCCCGGCGGCTTCACCGCCGGTGCGCTCGCGGCCGCCGAGGCGCCTGTCGCGTGCACGCTCACGGCGCGCCGCGATCGCATCACGCTCAGACCACGCGGAAACCACCCGCAGATCACCCGCAGATCACCCGCAGACTATGGCGACGACCGGCTCGTCGACGCCGAGCGATCGCGCCGCTGCTGCGTCTGCTCATCCCGCACGCGCTCGAGCAGCGCCTTGGTCGCGCGGATCCCGGCGGGCTCCTCGAGCCGCGAGCCTTCGTACTCGATGCCGATCCAGCCGCGATACCCCGCGTCGAGCACGATGCCGAGCATCCGCCGGTAGTCGGTGTGGATCTCGTTGCCCGCGTCGTCGAAGTCGTGGCTCTTGGCGCTGACGGCCCGGGCGTACGGCATCAGTTCCGCGACGCCGACGTAGCGGTCGTACGTGGTGCCGTCCCCGAGCGAGAAGTTCCCGAAGTCCGGCAGCGTCCCGGCGCGCGGATGGGCGACGGCGCGGATCGTCTCGGCGAGCCAGCGACCGTTCGAGGAGAGCCCGCCGTGGTTCTCGACGATCACGTCGATGCCGTGACCATCCGCAAACTCGCAGAGCGCCCGCAGTCCTGCTGCGGCGCGATCCCTCTGTTCCGCCCATGAGCCCCTGCTGGCCGCGTTCACCCGGATCGCGTGACAGCCGAGCCCGGCGGCGAACTCCACCCACGGGCGATGCCGTTCGACGACCTCCGCGCGGCGCGCGTCCTCCTCGTGACCGAGCATTCCGAGCCCGTCGCACATCACCAGCAGGCTCCGGACGCCGTGGTCCTCGCAGCGCCTCTTCAGCTCGCTTCGCCACGCTGCGTCGCGCGGAGCGGTGTCGCGCGGCGCGTCGGCCATCATGAAGGTGTTGACGTACTCGATCGCGTCGAGGGCGTACTCGCGGCGCGCGGCGACGGGAAAGTCCATCGCCTCGAGCGCGCCGGATCGGAGCGTGCGATGCAGCGACCACTGCGCGAGCGAGATCCGGTAGAGCGGCTCTGCGGCGAGCGGTGCGGCTCCCGAGGCGCCCTGCGCAGCGGAGGGATCGGGGCCGGCGTCGCGCGGTGGAGCCGTCGAAGTCCCCTCGCCGCTGCCACCGCCTCCCGCCGCGCCGCCCCGCGCGCCGGCGCTGACGACCGACGCGCCATCGACCGGAGCGCCGGCGCCTGCGGCAGCTCCGCGCGCGGCGGCGAGCGGGACGCCGACGCTCGCCGCGAGCGCGCGGAGCGCCGTCCGCCGCGAGAGCATCGCTTCCTGCCGATCGTCGTCCGACCCTCGATTCGCGCCTGGGCTTGGTGATCGCATGGATGCGGCGAGCCTATTCCGGCAGCGCAGAGCGTGGCGCCCTTGCAAGAAGCACCGCCGCCCGCGAAGGCGGGCGGCGGAGAGCCTGCGAGTCTGCGAGTCACTCCGTCGTCCGGCCCGTCCCCTCCGGGCGACCAGCGACGACGAGGGACCGACCGAGGAGGCGTCGGTCGGCGCACACCGCCGGCAGCGTTCCCCTCGGACGGACTGCGGCGCCGCGACGAAGCACCGTCGGGACGCGGCGTGCAACCTACAGGACGGCGCGCGTGCGCCCGACTCGGGCGCGCTTTCTTCGCGCCCCGGTCGCGACCTGGCTCGATCGACACTGACGGATCCCGAACCTGAAGCCGGTTATCCACCGAGTGGGTCGCTGCCGGGCCCATCGCCGCGTCGGTGGACCGCCGCCGCCGTGGATCCCGCTGGTCCCCAGGCGCCGCCGAAGATGGGGCCGCTTCGCCGCCCGATCGTCAGCAGCAGCACGATGCCGACGCCCACGAGGATGAGGCTCAGCCACATCGGGAGAGTGAGACCCATCGGGATCCAGACGCCCTCGTCGATCTCGCGAATCTGCTCGGTCAGGAAGCGCAGCGCGCCGTACGCGATGGCGAACCACGCCGAGACGACTCCCGCGACCCTCGGTCGGCGCCAGACGACCGCGAGCGCTATCGGCAGGAGGATGCCATCGGTGAACGCCTGCGCGAGCTGTGATGGGTATCGCGGCGTCAGCAGCGGCGCGACGCCCTCGACCAGCGACGGCGTTCCCTTGATCGCCCCCTGATAGACCGCCACCGCGAGCGACCACGCCGGATCGCGCGATGACTCGATGGTCGCCCTCGTGGCTGCGTCGAAGTTCTCCGCAAGCGGCGCCAGCGACTCGATCGGAAAGCCGCGCTCGAGGATCTCGCCGGGGTACTTCACGCTCCACCATGGCGGGGCGTCGCGCAGCGACTCGGGCAACGCCCGTCCGACCAGCTCGCCGTTGATGAAGTTGGCGAGGCGGCCGAGACCGAGCCCGATCGGACAGACGAACGCCACCAGGTCCAGGGCGTGCCAGCCCGGCACGCCGCGGCGGCGCCCCCACCAGAAGCATCCGAGGATGACGCCGAGGATCCCGCCGTGGCTCGACATCCCGCCGCGCCAGAACGCCAGCGGCTCCCAGAAGGGAAAGCTCGATCCGACCGCCCACAGCATCGGCCGGTCGTAGAAGAGCACGTGACCGAGGCGCCCGCCGACGAGCACCGCGACGATCATCGTCGTGACGAAGTCGTCCAGAAGCTCCGGCGGCATCCCCATTCGCCCGCTGCGGAGCAGGCGCCGCAGGAGCAGATACCCGGCCAGGAAGCCGATCAGGTAGGCGAGCCCGTACCAGCGGATCGCGAACTCCCCAGCGATCGGCAGGGCCACCGGGTCGAGCGTGTTGACGTAGCTCTGGGCGAGGAGCATCGGCTGAGGGTACCGAGCGCGCGGCGCTGCACCGTCAGCGCCGCGGCTGTGTCCAGACCAGGAGATCACGACCCTCGCGGTCGAGCGCAACGAGCATCCGCTCGAGTTCCGGCGTCACCGGAAGCGTCCGCAGCGACGCAAAGCTCCCCCCGACCACCTCGAGATACTGCGACGGGTCGTCAAGCCAGACGATCGGCGAGCGATCAGCCGGATCCGAAGGACCGACCCAGATCCGCGCATCATCCTCCTTGGAACGGAGGAAGACGCGCACCGTCGGGCCCGAGCGGCGATCGCCTGCGAGGTACTGGACGACCCATCGCGTTCCCACGCTTCCGGCGACGATCGGCGGGCGAACCACCAAGGGCGGATTGGGCTTGGCGACCGCGACCTGCTGGGCAGCGACGAACAGCGGCGGGAGCGGGACCGCCGCCGCCACCCAGAGCGGCGCGTGCAGGGCTCCGAGCGGCCACGGGGCCATCGCCACCCCCGACGTCGACAGGAGCTGCCCGCAGGCGGTCGCCAGCGCTTCGAGCGGGACTGCATGTCCCTTCGGGTCCATCGGATCGCGCTCCGCGCGCGGCGCTCCGTCCGCTCCCTGAGCTCTGTAGGTCGAGTCGATCAGGATGATGCCGCGCTCGAGCTCGACCGCGCCGTCGTCACGGAGGACCAACCGCGCATCCTTGAGCATGACGTTGAAGACATAGGCGCCTCCTGCGGCCCTCTGGTCCCGGGCCGCAGGCTCAGGCGCAACCTCGACCGTCCTCAGGCCGAGCAGCGCCAGGAGCTGCGTCGTGTCCACCGCGGCACCCGACCCGAGCCGAGCGGTCGCGTGGACCGTCTGCGAGCCCTGGACCTGCGCAAGCCGAGCGAGCTGCGGCGGCGGATCTCCCGCGGGAGGCGCTGCGCAGGAGGTGGCCAGTGCGAGGATCGCCACGAGAGCCGAGCTCCCGGTTCGACGGCGCGCGACGGCGCGGAAAGGTCGATGCATGAGTGCTCCCTTGCGAAGGTTCACGCGGAATCGCCCGCTCCCCGGCGTTCGCTCCGCCAGAGGGGGCGCAGGAGACGGTACTCGATCGCGAGCAGAGCGCCCAACGAGGCCGCCACGAACAGGCTGAGCCAGAAGTGCGGGAGGGGGACGTCAAGCCATGCGACGATCGCAACCAGAAGGACGCCGACGCCTGCGCTGAGCACAAGCACGATCCCGCTGCGGGCCAGCGCTCGCCCCACCGACCCGCGCTGCGGATCCGCTGCGCCGCCAACGGGGACTCCGGCGCCGGCCTCGGCCCATCCGCGCGTCCGCGGCGCGACGCCCAGCGGACGGCCGAGCAGGGCCCCGAGCAGGGCCGCTCCGAAGATCCAGAGCTGGAACTGCTGCGTCTCGATCGTCGCGGGCTGACCGCTCAGGATTCCCTCGATCAGCGAGGCGTGAATCCACGCCTTGGGCGCTACTCGACCGTCCTCGAGGAACATCAGATCGGCGTCGGCCAGCAGCTTCTCCCGCCCCGCCGCGTCGAGGGTCCCGGCGAGCAGCGCCTCGAGGCGCTCCCCGACGTAGTTGGCGGAGACGAGCACCAGTCTGCCTCGAACTGCGCTCCCAAGCTCAGAGAGGTCGAGCCCGAGCAGCTCGTCGATCGTCAGCGTGGCCGACTCGAGCCGCGCGCGCGGGGCCATCGCGACGGCGCGGAGCGCCATTCGATCGCCATCCTCGACGCCCGGAATCGACTCCTGCCGATGCCCCCGACCCGTGAGCGGCGCTCGTCCGACGCCGAGCAACGCAACGCGGAGGCCCGGCCTATCGGGCGGCAGGATCGCCAGGAGAAGCGCCGCCTCATCGAGCTCGAAGCTCGCCTGCGATGACGGGACCCACCCGTTCCGGACGCCCGGATCCGCCGACCGCAGCGCCGCGACCGCCGCCGCAGCAAGCGATGCGCGCGGGCGCTGCAGCGCGGGCTGGGTGACCAGCGGCACCACCCAGCCGTACTCCCGGCTGAAGAGCACGTTCATGAACCCGGTCGCGGCGCCGGCCTCGGCGAGCGCGGCCGCGAGCTGGCCCTCGTGCCGCGCATGCGCGCCCTGCACGCCGACGATCACCGGACAGCCGTGATCCACCGCCGCGCCGCGAACCGACTCCGCGAGCGCGGCGGTCGCCGAAGCGGATGGATCCTCCGGCGGCACCGGCGGGAAGGCGATGTCGAAGACGATCGCGGCCGCTCCCGCCTCGGCACACCGGTCGACGAGCAGCGCATGCAGGGCGCGGATCGAGCGCGGGCGGCTCGCGTCGACGCCCTCGACTCCGAACGCGGCGCCGAGCCCGGCGAGATCGACCGGCGCCGCCTCCGCATTCACGACGCGGGCGTCATCGGTGACGACCACGATCCGCACGTGGCTGATCTCGTCGAGAGCGGGGATCGCCGCCTTGATGCGCACGCCGGCGCCGCCGAGCACCAGCCGACCGATGAGCTCCGGCGTCAGCAGCGCCGCCGCCAGCGCAAGCGCCGCGGCGACGACCACGGCGCGCAGCGGCGTCGGGATGCGTCGTCCCGTCCGCAGCAGATCTCCGACGACCGAGCCGACCCAGGGCGCGCCGGCCTCCGCCACCGCGTCGCGAACCTCGCTTGCGTCGTGGTAGCGGTCCGCCGGGCTCGGCGCCGTGCAGCGGCGCACGATCGCCTCGATCGCGGGGTCCGGTCGCGGCAGGGCGGCGGCGAAGCGATCCGCGCTCCAAGCACACGCGGTGCGCAGCCGCTCTTCCTGCGGCAGGTCGCGCGGGATCGCGATGCAGTCGGGCCCGGCCATCAGCGCGGCGAGGATCTTCCCGAGCGAGTAGACGTCGCTCGACTGATCCAGCGCCTCCGGCGTCCCGCGGAGCTGCTCCGGGCTGGCGTACTGCGGCGTGAAGAACGCGCTGCGCACGTCGTTGGCGAGCATCACCTTGGCCGCGCCGAGGTCCATCACCCTCGGCGCTCCGAGGTCGTCGACGAGGATGTTGCCCGGCTTCAGGTCCAGGTGCGCGACGCCGGCGCGGTGAAGATGCGCCACGCCGGCGCAGGCAGCCTCGAAGAGCCGGAGCTTCCCCGCGCGATCGAGCTGCCGATGCTCCGCGTGATCGAGCAGCGCACGCCCGTTGGCGACGTGCTCCATCACCAAGGCCGGCACGCGCAAGCCGTCGGGCAGCGTCGCCGTGGTCCGCGCGATGACGGCAATCACGTTGGGATGGCCGCGCAGCCGCAGAAGGAGCGTGCACTCCTCGTCGAACCGCTCCAGGAAGGGAGGGGTCGCGGTCTCCCGCAGCGGGACCTTGATCGCGACCACCCGGCCGCTGGCGTGCTCCCGACATCTCCACACCGACGCGAAGCCACCGCCGCCAAGGCGCGAGAGCACCTCGAATCCCTCGATGAGCGGGGCGTCGTCGGAGATGTCGCGCATGACTCCCGGGCCGCAGTGTACCGGTTGCGCCAGCGAGCATCATCGACTCCGATCCCCGTCGAGCCAGCGCGCGCTCTTCCACGCGCCGTCCGGGAGAAGCTCCACGGTGCAGGCTCCATCGAGCGCCGTGACCGTGCGCTCGCGCCCGGAAAGGGAGAGCCAGCGATCGCGGCGAAGGCGGCCGGGGCCGGTCGACTGCACGACGATCGTCGGGCCGACCTCGTCCACGAAGCGCTCGGCCGTCGGATGCCAGCTTCCGTGATGGGGAAGCTCGAGCACCGACGATCGCAGCGCCGGACCATCGACGGCGAGCAGCCGCTCCATCGCGGGAGCCTCGATGTCTCCGCAGAGGAGCAGCGACGCCCCGCCGACGGCGATGCGCACGACCTGCGATGCGTCGTTCTCACCGCGGCTTGTCCACCCCTCCGGCGGGTGCAGCCACGTCCACTCGGCCGCACCGAGCCGCAGCCGATCGCCGCGGCGGGCGACCCTCACCGGGATCGAAGGCGCTGCGCCGGCGAGCGCCGCGGAGAAGGGCGATCGCGGACGCTCGGCTGCGGCGAGCGTGGCCTCGGTCAGCACGAGCTGTCCGACGGGGAACGCCGCGAGGACCTCGGGCAGTCCGCCGTAGTGGTCGAGGTTCGCGTGCGAGATCACGATCGCGTCGAGCCGCCGAACGCCGAGCGCGCGAAGCGCCGGAACGATCGTGCGCTCGCCGACGGCCGTGCTCGATCCCCCGGCGTCGAAGAGCGCCGCCGTCGCGGCGCTGCGAATGAGGAGGGCGCTGCCATCGCCGACGGCGAGGGCGTCGAGCCGCAGGATCGGAAGCTCTCGCCACGGGCGCAGCGGCCAGAGGAGCCATGCGAGGAGGATCACCGCCACGCAGGTCAGGGCACCGAGGCCGCGGCCGCTGCGGCGCAGCCCCCACACGCCGAGCGCCGCCAGCGCCGCAAGAGCCCACGCGATGCCCGGCCGTGGAACGTGCACGACCGCCCCCGGCACCCCGTCGGCGAGCCGCACGAGACCGGCAAGCGCCTCGGCAAGCAGCGCCGCCACCGCCCCGAGCGCCTCCCCGAGCAGCGGCGCCGGGAGCGTGACGATCATCTTGACGTAGCCCGTCGCGAGGAGCGCCGAGGCCAGCGGGATCGCCACCAGCGAGAGCGGCGCGCAGAGCGGCGAGATCATCCCGAAGTGATGGATGGTCAGCGGCGTCGAGACCAGCCACGCGCAGAGCGCTGCGACCAGCGCGGTCCGAAGGGCCTCTCGCCCCGTTGCAGCGAGCGTCGATGCTCCGAGATCCGGAGGCCCGAACCAGCGCCGGCGCACCCGGGGGGTCATCCAGATCAGCGCCGCGACGACCGCGAAGGAGAGCTGAAACCCGGCGTTCTCGAGCCGTGCAGGGGCATCGAGCAGCAGGATGATCGCCGCGGCGGCGAAGATGCCATGCGTCGACCAGCGACGGCCGAGCGCGTCGCCGGCGCAGACGACGAGGATCATCGCCCCCGCGCGGAGCACCGCCGGCTGGGAGTCGACCATGCCGAGGTACGCCGCGACCACGGCTGCGACGGCGAGCGCGTTCCAGCGGCGCGGCGCTCGGTTCCGGCGGACGATGAGCAGCGTCGTGGTCGCGAGCACCGCCATGTTGAAGCCGGAGATCGCGATCAGGTGGATGGCGCCGGTGCGCTGAAACGCGGCCTCGAGGTCGGCGAGGGCGTCGTCGCGGCGGCCGAGGAACATCGCACGGAGGAGCGCGCGGTGCTCCTCGTCGATCCACGCGGGGAGACCCTCCTCGAGCGTGATCTCCCCGAATGAGCGCAGCTCGCCGCGCAGCGCGATGCCGAGGGCGCGGCGCCGCTCCGCCGCCGTCGGCTCGACCGGGCGGATGAGCCCTGGAGCATCCACGAAGAGGACGCCTCCGAGACCCTCCCCGCGCGCCCACCGCCGGCCGTCGAACTCGCCCGGATTGCGCGGCGGCTGAAACGGACTCAACCGCCCCAGCGCCTCGATCGAGTCGCCCGGAACGAAGCTCGGGCGCTCACCGGAGACGCTGAGCCAGAGCCGACCCGAGGACGACTCGACGATCGTCTCGGCGCCCGCCGGGCCGGCGCGTTCTCTGAGGATTCCCGTGACGACGAGGGGCACGCGCCATCGGACCGGTCGCCGATCGAACGAAGCGAGCGCGCCGCGGCGCGCCTGCCGGCGCGGTGCCTCGGCCACGAGACCGCGCACGCGGACGAGCGTGGGATGGTCGCCGATGCGCTGCGCGAGCCGACCGATGTCATCGTCGGGAGCCCGATGCCAGCGTCCAGCCGACCACGCCGTCGCGATCGTCCCGGCGGCCACGGCGAGGGCCACCCCGGCCGCGCGCCGCGAGCCGCCGAGGGCGCAGAGGAGCGCGGCAAGACAGGCGCAGCTTCCGGCGGCGCTCCAGCCGGAGAAGCTCCCTCCGGCCGCCGTCCCGCCGAGCGCGACGCCCGCCGTCATCGCCAGCGCGACGACGACGCCGACGCCTCCGCCGCGACCTCCGCGCGCGGCGCCGCGCTCCGTGGCTGCGGTTCCGTCCCCGAGCATCGCCGCGGATCATCGCCGATCGGCGGAGAGCACCCGGCGAGAATCGACAATCGGCAACGAAGCGCCCGCCTGCGCCGACGCTACCGTCCGCCGTGGCCGACACCCTCACGCCCGCGCAGCGCAGTCGCGTGATGGCCTCGATCCGCGCGACCGACACCGAGCCGGAGCGCTTCGTCCGCTCGGTCCTGCACGGCATGGGGTACCGCTTCCGCCTGCATGTCCGGGCGCTGCCGGGGACTCCGGACATCGTCCTGCCGCGGCATCGCACGGTCGTGCTCGTCCACGGTTGCTTCTGGCATCGTCACGCGCGGTGCCGCAACGCAGGCACTCCGGCGACGCGGCGCCGATTCTGGATGGCCAAGTTCGCCCGCAACGTGGAGCGCGACCGCGCCGTCCAGCGCGCGCTGCGGCGGGCCGGGTGGCGCATCGTCGTGGTCTGGGAGTGCCAGATCCGCCGTGCCGCCCGAGATCCCGGCCGGCGGGCGCGTCTCTCTGCTCGGCTGGCGCAGCGCATCGGTCGCAGTGCCGTCACGGCGGCGGAGGAGACCTCGCCGCATCGAGGACTACGCTGACCCTGGCACTACAGCGCCCCTTGTCTCCTGCTGCGGCGTCCGGAAGCGGCGTTCTGCTTCGTCGCGGCTCCTCGATCTTCGCCTCCCCGCTCGCCCTCGCCTCCGAAGCACTTACCACTACAGCGCTGGACCTCGTCTGCTGCGGCCGCCCGGATGCGGCGTTCTGGCGGCGTCGCAGCTCGGCTTCGGGCCTCGACGTAGCACTGCGGCTACGCCGTCGGCCCGAAGCCTTCGCTGCTCCTTGCCAGAAGCCGCCCCGAGCTGCCTCGCGACGACGCGTTCCAGCGCTGTAGTGTTACGCCACAGGCTGCTCTATGCGCCTCCTCTGGACCGTCATCGGAGTGCTTCTCGCCGCCGGGCTCTGGTCGGTGCTGAAGCTCGGCTCTTCGGGCGGAGCGCCCGCGCATCGAGGATGGCCCGACGGCGGCGCCGAGCTTCCCGGGATCCGGGGGCCGGAGGCGCCCGACGCGGCCGCGGCACCCGGCGCCGCCGCCGCGCACCGCGCACCCATCGACGCCGACGCGTTCCTCTCCGCCGCAGTGCACCAGGCGCCCGCGCGCGCCGCGCCCGCGAGCGGACCGACGCGCGAGGAGCCGCGGAACCGCCGCGCCGAGAGCCCGTCCGCGGGCTCGAGCGCGGTGGCTCCGGAGCCCGTTCCTTCTGCCGTCGCGCGTGACGCCGTCGGAGAGACCGTCGAGTCGGCGCCGGACGGCGGTGCGGCGTCCGAGGCCGCCCCGGTCTCGGCGCCTGCGCCGGCGCTCCTCGCGCCGGTCCGCGGACGCGGCAGCGAGCTCGATCCGTTCCGTCCGACGTGGGAGCTGCTCCGATCGGCGGAGCGCACGTTCGACGCGGCGGCGGGACTCGAGAGCGTGCCTCGTTCAATCGTCGGCCTCGGGGACCACCTGGTTCGCATCACCGGCTACTTCGCAGCCGCCACGAGCGAAGAGCGGACGCGCGAGATCCTCCTGATGTACAACCGCTGGGACGGCTGCTGCCTCGGGCTGCCGCCCTCGCCCTTCGATTCGATCGAGGTGAGGCTCCGCGAGCCGATCGCGCTGCGCGGCCAGCACATGATCCGCTACGGCACGATCACGGGCCGGTTCGAGATCGAGCCCTTCGTCGTCGCCGACTGGGTCATCGGACTCTACCGGATCGTCGACGCGTCGCTCGAGTGGGGCGGCTGAGCGCGATCGACGTGGCTGGGAGCGCCCGCGGCGCACCGAGCGTCGGCTGCGTCGCCCTGCGCCGCGCGGAGTCCCGTCCGGAGGGAGGCGGGATCGCGGGAGCGGCGGAATCGCTGCGGACCGATCCGAACTACCATCCGGCCCTGCGCCGCCCCGCCCGAGGGCGGTCTGCGGTGGATCCCGAGGGAGGAACGAACTCCATGACGCAGAAGCGAAACCTCGTCGAGAAGCTCATCGGCTGGATTCCCGGCTACAAGGGCTACAACGCGCGCGAGACGCGGCGCGACACCGACCGGCTCCTGCGCGAGGCGATCGTCCGGTCGCTCGATCGACCGCGCACCGCGATCGACGAGGCAATCGCCGACGCCTCCCGACGCCAGAGGTTCGATCACATCGAGAGCCTCGAGCTGCTCCGCCGCACGCTCTCGACCGCGGCGGATCGGCTCAGGCTCGCCCCTGCGGGCTACTCCGGCTTCTTCGACGCATCCAAGGTCGACGTCGCCGAGCTGGACGCGATCCAGGAGCACGATGAGCGGCTCCGCGAGCTCGCCGAGCGCATCGGCAGCGCCTCCGACGGCCTCCGCAACGCAGACGAGACCTCCATCGACGCCGTTCGCGGCGCCATCGCCGACCTGGAGAACGCCCTCCGCGCTCGCGACGACCTCGTCAAGGGGCTCGGCGACTGAAGCCGCTCCCGTGTGCCGGCGTCGCGCCGGGAGGCGCGCCGCATGGAGCGCTCCTGCCGATACGCTGGTCGCTTTCACCGCCGCCCCTGAGCCCTCGACGGTGGGGCGGCGCGCATCCGATCCGAGTCAGCCTTCATCCGACGGTCCTTCCTTACAACGGCATCCCCCAATGGCGAAACTTGCCCAGATCATCGAGTTCAGGGACTCCCTCGGCGACGTGATGGCGATGCGCATGCCCGCTCAGGGCGAAGGGATCATCGAATGGGGATCCCAGCTCATCGTGCGCGAAGGCCAGGTCGCCCTCTTCTTCCGCGACGGGAAGCCGATGGCGAAGTTCGATCCCGGGCGCTACGTGCTCACCACGCAGCAGATCCCGGCGCTGACGAACTTCATCTCGGGGCTCGTCTACGGCAAGGGCAACACGCCCTTCCGCGCCGAGGTGTACTTCGTCGCCACCAGCCTCTTCCGCGACCTGAAGTGGGGAACGCCTGAGCCGGTCTACATCCCCGATCCCGTCCTGATGCAGGTCCCGGTGCGTTCGCACGGCCGCTTCGCGATCCGCGTCGCGGATGCGAGCATCTTCGTTCCCAAGTTGGTCGGGACGCGCCCGCGGTTCCAAAGCCGCGACATCGAGGACTACCTCAGATCGCAGTATCTCGTCTCGGCGCTGATCGACGGCGTCGCGTCGCTTCAGCGCTCGTTCAACGAGCTCCCCCGCTTCCTCCGGGAGCTGGGCATGGGCGTCCGTGCCGTGCTCGCGCCGGAGTTCGCCACGCTCGGGCTCGAGCTCGTCGAGCTCTCCGTCAACAGCATCTCGACGACCGAGGAGATCCAGGCGACGCTCAATCGCAACGTGGCGATCGTCGGCGAGCTCGCGGCGAAGTCCCAGGGCGCCCGGATGCTCCGGGACGCGGGCACGTCCTACCAGCAGGTCGGCATGACCGACGCGATGAAGACGATGGCCGCGAACCCCGGCGGCGGCGAGGGAGGAGGCGGCGGGAACCCGATGGCGACCGGCATGAATCTGGGACTCGCGATGATGATCCCCGGCGCCATGGCCAACATGATGCGCGACCCGGCCCTCAATCCCACTCTCAATCCGGTCGGCGTCACCACCGCGGTCGGCGACCCCGTGACGAGACTTCGCGAGCTGAAGGAGCTCCTCGACGCCGGCGTGCTCTCCCTCGAGGAGTACAACGAGAAGCGCGCGGTCTGGCTCGACCGGCTCTAGCGCGAGCGTCGCCGGCGCGAGGCCGGCCGCGCGAAGCGTCCGCTCCCGGATCGGTCATCCCGCCGGAGCGCTTCCGCGCGGAGTCTGAACGGAAATGCAACGCGATCCGCCAATCCGGGGCGAATCCTCCGGTACGCTCTGGAAGCCTCCCCTTCACACCGAACGAGCTTGACGATGGCCCGAACCCCGACGAACCGAACCAGTCGCAGCGCCCGCACCGTTCGCCCGGCCGCCGGTCGCCCATCGAGCCCGGCGCGGGGCTCGACGACGCCGACCGGGTCGCGAGGCGCCTCCGGCGCGAAGCGGTCCGCGGCGTCCCCGGCGCGTGCCGGCGGCGCCAAGCGCGCGTCGAGCGCGGCGTCCCGGTCGGCGGCAGCGGGCGCGGCAGCGAAGTCGAAGGCGCCCGCGCGCGGCACCGCAGCGAAGCCCGCGCGCACCAAGGGCGCGCTGAGCACCGCCCCGCGCAGCGCTGCCCGACGCCCCGATCGCGCCCCGGCGGCGGCGAAGGCCAAGGCAAGCCCCTCGCCGAGATCGAAGAAGCGGGTGAGCGGGAAGGGGCGCTCGGCGCCGCGTCCGGTCGCGGGCGCCCGCGCTCGCCGCGGGCCGGCAGCCGCCGCGGCGCTCTTCCACGAAGCCGTGGAGCGGGCGATGCAGGGCTTCGCCTTCGATGCGATCCACCTCTTCCAGGACGCCATCGCGGCGGATCCCAAGGGCGACCTCGCCGACGACGCGCTCTTCAACGTCGGGACGACGTACTTGCGGATGCGGCTGGTCGCCGATGCGGAGCAGGCATTCACCGAGCTGATCGAGCGCTTTCCGGAGTCGACGATCGCCTCGGTCGCAAGCCCGTCGCAGGAGCATGGGCGCACCGCCGCGAAGGCCCTGCTCGGACGGATGCAGGCGCGGCTCGCCCAGGGCAACGTCGAGGGCGCTCGCAGCGATCTCGACGCGCTCTCGGCCTATGAGGACTCGTGGGTGGTCGATCCCGCGGGCCGGCGCCGGACCTACGCCGAGCTCGCCCGCGCGATCCTCGGCGACTAGCACTACAGCGCCCCGCCCGGGCACGCGCACCGCGTCGATACACTCGCCGCATGCATGTCCTGCACGTCGTGGAGGGTCCGGAGCGTGGGCGCACGTTCCGGCTGCCGCCCGACGAACCGCAGCTCATCGGACGCTCGAGCGAGGCTCTGCCCATCTCGGATCACGCCGTCAGCCGGCGGCAGGCGGAGCTGACCCCCGACGGGGGCGCGTGGTACCTCCGAGATCTCGAGAGCGCCAACGGCACCTTCGTCAACGGAACCGCGATCGTCGGTCGGGTGCGGCTTGCGCCGGGCGACGAGATCCGCTGCGGGTCGACGGTGATGCGCTTCGCGAGCGAGCCCGATCGCGAACCGCCAAGTCCGATCTCCCTCCTCGGGCCGGACGAGATCGACCACGCCGTCACGAGCCACATCGGTCCCGACGAGCCCGCGTCCGCCGCTGGATCAGCCTCGGGAGGCGCCGACGCGCTCCGCATCGCGGGCGAGCATCTGCGCGTGATCTACGAGCTCACCGCGACCACCGCGACGGCGCTGACCGCCGAGGAGCTGCTGCCGCGCGTGCTCGACATGGTCTTCCGCGAGTTCGACCCCGAGCGCGGCTTCATCCTCCTCGCACCGGAGGGTTCGACCCGGCTGCTCCCTGCGGCCGTGCGCTATCGCACCCGACCGCGCACGGTGGCCGAGGGCGAGATTCCCGTCAGCCGCACGATCGTCCAGCATGTGCTCCAGCGCGCCGAGGGCGTCCTCTCGACCAACGCGATGACCGACCAGCGCTTCAGAAGCGGCGACTCGGTCCAGGCGTACGGCATCCGCACGGCGATCTGCGTTCCGATCCGCAGCGGGCGGAGGGTGCTCGGCGTGATCCACATCGACAGCTCCCTCGCCGACTTCCGCTGGGCCGAGCCCGAGCTGCGCCTGCTGGGCCACATCGGTCAGCATGTCGGGCTGGCCCTCGAAGGCGCCGCGGCGGTCGCATCGATGATGCAGCGCGAACGGCTGGCCGCGATGGGCGACACCGTGGCGACGCTCAGCCACTCCATCAAGAACATCCTCCAGGGGCTGCGCGGGGGAGCCGACGCGGTGGAGCTCTCGCTCGCGCGCGGCGACCTCGAGGCGGCGCGCGAGGGATGGCCGATCCTCTCCCGCAATCTCGACCGGATCCTCGCCCTGACGCTCAACATGCTGGTCTGGAGCAAGCCGCGGAGCCTCGACATCGAGCTCGTGGCGGTCGGGCCGCTGCTTCGCGAGGTGATCGAGCTCGTTCAGCCGCACGCGCAGCGCCGCTCGGTGTCCATCGCGCTCGATCTCGACCCGGCGATGCCGCCGATCCCGCTCGACCTCAACGCCATGCACCAGGCGCTGACGAACCTCGTGGGGAACGCCATCGACGCCGCGCCGGACCGGCGCGGGAGGGTGGTCATCCGCGCTCGCCACGATCCCGCGAGCGAGAGCGCCGAGATCGCGGTGATCGACAACGGAGAGGGGATTCCCGCGGAGATCCGTGATCGCATCTTCGAGCCGTTCGTCTCGAGCAAGGGGCAGCGCGGCACCGGACTCGGCCTCGCAGTGACGCGCAAGATCGCCGAGGAGCACGGCGGCGCGGTGGGCGTGCAGAGCGAGCCGGGCCGAGGGAGCACCTTCTCGATCATCCTGCCGCTGCGGCTTCCGGAGGAGGAGAAGGGCCGCACGCAGGCGCCGCGTCCCGGAAGAGATGCGCTCGAAGGCGAGCTGGAGTGAGCGCGGGACCGGGTCGCTTCTCGGAGATCCCGATCGCCGCGCAGCCTGCCGGCGCACCCCCTCGACCGTCGAACACCGCAGCGCCCGGTCCCCATCAGATGAAGAAGCCCCTCGTCTTCGTCCTGCTCTTCCCCGACGTCGAGCTGCTCGACTTCGCCGGTCCGCTCGAGGTCTTCTCGGTCGCCCGCGACGGCGAAGGCGAACGGCTCTTCGACGTGGTGGCTGTCGCCCCGCCCCGACCACGGTCGATCGGCGCCACGACCGGAGTCGGGGCGATCGCTGCCGCCGACCAGCTCCGGGCCCGGCACGGGCTCGCGATCGCTGCGGAAATGACCGTCGACGATGCCGCTCCCGGCGGCGCCGCTCCGGCCTTCCTCGTGGTGCCGGGCGGGTACGGCATCCGCGCGCTGCTGGAGGATGTCGCGCTCCTCGAGTTCCTGCGCCGCTGCCACGCCTCCGGCACGACCGTGGCGAGCGTCTGCACCGGCGCGTGGCTGCTCGCCCGCGCCGGTCTGCTCGAGGGCCGCGAGGCGACGACGCATCACCTCTGCCTTGAGCGCCTGAAGGAACTCGCGCCAAGCTGTGTCATCCGGCCCGACCGCCGCGTGATCGACTGCGGATCGGTGATCACCAGCGGCGGAATCTCGGCCGGGATCGACATGGCGCTGCACCTCGTCGCGACGCGCTTCGGCCACGATCGAGCCGTCGCCGCGGCCGAGTACATGGAGTACCGCTGGGATGGTCGCGCTTAACACTCCAGCGCCCCTTGGGTCCGTCGCGAGGCGGTCGGAAGCGGATGTTCTGCAAGAAGAAGCGAAGCAGATGGGGCGCCGGTGGCCCGCTGCGGGCCATCAAGCGCCAGATGCGAGCTTCGACGCAGCAGAACGCCGCTTCCGGACGCCGCAGCAGGAGACAAGGGGCGCTGGAGTGTTGAGAGCGGCCGGATCAGCCCGGCGCCCCGCGCCACCGAGGCTGCGCTGACAGATGGGATGAGAACGACGCGAGTCGGGATCGGACGCGGTCGCGGAGATGTTCCACCGCCGCCGCGTTCGTGCTCCCGCGCGGCAGTCGGAGCTCCTTCCGCGGCAGCCTCCGCGACGCCCGATCCCGCCGGGAGCATCGGAGGGCCCGCCCCCGCCGAAGGGTGTCGAGTGACCGCAGCACCCTCCCGACCCGCCGTTCCGATGCCGTCGCGCTCCCTGCCGGATGGGTGCTGCATCTTCGAGGCCGAGCAGATCCTGCCCGCGCCGCCGGAGGAGCTCTGGGGCTTCTTCGCCGACGCCAGCAACCTGGAGCGGATCACGCCGCCGTGGCTTCGCTTCCGCGTCCTCACGCCCGCGCCGATCGCGATGCGGCAAGGGACGATCATCGACTACCGGCTTCGCTGGAGGTTCCTTCCGATCCGCTGGCGGACGCTGATCTCCGCGTGGGATCCTCCGAACCGCTTCGTCGACGAGCAGGTCCGGGGCCCCTACCGACTCTGGCGCCACGAGCACCGTTTTGAGCCGCTCGGCGGCGGCACGCGGATGATCGATCGCGTCGAGTACCGGGCGCCGTTGGCTGCGCTGAGCCACCCGCTGGTCGTCCGCCGCGACGTCGAGGGCATCTTCGCGCATCGCCGCGCCATCCTCGAGGCGCATCCGGAGTGGCTTTCCGCTGAACCTCTCCGGAGGTGATGGACTGAGCGATCCGCGCTCCGGGGCTGGCAGACGCCATCGATCGCCGACGATCCGAGTAGACTCGCGCGCGCCTGCCCATCAGATGGCAGCCATTGCGTGGCGACGGAGCGAACAGGAGGATCGAGCTTGAAGAGACCGGCCCGCGAGGGCGACGACGAGGCGCTGCTGCACCTCTTGAAGTCGCGATTCGACGCGAACCCCGGGCGACACCGGCGGATTCGATGGTCGGAGGTGGAGCGACGGCTCCGGGCCTCACCATCGGCGCTGGCGACGCTGAAGCGGATGGAGCTCAGCGGAGGAGAGCCGGACGTCATCGGCCGCGACCGTGCCGATGGCCCGGTGATCTTCTGCGACTGCGCTCGCGAGAGCCCCGCAGGCCGTCGGAGCCTCTGCTACGACCGCGATGGCCTCGAGTCCCGCGCGGCGCACCGCCCGGAGGGATGCGCTGTCGAGAGCGCGGCCGCGATGGGCGTCGCGCTCCTGAGCGAGTCGGAGTACCGCGCGCTTCAGGAGCTCGACGAGTTCGACCTGCGGACATCGAGCTGGATCCAGACGCCGCCGGAGGTCCGTTCGCTCGGCGGCGCACTCTTCGCGGATCGGCGATACGGCCGGGTCTTCGTGTACCACAACGGCGCGCAGGCGTATTTCGCCGCGCGCGGCTTCCGCGGCCTGCTCCGCGTCTGAGCCGTCGTCTCCGTCGCTTCGGCCGCAACCGTGATCGATCAGCCGAGCCCGCGTTCGGCGAGAGCGCCGAGACAGGTGCGCACCGACTCTTCGACGGATGAACGCCGCGCGTCGAGGACGATGTCCGCCGCCTCCGGCGCCTCGTAGGGGCTGTCGATTCCGGTGAAGCCGGGCAGCTCCCCGGCCCGCGCCTTGCGATAGAGGCCCTTGGGGTCGCGCGCCTCGCAGATTGCCAGCGGCGCGTCGACGAAGACCTCGATGAAGCTGAGCGCCCCTTCGCGATCGGACTGATGCACGCGCCGAGCGAATGCGCGGTCGGCCCGGAAGGGGGAGATGGCGCTGACGATCGCGATGGCGCCGGAATCCGCCATGAGCCGCGCGACCTCGGCGAGGCGCCGGACGTTCTCCGTCCGTGCGCTCGCGCCGAAGCCGAGGTCGCTGTTGAGTCCGGTGCGGACGTTGTCTCCGTCGAGCCGATACGCCCGCACGCCCGAACGGATGAGGGTCGCCTCCAGCGCCGCGGCGATCGTGCTCTTGCCGGAGCCCGAGAGGCCGGTGAACCACATCGTCGCTCCGCGCCCGAGGCGCTCGAAACGTTCCGCCCGCGTGAGCGTGCTGCCATGCCAGTGGATCTCAGGGGGCGAGCTCCTGCCGAGCGCCGCCGACTCCCCGGCGCTCACAGCGCCTTCCCTCCGTGCCGGCCTTCGATCATCCCGCCCGCGAGGGTCGCGTTCGTCGCTTCGTCGATCACGATGAACGACCCGGTCTCCCGGCAGTCGGCGTAGGCGTCGCACGCGATGGCCGCCGAGAGCGAGAGGCCGACGCGGCCGATGTCGTTGAGTTCGAGCCGCCGCGGAGCCGGCTCGAACTCCAGCGTGTGTACGTCGAGCCGGTGATGAAGCGCGGCGATGATCGCCTTGACGTATCGAGCGCCGTGCTTGACCACGACGCGGCGACCGGGGAGCAGCGGCGATTCGTGCATCCAGACGAGCGTCGCATCGAGCGACCGGACGACGCGCGGCGGATGCGCCTCCGCGCCTTCAGCAGCGGCCGCGACGAGCAGATCGCCGCGGCCCAGATCGATGTCATCGGCGAGGTGAAGCGCGACCGACTGCGGCGCTCGGCAGGAGTCGATCGGACCGTCGAGCTCGATCCTCGCGATCCGCGACCGCTGCCCTCCCGGAAGGGCGACGACCTCCTGTCCGACCGCGAACGTCCCCGCCGCGACCCGTCCGGCATAGCCGCGGTGATCGTGGTGCGCGTCCGAGTGCGGCCGAATGACCCACTGGACGAAGAGCCGCGCAGCGGGCAGGGCGCCCGCCGCATCCACCGGAACGGTCTCGAGGACTTCGAGCAGGGGCGGCCCCGAGTACCACGGCGCCGCATCGGAGCGGAGGACGACGTTGTCTCCGAGCAGCGCCGACATCGGAATCGCCACGGTCCGGACTCCCTCGAAGACCGAGCCCGCGCGGCCCGCCTTGCCGGTGAACTCCTCGAAGCTCCCGACGATGCGCCGGAACGCGCTCTCATCCCACCCGACGAGGTCCATCTTGTTGACGCAGAGCACCAGCCTGCGGATGCCGAGCAGCGCCACGAGATAGGCGTGCCGGCGAGTCTGCTCGAGGATGCCCTGCCGAGCGTCGACGAGGATCAGGGCCAGCTCGGCGTTGCTCGCGCCCGTGACCATGTTGCGGGTGTACTGCACGTGCCCGGGAGTGTCCGCGAGGATGAACTTGCGCCGCGGCGTCGAGAAGTAGCGGTGGGCGACATCGATGGTGATCCCCTGCTCGCGCTCGGCGCGCAGGCCGTCCGTGAGCAGCGCCAGGTCGACCCGCGCGTCGCCGCGTTGCAGGCTCGTCCGATGGACCGCCTCCCACTGATCCTGATGGATGCTCTTGGTGTCGCAGAGGAGCCTGCCGATGAGCGTGGATTTGCCGTCGTCGACCGACCCGCACGTGATGAACCGGAGCAGATCCATCGCGAGGTATCGCTCGCGCTGCGCCGCCCGCGCGGCGATCGCGTCGCGATCATCGTCGGAGGCGGAGGTTGACGCGGCTCGCTGGATCGTGGTCATGGGAGAGGAGAGGTGTGCGTGTGCCAAGCGGTCGCGTCGCACCCGCGCCGGCCGGCCGGTCCGCGCGACGCACTCCCCGAAGCTGGATCAGCAGAAACTGGCTCCGCGGGCGCCGCGCGGGACGGGCTCGCGAGTCCTCGAAGGTACCGAACCTCGCGTCGCCGCTCCAGCGTCGTCCGTCCGTCCGGTCGCCGGTCCGTCGCTGGTCGCTGGCGCTGCTCGGGGGTCGCCGCTGGAGGCGGCTCGTCGACCGCGCCCCGCCCGGCGTCGATCGGCGCGGCGGCTCTTCTGCCAGAGGGGCGGCGCGGCCCGCTCGTCGAACGGTCAGCGACCCGCGGCGAGGAGCGGGGCGACACGGACCGACGGGTCGACGCGGCCGCCGGGCGGCAGACCCTCGATCGTGAGCAGCGCGCCGCGGCGGGCTCGTGCGATCGCTGCGTTGGACTCGGTTCGTTCGCGGTCAAGCAGGCGCACCCGGCGCAGGACGCCATCCGCGCAGCAGAGCCAGCGCTCGACCTTGCCCTTGCTCGCGAGCGCGTCGCTGACGATGCGGGCCGCAGCGTGAGCCCCGCGGCGATCGGCCGCTTCAGCAGTCGCGGCGCTCGCGCCGGGTGCAGCGGCCGCGTCGGACTCTCCGCGCCGCGGCGAAGTGGCCACGAAGGAGAACCGGACGCGATCGTCGCGCCGTCGCGTGAGCGACTGGATCTCCGCGACGCGCGGCGTCGGCGGCCAGTGACGGACCTCGTGGCACCAGTCGCGCGGCGTGGTCAGCATCGGACAGGGACCCTCGTGCAGGCATGGCGCCAGCACGCGGATGATCCCCCGGGCGACCATGTCGTCGCGGAGCCCGTGCAGCGGACGCGTCGCGATGCGCAGCGCCGGCTCGATCAGGATCGTCTCCATCGAACCGGCGATGCCGGCGATGCACGCGGCGATCGGCGGCGCGACCCGCGGCGCGGTCCCGCCGTCAAGGGTCTCGTTGAGCACCGCCTGGGCCACGGCGAGATCGGCTCCTCCGAACGCGGAGCGGCTCGCGTCCGCGGCAAGGTCGGCCTCGAGGGCGCGGGCGGCGACTTCGATGCCCGCGATCTCGGCGCAGCGGTCCACGACGGTCCGCCACGCCTGAAGCGCGGCGCCATCCCGATCGATGCCGATGATCTCGATCGGTCCCGTCCCTGGCGCGAGCGAGAGCAGGAGCCCTGCCGCGGTCGCACCGACGCCCGCACCGAGATCGAGAACGCGGCGTGGCGCAGGGTGCGGTCCGGCGCGCCGGGAGCGCAGCTCGTCGAGCACGAGGTGGACCTTCGGAGCGTCTGCGCAGAGAAAGTAGAGAACCCGCGCCGAGAGGTGCCCGCGACGGAGCGGAAGCGACGCGATCAGATCGCGCTCGACCGTGTAGAGATCGCTCAGCTCGAGCACCCGATCGACGATCTCGGCCGGACGCGGAGGCTCCACGATCCCCGCGCAGCCGTCCTTCCAGAGCAGCCGCTCGAGCGTCTCGAGGCGGGAGCGGAAGGTGGCGCTGTCGACGATCGCGGTCATGTCTCAGCGCACCGCCGACCTCGCAGCGCTCCGGCGCCGGTTGGCCGCGCTGCGGGGCGGCTCAGCCTCCCTCGTCCTCGGCCTTGGCGATCTGCCAGTACTCGAGCTCGATCGGCGCCTGCCGGCCGAAGATCGTCACAAGGACGCGAACAAGACCGCGATCCGGCAGCAGCTCGTCGACGGTGCCGCGGAAGTTCTCGAAGGGGCCTTCCTTGATCGTGACGCTGTCTCCCTTGCGGAAGTCCATCTTCAGCGTCGGCGCCTCCTCGGGGCGGCGCGAGTCGAAGAGCATCTTCTCGACCTCGTGCGTCGCCATCGGCGTCGGCCGGCCTGCGGTGCCGACGAAGTCGCCGACGCCGCTGGTCTCCTTGATGAGGAAGAAGACATCCTGCGGAATGCGACCATCCGGCTCCAGCTTCATCTCGACGAAGACGTAGCCCGGATAGAGCTTGGTCTCCGTGATCCGCTGCTTGCCCGCCTTGAGGGTCTTGGTCTTCTCCGTCGGCACCATGATGCGGCCGACGAGATCCTCCATCCCCTCGATCTGGACCTTTCGAAGGAGCGTCTCCCGGACCGAGCTCTCCTTGTTGGACGCGACGCGGAGGACGAACCAGTCCATGCCCTCGCGGTACATGGGAAGGTCGGTCGCCGGATCGAAGCGCTCCTCGTCCGAGCCCGCCTCTGCGGGCGCGGCGCTCTGAGCGGCCGTCGCCTCGGACGCCTTCGCCGGTCGCGCCCGCCGCGTCGACATCAGCGCCTTCGACGTGGCCACGCCGGCGCCGGTGAGCGTCCTCGGCGAGGGCTGATCGCCGCGCTTGCGCGCTCCTCGGCCGAGCGACTTCGCCTTCGGGCCCGCGGCGGGCTCCTCGGCGGCCGCGGCGGTCGGCTCCTCGGCCGGCGCGGCCGACGAACCGGCGCTCCCCCCCGCTGCGGAACTCGCAGCGTCGTCGGGGACCCCGGGCGCCGCAGCGGGGTCGCCATCAGGAGAGGGCGAGGCCGGATCGTGTTCGAGGTCGAGGTGTTCCATCAGATTCCGGCGTCTAGGACCTTCATCCAGGTGAAGACGAAGGCGAAGACCTGGTCGAAGGCGAAGACGTAGACCGTGATCAGCGCCGTGAGCACGATCACGACCCACGTCGAACCGAAGATCTCGCGGCGAGTCGACCAGTTGACCTTCTTCATCTCCGCCTCGGTGGCGATGAGGAAGTCGACCGATCCAGGCTTCACGCCCACGAGCCAGTAGATGATCGCGCCGCAGATCGCCACGACGATCACGCCGACGGTCGCCGCGACGTAGATGGGCTCGATGGCCCCCCACGTCCGGCCGCGCAGCTCTTCGCCGAGCCAGACCCCCGCAAAGCAGGCGAGCACGCCTGCCGCGATGCTCGTCATCGTGCGCGTCCAGTATCCCTGTCCGCTCTTGTACATGGATGCTCCGAGGAAGGACGCGGGCCTGCCTGTCATCGGCAGGCCCGACGCCGAACACGCCAGGAGTGACTTGAACACTCAACCTGCGGATTTGGAATCCGCTGCTCTGCCAATTGAGCTACTGGCGTCCGTGGACGGAAGCCTCGATCGCGGCGGCAGCGCGCCCGATCGGCTCACTTCCGCTTGATCTTGTGCAGCGTGTGCTTGCGAAGCCGCGGGCTGTACTTCTGGAGCCCTTCCTTGAGCTTCTCGGCGATGCCGCCCTTGACGCGGATGTTGGTCCGGTAGTTCAGGTCGCCGCACTCCGAGCACTGGAGCCAGACGTATTCGCGATCGAGCGCCTTCTTGGCCATTTGGAAACGACTCGGGTGAGGAGGGAGAAACTGATCGACGGAGTCCGAGGGTCGGAGCGAAGCGGACGCACCGGCGAGCGCACCGCTCCGACCCGCGGCGACATCACTTGATGATCTTGGTCACGACGCCCGAACCGACGGTTCGGCCGCCCTCGCGGACGGCGAAGCGGACGCCCTCCTCCATCGCGACGGGCTTGCCTTCGAGATCGACCTTGACGGTGACGTTGTCGCCGGGCATGCACATCTCGGCGCCGCCGAGGAGATCGATCTTGCCCGTGATGTCGGTCGTGCGGAAGTAGAACTGCGGCTTGTAGCCCGTGAAGAACGGCGTGTGGCGGCCGCCCTCCTCCTTGGTGAGGACGTAGACCTCGGCCTCGAACTCGGTGTGGGGCTTGATCGAGCCCGGCTTGCAGAGCACCTGCCCGCGCTCGACGTCGCTCTTCTCGACGCCGCGGAGAAGCGTTCCGACGTTGTCGCCCGCCTGGCCGAAGTCGAGGGTCTTCTGGAACATCTCGACGCCGGTGACGATGGTCTTGCGCACCTCGGGAACGAGTCCGACGATCTCGACTTCCTCGCCGACCTTCACCAGTCCGCGCTCGATGCGCCCCGTGACGACGGTGCCGCGGCCCTTGATCGAGAAGACATCCTCGATCGACATGAGGAAGGGCTTCTCGTTCTCGCGGAGCGGCTCGGGGACGAAGCTGTCAAGCGCGTCGAGAAGATCCTGGATGCACTTGGTCTTCTCGGCGTCCTTCGGGTTGCTCAGCGCGGGGAAGGCGGCGCCGCGGATGATCGGGGTGTCGTCGCCGGGGAAGTCGTACTTGTTGAGGAGCTCGCGGACCTCGAGCTCGATCAGCTCGAGCAGCTCGGGGTCGTCCACGAGATCGCACTTGTTGAGGAAGACGACGATTCGCGGAACGCCGACCTGGCGGGCGAGGAGGATGTGCTCGCGGGTCTGCGGCATCGGACCGTCGGCGGCGGAGACCACGAGGATGGCGCCGTCCATCTGGGCGGCGCCGGTGATCATGTTCTTGACGTAGTCGGCGTGGCCCGGGCAGTCGACGTGGGCGTAGTGCCGGTTCGGCGACTCGTACTCGACGTGCGAGGTCGCGATGGTGAGGATCTTGGTGGGATCGCGGCGTCCCTCGCTCTCGGAGGCCTTCGCGACCTCGTCGTACGCCTTGAACGTCGCGAGGCCCTTCGCGGCCTGCACCGCGGTGATCGCGGCGGTCAGCGTGGTCTTGCCATGGTCGACGTGGCCGATGGTGCCGACGTTGACGTGGGGCTTCGTACGGGTGAAGGTGGCCTTGGCCATGGTCTGGGCTCTCCGGATCGGGGACGTGGTTCGTCCCGCTGAAGCTGCTGAAGGCGTTGAGGAAGGAATGCGAGGTGCGAATCGGGTGCCGGGCGGGAACGTTCGCCGCGCGACGGAGAACGATGGTCCGGACGGCTCCACCAACGCGGCGAAGCGACCGAGAGCCACCAACGGGATTTGAACCCGTGACCTCACCCTTACCAAGGGTGTGCTCTACCACTGAGCTACGGTGGCGAGAAAGCGTGGTGCTGGTTGTGGCCGTCACCGGCGGACCCGCGAGCGGACCGAGGGTCGGCGTTGCCCTGCGACCGAGACCATCTCAAAGGCGACGCGTCCTGCGTCTTCCACCCGTCGCGACCGGGGAGGCGTTGCCCGTCGAGTGCCGACGGGCCGCGGCGGGGAGCGGCTCGGAATAAAAACCGCCCCAAGCGAGGGACGGTGAACCGAGGAGTGTAGCCGTTTGGCCGGGGTTGGCAAGTCCCTTCGGCCCTCGGAGCGGGAATCGGGCGCTCCGCCGCCCGCGAGGCGACCCTCGAACGGACTGACCGGTCCGCGGTGGCTCGGGGAGCAGGTGCCAGCGGTCGCGGCACCCGACCGACCCGCACCCAGCCGCGGCTCAGCCCCGCCCCACGCTGCGCTCCAGCCCGCGCCCCGGCCCGCGCCCCGGCCGCGCCCCAGCCAAGGCCGATGGCCAGCCACGCAGGCCGCTGGCAGGACGGGCCGTGGACGGCCTCGCCGATCTGCCTTCTGCGGTCATCGACTGAAATCGTCGTGGTTCCCGCCGCGCCCCCGGTCGGCGACGGCCGATTCGGACTGTCCAGCCCGGCGAGCCAGCCCGACACCCCGCCTCGCGTCCCAGCCCCATGAGCCAGCCCCGTGAGCCAGCCCCGCGAGCCAGCGCCACGAGCGATCCCGGCGAGCCCGCCCGGCCGTCCATTCCGGCGGCCAGCTTGGCAGCCAGATTGGCGGCCAGATCCGCAGGCGGCGCACCCTCGCTTCACCGCTGACTACTGATCGAGGCCGGTCACCCGGAGCTGCGTCGTCTCAACGAGATCGTCGAGGCTCTCCCACCGCTCCTGCGAGACGATCCGACCGTCGAGACAGAGCAGCAGCGCCTGATCGCCGAGATACCTGAAGTCGACTTGTCCGTACGCGGTCGGGTCATTCTGCGGCCGACCGTCCCATGCCGCCTCCGTCGGCGCGATCGTCTCGCCGTACGCCGAGTCGACCAGATAGATCGAAAGGTGCGGTCGCTTGACCTGCCCGAGCGTCCACCACCGGCCTTGCGGACCGACGCTGCTGAAGGCGTCGTTGGCCGCGAAGTAGCCGGGCTCGCCGATCTCCTCGGCGCCGTCGCCGATCGGCGTCGCCTCCGCGACGGAGGGTGTCTTGGCGTTGAAGGAGTTGGCGACCTTCGAGCGCAGGATCGACTCGAAGCTCGGGAGGATGCCGTAGATCTGCCGATCCGGCGAATCGAAGCGATAGTCGTAGAACGTCACCGTCGCTTGTCCGGGCTCGCCGGCCACGAGCGACACCGGACCGAGGTTGCCCGTCGTCCAGATGATGTCGGCCCACGAGCCTCGGCTCTGCTCGCCGAGCGGTCCGCCGCCGCCGGGGAGCGTCACCCCGGGGGTCCAGGTCCGAACCTTGCCGGGGTAGGGCGAGTTCGAGTAGTCAAACCGGCTCGGTGGCACGTAGTCGCGATTGTCGGAGGAGTACGCGGCGATCAGCGTGTGGATCTGGCGGAGGTTGTTCTGCGAGCCCGCCCATGCCGCGTTCTTCCGCGCCACCGCGAGCGCCGGCAGGAGCAGCGCGAGAAGCACGATGATCACGCCGATGATCACCATCATCTCGACGAGCGAGAAGCCGCCCGGCGAACGCCGACGCCGAGGCCGCGCTCGCGCTGGTTCGCTGCCCGAATGAGCTCCGGCTCCGGCTGCGCAGAGACGACCGAGGGCGACAGGGGCCTGCGTGGGTGAGGTTCCGAATGAAGGCGCCATGGGTGCGACTCCGAAGAGAGGGCTGAGGACTGCGGCTGCGCGGTCGGCGCCGACGATGCCGACGGCGCTGCACGGAGCGGCCGCAGACCGACGTCGGGGTCCCGATCGACCCGTCAATATAGCGAGTCGCGCTGGCAAGTCATTGGGAAAGTTGGGTTTATATCGACGACGGAGGGTTCTCGCCCGCACCGCCACTGGCTGCTCGGCCGGTTCGGCGGCGCCGGGGCCGCTGCGCGGTGCATCCCCGACCCGTCGGGCGGGAATCCCGCGACGCTGGACCGTAGGGCCGCAGGGCCGCCGGTCGGCCCGCTCCCCGCGCTGTCCGCGAGTCGCTCGGCGAGCGGTCGAGCAGCCGACCGATTGACGGTGGCACCCGGTCGAGCGAGACTGGGGCGAACGGGAGCGAGTCCACGCCGCATCCGCGACACGGGTCGGCGCTCCGGCGGGGAGTCTCCCGATGGCATCCAACGACACCGCGCCCGGCGTCCACATCGAGGAGATCGCCAGCGGCGTCCGCACGATCACCGGGGTGGCCACGTCGATCACCGCCTTCATCGGCCGTGCGCCCCGGGGGCCGGTCAACGAACCACGCACGATCCCGAGTTTCGCCGACTTCGAGCGACGCTTCGGGGGGCTCTCCAACCAGAGCACGATGAGCTTCGCCGTCCGCGACTTCTTCAGCAACGGCGGAGGGGAGGCCGTGATCGTGCGGGTGTACCGGCGGGGGGCGGTCGCGAGCGGATCGTCGGAGAGCGGGGCGGCGCGGTTCGCGCTGCTGACCGAGAGCCGACAGCCGGAAGTCCAAACCGCGGTCGATGCTCGCGTCAGGGCGGCGGAGGAGGCAGCCGACCGACTCGAACTCACGGCCTCCGCACCGGGCGCGTGGGGGAACTCCCTTCTGCTGCGCGTTGACCACGCCCTTCCGGACCGCGCCGACCGGTCGAGTTTCAATCTCAGCGTTCGCGACCGTGCAATGAACGCCGTGGAGTCCTTCCGAAACGTCTCGATCGCCGCAGACTCGCCTCGCCGCGTGGATCGCGTCCTCGAACAGGAGTCGCTGCTGGTGCGGGTTCCGGAGGGAGCCGGTCTGCCCGCCGAACGACCCGGCGAGACCCCCGGCGAGACCCCCGGCGCGACCCCCGGCGAGAGCGCCGCGAGCCCCGCCGAGGACCACACCGCCCGGCGCCCGTTCGAGCTCGGTTCCGACGGCGTGGCCATCACCGACGACGAGATCGTGGGCAGCGAGGCCGAGAGGGACGGGCTCTTCGCCCTCGACACCGTCGATCTCTTCAACCTCCTCTGCATCCCACCCCTCGCAGCCGACGTCGACGTCGCGCCGGACACTTGGCAGGCCGCCGCCGAGTACTGCCGCCGACGCCGCGCCGTCCTCATCATCGATCCGCCGCAGGGGTGGTCGCGCGGCGAGCAGGCGAGGACCGGCATCGAGTCGATCGGCGTGAGCAACTCGCACGCGGCGATCTACTTCCCCCGCATCCGCCAGGCGAACCCGCTGCGCGCGAACCAGATCGAGGCCTTCGCGCCGTGCGGCGCCGTCGCCGGCGTGATCGCCCGCACCGACGCGACGCGCGGCGTCTGGAAGGCGCCCGCGGGCCTCGACGCGCGGATCACGGGCATCAGCGGGTTCTCGACCGCGCTCACCGATGCCGAGATCGGCGAACTCAACCCGCTCGGCGTCAACTGCCTTCGGACCCTGCCCGAGGTGGACGGCGTGGTTTGGGGCGCCCGCACGCGCGAGGGAGACGATCGGCTCGCCTCGGAGTGGAAGTACCTCCCGGTGCGCCGCACCGCGCTCTTCATTGAGGAGTCGCTCTGGCGCGGGACCCAGTGGGTCGTCTTCGAGCCCAACGACGAGCCGCTCTGGGCGCAGATCCGGCTCAACCTCGGGGCCTTCATGAACGGCCTCTTCCGCCAAGGCGCCTTCGAGGGCGCCACCCCGCGCGAGGCGTACTTCGTGAAGTGCGATCGCGAGACCACGACCCAGAACGACATCAACCTCGGCACCGTGAACATCCTCGTCGGCTTCGCGCCGCTCAAGCCGGCCGAGTTCGTGGTCATCAGGATCCAGCGGGTCGCCGGACAGATCGCGACGTGACCTGAGGCGCTCCGACCGGCTCGCTTGGCATCGAGCCCTCTCGCACGGCCCGCTTCACCACCGACTCGTCTCCCCACGATCGGCGTGCCGCCCCGATCCGCGGAGCACACCGACCATGACCCAGTCCGTCGCCGACACCCATCGCTTCGACCCCTGCAAGAACCTCAAGTTCCGCGTGCGCTGGGACGGCCGCTGCGTCGCGGGCGTGAGCAAGGTCGGTGGACTGAAGCGCTCGGTGGAAGTCGTCGAGCATCGCGACGGCGCAGCGCCGAGCACGTCGCGCACGAGTCCCGGACGGACGACCTTCGAAGCCGTCACGCTCGAGCGCGGCGTGACCCATGACCCGGAGTTCGTGCGGTGGGCCGGCCTCGTCTCCAACGTCGGCGGCGATGCGGCGATGTCGCTGCGCCAGCTCCGCAAGGATGTGATCATCGAGCTCCTCAACGAGGCCGGACAGGTGGCGAAGGCGTACCGCCTCCATCGCTGCTGGGTCTCCGAGTACCAAGCGCTTCCGGAGCTCGACGCCGACACGGTCGCGATCGCGATGCTGAAGCTCGAGAACGAAGGCTGGGAGCATGGCCGCGACGCGGGGCCATCGGAGCGAGCGCCGATCCGGCTCGAAGCGCTCGGGATCGAGTCCCCCGCGACGCTGGTCGTCTGGGACGTGAACGGCCTGCGGCTCGCGCTGCGCGCCGGAACGGCCGGCGCCCGCGATCCGCGCACACAAGGCGCCCGCACCCCGACCGCCCCCGCCCCCGGCACCGCCCCCGGCCCCCGGCCCCGCCCACGGCAGGAGGCCACATGCAGATCGTCGATCGGAGTCGCGGCGATCGTCGGAAGCTCGCCCCGATGATCGCGATCGAGCCGGATGATCTCGATCGAGGACGCCGCGCAGCAGCGTGACCGTCTGAGAGCGGTGGCGCGGGCGCTCGACGGTCGCGAGGCGCTCGCCCGCCGAGATGTGCTGAAAGCAGGCCGGGTGGAGCCGTGCGCTCCTTCAACGATGGGCCTCCGCCGCTCGCGACGGTGGTGTCGATGCGATCGGTGCCACGGCGGCGCCGATGCGACTGGTGCCGGGACGGCGCCGGGCGATTCACTCCACGACGGCGCCGCGTCGATTGGTGCCGTTCCGGCACCGGGTCGTCGACCGTGCCTCACGCCGAGTCAGGAGCGGGCCTCGAACAACCGAAGGGGGTTGACCGTCTCGTCGCCGCGACGAAGCCCGGCGCGAACGCGCTGGGGTTTCCGCCGCCCACCGGGAGTCCGCGAGGCCCCGCCGACCTCAGCGTTGACTTGAACCGTCGGCTCCGAAAGACTGCGCCATGCCCGGACTCCTCTCGACCTCGGTGCTCTGGGTCATCCTCGCCGCGGGCGCCGGCGAGCCGCCCTCGTGGATGGACGTCCCCCGCGTCGTCGCCTCGAATCCAGAGCACTTCCGGACGCTGCTCTGCGGCGGTCACGCGTCGATGCTCCGGATCGCGCTGATCGGCGACTCGCAGGAGACTTCTCCCGGGGGAGCCGGATCAAGTTACGTTCCGAACCTCAACGAGCGCTTCTTTCGCCGCCATGGCTTCGTCGGCGAGACGGTGGTCATGTCGAACCGCGGGGTCGGCGGGGGCAGTCCTCCCGCCGATTGGCTGTGGCGGGGCGCCATCGCCTCGCCCTCGGGGCCGCTTTCAGGGATCCCGGAGAGTGCCCGGCTCCCGAACATCACGCCGCGCCAGCACTGGGCGAAGTCGCAGTCGGGACAGGCGTACGGCATGATCGCGATGCTCCTCTTCGATGGATCGCTGACCGCCGATCCGCTGCTTCCGGTCGAGCCCTACTTCGACTGGGCGGGTGCGGACGTCCGCGCGGAGATCCTGCTCGCGACCAAGCCGGTGAGCGGCGGCGTCTCATGGAAGGCCATGCCGCAGCCCGCGAGCGTGATCAGCTACTTCGTCCCCTCGACCGGCAGCGGCGAGCTTCATCCCGATCTCGCCTCGGCAGGACCGATCGAACTTCGTTCCGCCTGGACTCCGCCTCTGAACTTCGATGGCAAGCCCTACATGCAGGTCGAGCTCTGGGGCACGAGCACGGAGGCGACGACAGAGATCATCGGCCTGCGCTACGTCGACTGCGGCAACCACCGAGGGGTGGTGGTGCAGTCTCTCGGTTCGACGGGCGCTCGCGTCCGAGACCTCGTGGCGCAGCACGGCGACTCCGGCTGGATGTTCGCGGGTCTGGGCTATCACCTCGCCGTGCTTCACTTCGGCGTCAACGACGCAGCGCTCCTCATCGCGCCGCACGAGTGGAAGCGGGATCTCGTCGACGCCATCGCCTGGATTCGCGCCTCGACGAACGACCCGACCTTTCCCATCGTGATCGCCGGCGACGTTCACCGGAACCAGTACACGCCCGCGCAGCAGGCGGCATTCGACGCCCAGCCCGGAGTCGCCGCCGAGGTCGCCGCCGAAGGCGCGAATCTGGCCGCGATCAACCTGCGCCGGATCACGTTCGAGGATCTCGGATGGGGTCCCGGCAACACCCCGTACCTCGCGGACTTCGTGCATCTCAATGTCGCCGGACAGCGGACGCTCGCCGGCGTGCTGAGCGCGACGCTGCACTCGATCGGCCGCACGGCCTGCGATTTCAATGACGATGGCGTCATCGACGGAGGTGATCTCGGCCTGCTGCTGGCCACATGGGGCCCCGCGACCCACCAGAGCTGCCTGATCGGCTCGGACCTTGACGGGAACGGCGTCATCGACGGTGCCGATCTCGGCATCCTGCTCTCGGCGTGGACGAGCGCCGCCGGCGATCCGGTCGCGAAGGATCAGCGGTGATCCGACGATCGGGCGTGACCCGGTCCCGCTGACGGATCGGTGACCCGGCCTGCTGCTCGGCACGGCCACGGCGCTCGCACTCGATGGGGGCGGGATGGCCGATCGTCGAGTGAAGTGGAGAGGACCCGGCTCTCTGGACAGGATGCGAGCGGCGCTCAGGAGACCAGCCGGTCCTGTTCGAGGAATCGCTGCCGCCTCCCCGCCCCGCAGCCTGTGGCGAAAGTGCTCTGTAGGCGATGGCGAGCGGGCTCTTGAGTCTGATCGGTGCTGCCCTTCGTGAGCTGGACCGGCGGCGCTGCGATGGTCCGGGACCGCACCCCCAGATCCCGAGACGGCCTGCTCTCCGGGTTCAGGATGAACCGGACGAGCTCCACACCGGCGGGACCGAGGCCGCGTGCACTGCGCTGCTCCGGACCAGGCTCCGCGGGAGGCGCAGGCGGCTGCGCTGACTCGGAGTTCGCAGCGGGTCCATCCTGTTCGTGATCGGACTCCCTTCCGTCGCCTTCATCTCCCGCGCGCCGCGTCGGGTCAGGGCGAGACGGACGTCGCGACGCTGCGCCAGGCCGCCGATCTTCTCGCCATCACCCCATCGACATCGTCAGGAGGAACTCTCCGTTCGACTTCGTCTTGCCGAGGCGGCTGCGGAGCAGCTCCATCGCTTCGACGACGTTCATGTCGGAGACGACCTTGCGCAGCCGGACGACGAGCTCGTGCTCCTTGGGTTCGAGCAGGAGCTCCTCGCGCCGGGTGCCGCTGGCGCCGATGTCGATCGCGGGCCAGACGCGCTTCTCGACGAGCTTGCGGTCGAGGTGAAGCTCGGCGTTGCCGGTCCCCTTGAACTCCTCGAAGATCACTTCGTCCGCGCGCGAGCCGGTGTCGACCAGGGCCGTGCCGACGATCGTGAGCGAGCCGCCGTTCTCGATGTTGCGGGCGGCGCCGAAGAACTTCTTGGGCTTGATGAGCGCCGCGTTGTCCACGCCGCCCGAGCCGATCTTGCCCGAATTGGGCATGGCGTTGTTGTAGCCTCGGGCGAGGCGCGTGATCGAGTCGAGCAGGATCACGACGTGGTCGCCGAACTCGACCATGCGCTTCGCCTTGTCCGCGACGATCTCCGCGATCTGGATGTGCCGCGAGGCCTCCTCGTCGAACGTGCTGGCGACGACCTCGATGTTGCCCGAGGTGTTCCGGCGGAAGTCCGTGACCTCCTCGGGCCGCTCGTCGACGAGCAGCACGATCACGTGCACATCCGGGTGGTTGGTGGTGATCGAGCTGGCCATCTGCTGGAGGATCACCGTCTTGCCGGTCCGCGGCGGGGCGACGATCAGCGCCCGCTGGCCGAAGCCCAGCGGGGAGACGAGGTCGATGATCCGCGTCTCGATCCGCTGCGGCTGGCCGATGACCTCGAGGTGGATCCGCTTGTTCGGGTGCAGCGGCGTGAGGTTCTCGAACGTGGGCAGGTCGTGAAGGACGGCCGGGTCGCGCCCGTTGACCTCCTCGACGCGCAGCAGCGCGAAGTACGTCTCCTGCTCCTTCGGCGGGCGGATCAGCCCCTTGACGACCTGCCCCTTGCGCAGCGCGAAGCGGCGGATCTGCGACGGGCTGACGTAGACGTCGTCCGGAGAGGGCAGGTACGAGTACTCGGGGCTGCGGAGGAAGCCGAACCCGTCGGGCATGATCTCGAGCGTGCCCTCGGCGAGCATGAGGCCCTGCTTCTGGGCGCGGGCCTTGACGATCTCGAAGATCAGCCGCTGCTTGGGCAGCGACTGGTAGTCGACCAGCTTCTCCTTCTTCGCGATCTTGAAGAGCTGGTCGTTGCCCATCTTCTGGAGGGCGACGAGGTTCAGATCGTCCTTCTTCGCGAGGTCGTACTTCCCCTGGATCTCCTCTTCCAGCGCAGCAGCCTCGGCCTCCAACTGCTCGTCCGAAGGAACGGTGCCCGGGGCGAGCGTGACCGGCGCGGCGGACGGCGCCTGATAGTGACCACCGCCGCCCTTGTTGCGGCGGCGACGGCGAGCGGCCTTCTTCGACATCGTGATCGGCGTCTCCTGCCGGGCGGGGTGCCCGTGGCTGCCCGGCGCGATGCCGGACGGCGCTCTCCATGCGGTGCGAAGCCACGGCAGGAGCGGCCTGCCGATGGCGGGTGGGTGTGCTCGCGCGGCGTTCCAGCGTCCACGACGTGGCGACGGGCGGAGGACTCGGGGCCGCGTCCGCGCAGGGCGAGCGAGAGTCCGTGCTCGATCGCGCGCTGCCGGTGGACGGGTCTGGACCTCGACAGATCGAACGCCATCGTGCCGGTTCGCCTCGATTCGCCCTTGCCGAACGGCAATGGGGCGAAGCGAGCGGCTTGTGGCGTTCGGGCGGGCTCGTTCGGCGGTCATCGCCGTCGCTTTCTCGACGGCGTGCCTGCCGATCGCCCCACCGAGGGTCCCCGAAGGTCGGCACCATGATGGAGCGCCGAAGCGTCCGGGTCAAGCCCCGCCCCGGAAACGGACCCCGAAGCGCCCCCGAAGCGCCCCAGAAGGGGCCCAGAGGGGGCCGTGAAGCACCCTGACGCCGGGAGGCCCCGGGAAGCTGGGTGCTTGGCCGCTTCCGCGGCCCGCTTCACGGCGCACGCGGTCGGCTCATCGATCTTCACGCAGGGCGACACTCCCGAACAGCTCCGCGAGAAAGTCCGCGATGCGGTCCGACGCCATCTTCCTGATGAGGTCATGCGTCCGAAGATCGTCCGTCTGCATCACGTGCGCGACGAACTCATCGCGGCATGAAGTTGCCGCGCGACATCCCGGGCCTCGCGTCGGCGCGGGCGCTCACACGCATCGGCTACGCCGTCGACCATCAGCGCGGCAGCCACATCCGACGCTCGACCCAGCACCCTTCCCCGCACAGCATCACGGTTCCGGCCCATGGCCGGCTCAAGGTCGTCACGCTGAGCGGTGTTCTCCGTGAGCTCGCGACGCACGCCCACCTCGAACGCGACAAACTGCTCCCCAAGCTTTTCGAGCGATCCGATCACGGCGACGGTGCCGCTTTGACCCGCCGCGGCCTCGACGTGCGATCGATCATGTACGTCACCGAGAGGAACTCTCGTCGGGACGCTGGGTGACCCCGAAACCCTCTGGCGGGGTCGGAAGGCGGGCGCTCGGCCGGCCGGGCGGGTTGCAGGCCTCGGCGGGCGGGGTCACACCTCGTCGGCTGTCACCGCGACCTTGAAGTCGACGCCAAGGGTGGCGAAGTGCTTCATGCCGCATCGGACCTTGTCAGCTTCGATCGAGCGCAGCTTCAGGAAGTCCTTCGTGCCCTTGGTCTCGCGCACGAGGTAGATGGCCTGACCGTCGTGCTTCACGATCGCCCAGTCCGGGTTGTACTGACCCAGCGGCGTATCGACCTTGAACCCGCGCGGGAGCTTGACGAACAGCCTGATGTCCTCGCGCTCGTCCAGTTGGCGGGCGAACTCCCGCTCGACCTCCGAGTCGTACGACACGTACTCGTAGACCGACTTGCCGACCTTCAGCGATGTGAGGTAGTCGACGAGCTCCTCGTCCTCGAAGAGCACCATCTCCCAGCTCGCATCGCGATCACCGTGCGGTCGGCGGTCGTACTTCACGCCATCCACGAGGAGTCGGCGAAGGACGTCCTTGAGGATCGCGGCGACCGCGTCCATGTAACGCTGAGGACTCTCGAAGAACTCGTCGAGCCGACCGGCCTCGCGGAGAATCGTCGCGATGGTGGAACGCGTGAGTTCCGTCTCGTTCTGAAGGTACGCGAGCACGTCCGGCACAGGGCGGCTTCCGACGGCGACCTCCTCGACCGCCGCGCCGACCAAAGTCGTATCGACACCGCCTCGCCTCACCCGCACGCCACCGGTGGTGATGGCGATCTTCGACCTTTCGACCTTCGGCATCAGCTTGATTGCCGTGACCGCGCGGCGCACGAGCTCGTCAGTCTGGAACTCCACGCGATACGTGGTGCGGGCCTTGATCCGGTCCCAGAGAGCCTGGAATTCAGGGCTGAGCACGACCGCCTTCTTCAAGGGATTCTGCCTGCGATCCTGCTCGCGGTGAACATGCCGCTCGATCTGGTAGCTCGCGAGCACGTCCACGACGGCGGACGTCAGCGCGCGATAGCCCGACGGAAGCTCGAGTCTGAACGCCACCGCCTGCGGATCGAATGCGGGCTGAATGCGGCCGTCCCGATCGAGCATTCCCTGATCGACCAGCGCCTCCCGGATCACCTTGGCGCCTTCGCGTCCGACCGGCTCCTCAACCTCGTTCGGAACCCACGTGAGCCTCGCGAGCGCCGAGAGCGGCACCTTGCCGAACGTGACGCCGCAGTCGTTCTCGTACTCGGTCTGGAGCGCCTTGGCAAAGTCCTCGTAGCTCTCGTTGGCCATCACGTAGAGCTTGTTCACCGAGTCGTCGAAGACCCTCGCGCCGCTCTGATCCACCGGCAGCCGGAGCCCGCGACCGATCTCCTGTCGCTTCTTCACGGCGCTGGCCGTCTCGTTGAGCGTGCAGATCTGGAACACGTTGGGGTTGTCCCACCCCTCGCGCAGCGCCGAGTGGCTGAAGATGAACCGCAGCGGCTCCTCGATCGAGAGCAACTGCTCCTTGTTCCGCATGATCTTCGCGTACGTCTCGTCGTCTGCCTGCGTGTCTCCGCGGGTGTCCTTCAGGACACCCTTCCTGTCCTCGGAGAAGTAGCCGTCGTGCAGCTTCCCGATCGAGCCCTCCCGAACGCGTCGGAGCCAGTCGATCTCGGCGTAGCGGACATCGGAGGCCAGCGACGCCAGTTCCTCCTCGAAGGCGACCGCGAACTTTCCCGGCATCGGCCGACCGTCTTCGCCGTACTCGCGGTAGTTGGCCACGCGGTCGATGAAGAAGAGACTCAGGACCTTGATGCCGCGACCCCTGACCTGAAGCTCCTTCTCCAGGTGCCGCTTGATCGTGTGCTTGATCTGCGCCCGCCAGACGTCCTCACGGACGCCTCCGACCTCCTCGCCGAGACGGAGCGTCCGCCCGTTGGCGAAGCGGATGAACTCGCTCCCGGGCTCCGCGGTGATCTCCGCGACCTCGTATCCGTTCTGATACTCCGCACGCTCGTTCGACTTGGTGAAGAGGTCGTCGCCCTGCTTGACGGTCACCGAAGCCGGCTTCGGACCTTCCGCTCCCTGCCTGTTGATCCGGAGCTTCGCCTTGATGCCCTTCTTGTAGTCGATCTGTTCGACGCGCACGAACGCCCCATCCATGGCGCCCTCCGCCGACGCGGTCGCCACCACGATCTGCTTGACCAGGCGCAGCTCGAACGCCCGCACCGGATCGAGCCGGTACACGAGGTTGTACGGGTTGCGGTGCGTCGCCGAGTAGCGGAGCGTGCAGAGGGGATTCAGCGCCTTGATCGCCTCTTGTGCCTTCTCCGTCGAGTCCACGCTCTGCGGCTCGTCGATGATCACGATGGGCCGGGCCGCCTGCACGAACTCGATCGGCTGGCGGCCGGAGAGCTTGTCGCTCTCCTTGTAGATGACGTTGCTCTTCTGCTCCGACTCGGTCCCGGTGAAGTTCTTCCGGAACGCGTCGATGTTCATCACGAGAAGCTGAAGGGTGCTGCTCGTCGCGAAATGCCGCAGACGGCTGACCTTCTTCGCGTCGTAGACGAAGTGCTCGAAGGGACGGTTGTTGTAAAGGGCGCGGAAGTGCTCGGCCATGATCTCGAGGCTCTTGAGCACGCCCTCGCGGATGGCCACGCTGGGCACGACGATGATGAACTTCTGGAAGCCGTATCGCTCGGAGAGCTCGAAGATGGTCCGCAGGTAGACATAGGTCTTCCCCGTGCCTGTCTCCATCTCAACGGAGAAGTGCGGGCACGCTCTCGCCGCATTCGCAGGGCTGTCGAAGATGTCCCACGCGTCCAGTTGGGGAATCGCTCCCTCCCCATCGGCCTCATCCTCGGCGTCCAGATCGATGTCGTTGCGTTCCTGCACGGCGCGGGTGTTCGCCAGCAGTTTCTCGCCGTCGAGCAGCAGGCGGTTGCCGATGCCGAGCTCAGTCCGCTCCCTGCCCTCCAGCAGCCCCTCGCCCCAGGCGCCAAGGCTGATCGGCGTGAACTCCGGGTCGCCCACCGGCTGGCCGTCGAAGAGATCGACGACCGACGCGATGGCGTCGAGCTGGAAGGGCTGGTTGGGGTCGAACTGGAGTTTCACGTGAACGCCTCGGCGATGGAGGCGTGTCCCGTCGATGTCGGTGCCCGAGGGTGGTCCAACCCGGCAGAGGTGCTGGGTGACGCGAACTCCCCCGGCACGCGCCGATCAGTTCCCGACCAAGCGGCCAAAGGTCCGGAGCTTGACCCCAAAGGTCCGGAGTTTGGCGCCAAAGGTCTGAAGTCCCTCGGCAAAGGTCCGGAGCTTTCGCCCGGCTCGGGCGAGGTGCCAGCACCCGCCGGGCTGGCCGTCGCCCTCCCGATCAGTCCGAACCGGACGGCGCGTCGGTTTCGTAACGTCAGTCCTGATCTTGCTTTGAAGCGATTGTCGGCTACGAATCCACCGTCCGGGCACGCCGGGCGGCGGACCTTCCAGGCCTCTCCCACTCCTCGCTGTCGTCGCTCACCCATGAGCGGCTTCGTGATTTGCGGATCATAAATCGCCATCGACGAGCCACAAACGCCGTTGCGGCGCACCGGCGAGCGACTAGGTTCTGTCTGAAAACCCCTCCCGGAGCCGATCATGGAGGATCGGCACGGAG
>CALMPF010000059.1 GCA_937871505.1 uncultured Planctomycetia bacterium | reverse complement strand
AGGCCTCCAGCATGAGAGCGCCGCCAGGTCCGTCGAAGGAGACGTTCCCCTCGAAACGGCAGCGGGTGGCGATCACAAACTCGGTGCTCACGCCGCCGCCCCCGAAGTACGCACCAGAACCGTCGCCCCGCGTTCGGTTCCCCGATACGACGGAATCACGGAGCTCAACTCCGGAGCCCTTTCCGGCAGCAACGCCTCCCCCAGCCCGGTCGGCGGAGTTGTCCACGATCCGGCACTGTGTGCGGATGAAGACCTTGATCTCGCCCGGGTGCAGACCTCCGACAAACACGCCACCGCCATAGCCGTCCTCGTCGAAGGAGTCCCCGTCGGCGTTGCCGCCTCGGATCGTCAGGCCGTCGAGGATGGCGAGTTCCGACTCTTCGCCGACGATGGACACGACGTGATAGCTGTTGTCGGAGCGATTTCCGAAGTTCACGGTGTCGTTGCCGGAGAGGTCGCCGGTGAGGATGGTCTCGTGCATGGACAGATCGCGTTGGCTCGTCGCGCTCTCGGTGCCGGCAAAGCCGCCGTAGAGCGACACTCCGGGCCCGAGGAGAAACGAGATCGACCGATCACTCCCAGTTGTGGGCTTGTATGCGCCGGCTCGGATCCAGATCTGATCATTCGTCGTCGGATCGGCGTTGGCGATGGCGAGCTGGAGCGATACATAGGCGTCTGGCCACGACGTTCCGTTGTTCGCGCCCATAGCGCTGGGATCGACGCGGAGGATGGCGGCATCAGACATGCCCGCGAGCGAGAGCGGGACGGTTGAGAGGATGAGTGTACATCCAAAGGAGCGGGTTGACCGCGCGTCTTTGCGGTGCGCGCATGCGCCCGGGCTGATGCGAGACATGAGTGCTCCCTGAAGAAGGAAATGTCATACAGCCGGAGCTCGCAGTCGACGACAAGCACGAACTCCGAGTTGCAGCGTGAATAGCGATCGAGCTGCTATCGAGTGGACCATTCGGCGAGGAGCAAGCCGAGATCCTCGCCGTCAACAGCACCATCACTGTTCAGATCGGCGGGGTGTGGTCGGTTCTGGTGATGGCTGACAGTGCCCCAAGAGCTGAGGAGCGCCGAAAGATCGCTTCCGTCCACCAGGCAGTCATGATCAAGATCGGCGAGCGGCCTTCGTATCGGCGTCAGACGCATCGCTCGTGGCGCGCCTTGATGGCCGCCGTTCCCGACTATGATCCCCGTATCGGAAATGGCCCGCGACGTTCCGATGCTCGAGTTTGAAGGAAGGTGTGACAATGCGGTGAGGTCGTGTGGAATTCCGCCGAACCAGACCACCCGCTTCCCGGGTACACCGGGGGCAGTTGATGATGAGCGGCCTATGACGACACCGCTTGAATTGACAGCCGAGGCGATCGTTTCGTCATGGTCTGCAATCGCGAGTGGCGGAAGCACCTGAAGATCACCCAGGTGCCAGATGAACGCGATCCATGGATGAGTGTCCGTCTCGCCTTTGACGTAGAGGCTGGTTTGACCATATCCCACCACGTGACCTGCGGAGCTTACCCCATTTGCAATACTGTTGATGCATCCGGGAACCGCCTCAGCGAATGCAGTGACACCATTCTGATGCATGAACGCGCGATAGTGCTCCTGGACAGGCAAAGGCTGATGGGGCCAGCCAGTCCCCGCGATCGCCCCGGCAGCCGTGATTCCGCAGGGCTGACTGCTGGCCGTTGGGATCCTTGCAGACACATCCACAAAGCCATCCTGCACTGACCACACACCGGCGAGCGGCGCGGGTCCGGTCACGATGTTGCCATACTCTGCGACGATGACTCCGGCATCGTTGATGCCGTGAACGAACGCGTTGTTGGCCCACTCCGGAAGCCCGAAGACCTCGAGAAGCTCTCCGTCTTGCCACAGGGCTGGCACACGCGCGAGCGTCGCGCCGGGCGCATCGACCTCGAAGGCGATCTGAGTATGATTATTGACTCCGCATGCCTGTTCACTGATCGACCACGGAATGTCGATGGTCTGGACGGTTCCGTCCGGGTACCAGACAAACGCGCGGTGGGCGTTAGGCGAGGGGCAGCCCTCGTAGTAGCCCACGGCGACTCCCGCGTCGTTCACAGCGGTCGCGAAGGAGAGCGAGGTTGCGCCCCCACAATTCGGCGCCACCCAATACTCGACCTTGTACCCGCACGCCGGGGGACCGATGATGCCGTCTTCGGCATCGGCGGCGAGTGGAAAGGACAGTGCGAGCGCAGCCGAGATCAGTCCGCCGGTCAGCCGCAGCCCCGCCGAGCGCTGCCGACCGGGGACAGGCGACGGAGTGCGCCGTCCGTCATCGACCGTCCTGGCGGGCCGCTGGGATTCTCGGGTGCTCGAGTCCGTCGCGATGAAGGACGCACCCCCGACCTCGTTGGACATCGCGGCGGATCCGACGCTGGACATGACGCCTGCCTTCCGGAAGGGGATCTGGCTCGTTCAGCACGGATCGACCAGGCGACCACCTGATGGGCGACCGCCGCGACCTGCCTGGCGAACCGGATCATGGAATCTGAATCCCGGAGTCCCCGCCGGCGGCGAAGGCACTCCGGACTGGACGAAGCTACCCCAGCTTGTTCTTGTCGTCAAGGGCGATTCTGCAAAGTCCTGAAGAAGCCTGAAGTTGCGTGCGGGGGGGCTGGAGCGTGGACGCCCTCGTCGCCGCCTCTTGTGAAGCCGGCGCCGACGACACACGACGGGGACGAGGGCGTCGCCGTTCCGGCGGCGCCTCCCGCGAAAGGGCGCCGATTTGGCCATGCACGAGCGCCGGGGGGCCGAGCTGACCCTGCACGCGCGCGAACTGCCTCGCCAGTTGGCGTCAGTTTGCGTGCTCGCTCGTGGTGGAGCCGGCGCCGGTGACAC
>CALMPF010000058.1 GCA_937871505.1 uncultured Planctomycetia bacterium | reverse complement strand
CAACCCTGCCAACGATCCCGGCCAAACGGGGAGTGGCCCGCCCTCGGAGTGGCCAAGCCAAGCACTGCGAGTGGCCAGACCATGCTGAGTAAGCGGTGGACAACTTGCGTTGCAGGGGCTGACCGAAGAGCGACGGGGACTGATCGGAATCCGACCGCCCGGCGGCGGCCACGATCCATCCGAGCCCTGAGAGTGGCCGAGCCCTGAGAGTGGCCAGACCATGTTGAATGAACTGTGGACAACTTGCATTGCAGGACCCTGCTCCTGCCCCCGGTGGTGGGTCAGCGCCGAGGAACCCGGTGCGGTCCCGGGCCACTGGGAGTGGCCACTCGGGCCTCGTCGTGCCGGCGGTCCGATCGCCGCAGGCTGCAGCGCGGCTGGTCGCGGGATCGACCACCACTCAGCGACATCGGTTCTTCTTCGGTCGCGCGGTGCGGCGAGACCGGGCGACGACACTCGCGGTGAGGCTCGAAGGCCTCGCAGGGCGGCCGCCGGTGCCCAGACCGCGTCGCTTCTCCTTGTGGAACATCCACTTCGGTCAACCTCGCAGCGAGGCCGAGGGCGCTCGAAGGCGCGGGTCGCGGACTCAATCCGGCGCGAGTCGACCGCAGGGGCGAGCAGATCGGGCATCAGGTCGAGCGGCGGTGCCGACCGTTGATCTCGGTTGCCGCTGCGGTGGCGTGCTGGAGGCCGGTGCCGGGGAGAGCGGAGCGGAAAGCCGCGGGGAGAGCGGCAGGGGGGCGGAGGGAATGGCGACCCGGGGTGCGTGACCGCTTCCGCGGCCATCTTCGAAGTGCGGACATCTTCGTTGCAGCATGGCCATTTTCGGCGCATGGCCATCCTCGGTGCGCGGCCGTCCCGGCCGCATCCCGTGGTACGCCGCACTCTCGGCCACGTCTTCGCCGGACTCGGGCCGCGCCGCGCCCGACCTCTTGGAATGCCGACAGTCGACGGAAGCGAGTCCGGTCGAGCAGGAGCGACCGAGAGGGCCGCGCACCAGCGACCGCGGAGTCGGTCATGCACCCGGTGACCTGCGACCCGGTCGATAAGGGTTGCATTCGGCGCGAGAGCGGGTAAGTTTGGGCGTGTTGTCACGTTGGCGGCATCGGGTCGATCGGGCCAACCGATGCGCGGGGAGCTTGCCGTGGGCGTGCGCTGCGGGACCACGCCGCGGGATCATGTTGCAGTTGCAGGCGGGTCCGCGAGCACGCCCAGTTCGTGAGCCCAGTTCAAGAGCCCAGTTCATGAGCCCAGTTCGCGAGACCCGCCCGGCGGAGCGGGCGCGTCCAGGAGGATCGAGCGATGTCGAAGAGTCGCCAGGGTGGGTCCGAGGCGAGCCGGGTTCGTCTGGAGGAGATGATCACCGTCGTCCAGCTCTATCGCGGCTGGACGCAGCGGCAGGTCGCTGAGGCGCTCAACCGCAACGTGCACGCTTTGGTCCCCGATTCGGGAAACCCGAAGCTCGACCTGGTCGTGAAGCTGTCGAGCATCCTCGACTGGCCGATCGAGATGGTCGTGTCCGACCTCCGGGAGGCCGAGCTCGATGCGGCGCGCGGAGAACGCGCGGCGAAGGGCGGGGGAGCCGCGAGCGATTCGGGTCCGATGGTGCTGGATCCAGAGTCTCCGGACCCGAGATCGATCGATCCGAAGACGTTGATTCGGCAGGCGTGGGAAGGATGCGAGGCGGAGCGGTGGGATGACGTCCTGGGGCTCACTGAACCGGAGCGTCTGGAGGGACTCGATGGAGAGTCGCGCGGGTGGATGATGTACTACCGGCAAGTCGCGCTCGAGAGTCGTGGGCAGTACATCGCTGCGATCGAGTGCTGTCAGACTGGGCTCGAGGCCGTCGGACACGAGTCGGAGGCAGCCTGGCGGCTCCGGACGGCGCTCGCCTACCTCCTTCTGGTGATCGGTAGCGTCACCGAGGCAGATGGCGTCTCGCTCGCGGTCATCAGCGAGCTATCGGCGCTCCCTCGATCGAGTCCGCGTCGGGAACGGCTCGCATTCGCACACTACGTCAGGGGCCTCTCGCGTCGACTCTTGGCGCTGCGTGGAAGCGAAGCGTCCTCCGCGCTGCTGGACCAGGCGCAGGCGCACCTCCGCGAGGCTTCTGAGATCCTCGACGACTACGGCGCCTACGGCGGGTCCGCCCGAAACGCGGCCGTGGCTCGCACAGCACGCTGCGTCGCCCGCGAGATCGACGTTCTGGCGGGTCGCCTTCCGCCGGTGGAGATCGTCGACGAGGTGCTCTCGTCGCTTGATTGCGGAACCGCCGTCACGTCGTTGGACAGCAATGAGGCGGAGAGTATTGGCTGGCGGTGCATCATCGCGGCGAGGGTGGTCCTTGCATTCCCCGAGAAGGTCGTCAATCCCGAGCGGGTGCTCGCGATCCTCACGAACAAGGCGGACGAGGTGGCCGAGCGCCTTGGCCACTGGGGGCTCCGCGAACGTCTCTTCGCGATCGAGCATCTTCATCGCGTGCTCGTTGAGGCGACCGGAGAGGACGTTCCCTCATGGAACCTCGATGAGCAGGATGTGCGGACGCTGCTGGGGACCATGGGGCGTTTCCCGCGCTTCCGACGGATCGGATGGAAGATCTTGGCGGCCGCCCGTCAGGAGCGAAGGGAAGGTGAATCGTGAAAGGCGCAGATCGGCAATTGCCGAGGTGGACTGTGAAGCGAGTCCGTGGCGGGATCCTCTGGTCGGTCGCGTTCGGAGCGACGGCACTCTCCGCCCAGTCGACGGCGGTCGCCCAGGGCTTCGGACTGCCGCAGTGGTGGCATCGGGCAATGCACCCGTCCATGATCACAGGGCAGCCAATCTCGCCGCCACCGCACCTCACCCCGCTTCTTCCCCGGTTCTTCGTGCTTCTGCGCTCCTACCTTGCGCTCGATGAGGATGAGAAGGTCCCGTTCGCGATTTGGGTCGTGGCCAACGGCGTCACCGACCCTGACACCATCAACGGGATGATGGAGCTCTACCTCTGGTACCAGTCCCTTCGGTACCCGCCCCTCTGATGCACGTCCGTCTGATTTCCGTCATGGCCGCGCGGGGCGCGAAAAAGGTGTCAGGATGCATTTCACGCCCGCCCTTTCCGGTTCGGCCTGCCTTGCGGACGCACCGTTCGCTCGAGGCTGAGCTGTCTCGCCATTCGGCCCGGCCATGCTTCGCTTCGCCGCGGAAGTGGCTGCCGCGAGCGACATGGCGACGCACCGCGTCAGGCTCTGCGGGCGTCGGGACTGCATCCGAACTGTCGGCCGAGACCGAAGCCCTCGCGCGCACCGGTGAACGCCGACCCACGCGGTGCCGATTTCCAACCGTACTGCTGCCTTCTCCCCGTGCCTTGGCCGCGAGCCACGATCGAAGCGCCCGGTGACGTCGTCAGCGCAGAGGCCGACTGACGCATCGAGCGGTCATCAGGGGGTGCTGATGGCCGGGGCCGCGCCGCCTCTGCCGGATTCGAGAACCACCTGCGTCCCGACATCCTCGCCTGCTGCTCCCCTGGCTTTTCATCGCCGCCTCTCTCGCATTCAAGAACCACGTGGGTCGTCCACAAGAGTGCCGCTGCACGTCCCGCATTTGCGGCGCGCGGAGCTGCCGGATGGAGTCTGGCGCGAGAGAACGAATCCTGACACCTTTTTCGCCACGCCCTTCGCGCTCAAGCGCCGCACCGCTACTTTGGACACAACCCCCACGCCGCCAGGAGGATGCCAAGATCGGCGGCGTTCACCGCGCCGTCGCCGTTGAGGTCGGCGGGGCAGGGCGGTGGAGGCGGGTTGGTGCATGGCAGCGCGCTGCACGTCGATTCCGGAAGAGCCACTGGCTTGACGACGACCCCGAACACGTTCAGGGCCTGTCCCGCGTCTCCCGGCAGACCGGCCTCCCCATCGTTGATGGGCGGTGGTGCCGGCGCCGCCGCGCCGCCGGGGCCTCCAGCACCGCCGATGCCAGGGATGAACTGCACGTTCTGGAGGGACACGGTGGATCCGGGGATGAACGCGCCGATGCCGATCGCCGGACCGCCAGCACCGCCTCCGCCACCGCCGCCATGACCGCCGTGGGCGCCCGCGCCTCCAGATCCGCCGTTCAGGTTCGAGACACCACCGGGTCCGCCAGGGCCGCCCGCGCCGCCGGCCTGGCCGGCACCGCCGCTCCCGCCCCTGCCTCCATTGCCGGCCACGCCGCCGACGATGATGCAGTCCGCAACACGCGCCGTGCCGCCCAGAAGCAGCAGACCGAGCGCGCCACCGCCACCACCACCGGCTGCACCGGCGCCAGGCGCTCGCAGGCCTCCGGCACCACCGCTTCCTCCGCCACCACCTGAGGCATTGGGCGAGTTGCAGCCACCGCCACCGCCGCCGCCACCGCCGCCACTCCCGTGCTCGCCGATGGCGCCGTTGCCACCGCTGCTGCCGAAGACATTGGCGCCGAAGAGCTCGACGCCAGTGCCACCAGCGCCTCCCGCGCCGTTCTGGGGAGTCCCCGGGGAGCCCAGACCGCCGCTGCTGCAGAGGGGTCCAGGACCGCCACCCCCGCCACCGTTGGCCCCGGCGCCCGACGATCCAGGCGCTCCGAGGGTCGCGTTGCCGTTGATCGGAAACGCGCACGACGTATCGGCTGCGCCTCCCGATCCGCCGAGCCCTCCCGTGGCCGCTCCGCCGACCAGGGGGTTGACTCCGACCGAACCCGGCCCTGCTTGGGTCGTGCTGCACGCGACGACCGCGCCGCTCTGGCCAGAACCGCCAGCCATCTCCGGCGTCGCGAAGACTGGAGTCGCACTCGTTCCGTTGCCGCCGGCGAGCCCAGCCGCTCCCTGGCCAGCCTCGATCCGACAGCGGCGCAGCACCATCGCAGCAGCCTGCACGATCACGGCGCTGCTCGAGCGGCCACTGGACCCGACCACCGATCCAGGCGTCGCGACCGGACCCCGGATGATCAGGTCCGCGACCGTCGGGGCCTGACTCGATGCGATTCCCTGGGCCAGCACGGTGGCCCACAGACCGCTCGCCACATCGAAGCCGCCGATGACGATCGTCTGATGCTGGCGCTCGCTGATCGGTCCCTGCTCCCAATCGAGACTGAAGCCACCGAAGAGGTGGATGCTCGGGCGCAGGCGCACGATCTCCGCGTAGACCCCGGCCTGGATGAAGACGCAGGAGGCGCCGAGCGACTGGGCCCGTTCGATTCCGAACCCGATGGTCGAGCAGGGATCATCCGGTGAGAGGCCGCAGTCGGCGTGGTCCTCCCCGAGGCTGGAAACGAACATGCCGCAGAACTCGCCTGCGCCCGCTTCCGCGGTCATGACTCCCACGACGGCGAAAGCGAGGGCGAGTCCGGAGATCGGGGGGAAGTGCCGCCGCCGATGCGATGGAAATCGCTGGAGGCCCCGACGGAGCCTTCGCCCTGGTGAAGCCAAGCAAAAGCAACGATCCGCCTCCAACGAGCGCGCGGCGACTCGGGTGACCATGGTTCTCTCCCTTCCCTGCCATCGCCGTCGCGCGAAGCCGACCTGCGCGCGACGGCCGAAAGAGGTCCAAAGCAATCTATCGAGGCGGACGCCTGCCGGCAAGCTCGGTGCTTCTTCGGAGGCAGTCCTACCGCCCGCGCGTTCGCCTCCATGCGCTGCATGCACGCTTCGGAACCGCCACCGCGCCGGCGCAGAAAAGGTGTCAGGATGGAATGGCATGAAGCTAGCGACACAAGTCCTCGCTGCGCCTGTGGTAATGCGACCT
>CALMPF010000057.1 GCA_937871505.1 uncultured Planctomycetia bacterium | reverse complement strand
GCGACCACCGAGATCTACACTCTTTCCCTACACGACGCTCTTCCGATCTCGCGAAGTCCTCCTCGCTCCTCCAACCGCCACCTACGAGTCCGCATGGCCTGGATCGCAAAACCCTCCGGAACCGCGAAGATCGAGCGGCGCGACGAGCCCTATCTCACGGCGTCGATGCGCGAGCGCTTCGAGCGCGAGCTCCTGCCGCGATACGAGACCCGGCAGGGGGCTCTGCTGCCGATCCTCCACGAAATCCAGCACGCGTGGGGGCACATCCCCCATCAGGCGATGCTGGAGATCGCGGCGTTCCTCGGCCTCCGCCCCGCGGATGTCCTCGACACCGTGACCTTCTACGAGGAGTTCACGACCCGCCCGCGCGGCGAGTGCGTCATCGGAGTCTGCCAGTCGATCGCGTGCGAGGTCTGCGGCCATCAGGAGCTGCTCGACCGGATTCGCCAGAAGCTCGGCATCGAGCCCGGCGAGACCACCGACGACGGGAAGTTCACGCTCATCACGATGGAGTGCCTCGGCTCCTGCGACACGGCGCCGGTGGCGCTCGTGAACGAGACGCTCCACGAGGGGCTGACGGCGGAGCGGCTCGAGCAGATCGTCGACGAGGCCGCCCGCAGCGAGCGGGCGCCGCACGGACCTTGCTGAGGCGGAGCCAAGGCGATCCGCGGCGGCGCGGCTCGGCGGTCGCCGATCGCCTCGATCGAGCGCGCAGGCGACGAGGCGCGCCGTCGCCGATCCGATCCACTCGCAGCGCGGCTCCGGTCCGACTCCGTCCGCGGCCCGTTGACGCCCCCTGATCATGCAGCTCACGCACGTCACGCAGCTCATGCCAGTCACGCACGCGGCGCAGGTCACGCACTCCCGATGACGCCCCCGAAGTCCATCGCCCGCTCCCTCGGCGAGTTCGTCGGCCACCTCTGGAGCGCCGTCCGGCACGATCCGACCCCGGGCGCGCGCCGCGAAGTGCGGCGGGTCGTCGAGGAGGAGGACCGCGGCGACGTCGTGCTCCGGCGAACGACCATCGAGGAGGTGGAGCTGCGCGGGAGTCCGGCGCGCCGGGATCGGGAGCGTCGCGGCGGCGTCGAGCCCTGAACGCTCCCGACGGAGAATCGACTTCGCACCCGCTCGTCGCCGAGATGGCGGCAACAATCGACCCACTCCCATGCCCGTCACCGAACCAGTCCTGACCCGGCGGATTCCGACCCACCCGTGGGGCGATCCAGCGAAGCGCCGCACGATCTCCTACGACGACTTCGTCGCCACCGGCGGGTACAAGGCGCTCGAGAAGGCGCTGGCGACGGAGCCCGCGAAGATCGTCGAGATGGTGAAGGAGTCGCAGCTCCGCGGGCGCGGCGGCGCGGGCTTCCCCTGCGGGCTGAAGTGGACGTTCCTTCCTCCGCCCGATGGCGGGCGCCGCTATCTGGCGGTCAACTGCGACGAGGCGGAACCGGGGACCTTCAAGGACCGCCTTCTCGTCGACTTCGACCCGCATCTGGTGCTCGAGGGGATCGCGATCGCCTGCTACGCATGCAGGCTCGACACCGCCTACTTCTTCATCCGCGGCGAGTATCACCACCAGGCGAAGGTCTTTCAGCGGGCGATCGACGAGGCGTACGCCGCGGGCATCTTCGGTCCCGGCGGACTGCTCAAGGGGCGCTCCGACTTCGCCGTCGACATCCACCTCCATCGCGGCGCGGGGGCGTACATCTGCGGCGAGGAGACCGGCCTGCTCGAGGCGGTCGAGGGCAAGCGCGGGTGGCCGCGGATCAAGCCGCCCTTCCCGGCGGTGAAAGGCCTCTTCGGGCGCCCCACGATCGTGAACAACGTGGAGACGCTCGCCGCCGTCGGCCCGATCGTCGAGCGCGGCGTGACCTGGTGGACGGGGATGGGATGCGAGAGCCGCGTGGGCGGAGCGCCGAGCTACGGACCGAAGCTCATGGGCGTCAGCGGCCATGTCGCGCGGCCCGGGGTCTACGAGGTCGATCTGGGGATCCCGCTGCGAAGGCTCGTCGAGGAGCACTGCCTCGGCATGCGCCGGGGGCGCCGCTTCAAGGGAGCGATCGCCGGCGGCGTGAGCATGGGCATCCTCGGACCCGATCAGTTCGACGCTCCGATGGACTTCGACATCGGCCGCACCCATGACGTGATGGGCCTCGGCACCGCCTGTCCGACGGTCTTCGACGAGGAGACCGACATGGTCGCGGTGGCGCGCAACATCGCCCGCTTCTTCAAGAACGAGTCGTGTGGTCAGTGCACCCCCTGCCGCGAAGGCGCGGGGTGGCTCTTCAAGCTCCTCTGCCGCATCGAGCGCGGCGAAGCGACCAGCCGCGATCTCGACATGGCCATCGAGATCGCCGGAAGCATGGGGATCATCCCCGGCACCACGATCTGCGGGCTGGCCGACGGAAACAACTGGGCGGTCCGGACGATCATCAACAAGTACCGCCCCGAGTTCGAGGCGCGGCTCAAGCCGCGGTTCGTTTCCATCGGCGTGCCGGTGCGGGCGTAGCCCGAGCGCGCGACGGACGCAGGTGGCCGACGGATCCTCCGCCGGACGCCCGCCGCCGACGTGGCCGGCGCAGAGTGCGACCGATCCCCGCGCCGCCCTCCGCGCCGCCCACGTCCAGCCCCCGGGGCGACCCCGTCCAGCCCCCGGGCCGCCCCCGTCCAGCCCCCGGGCCGCCCCCGCTCAACGCGCCACCGCCGCGGAACCGGGCGCGGGCGTGCCGCGGCCTCCCGCCGCCGAGGGCGGTTCATGGCGGTCCGCAGGCGGGATGTCGGTCGCGGGGCGGTGCCGCCGAATTCGCTCGCGAATCAGCGTTCGTCAGGTACCTTCGGCTTCGCGCTCCGAGGCGAACGTCGCTCGGAACGCTCGTTCCGGCGACCGATTCGCCCATCACCCACCGCACTCCTCGAAAGGCCGTCGTCATGATCAAGGATCTCATCGGCAGCAACCTCGGTCCCATCGTCCAGAAGGTCGCCGCAACGCTCGGAATCGCGGAGCCGCAAGCCAAGGCCTTCACGGAGAAGGCGATCTCGCTGGTCGAAGGTCTCGCCCAGCAGGACCCGGCCCAGCTCGGCGGATTGCTTCAGGGGGACCCTGCGAAGCTGCTCTCGAAGATCGACCTCAGCTCGCTCTCCGGGCTCGTTGGCGGCGACACCGCCAAGGCTGGCCAAGGGCTCGAGAGCGTCCTCGAGGGCGTGATGGCGCAGATCGGCTCCGACGGCGGCGGCATGCTCGGCAAGCTCGGCGCTGCGGCGTCGAAGCTCTTCGGGCGGTGACCGGCAGCAGGATCGGCACGAGGCCCCGTCGCAGGAGCCTCCGTCGCAGGCTGCTCCGGAGGCCGTCCGATGCACGACGCTCCTCGGGCGCTCCGCCCGTCGGCCGGGGCGATGCCGCAGCGCGCGCACCCGCAGGGGGCGCGGAGGTCGATCTCGGCTCGCCGGTCGGGCGACTCGGTGGACCCCGGACGGCGCTCGCGGCCTCGACAGCGGCGGCCTCTGCGCTTGGTCTCTGAGGGAGACTCGGTGGTCCCCCCAAGAGCATGCGAACCGAACGGTCGAAGCGTCCCTCCCATGGACCGCGCGCGGCCGGCACTCGATGCGCGACCGCGGCCCTGAGTCTGGTCAGAGCTGACGCAGCCCTGCGAGGGCTGTTCACCCTCTGCGCAGGGTTTGCGTGCGCAGGGTGTGTCGATGGGCGCCGCGGGGTTTGCGTGCGCCGGGTGTGGCCATGGGCGCCGATCGGCGCTTTGGACGCCGACCGCCACGGCGGAAGGCCCAGAGGTTCCGCGCGACTCCCGTTCCCACCGCACCGGCACTGCCAGGCGGGGTCGCCCGGCGAGCGCGGGAGCGTCTCCGCGCACCCGGAGAGGCCGCCAGCCGAGCCACCCCTGAAACGACCGCGGAAGCGCTCCCGGCTCGCGACGGCGGAGCTCCGCTCCAGGGGATTGCGGGGGTTTCGGGGCATCTGAGCGCGGGTTTCGGACACAGCTCGCGCGCTGCCTTCGCCGGGCGGGAGGTGCGGCTCGCCGTCGCCGGGCGGGAAGTGCGGCGGGCAGCCGCGGAATCGTCGCGGATCGCCGGGCGCGCCGGGCGCCGATGGCGCCTCCCTCCATGCAGGGAGCGATCCCAGGGAGAGATCCCAGCCCCGAACCTCAAGGAGCACGACCATGAACACAACGAACCCGCCCTGCCCCGCGACGCGCTTCTCCGGCCCGGTGCCGGCCTGCCCCGACGGGCGCCTCGCGCAGCGTTCCTCCGGCGAAGCGCGGCCTCCCGGATCGCAGATCCGCGCTCGGCGGACCGAGTCCGTCGGATGGAGCTCAGCACTCCAGCGCCCCTCGTCTTCTGCTGCGGTCTCCCGAAGCGGCGTTTCACGGCGTCGAAGCTCGCAGCTCGTCTCGACATTGGGGGGGCTTGAAGGCCCGCAGCGGGGCCGTCGGCGCCCCAGCCGCGTCGCTTCTCCGTGTGAAACATCCACTTCGGACGACCGCGCGACGAAGCCAAGGGGCGCTGGAGTGCTCGAGCCTGGATGGGAGGTCGGCGGCGCTTCCGGGCGGAGCCGCCGCGGCGCGATCGCCCGACGACGCGCGCGGCTGCTCGGTTCCCGCGTCACCGCGATCGCCCTCGCCGGCGTCGCCGCGGCGCTCGCGCTCGCCCCGGCGCCGACTGCTTCGGCGAACATCACCATCGCCTACACCAACGCGAGCAACTACACCTACAAGGTCACGAAGGTGCCGGACTTCGATCAGCGCCGCACCGGACTGGCGAACAACGGCAACAACCACTGCGTTCCGACGAGCGCGGTGAACTGGATGGCGTACATCGCCAACCACGGCTATCCCAACCTCGCTCCGGGGCAGGGCTGGTGGCAGCAGGCGTCGCTCTACAACGCCGCGACCACGTCCATCCTGGCGATGGGCACCTTCATGGGAACCTCCGGGTCGAGCGGGACGGGACTCGACGGGGCCGTCAACGGGATGAAGTCGTGGCTGAACGCGAGCCCCTATGGCGGGCTCTTCGTCGTCATCGGCGTCAACGACTCGGCGTTCTCGTGGACCAACTTCGACCAGCTCGCGCAGCAGGCGCTCCTGAAGCGGCTCGTCATGCCCCGGGTCGGCTGGTACAACACGGCCGGCTTCCCCACGATCAACCGCACCGGCGGCCACCTCGTCAGCATGACGCGGGCGCTCCGCAGCGGGACCAGCCGCACGCTCGGCATCCACGATCCGGCCTCGGATGACGGCAACCTGAACGCCCAGGGGACGTTCTCGCGCGAGGACTACGCGGCGCAGCTCCACAACGTCGTCGTCGGCGGAGTTCCGCGGCAGATGACGAAGCTCGTCAACTACGGGAGCGGGTACATCGACGGGTATCGCGCGATCATCCCGATCTTCGGGCTGACCACGTCGCCGAATCTGCTCAGCCTCCAGCTCCACGCGCCGCTCGCGATCGGGAGCAACCCCGGCTCGACGACGAGCTTCCCGGTCGGCACCACGATCCACGACATGGCGCTCTCGAGCGACCTGCTCTCGACGATCGTGCTGACGAAGCAGGGCCAGGGTCCGGACACCACCTCGACGCTCACCAGCTACAGCCTCGCCACCGGGGCGTCGGCGCATCTCTACTCGAACTTCTCCAACTTCCTCGGAATCGTCGTCGGTCGCAAGGGCCCGATCTACGCGATCAGCGCGACGACGCTGCGGCGGATCAACCCCCTGAACCCCGACAGCGTGCAGTCGGTCACGCCCCCGGGATCGCCCGCTGCGCTGACCTACGACGAAGCGACCGATCAGGTCGTCCTGCTCGACACCAACACCAAGCGGCTCTACCGCTACGCCGAGGAGCTCTTCGTCGGCGGAGCCCCCGCGCCGCCGACGATCGTCCAGCTTCCCGCCAACCTCGTCTTCGCCGGAACGCCGGTGCTCGCAGTCAACCCCTTGACCGGCCGGACGTGGTACGCCACGAGCGGCAATGACAAGATCTTCGAGGTCGTCGAGGCAGCGGGCCTCCCCGCGAGCGTCAACCCCGTGCTGCTGCCCGGAGTCGGCTCGATCCAGAGCCTTCAGTTCGACGACCTCGGGCGGATCTACATCTGCGACGGAAGCGTCAAGGTCTTCACGCCCCCGGTAGGCGGCGGCGGCGGGACCGCCACGCCGCTTCCCGCGGGCGCCTCGCCATTCGCAGGCATGGCCGCCTCGAAGTTCTTCCGCGTCGCGACCAGCCGGCACAACTACGACCCGGCGACGATGAACGTCCCGGCGCAGCAGGACATCGTCCTGCCGACGCAGTTCACCGCCTCGATTCCCGACTGCTTCGCGGATCTCAACGGTGACGGCGTGGTCAACGGCGCCGACGTCGGGGCGCTGCTCTCCGCGTGGGGCACCGCCGGGTTCAGCGACGCCGATCTCAACCATGACGGCATCGTCAACGGGAGCGATCTCGGCCTGCTCCTGAGCCTCTGGGGCAACTGCCCGTAGCGGGGCGGCCCCGACGAGAAGATCGATGCGATCCACGCTGCGCCGTGCGCCGATCCCCTCCCCGGGAACGGCGCACGGCGTCCTTCATTCCGCCGACGCCTTCAGGCACCGAAGCGACCGACGACGAAGGACCCCAGCAGGATCACGAGGACGAGCAGCGCGAGCAGCGCGAAGATGCGATCGCGCGATCGCGCGAAGAGGATTCCCGCCGCGGCGACTCGGAGCACCGGAATCGCCACGAGCAGCAGGAGCGCCGCGTCGACGATCGCCTCGCCGTCGAGCGTCCTGAGACCGTCGGCGAGCTGCCGGAACGAGAGCGGCGCGGGGTCTCCCGTCCCCATCGGCTCGACGCCCCGCCGGAGCGCGACGATGACTCCCACGACGATCAGCGCAAGGCTGACGACGACCCCTGCGCGGAAGAGCCGCGCCAGCGTCAGCTCGACGCCGGCGAGGACGCTCTCCGCCGAGGCGGCGCGCGGACCCTGCGACCCGCCCGGCGCCGGCGGCGCGGCATGCTCCGCCGGTCCGGGCGGCAGCGCGTCCGGAGCGGTCGATTCGACCGGTCCGCGCGGCCCGTCGAATCCCCTCGGTTCGCGCAGCTCGCCTGAGCCGCTCATCAGGCGAACCCCCTCATGACCATGCGGAGCGCGATGACCAGCAGCACGATGATGAAGATCGCCCGAAGCAGCCCCGAGCGCGTCCGGCCGAGGACGCTTCCGCCGAAGCTCGCGCCGACGAGGACACCTGCTGCGACCGGGCCGGCGATGAGCGGATCGACGTCGCCGCGGGAGATGTAGACCCCGGCGCTCGCCGCGGCGGTGACTCCGATCATGAGCGTGCTCGTCGCGGTCGCGGCCTTGAGCGGCATGCCCATGATCAGGCTCATCGTCGGCACCTTGACGATGCCGCCGCCGACCCCGAGAAGACCGCTCATGATCCCCGCGCCGAACGCGATCGACATGCCCGTCCGCACCCGCACGACCTCATAGACGCGCGGCGGCACGCCGCGCGCGCCCGGCACCGTGCCGTGAAGCCCGAGCTTGCGGGCCAGCGGATCCGGGTGAAGCGGGAGGGCGCCATCGGCGTCGCGCTGCCTGCTCATCGCCAGGGCCGTCAGGGCCATCATCGATCCAAAGCAGAGGTAGAGCCAGCGCGGATCGAGCAGGCCCGCAAGCACGCCGCCGAGGACGCCGCCGATGGCCGTCGAAGGCTCGAGCAGCATGCCGACCCTGAGGTTCGCAAGCCCGTCCCTGATGTACCGGGCGCTGGCGGCGCTCGAGGTCGCGATCACCGAAATGATCGAGGCGCCGATCGCGTAGCGGATCTCCACGCCCAGAAAGAGCGTCAGCGCGGGGACGACGATGATCCCCCCGCCGAGCCCGACCAGGGCGCCGAGAACTCCCGCCGCGATCGACGCGACGAACGCCACGAGCATGAAGACGGCCGGCTCCACGCGGGCGAGCGTACGCCGCAGGGCCGAAGCGGCGCAGCGCTTTGAACCCGGCCGCCCGCAGGGCTGTGCGTTGATCCCCGCGGCAAGGGCGGCGACGGTGCGATGGCCCTGCGGTCGACCCGCTGCCCCTCAACCCGACCCCGGCTCTTCCGCCCGTCGGGCGTCCAGATCCGAGCGGGTCTGCTCGAGCTCGATCAGGGCTCATCGAGCATCTTGAGGCGCTCGACGTGGCGCCCGCCCTCGAAGGGCGTGCTCAGCCACTCGTCGACGATCATCAGCATCTGCTCCTCGCCGAGCAGCCTCTCGCCGAGGGAGAGGACGTTGGCATCGTTGTGCCTGCGGCCGAAGCGCGCGGACTCGAGATTCCAGCAGAGGGCGCAGCGGACGCCCTTGATCCGGTTCGCGGTCATCGCCTCGCCGTTGCCGCTGCCGCCGAAGACGACCGCCCGATCGCACTCGCCGCGGGCGACCTTTTCCGCCGCGGGCCGGATGAAGCGCGGATAGTCGACCGGATCGGTCGAGTGCGTGCCGCAGTCCACCACCTCGTGCCCGAGGGCGGCAAGATGGGCCTTCACGAGCTCCTTGTAGCGGAACCCGGCATGATCCGAGCCGAGGGCGATGCGCATGGAAAGAGCATGATGCCACGACCCGAGCCGCGGCGAAAGCCGGGAGCCCATCGGGCGACCTGTGCCGCCGGCCGCGAGCGCCGTTCGGGGCGGCGGCGCCCGGGCCCGATCGAGCCCCTGCCCGCTGCTACCCTCCGGCCCGCGACAACCGCTCGTCCCTCGAACGGTCCCGCCTGAGACGCTTCACCGCCATGCCCACTCGCCCCATCGCCCTCGCAGCCGGAGACGGAATCGGTCCGGAGATCATGGACGCCGCGCTGGAGGTCTTCCGCGCAGCCGGCGTAGACCGCAGCATCGAGTTCATCCCGGTCGAGATGGGGCGGAGCGTCTTCGAGGAGGGCAACACGCGCGGGATGACCGATGCCTGCATCCGGACGGTCGAGGAGTGCGGCATCCTCTTCAAGGGCCCGATGGAGACGCCCAAGGGCGGCGGCGGGAAGTCGATCAACGTCACCGCGCGGAAGGTCTGGAACGCCTTCGCCAACCTGCGCCACTTCCGCACGCTCCCCGGCGTCGAGACGCCGTACAGCCGCTCGGGGATCAACGTCAACTTCTACATCGTGCGCGAGAACCTCGAGGATACGTACGGCGGGGTCGAGCATCGGCTGAGCAACGACGTCATCCAGTGCAAGCGGCTGATCTCCGCGCCGGGTTCCGAGCAGGTCAGCCGCTTCGCGTTCCAGGCCGCGCGGCGCCTCGGGCTCGACCGCGTCCACTGCGGCCACAAGGCCAACATCATGAAGATGACCGACGGGCTCTTCCTCGACCGCTTCCGCGCGGTCGCAAGGGACTTCCCGGAGATCGAGCACGGCGACGTCATCGTGGACGCGCTCTGCATGAACCTCGTGATGCGGCCGCAGGAGTACCGGATGGTGGTGCTGCCGAATCTCCAGGGGGACATCGTGAGCGATCTCGCGGCGGGCCTCGTCGGCGGACTCGGCTTCGCCCCGAGCGCCAACATCGGTCGGCACATCTCGATCTTCGAGGCCGTGCACGGCACGGCGCCGGACATCGCCGGCCGCGGCGTCGCCAACCCGACGGCGCTGCTGCTCTCGGGGATCATGATGCTGCGGCACCTCGGGCTGCATGACGACGCGGCGACGATCGAGAACGCGCTGCTGACGGCCCTCGAGGACGGCGTGCGGACGGGCGACTTCGGCGACCGCGAACGGCCCTCCCTCGGCACGCGCGACTACGCGCGGGCGATCGCCGATCGGCTCGGGTCGCGCCCGCGGAGCGTTCCGCCCGTCACCGTGCCGCAGCCGCAGGCGGGCACCCCCGGCGCCGCGGCGCCGGAGCCGCCGCAGCGGCCGCGCCACCAGGAAGTGATCCGCACCTTCGAGAACGTCGTCGCCCAGGTCGTCGGCTGCGACATCTACCTCGACACGCCGCTCTCGACGATCGCGCTGGCCGAGGAGATGACGCGGCTCTCGACCGACACCCCCTTCCGGCTCACCCTGATCTCCAACCGCGGCACCCAGGTCTGGCCGACCGGCTCGACATACACCGAGTGCGTCGACTACTGGCGCGTGCGCTTCGAGCTGCGCGACGGCGTCGTCGCGGGGAGCTTCGGGCAGGCGCGGGCGATCGCGCTGCTCGAGCGGATCGCGGAGAAGTTCGTCGTCTGCTCGTACGAGCTGCTGCGGACATTCGACGGGATCAGGGGCTATTCGATGGCGCAGGGGCAGTAGAGCGCAGGCGGAGGAATCGGCGGGATGGAGTCGGGGGCGCATCGCCGGTCCGGCGGTCCTTCGCGGAGCGGAAGTCGGCGGCACGGCCTTCGAGACCGCGGGTCTTCCGGCCTTCCGCGCCGGGTCTTCAGGCGGCGCAGTGCAGCGACGGCGCGCCGGTTCCGCACCGGATCGCGGAAGCTCGGCGCCCGATCGCCCCGGTTCGCGCATGCCTCCGAGGTCCGCCGACCTTGACACTACAGCGCCCCTTCGCTTCGTCGCGAGGTCGTCCGAAGCGGCGTTTCACGGCGTCGAAGCTCGGGGCCGACGTGCGAGAGGGCCGGGCCACCGTGGGGAGGGATCCTGCGCGCGACCCCCGCCGTCGGTACGATCGGCGATGGCGGGAACGGAACACGATGGGCCTGCGCCGTGGATCGTCGATGGACATCTCGACCTCGCGACGATCGGTCTCTGCGGGCGCGACCTGCTCGCCGAGCGCGCCGCGGACGACTCCGGCTGCGTCACGATCCCGGCCCTCCGCCGCGGCGGCGTCGGCCTGGTGCTGGCGACGATCTTCACCGAGCGCGGAGGCTCGCCCGGCGATCCCGTCGCCTACCCCGAGGATGACGACGGCAGGGCCGCGGAGATCGCCGGGCGCCGCCAGCTCGATCTCTATCGCGATCTCGAGGCGCGCGGCGCCATCCGGCTGGTGCGCACCGCCGCTGAGCTTCCGAGCGGCGCTCTCCGCGCCGGAGATCCCCTTCCCGCGCTCCTGCTCATGGAGTGCGCCGATCCGATCCGCACGGTCGACGACGCGGCGTGGTGGTTCGACGCGGGGGTGCGCATCGTCGGGCTCGCATGGGCCCGCGGCTCCCGGGCCGCGGGCGGGAACGCCGCTCCCGGCGGACTCTCGCCGCTCGGGCGGGAGCTCGTCGCGGCCTTCGACGAGCTGGGGATCATCCACGACGTCTCGCATCTCTCGTCGGCGGGCTTCGACGAGCTCCTCGCGCGCGCGACGGGGGCGGTCGTCGCCTCGCACTCCAACTGCCGCGCCCTCATGAGACGTGCGGACGGCGCCGAGGGCGGCGAGCGGCACCTCTCGGATGCGCAGATCCGCGCACTCGCGGCGCGGGATGCGGTCATCGGGCTCAACCTCTTCGGGAGGTTCCTGCACCCGTCGGAGCGGGCGACCATCGACGACTGCGTCGCACATCTCGAGCACGTCGCGGCGGTCGCGGGGACGCGCCGCATGGCGGCCCTCGGCTCCGACCTCGACGGCGGCTTCGGCCCGGCGGAACTCCCCGAGGGCGTGGACGATCCCGAGCGCCTTCCGTCGCTCCCTGCCGCGCTGGCATCGCGCGGGTGGAGCGCCGCCGAGGTCGAGGGTTTCGCGCACCGGAACTGGCTGAGGCTCCTCAGGCAGGCGCTGCCGTAGCGCACCGGCATCGGCAACGGCAACGGCAAGGGCTTGGCGGCCGGCAGCCGCGCGGCGAGTCGCCCGAATGGGCACATCCGAAGGGCGGACCAGCGCCGCCCCGCTCCCCTACCTCCCCATGCCGACTTCCTCCCACGCCTCGCGGATCTCCGCTTCGGGGACGTCGTCGATGATCCGGACGCGGCCGATTCCGTCGGGAAGCACGAGGCGGATCCTGCCGGCGCGGTTCTTCTTGTCGACGCGCATCGCGCGCAGCACGCGATCGCGATCGACCGCGGCTGCGCGATCCGCCTTCGCCGGAGGAACGCGCGTCGGGAGGCCGATGGCGTCGAGCAGGCGTTCGACGCGCCGCACCTGGGCCTCCGCGACCATGCCGCGCAGCCGGGCGAGCCGCATCGCCGCGCAGAGTCCGATCGAGACCGCCTCGCCGTGGCGGAGCCCGAGCGCGGGCTCCGGCTCGATCGCGTGACCGAAGGTGTGGCCGAGGTTGAGCTGCGCCCGCGACGAGCGTTCGTAGGGATCCTCGGCGACGATCCGCGCCTTGACGGCGATGCTGCGGGCGAGCAGCCCGGTCAGCGACTCCGTCTCGAGCGCGAGGATCTCCGCCCGCCGGCTCTCGATGTAGTCGATCAGATCGGGATCGCCGATCAGCGCGTGCTTGACGCACTCCGCGAGACCGCAGCGGAGCTCGCGCGCCGGAAGGGTGCGCAGGGTCTCGGGATCGTCGATGATCGCGCGCGGCGGCCAGAACGCGCCGGCGAGGTTCTTGCCCAGCGTGCCGCCGGGGAGGGGCAGGTTGACGCCTGTCTTGCCGCCGATGGACGCATCGACCATCGCCAGCAGCGTCGTCGGGACCAGCACCGTCGCGACCCCGCGCATGTACGTGGCCGCGGCGAAGCCGCCGATGTCTCCGACGGTCCCGCCGCCGAGGACGACGACGACGCTCTCGCGATCGACGCCGCAAGCGAGCATCTCGCCGTAGAGCCGCGCGACCGTCTCCATCGTCTTGAGGCTCTCTTCGGCCTTGACGATCGAGGTGCCGACCGCGAATCCCTCGGCGGCCAGCGACTGGACGACCACCGGGCCGTGCGTCTCCGCCACGCCCTCATCGACGACGAGCAGGGTCGTGGTCGTGTTGACGATCTTGCGGACGATCGAGCCGATGGTCCCGAGCAGGCCCGCCTGAAGCTGGATCGGTGCGGCGCCGCCCTGCGCAGGCCACGGGAGCTTGCCCCCGCCCGGCGTCGAGGGGTCGACGCCCGCCGCCGCTGCCGGGCCCCCGCCTCCTGCGGTCTGGGAGGCGACTCCGGCGGCAATGGCGGGTGGCGTGGCGATGGGGATCGGCTTCATGGGCGGCGGAGTCGTGGCGCGGTGGCGTCGGCCGGCGCCGAGTCGCATCGGAAAGGCGCAGGGTAGGTGCCACGGATGCCACGTCCCTGCGATCCTCCCCGGGACCTCGGCCGCCTCATCGGATCGATGCGGCGACGCCGCCCCGCCGAGTGAACCCGCATCTGACGGGTCGCGCCTAGGACCGTTCCGACCGCTGCGCGATGACCGACTCCTCGAGGTCCTTGAGGATCCTCGATTGGAGGATGATCAGCGCGCTCTGGAGCTGCGGGTCGAGACCCTCGACGAGGAGGTTGCGGACGTCGTTCCGCGAGCGCTTCGCTTCGTGCTCATCCTGGCTGAGGCGCGAGATGCCCACCGTGGTGGCGATGTAGTCGGCCTCCTGCCGCAGCCGGGCCGATGCCTCGAGCTGCTGCGGCGTCATGGTCACGGCGATGTCCGGGTTGACGCCCCAGTCGACCGCGCCGGGCTGTCGATGGACGCGCCTGCCGCTCGTCTCCCCCGCCCGCGGCGGCAGGATGTAGTGCTGCGTCGTCAGCTTGACCATCGCGCCGTGCCCGGCATCGCTGATGTCGTGGACGGTCTGGACGCTGCCCTTGCCGAACGTCCGCTCGCCGACGATCACCGCCGCCTCGTGCGCCTGGAGGGCGCCCGCGAGGATCTCGCTGGCGCTCGCCGATCCCTCGTTGATGAGGATCACCGTCGGCACGCCCGCGAGCGACGCATCGGGACGGGTGGGGACGGCACCGTAGCGGAACTTCTCGCGGCCGTTGCGATCCTGTCCGGAGACGATGTCGCCGCGGGGGATCCAGAGGCTGCTGAACTCGACGGCCGACTTCAGGAGGCCGCCCGGGTTGTTGCGCACGTCGACGATGAGCCCGCGCAGGCGTCCGGTCGCGCGCATCTGGCGGACGGCATCGAGGAAGTCGGCATAGCTGTCATCGTTGAAGCTGGTCAGGCGGATGTAGCCGATGCGTCCGAGCGGATCGATCATCCAGTCCCACTCGGGGTTGCCGCCCGAGTCGAGGCTGCGCTTCCACCACCCGTTGACGGAGCGGATCTTGATGCTGTCGCGCACCACGGGGACATCGAGCGTCTCCGCGTCGTCGCCCTCGCCGCGGGCCACCCCGAGGCGGACCTCCTTGCCGCGCGGACCGGTGATGTTGTCGACCGCCTTGGTGAGGCTCCAGCCGACGGTCGCCTCCCCGTCGACGGTGACGATCCGGTCCTCGGGGCGCAGGCCGGCGCGGTACGCGGGCGAGCCCTCGAGGGGATTGACGACGATGATCTCGCGCTTCTCGTTCTGGCGGATCAGGATCCCGACGCCGACGAAGTGCCCCTCGGTCTGCTGCTCGAACCGGCGCAGGCGCTGGGGCCAGATGATCTCGGTGTACTGATCGTCGAAGAGCTGCGAGAGCCGATAGGTCGCTCCTTCGCCGAACTCCTTGAAGAGGACGTCCTCGCGGAGATCGACCGTCTCGCGGTTGCGCCGGATCAGGGCGCCGATCAGCTCGCGATAGTCGCCGCGCCCGAGAGCGCGCGGCGGCTTGGCCTCGACGCCCGCGCGAAGCTCATCGATCGTGGCGACCCACGCGGCGACCTTCGCTTCGTCGCCGAGGCCGGGAAAGGTCTCCGCGAGCGCTTCGGTGGTCGCGAGGATGCGAAGCGCGTCGAGGCCGCCGAGGAGCAGCGGCGCCCATCCCTCGTTGTTGAGGTGCTCCGCCGCGGTGGTCCGCAGCGCCGCCATCAGCATCGGCTGGGTGATCCCGCGGAGCTCGTCCTTCCAGTCGTCGCTTCCGCCGGCGTTGAACGCCGGGAAGGCGTCATCCGGACGAAGCCGCTCGGCCTGCCTCCGCCGCAGTTCCCAGAGCTGCCGCGGAGCGTACTGGGCGAGCAGGCCGATCCGGCGGTTGAGTTCGTCGAGGGCGTCGTTGTACCGCTTCTCGTCCGCCGGACGATCGGTGCGCTCGACGATCTGGCGCAGCCGGAAGAGCAGCTCCTGCGCGAGCAGCCAGTCTCCCGAGGCCTCGGCCTGCTTCGCCGTCGCCTCGGCGCTCGCCAGGAGGTCGGAGACCGCGGGATCGCCGAGCTCGAGCTTCCAGTCGTCGGAGAGGATGCGCGCGAGGCTCGCGGCGGTCATCGCCTTGGCGATGTTCCCCTTCGCCGCCTCCTCGCGCAGCTCCGCCATCGCCTTCTCGAACTCGGCCCGGCGCTCATCCTGGGAGCGGATCCGGGCGCGGTGCATCGCGTCGATCGACTCGCGCAGCCGTTCGATGTCCGCGGAAGCCCGGCCGTCGGGAACGTCGGACAGGAAGCGATCGAGCGTCGCCGCATCGCCCTCCTTCGCGATCGTCCAGACGCGGTCGGACCACTCCGAGACCGAAAGTCCCTTCGGCGAGGCCGGGGCCGCGATCGTGCGGCCGGCGGTCGCCGCGCCCTGGAGCGCCGGGACCAAGAGCGGCGCCGTCGGCAGCGCGCCGGGCAAGGTCGCGGACGCAAGCAGCGGCGCGAAGCCGAGCGTCGCGGCGTAGGCGACGGCGAGGGCGAGGCGGGCGCGGAGGAGCGAGCGGCCCGGGCGACCATCCGTCGGACGGCCCGCGGAGAGAGGGAGGAATGTGGGCTGCATGTGGCTTGAGACGGTGAACTGCCTGCCGGGACGAAGTCGAAAGGCCGACTTCGGAGGATGGAACGATCGCAGGCGCCGCATGGCGACCGCCCCGACTTCGTCCCACGATACTCCCCGTCGACGGTCTTCGCGTCACAGCGCAGAAACCGGAGGGGAGCGGCGGCGAGGCGGCGGGACTGGGATCGGGGGCTGAGAACTTATACTCCGGCCGACCGGAGTTGTTCCCCGTTTTCGCGGTCGCGGGCGACGGCGATTCGAAGGTCGATCGCGACCTCTCGAGACATCGCCCGCCCGGCGGCCGCAGCAGACGAGTCCCAGCGCTGTAGTGTTGGGTGCCGCCGCGCGCTCCCCCGCGCCGGCGCCGCGTGCCGGCTGCGGATGGCCCGAGGCATTCCCCGGCGCCGCTCCCCGACTTGCCGCCGCCCGTCGTCCCCCGCTGAGAGAGAGCTCGCGCATGGCATGGAGTTCGATCCTCGAACGGCGCTACGTCTCGCCCACGGCGCGGATCGTCGTCGATCTCGCGTGCCCCGGCTGCGGCTACAACCTCCGCGGACTGCGGGCGCTGGGCGCCTGCCCGGAGTGCGGCGCCGCCGCGAGCGCGGTGCTCGCCGACGCGCGGGCGGCCATCGGCAGCGGCGGCGCAGCGCGCTCGTTTGCCCGATCGTCAGTCACGACGCTGCTCGCCGCGGTCGTCTCCTTCGCCGGGTGGGCCAACCCCGTCGCGGCGCTCCTGCTGCTGCTCGGAGGTGCGCTTCGGCTCATCGCGGCAACGCAGCTTCGGTGCCACGTGGCCGGAATCGACGGCGTGCTGCATCGCCGCGCCGGGCATCTTCGGAAGGCAGCCGCGGCGGAGACGGCTCTGGCGGCGATGGCGCTCCTGCTCATGGTCGCGGGCGCCTGGAGCGGGCACGGAGCGCTGGTGCCGGTCGCATCGGCGGCGGCGTTCCTCCTGATGAGCTCCAGCGCGGCGGGGCTTGCCGCCGCAGCGCTCTTCGCCCGCGCTGCGCTGGCGCTGCGGGCCCCCGACCGCATCGGCTCGGAGACCATCGCCGGCGTGGCGATCGCCTCGGCGGCCATGCTCCTCCTGCTCGGGGCCGGAGCGAGCTGGGCGCTCGCGCAGGCTCGCAGTCCCAGCGTCCCGGTCGATCCCTGGGGCTCCGCGCTGCTCATCGCGCTCGGCCTCCTGGCGCTCGCGAGCGTGATCATCTGGGCCCTGATGCTCCTCGCTGCGATCGTGCTCGGGCGGACGTCGCTCGATCCCGCCGACGTGGTCGACGAGCCCCTCGTGACCGGCGGCGAGGCCGTCCGCCGCGCCGAGGCCCTCAGGCTCTCGGAGGGTCGGCGAATGCGACCTCCGCAAGGTCGATCGCCCGGCCCAGTGCGGCCGCCTTGCTGAGCGTCTCCTCGTACTCGCGTTGGGGAACGCTCTCGGCGACGATGCCCGCACCCGCCTGAAGGTGGACCGTCCACCGGCGCGAAGCGGCTTCGTCGCGCCGCGCCGGGGCGCTGCCGCCCTGCTCGCTCCGCTCCTCCGCCGCAGGCGGCGAAGTCGGCACGACCATCGTGCGAAGCGCGAGCGCCATGTCCATGTCGCCATCGAAGCCGACGCAGCCGATGCCGCCGCCGTAGGGTCCGCGCCGGATCGGCTCGAGCTCATCGATGACCTGCATCGCGCGGACCTTCGGCGCTCCGCTGACCGTCCCCACCGGAAGCGACGAGCGCAGGGCGGACCAGCAGTCCAGGCCATCGGCGAGCGCAGCGGTCAGCGTCGAGGAGATGTGCATGACGTGGCTGTAGCGCTCGACCTCCATGCAGCGCTCGATGGCGACGCTTCCGGCGCGGGCGATCCGGCCGAGGTCGTTGCGCCCGAGGTCGACGAGCATGATGTGCTCGGCTCGCTCCTTCCCGTCGGCGAGCAGCTCGCGCTCGAGCCGGAGGTCGGCGGCCTCGTCGGCGCCGCGCGGCCGCGTCCCCGCGAGCGGGCGGCTGACGACCGTGCCGCCGCGCACGCGGCAAAGGATCTCGGGGCTCGCCGCCACCAGGATCGCCCCCGCCGCCTGGAGGTAGATCTGGTAGGGACTCGGATTCACGATCCGCAGGGCGCGGTAGATGTCGAAGGGATCGGCCTTCGTCGTCCGCACGAGCCGCTGGCTCAGGACGACCTGGAAGATGTCCCCCGCCGCGATGTACTCCTGGGCGCGGCGCACCGCCTCCTCGAACGCAGCCTGCGACAGGCTGCTGCGCGCAGGGGTCCGCGGCCGCGCAGCGAGGTCGATGTCGATGGCGCCGCCCCGGAGGAGCACCTCGTCGCGCTCGAGCCGGGCCTCGATCGCATCGAGTCGCGCTTCGGCCGAGACCGCGGCATCCCGGGCCGCCGAAACCGCCCCGGAGCTCCCGAGCGACAGGAAGCCCGCCGCGGAATCGCCCTCCAGCGGCTCGTGGACGACGATCGCCATCGTCTTGTCGACGTGATCGAAGATCACCACCTCGGGATAGAGGCCGAGATGGAGTTCCGGCAGCGCGCGATCGTCGCGCGGCGCACGCTCGAAGGGGAGCTTCTCCGGCTCCATCCATCGGACGCTGTCGTAGCCGACGTACCCCACCCATCCGCCGCGGAAGCAGGTCGGCATCGCGCCGGCGCGCTCGACGACCTCGAAGGCGCCCGCGAGCTCGGCGATGGCGGCGAGCGGGTCGGCGCTCTCGAACCTCCGCGTCGCCGCGGAGCGGTGGTCGACCACGGTCACCTCGCGGCCGCGGACGACGATCTCCGCCGCGGGTCGGGCTCCGAGCATCGAGTGACGCCCCGCTCTCCCGCCGGTCTCGACCGATTCGAAGAGAAAGGACGGCGCTGTCCGTTCATCCGGACCGACGAGGCGCCGGTAGGCGAGCACCGGCGTGATCTGATCGCACATCAGGCGGCGCACCGACGCGCGGAGTCGCTGCCGCGGAGCCGTGCACCGCACCCCCGATCCTCCCCGCGCAGCGTGCGTCTCTCTCGAACCGGGCGATGTCATGGACCGGCGAGGGTAGCGAGCGCATCCAGCGCGCCGTCGCCCCGGATCCCGGGCTGGTAACGGAGGCGTCTGCACGCTTCCGACCGCTGCGCAGACCGGATCCGCAGGGCTCGAGCGAGGTCAGCTCGGGCGGCGGATGCAGCCTGCGCCGAGCTACCCTGCCGCGTGCCTGCGCCCCCCGCCGCCGCCTCGCCGACGCCGCCGCCGCAGGTCGCGCGCGCAGGAAGTCCGGCGGAGCGCTTCGCAGGGGTCCCTGCAGCGGCGGACCTGCGCGGCATCACCAAGACCTACTTCAAGCCGGACGGGAGCATCCTCGTCGAGGCCCTCCGCGGGATCGACCTGCGGATCGGGCGCGGCGAGTACGTCGCGATCATGGGCGCTTCCGGAAGCGGCAAGAGCACGCTGATGAACGTGCTCGGCTGCCTCGATCGCCCGACCTCGGGTCAGTACTTCCTCGACGGTCACGACGTCGCCCGGCTGCCGGACGACCAGCTCAGCCGCATCCGCGGAATGCGGATCGGCTTCGTCTTCCAGGCCTTCAACCTGATCAGCGAGCTGACGATCGTCGAGAACGTCGAAGTCCCGCTCTTCTATCAAGGCATGTCGCGCGCGGACCGAAGGGCGCGGGCGCTCGCGAAGCTCGATCTCGTCGGCCTCTCCGACCGGCTCGGCCACCGTCCGAAGGAGCTCTCGGGCGGTCAGCAGCAGCGGGTGGCGATCGCCCGGGCGCTGGCGACGGAGCCGGCCGTGCTCATGGCGGACGAACCGACCGGCAACCTCGACTCGCGCACGGGCAAGGCGATCCTCGATCTCTTCGGCGAGCTCCACGCCGATGGCCTCACGATCATCATGGTCACGCATGACGACGCGATCGCGGAGCGCTGCGAGCGCGTCGTGCGGCTGCGCGACGGCGCCGTCGAGAGCGACGTGCGGCGCGACGGACCCGGCGCGCCGGCGGGGCCATGAGCGCCGTCCGCGTCCTCGGCGTCGATCCGGGGCTGGCGATCACCGGGTACGCATGCGTCGAGCTCGCCGCGCTTCTCGGAGAGCCCCGGGTCGTCGAGGCGGGCGCCATCCGCCTGCGGGCGGGCGCTCCCCTTCCGCTCCGCCTCAGGCAGCTCGACGAGGAGCTGGACGCGCTGCTCGACGAGCTCCGTCCGACCCATCTCGTGGTCGAACAGGTCTTCACGCATGCCGCACACCCGCGCACCGGCGTCCTGATGGCCCACGCGCGGGGCGTCGTGCTGCTCGCGGGAGCTCGCAGGGCGCTCGCGATCGACGAGCTTCCGCCCGCGACGGTGAAGAAGGCGATGACGGGTCGCGGACAGGCGACCAAGCGACAGATGCAGCTTGCGGTGATGTCCCAGTGCGGCCTCGCCGATCCGCCCGAGCCCGCGGACGTCGCGGACGCGATCGCGATCGCCGTCACCGGCGCGCGGCGGCTGGCGCGCTGGTGAGATGCGCCGGCGAGCTGCGCCCGCGACGTGCGCCGCCGAGGACCCCGCGCTATTCCGCAGCCAGAAGCTCCAGGGTCAGCCGGGTGCCGATCGGCGGGAGGCGCTCCGTGAACGCTTCCAGCTCCTGCGGCTGCACGGCTTCCTGATCGGCGATGACCGAGGGGAAGGCGACGACCTCATCTCCGAAGGTCACCAATCCGACGACCGATCCGGTCCGGTCAGCGAGGTAGAACGCGGCGTCGCCGCCGGGAGGCTCCGCGCCTGCTTCGCGATCGGCGGCCGTCGCCGCCGGCGATCGGCGCGGCGTGACCATCACCGAGCCCGCGAAGACCCACCGCGTCTCGGGAAACTCGCCCGCGCGGTTGACATCGCGGATCCAGCGCTCGATCGGTTCGACGATCGTCACGCCCTCCTCGGACGTTCGCCGCGTCCTGACGCGCAGCGCGGGGCCGCGCGGCGGAACTTCGATGAGCACGCCCTCCTCGACGCGCCACGCTCCCGGGGCGCCGGGCTCGAGACCGAGCAGAAGCAGCGCGGCGTGCACGTCGCGAGGGCGGACGCTGAGCACCACGAGCGACTCATGCTCGCGCGTCCCGGGCGTGCAGGCGATCTGCTCGAGCCAGCCGAGATCGATGCAGACCTCGGCGTCGAGGGAGACGATCCGCCTCCCGAGATCCACGCGGACGCCCGGCGCCGTTTCAATCCAGCGCTCGGGGAGATGGGCGACCGGATCGACGTAGGCCGGCGCAACCGCAGCGACGTCCCCCGACTCGTCAGCGCGTTCCGGCGCGTCGGCGACCCCCGCTGAACCGGGCGAGCCCTGCGACCCGGGCGCCTCGCGCTCGGCTGTCTCGGCCGCCCTTGCGGCGGGCGCCGCTTCGGAGGCGTTCGCGTCGGACCCTTCGGTGCCGGTCAGCGGCGAGGCGACCGGCTCCGCGGTCTTTTCCCCGCTTCCGCTCTCGCCTCCGTCACCCGCACGTGTGCATCCATGGAGGATCGCCAGCGCGATCGCCCCAGCGAGCGCGCCGACCCGCGCGCGGGAACACCCGCCGCGGCGCGGGCGGCGCGGCTCTGCTCGGCGGCGTTCCAGATCGCTGAAGGGCATCGCAGACTCAACCGCCGTCAGGCGCTCGCCCTTCCGAGCAGGACGACTTCGCGCGGACGCGGTCCCGGTGTGCCGGAGGGGAGCGGGTCGAGGGTGGCCGATCCCCTGCCGACGCGACCGAGCGGCCAGCGGCGCGGTCTCGCATCGGCCCACTGCCAGCACCAGGCGGACGAAAAAAAAGGCCCGGCAGAGGCAAGCCTCATGCCGAGCCCTTCCGGGGGTCAAGGGGAGAGGTGACGATGGCCTCGTCACATGAGTCTCATGGTAGTCAATGACGCCGCTGATGCAAGCCATCGGTACGAGATCACCACGAAATTGGTGCGCTGCGGTCTCAAGAATTCTATTAAGATGAGTATTTACAAGTGTTTATGTGATTCTAGAATTATCCTCGTTCTCCAGAAGATATCCACATCGTGGCGGGACCTGCTCCGACAATCATTGGTTATAGGGCTATTGAGCCACTCCGCTGGAATCGCGGTACCGATCGAAGGCTGGCTTGGCACCGGGAGTGCGAAGCGCGCCATCGGCCTCAGGGCGGCCCGCCCGCGGCACCCGGCCTCGGGATTCTCTGTGGAAAGCCCTTCGTCCCTTCCGGCTCGCCGATCTCCGGCGGTCCGAGACACGAGCCCGGAGCGTCCAGCCGAGGACGGGCGCCGAACCGGCGACGCTCTTGGCGCGCACGGGCGCGAAGACGAAGTACCCTCCCCATGACGGCCGCGGCGTTGCGACCCTCTGACCCTCGGACGACGGACTCGACTCCCTATCCGTCGGCGGCCCGAGTCTCCCCGAAGGTGGATCGAGAGCCTTGGCCCCCCGCGATGACCGCAGAGCCGCAACGTACCAACCGTGTCGAGCTCCGCCGGACGGTTCGGCTCGTGCTTCCGGTCGAGGGCGCTTCAGCGGTCTCAGGGCCCGCGAGCGCGGTGGAGAGGACGCGCTCCGGGCTTGCTCCCGGGACGCCCTCGCCATCCGGCGCATCGAGCGTGCTCAACTCGTTCGCGGGAACGCCCTCGACCGCCGAGTGGGCGTTGCGCATCGAGATCGATGTCGCGGTGCAGGGGCTGCCTGACCCGGTGACGGGGTATCTCGTCGACATCGGGGCGATCGACCGCGCCGTGCGCTCCGAGGTCGTCGCCTTCCTCGCGCGCCCGCCCGCGGCGGCACCCGCCGGGGTCGCCGCGGAGAGCCCGACGCCACCGCCGGCCAAGCTCCTCATTCACCTGCTGGATCGGCTCCCGGCGTCGCTCGGTGCGGCGGTCCAGTGGGTCGAGCTCCGTCAGCCTCCGTTCCTCGCGCTCCGCATGACCAGCCCGAACCGCATGAACGATGCCCGCAGCGGCGCGTCCGACATCTCCGCGCTCAGCCATCGCGTTCTCCTCCGCCAGAGCTTCGAGTTCTCGGCGAGCCACCGCCTGCACTGCCCGGAGTACGACGACGAGCGCAACCGGGCGCTCTTCGGCAAGTGCAACAACCCGAACGGACACGGCCACAACTACCGTCTCGAGGTCGCCGTCGCCGTCGCGGTGGCGATCGACGGGTCGATCGCTCCGACGCTGCCGGCGATCGAACGGCTGGTGCGCGAGCTGGTGGTCGACCGCCTCGATCACACCCACCTGAACCTCGACGTCGACGTCTTCCGCACGCTGAACCCCTCGGTCGAGCACATCGCGCGGGTCTGCCACGACTGGCTCGCAGCTCCGATGACGGCCATCGGCGGCTCGCTGCGAAGCGTGACGCTCTGGGAGACCGGCAAGACCAGTTGCGAGTATCCGGTCGCGTGCCCGGCGTGATACCCTCCCCGCTTCCCGATCGTCTGCATGTTTTCCGCCGATCCACGCCGATGAACCCCAGACCCCTCGCATCCAGCTCATCCGACTCGCTCCTCCCCGCCTTCCTGCTCTCGGCCTCGGCGGTCTGGGCCGGCGCGGGGCTTCTGTCGGGGCTGGTCGTTCACGGCGGCTCCGCGCCGCGCGCCGCCGCCGCGTCGCAGGCTCTCCAGCCGACGGACACCGCGGAGATCGACCTGCTCCGGCGCCAGTACGGCGATCTGTCGCGCTGGGTCTCTACGCGAGGCGTCGGACCCGACGAGCGACGCGAACTCGATGCCTTTCGCCGGCGCCTGACCGCGTTCCTCGCCGCCGCGCCGGAGGACGCGGTCGCGCAGGCCATGCTCGTCCAGACATCGATCTGGCTCGGCGACGGCGACGCGGTCGAGCGCGAGTTCTCCCGGCTCGTGACGCTGCGGCCGGGCGACGATGCCGTCCTCGCGACGTGGGCCCGCTACTGGATGGGCCAGAACCGATTCGACCGCGTCGTTGCGGTCGTCGAAGCGAACCGTGGAGAGTCCCCAGCGCCGCGCGCCGTCGCACAGCAGGCGGAGGCGATGATCGCGCTGCATCGATTCGCCGACGCGATCGCGGCCCTCGACGGGATCGATCCCGGCGCCACGGCGCCGGACGTGGCTGCGGAAGTCGCCCGGCTTCGCGCAGCGGCCGAGGCCAGCGCGGCGGCCTGGGTCATCGAGCAGGAGCTGCGCAGCGCCGAAGCGCAGCGCGACGACCTGCCGCGCGTCGAGTTCGTCGTCGCGCGCGGCGACGCCGACCGAGGCCGGATCGTCGTCGAGCTCTTCGAGGACTCGGCGCCGAACGCGGTCGCGAACTTCGTCGATCTGGTCTCGAAGGGCTTCTATGACGGCACCGCGTTCCACCGCGTGATCCCGGCGTTCATGGCCCAGGGCGGCGATCCGAACTCCCGTCCCGGAGCATCCGGCGTCGCGGGGCAGGGCGGTCCCGGCCACCGCATCGCAGGCGAGGCGACCCTCGAGGGCGCCCGCAAGCACTTCGCCGGCAGCCTTGGAATGGCGCACGACGGGAACCCGGACAACGCCGGGAGCCAGTTCTACCTCTGCTTCGTCCCTTCGCCGCATCTGGACGGGATCCACACCGTCTTCGGGCGCGTGATCGACGGCGAGGATGTGCTCTTCGAGACCCGGCAGAACGACACCATCGCGGCTGCGACCGTGCTGCGGAAGCGCGACCGCGAGTACGTGCCGCAGACCCTCCCGCCGATCGCGCCGCCGCCGCCATCGCCGTCGCTTCCTCCCGGCCTCACGACGCAGTTCGGGCGATAGAGGACGGAGCGACCGGTGGACAGGCGCCGCGCGCAGGCACCCCGCGGATCGCGGACGCGAGCGCATCCGACGCGGCGCGCCCGGGCTGGCTACGTGAGGTCCGCCTCGCCGAGCAGGCGGAAGCGCTTCCGGAGGAGGATCTGTCCCGCGAGCACCTGGTCGTCGACGGCAAGGGCGATCGTCGGATTTCCGCCCGGTCCGCTCATCAGCGGATACGCGAAGCGGATGTTGAGCTCCGCCGCGAGCAGGTGAAGGCACATGCTCGTCAGCGACTGGCACTCGCCCAGCTCGACGATGAGCAGGTCGATCTCCGAGAAGGGCAGCGCGTGCCGCCGCAGCACCTCGCGGGCGGTGTCGGCGCAGTTGGGGATGATGCGGATGACCGCGAAGTCCGAACTCTCCACCACGCTGAGCGAGGCGAGATGGACCGTCGGCGTCTCATCGAAGAGCCGGACCAGCTCGAGGAGCTTGCCGACCTTGTTGTCGAGGAAGACGCTGAACTGCCGGACGGTCGGCGCCGCGTAGCCGTGCTCGAGTTCCGGAGGCATCGCCTGAGACATCGACCGTGGATCGTACCGAACGGCCGAAAAAGGGCCAGTCCGATTTCGGCCGTCTCCGGCGACGCTGCACCGAAGGGAGTCGACCGCAGCGGCCCGGTCCCTCTGGCTCCCGCCGCACGCGGCCTCCTCCCGGCCCGCCCGCGCCGGCGCCGACGGGCGGTCGCCGCGGACCTCCGTCGGAACGCGGGACGCAGCCTTCGCGGCAGGACCGCGACTCTACACTGGGACCCGCGGCGAGCCGCGTCCCCCCGAACCGGCGCCCGCGCAGCAGATCCGACCGCGCCATCGTCCCCCGATCGCCCGAGATCCCCCTCCCGATGACCCGCTCCGCCGCCGAGATCCGACGCACCTTTCTGGAGTTCTTCGAGAAGCGCTGCGGGCACGTCATCGTGCCCTCCGCTCCGGTCGTTCCCCACGACGACCCGACGCTCCTCTTCACGAACGCGGGGATGAACCAGTTCAAGGACGTCTTCCTCGGCCGGGGCACCAGGCCCTACACCCGCGCCGTGGACACCCAGAAGTGCATCCGCGCCGGAGGCAAGCACAACGACCTCGAGGACGTCGGGAAGGACAGCTATCACCACACGTTCTTCGAGATGCTCGGCAACTGGTCCTTCGGGGACTACTTCAAGGCCGAGTCGATCGAGTGGGGCTGGACGCTGCTCGTGGAGGTCTTCGGCATCGAACCCTCGCGGCTCTACGCGACGTGGTTCCGCGGCGACCCGGCCGCCGGGCTCGAGCCCGACGAGGAGGCCCGGCAGCTCTGGCTGCGCCACCTCCCGGAGTCGCGGGTCCTTCCGGGCTCGATGAAGGACAACTTCTGGGAGATGGGAGAGACCGGCCCCTGCGGCCCCTGCTCCGAGATCCACTACGACCGCATCGGCGGACGGGACGCGTCGGCGCTGGTGAACGCCGGCGATCCCGACGTGCTGGAGATCTGGAACCACGTCTTCATCCAGTTCAACCGCGAGTCCGGCGGAACGCTCAGGCAGCTCCCGGCTCGACACGTGGACACCGGGATGGGGCTCGAACGGCTGGTCTCGGTGCTCCAGGACCGGCGCAGCAACTACGACACCGATCTCTTCACGCCGATCTTCGCGGCGATCCGGGAGCGGACGGGGGCCAGGGCATACGGCGGCGGCGATGACACCGTCGACGTCGCCTACCGCGTCATCGCGGACCACATCCGCTGTCTCGTGGTGGCGATCACCGACGGAGCCGCCCCGTCCAGCGAAGGCCGCGGCTACGTGCTCCGCAGGATCCTCCGCCGCGCCGTGCGCCATGGACATCAGACGCTCGGCATGCGCGAGCCCTTCCTCGCCGATCTCGTGCCCGCGGTGCTCGCCACGCTCGGCGACGTCTTCCCCGAGCTGCGCGCGAAGCCGGAGCGCGTCGCGTCGGCGCTGCGCGACGAGGAGGAGGCCTTCGGCCGCACGCTCGATCGCGGGCTCGCCCTCTTCTCCGAGGCTGCGGGCCGCGCCCGGAGCGGCGTGGTCGCGGCGGAGGACGCCTTCCGGCTGCATGACACCTTCGGATTCCCGATCGACCTGACGCAGGTGATGGCGGCCGAGCGGAGCCTCTCGGTCGATCTCGCGGGGTACGAGGCCATGATGGAGCGGGCCCGCGAGGCAAGCCGTCGGACCTCGGACGCCTCGCCCGCGATGACCCTGCCGCCCGATGCGCTGGCCCGGCTTCGACACATGGGGATCAACCCCACCAACGACGAGGACAAGTACCACGGCCGTCCGATCATGGCCGAGGTCAAGGCGATCTGGAACGGGCGCGACTTCGACAACCATGCGGACCTCGGTCGCACCGTCGCGCTCATCCTCGACCGCACCAACCACTACGCCGAGGCCGGCGGTCAGCTCGGCGATCAGGGGCGCCTGCGCGTCGACCTGATCCCCGGATCGCTCCCGATCCGCGGCCTGGAGGGAACGGCGCAGCGCGGCGGCAGCACCTTCGAGGTCCGCGAGACTCACGCAGTCGGCGAGTTCGTCCTCCATGTCGGCCACCTCTCCGATGGCACGCTGCGCGTCGGCGAGCGGGGTGCGCTCGCGATCGAGCGCGACCGCCGCGAGGCGCTCCGCGCCAACCACACCGCGACGCATCTGGTCAACCACGCCCTGCGCGAGATCCTCGGCGAGACCGAGCAGCGCGGGAGTCTCGTGGCCACCGATCGGCTCCGTTTCGACTTCGCCTCCGGCCACGCCCTCGCGCCGGAGTCGATCGAGCGGCTCGAGAGCATCGTCAATGCGGCGGTCGCCGCAGACAGCCGCGTCTTCGCCGACGTCGTTCCGCTCGGAGAGGCGCGGGCGATCGCGGGGGTCCGGGCGGTCTTCGGCGAGCGCTACCCGGATCCGGTGCGCGTCGTCTCCGTCGGAGCGCCGATCGCCGAGCTGCTCGCCGATCCGGCGAACCCGCGCTGGATGAGCCACGCCATCGAGTTCTGCGGCGGCACCCACGTCGAGTCGACCGGCGAGATCCGCAGGTTCGTCCTGCTCTCCGAGGGAGCGCTCTCGGCGGGCGTGCGGCGCATCTTCGGACTGACCGGCGCCGCGGCGCTCGCCGCGGAGGCGGCCGGCCACGCCCTCGAGCAGCGAGCCTTGGCCTGCGAGCACCTCAACGAGGAGTTCATCGGCGCGGAGTTCGACGAGATCGCGCCGCAGGCGGACGCGCTGCCGATGAGCGCCGTCGCCCGGCGCCGCGTGCACGCGATCGTCGAGCGGCTCCGCGAGCGCGTCCGGGCCATCCGGAAGCGCGAGCAAGGCGCGGTGCGCGAGCGCATCGTCGAGCAGTCGCGGCAGATCGCCGAGCGGGCGACGAGCCGCGTGATCGTCCACGAGCTCGACAGCGCCGATCGCGACGTTCTGATGGCCGGGCTGGACGCGATCCGCGCCCGCCGGGCGGACGCCGCCGTCCTGCTGCTGGGCACCGACTTCGCCGAGTCGCGCGTGACGATCGTCGCGAGCGTCCCGCCCGAACTCGTCAAGGCCGGACTCAAGGCGGGAGAGTGGGTCAAGGACGCCGCCTCGGCGTGCGGCGGCAGCGGAGGGGGCAGGCCGGACTCCGCCCAGGCCGGCGGCAAGGAACCCCACCGCGCAGCCGAAGCCCTGATGAAGGCGGCGACCTTCGCAGGCGATCGACTCGGGGCGGCCGCTCGATGATCCGCCCCGCTCCGAGCGAGACGGCGGTCGTGGCGGCCTCTCCGGCGCTCTCGATCCGCGAGCTGCGGTTCCGCTACGGACGCTCCCCGGGCGACGGCGCTCCCTTCGAGCTCGACCTTCCGGAGCTCTCTCTCGCGCCGGGCGAGCAGCTTCTGCTGGCCGGGAAGTCCGGCTCGGGCAAGAGCACGCTGCTTCAGCTCGTCGCGGGCCTGCTCGACCCCGACGCCGGGAGCATCCGCGTCGCGGGCGTCGAGGTCCATGCCCTGACCGGGCCCGCCCGCGATCTCTTCCGCGGGCGGAGCATCGGGATGATCTTCCAGACATTCCAGCTTCTCTCCGGATTCACGGCGATCGAGAACGTGATGCTCGCGATGCTCGCGGCGAACCTGCCGCGCGCCGAGCACCGCCCGCGCGCCGCCGCGCTGCTCAGGGCCCTCGGCATCGACCGCCCGGATCGGCCGGTCGATCGGCTCAGCGTCGGACAGCAGCAGCGCGTCGCCGTCGCCCGTGCGCTCGCGTGCCGACCGGCGCTGGTGCTCGCCGATGAACCCACGGCGAGCCTCGATCCGGAGAACGCGGCGAACGCAATGACCCTGATCAGCGCCGCCTGCCGCGACAACGGCGCAGCGCTGCTGGTCACCAGCCACGACCCCGCGATGGCGGACCGCTTCGAGCGCCGCATCACGCTCGAGGCGCGCCGCGCCGAGGATCCCGAGGCCCTCGCCCGATGACCGACTTCTCGATCGTCATTCGCAGTCTCTTCGCGCGGCGAACGCTCACGCTGCTGACGGTGGCCACCGTGGCGGTCGCTGCCGGTCTCATGCTCGTGCTCCTGACGCTTCGCGACGCCGGCGCCGATGCGTTCCGGCGCGGACCCGGAACGACGCACCTCTACGTCGCGGCGGAACCCTCGCCGCTGACGGCGGTGCTCAACGGGATCTTCTACGCGAACCCCCCGCGCAATGCGATGCCGTGGGCGAAGTACCGGCAGATCGCCGAGAGCTTTCCGTGGGAGTGGGCGATCCCGACGCAGCTCGGCGACTCCTACCGCGGGATGCCGGTCGTGGCGACCACCCGGGACTTCCTGACGCGGTTCCAGCCGGACCTCTCGGGACGCTGGCGCTTCGCGGAAGGGCGCCCCTTCGAGGCGAACTTCGAGGTGGTGCTCGGCGCCGAGGCGGCGCGGCGATCGCGCCTGAAGCTCGGCGATGCGATCATCCTCACGCACGGCAGCCCCGGCTCGCGCGGCGGCGACGTCGAGCACCACAGCCACGAGCACGACGAGTTTCCCTATCTCGTCGTCGGAATCCTCGAGCCGACGGGCACGCCCCACGACCGCGCGCTCTTCACCGACCTCGAGAGCTCGTGGATCCTCCATGCCCACGATCGACGGCACCACGCGGATCCCTCGGTCACGATGACCGCGCTGGAGGACCTGCTCGACGAGGACCGGCTCATCACCGGGATCATGCTCCGCCTTCCCACGCGCCCGGGGTCGAACGTCTCTCCGGCGATGCAGCAGCAGTTCGATGCGCTCCGGCGCGACACCTCGATCGCGGTCGCCCAGCCCGAGCAGCAGATCGACCGGCTCTTCGCGATCGTCGGGAGCATCGATCGGCTCTTCATCGCCCTGGCCGCGACGACGCTTGTCGGGGGGGCGATCTCGATCCTGCTCGTGATGACCGGAGCGATGGAGCTCCGCCGGCGCCAGATCGCGGTGCTGCGCGTGCTGGGCTTCAGCCGCCCGCGGATCTTCTCGCTCGTCGTCACCGAGAGCGCCGTGATCGGCCTCCTCGGCGCCGCCGCGGGCGTCGTGCTGGGCGTGCTCGGGATGGTCATCGCCTCCGAGGCCCTCAGGAGCACGCTCGGGCTGGTGATCCCCGCGGAGCCGCGGCTTCCGTGGATCCTGATCGTCTCGGCGTGCACGGTCGCGCTGGCCGCTCTCGCGGGGATCGCTCCGGCCCTGACCGCCTACCGGCAGCCCGTGGCAGGGGGACTCCGCGGGGTCGACTGATCGGCGGCCCGGCCCGAGGCGGGATCCGCGCTGCGCGAACGCCGGAGGTGGCCGCCTTCCCGGGGCGCTTCGGTGAGGCCGCGAGAATTCCCGCCGAAATCCGGCGACGTTTCGTTGCACGCGGCCGGCCCCCTGCGATAACTCCCCGCACTGTCCCGACGGTCGTCGATCGGCTCACGCCATCGGTCGCCGCGGGGCGCTCAGTGGCACGACCGGGGCGTTGCCCAGCGCCCAGCCGCACACTCGGCCCTGTGCCGAGTCCGCAGCGTGAGTCTTGAAAGGACCATCGGGACGGCACCCGTCCCGACTGCGGGCGACGACGCGCGTGAACGTCGTCGCCCCGCGGTCACACGTCCCGGAGAGTGTCGCGATGATCCCGATGACCCAACTGTCCGGCCGGCGGATCGGAGCCTCCGCGCTCCTCGCCGGCGCCTTCGCCTGCGCAGCGCCGATCCACGCCGCCGATCCCAACCTCCGACCGCGGATCCACGACTGGCACGTCAGGTACACGATCCCCGCAACGCTCGACATCATCCCGACGCCGCATCCGGGGTGGGATCTCCCGGCGCTGCATCCGACCTATCTCCAGCTCTACGCCGCGCTCGAAGCGGCCGGGCTGCCCATCGGCATCATGCTCCGCAACGGCACGGCGCCGGTCATGGGCTGGCAGGATCCCTTCGCGCTCCAGAAGACGCTCGACCACCTCGGCAAGATCGACTACGTCTTCTCCGACTTCGAGAGCGAAGTCGAGGATCTCGCCCTGATCTCGATGATCTTCGAGGTCCGCTTCCACGACTCGCCGCTGGTCGCCAACGCCTGGATGGGCGCCTATCCGCACTACCCCGGCACCGTCGACCTCGCGGCGTACTCGCAGGTCACCTCGGATCGCACGTACAACGCCTCGCTCTACGGCTACGGCCTCGACGTGGCGATGCCGAACTGCTATCCGTACTCGCTCTTCAAGATGCACACGATGCCGGAGTTCTGGGGGACGTTCATCGCCCCGAACGTCCGCAGCGCCCTCTTCTGGGCGCCGCTGGAGCGGGCGATGACCGCCAAGCGCGCCCTGCCCCCCGGCCACCTGCTGATTCCCTGGATGGCGCCCTTCGTCAACAACACGCCCGGCGAACCCGTCGAGATCCCGCCCAAGGAGGACGGCATCGCGCTGATGCATCACCTTCGGCTCCGGGGCGTCGACGGCTACTACGTGCTGGAGTCGTTCGTGGCCGGCTACTCGACGGCGCAGTACCGGCTCGACATGAACAACGCCTGGCATGAACTCGACGTGGTCTTCGACCGCAGCGGTCCGCTGACGATCCTCACCCTCGACACCGACAAGGTCAGCGGTGTGCAGTGGTCCGGCGTCGTTCGCGACGGCGCCGTCGCGGTCGCGGTCAGCAACCTCGGAAACGGACCGGTGAACTTCACGCTTCCCGCCATCGGATGGCCCGCGGGCGAGACCATCAAGGTCGATCCGGGCACGCACCGCCTGTTCATCTCCGTCCCGCCCGAGCCGAGCGATCCCGATCGGCCCCTCCCGGCGCCGCTTCGGGGCGATCTCAACGGCGACGGCGTCGTCAACATCGCCGACCTGGTGATTCTGCGGGCCGCGTTCGGCGCCTGCCCGCCCGAAGGCGGCTGCCCTGCCGACCTCAACGGCGACGGCGTCGTCGACGCCGCGGATGCGCAGCTCCTCCGGACGATGCTCACGTCCGGCGCCGGAAGCTGAATCCGTCCTGATCGTCCCTTCCCGTCACGCTCCTCGGCGCGGCACGTCGCTTCGGCGTGTCGCGCCGAGTGTCTCTTTCCGGGCCTGAACTCCCCGAGACGCGCGAGCGCGCGGCCCGACCGGTCGCGCGCGGCGGCGCCCGCTCCGCCGACGCCGCATCCACCGGCGACGGCGATCTCCGCGCGTACGATCGCCCGCCTCATGCGGCTGCTCTGGACATTCCTCGCACTCGTCATCCTCGGCGGCGCCTGGGCGCTCTGGAACACGACGCGCACGGGCGGAATGGGTGCCCTTCCGGAGAGCCCTCCGCACGGCGCCGAGCGCCTCGCCGCCTCGCTCGCCGCCGAGGAGGACGCGGCCCGCCGATCGCGCGGGGCGAGAGGCGAGCAGGGCTCCGGGACGACGGGCCTCGAACTCGACGCAGCGCCCGGACCGCGCCACGACGACCGCGCGGCGCTCGCCGAGTCGCTGCTGGCGAGCAGCGCCGAACGCGCGGCGCAGGCCGCCCCGCCCGACGCCGAGCGGACCGAAGTTCCCGAAGACGCTCCCCGGCTCACCGATGGACTCGACGCGGCGATTCCGGGCGTGACGATCCTCCCGGGCACGATCGTCCGCATGCCCGACGGCACGATCCGGGCCGACGACCGCTTCACGATTCGCGGGGCGGGCACATCCGGCGACCCGTTCCGCGTGACCTGGGAGCTCCTCGTCTCCGCGGGCGAGGTCTACCAGCCGCGACTCGGCAAGCTCGAGCTTCCCCAGCGCGTGGCGCTGCTCCACGGCAAGCACGTGCGCATCGACGGATACGCGGCCTTCCCGATCTTCTCCTTCGATCCGAAGGAGATGCTCGCCATGCTCAACCAGTGGGATGGCTGCTGCATCGGCGTCCCGCCGACTCCCTACGACGCGATCGAGGTGAAGCTCGCCACGGCCCCGCGCGACCGACGGCGGCAGCTTTCCTACTTCGGCACGACCACGGGAAAGCTCTCGGTGGAGCCCTACCTCGTCGAGAACTGGCTGGTCGGTCTCTACCTCATGGACGACGCCGCATTCACCATGGACATGTGAGGCGACGATCCCGATCAGGGCGTGGCGGAGGCGACCACGCGGCCTCTCGCGCGCGTCGGCCGGAGTGCGGACGAGGGAGTCCCGGCCTCCCCGCAACTCCGATCCGTCGCTGCGGCGATCGGTTCAATCCGGCTTCGGTCGTGGTCCCGTCCTGAACCCAGATGGACTCCAGACCGATCCCAGCCCGATGACGGGATCCTCTTCTCTCCGCCTCGCCGCCCTCCCGCCCTCGCCTCCAGAGCAGCCTTAGGCCGTCCGGCTTCCGGCGCTGAATCCGATGTCTCCCCGACCTCTCGCCGAACCGCTGCGGATCCTCGTCGTCGCCCCGCATCCCGACGACGCCGAGCTCGCGATGGGAGGCACCCTCGCGAAGCTCGTCGACGACGGACACGACGTCCTCGTCGCGGACATGACCGACGGCGAACCGACCCCGCACGGAACGCCGCTGATCCGCGCCCGTGAGACGGAGGCGGCGACGCAGATCCTCGGCGTGAAGCGGACCAACCTCGGCTTTCGCAACCGCTTCGTCGAGCACTCGATCGAGGCTCGTCACAGGGTCGCGGGTCTCATCCGCACCCATCGGGCCTCGGTTCTCTTCGCGCCGCATCCCGAGGACGCCCATCCCGACCACCTCGCCACGACGCGGATCGTCGAGGACGCCCGCTTCGACGCGAAGCTCACCCGGATCGAGCTCCCCGGCGAGCCGATCTACCCGCGCTGGCTCTTTCACTACTACGCAACGCATCTTCGCCGCGTCGCCGACCCGACGTTCCTCATCGACGTGACCGGATACGAGGAGCGGAAGCGCAAGGCGATTCTCTGCTACCACAGCCAGTTCATCGCCAACGAGCGCAACCGCGGCGTGCTCCAGTGGGTCGACGCGGCGCTGCGCTACTTCGGAAGCCGAGCCGGGGTCGCCGCCGCCGAGCCCTTCTCGTGCCGGGAGCCGATCGCGCTGACCGCGCTCGACCGCCTCACCTGACCGCGACCTCGCCGGACCGCGGCGCGGTCCGGCAAGGCTGGACTTCGCGTCGATCACGGGCACGCGCCGACTCCGGCGAGCAGCGCGAGGAGATCGGCACCCGTGACGCCCGGCACGCCCGAGAGGAGGAGCGTCAGGTCGTCGCCGTCGACGTCGCCGTCGCCGTCGAGATCCCACGGGCAGGGTTCGCACGTCGGAATGCGGGGCTCGGCGCGGTAGATGCCGGCGGTGCCATCGGAGAAGACCGCCGAGAAGGAGATCGCGTCTCCGTTGTTGAGATCGCCGAGCTCGAGCCCGACGACCTTCTTCGACCCGATGTAGCTCCCCTCGCGGATGACCACGTCGCTCGCCGGATCGGAGCCCAGGAAGATCCCCCGGAGACCCCCGGGGAGCCGCGCCTCGAAGACGACGGTGCCGCAGCGATTGTGGGCGAAGCGCGGCCCGATGGAGAGGAAGTCGCTCCCGGTCTCGGCGACGACTCGGTCGGGATTGACGCCGTCGCCCACGCGCAGGCTCTCCCTGCCGCCGGCGAGGAGCGCGAGGAACGCCACCTCGCCGCGCTGGTTGATCGGGGTCCGATGGCCGAAGCGGATGTAGCCCGCGCCGCTCTGGGCGATGAGCGTGTCGGCGCCGGTGGCGCCGTGGATCCGATGGATCTCCTCGACGCCGGACCCCCGCTCCCCGAGGAAGGCGATCGATCCGACCGTGTTGACCGAGGGCTCCTCGCAGAACCACGAGTATCCCCCGAGCGCGAGCGGCGCCAAGGCGACCGCAGAGGTGCCTGAGGCGTCGAACCTGAAGATCCCCGAGGCTCCTGCGATCCGCGCCCAGAAGGTCGCGATCCCGAGATCCCCGACCGCAGGGGGCCGTGCATCGGTGAGCGGCGCGCCCAGCACGGTCGGCGTGATCGCCGTCGCGCTCCCGTCGCTCACGGCGACGAGCTGTCCGCTCGGAGGAAGTCCCCAGATGCCCACCTGCCCGCGCAGGTTGAGGTCATGGCCGAGGAAGTAGCCGAGCGGACCGTTCGCCAGCGCGACCGCCGCGGGCGCTGCGCCTCCGGAACCGCGGAAGACCCCGAGTACGTTCGAGTGCCCGGCGCGGAACGCGACCTCGCCCGCATCGTTGATGCCACCCACCGAGCCCGGCAGGAACTGAAAGCGCCCCGAGGTCGCAATCGGCGTGAAGATGTGCTGGGCGGTCGCCGAGGAGAGGAGCGAGCCGGAGGCGATCGCTGCATAGAGCGCGATGCGAAGTGTGCTCCGGCCCCGAGCCATGAGGTTCGAGCGGTTCACGCGAGTCATGCGGTTCATGAGCTGGCCTCCTGTGAGCGATCCGAGGATCGAGAGAGAGAGAGAGAGAGAGAGAGAGAGAAGAGACGGTCCCGGCCGAGAGCGGGTCAATGCGGCCCCGCCTCTCCGAGGAACGGCGAAGCGCTCGACCCCTCACGCCGGCGCGGAAGCGGGCGGCGTCGAGATGCGTCCGATCCGGAGGAGCGGCGCACGACTCGCTTCCGGCGGAGCAGCGGGGCTTCCGCGGAGAAGGCTCGTTCTCGGCGATCCACATCGATCGCTTCGCCCGCAGCGGAGCGCGCTCCGATCACAGGAAGGCCCGTGAGAGAACTCGGCGCACGCCGTTGGCCCCGATGAGGCCGACTCGTTCAGCGTCGAACACGCGGACCTCGGGACACCACTGGCGACGATCCCCTCGTCGCACTTCCGGAGATCACCCATGAACTCGATTCACCTCAGCGCCTGTCGTCGGTCCTTCCCCGCACTCGCACTCACGGCACTTGCACTTGCGGGAGCGCCTGCCGGGAGCGCCAACGGACAGGTCCTTCCTACCGGCAGCACAGCCGCGAGCGGCTCGGGATGGACGGCGGGCGGTCTCTGCTGGACCAACACCCTCAACATCAGCACCGGCGCGGGAGCCACGATCCTCGGTCGCGAGCACCACCCCGTTCCGGACGTCGCGTGGCGCGTCGTCCGCGATCCATTCACCCAGACGCACGAGCCGCGCCCGGCGCGGCTCATCGCGAAGGACGCCTTCTGGCCGAACGCGATCGCCGGCTCGCAGTGGATCGGCTCGACCGACACCGCGTACGAGTGGGGCAACGGGAGCGATCCCTTCTTCATCTTCTGCATGAAGTTCTGCGCCCGCGCCCCGCTCCCGCTCTGGCTCGACATGACCGTGCAGTGCGGCCATCAGGTCGACTTCTTCCTGAATCCTCCGATCTCGAATCCCGAGCCGCTGGCGACGTTCGGCATTCCCGGATTCGTCAGCGCGACGCACGTCGGCACGCATCCGGGCGGATCCGGGGCGACACCGCTCTCCCGCTGGCTCTTCAATGTCCAGACCGGCGAAAACCTCCTGTACGCTCGAGTCACGCGCGCGGGCGGCAACGGGCCGCTGGGCCTGAACCTCAGGGGCACCGTCCGCAGCGTCCCCGGCGAGCTGTCGCTCCTCCAGCCCGATTGCTGTTCAGGAAGCGTGATCGTGGGACGGACGTTTCACGACGTGCAGTGCAACTTCTCCAACGTCGACAACCGCGGCTTCCGGCAGGCGGGCCATCCGGTCGTCGCCCAGCGCATCGCCCCCGCGTCCCCTGCGGTGTTCGAGGTGACCATCAGCGATGTCCGTGGCGACTGGGCGTTCCTCGATCTCCCGCGCGGCGACTACATCATCGGCCAGCCGCTCTTCCTTCCCTGGTTCCAGAGCGTTCCGCTGATCCCCACCCAGTACTTCGTCTCCCTGAACTCCCTCGGTCCCCAGGGGGTCACGCTGACCAATCTCTCGGATGCGAACATCGTGGCGGGGCTCGGACCGAACGATCAGGGCTTCGGGAACTGCTTCTCGAGCTGCTTCACGATCAGCCAGCCGATCCCCAACTCCGATGCGTCACGAGTCCCCGAGCTCGAGTGCGAGACGGTGCCGGGCGTCATTCCGGGGGTGTTCAACACCGAGCCGGTCCTCAAGAACGTCACGCTCACGAACGGCATTCCGGCGAGCCCCTCGTGCTCCTGCACCATCAACCGCATCCGCGTCGACGTGGTCTACGGGCCTCCGGGCCTCACCGTGGTCAACCCGCTCGTCAACCTGAGCGCGCCGATTCCGCCCGGCACCATGACCACGCTTCCGAAGATCAGGCTCAACGCGCTTCCGTCGCACGTCGGCAAGCCGGTCTGCCTGCGCATCTCGCTGATCATCGTGAGCGGCGGAGTCGAGTTCACGTGCGAGCAGCTCGACGTCTGCTCGTGGATCCCCTGCGCCACGATCATCGGCGGAGGGGAGTGACCCGAGTCGTCGCTCATGCCAAGCGCATCGAGCGACGCGGACCCGCAGAGGGCCGCGAAGGCGGCGACCGTCCGGACGGCCCGGCGCGGGCGAGCCGCAGGCCGACGCGGCCACCGCGGCGCACAGGCGCGCGACGTGGATCGATCAGCCAGGTCCGATCGGCGAGGGCCTCCTCAGCCTCCGTACTCCACCCAGCGCAGGCAGAGGCCCTGAGCGGGGAGCGTCTGGCCGGCCCGGCCGCGGTCGCGGGCGTCTCGGATGACGGCGACGTCATCCGGGCGCAGGCGACCGCGGCCGACATCCACGAGCGTGCCCGCGATGATCCGCACCATGTTGTAGAGAAACCCGGTTCCGGCGATCTCGATGCGGAGCGCGTGAGGCCCCTCCTCGATGACGTCGCAGCGAAGGACGCGGCGGATCGGCGACTCGCGACGGTGGGCCGCGTGCGCGAAGCTCGTGAAGTCGTGCTCGCCCACGAGGTGAGTCGCTCCCTCGGCCATCGCGCGCGGGTCGAGTCGCGGCCAGGCGCGAAAGACGTATCGCCGCCGGAAGAGATCCGGCCAGAAATCCGGGGGCGAGCCATGAACGATCGAGTAGGAGTATCCCTTCGCCGTCGCTTCGGAGATCGGATCGAAGGACTCCATGACGACCGCCGACTCGTTCACCTGGACATCAGGCGGAAGCGCCGAGGTGAGGGCCATCGCGAGTCGCTCGGCCGGGATCTCCCGTGCGGCGGTGAAGGCCGCAACCTGCCCTGTCGCATGCACTCCTGCATCGGTGCGCGACGCTCCCGTGACCTCGGCGGGCTCGCGCAGCACGCGCCGGATCGCCTCGTCGAGGACCCCCTGGACCGTGCGCAGCGGCTCCCGGCCTGGCGGCTCCTGCCGCTGCCATCCGTGGAAGTCGGTGCCGTCGTAGGCGACGGTGAGCCGGTAGCGCGGCATCGGGTCAGTGCCCGAAGAGGTTCATCATCGGGATCATGCCGCGCTCGTCGAAGTAGGTCAGCGCGTCGTCGACCGACCCGAAGATCCTCGTCGCCGTCTCCGTGATGAAGGGCGACGGGTTCTTCTTCGGCTTCCAGATGACGTAGACCTCCTTGGTGTGCTCGAACGCATGCTGGAGCTCGCGCTCGACTCCGCTGGAGAGCCCCGGGGTCCCGTTGGGAAGCTCGGGGATCAGCGAGCAGATCATGTCCGACTGGTCGATCAGCTTGAAGTCGCGCATGTAGATCTGCCCGTCGATGTCCCCGGCGATGTCGAGCACCTCGCGGACGGAGACGCGCAGCGGATCGCTCCCCGCCCGGCCGCCGAAGGAGTGCGGCGCCGCCTCGATCCAGTCGCGTCCCTCCCGCGCAGCTTCGAGGGCCCGGTCGAGCAGCAGCTTCTCGTCGACGTCCGCGGGATCGAACGCGATGAAGTGCCGAGCCAGCTCGGCGCGGAAGTGGTCGATCTCGGCGAGCACCTCCGGCATGTCGACGACGTGGCTCATCGGAAAGCTCGGGTAGACCTTGCGCATCTCGGGCCGGGTCACCAGCCGCACGCAGGTCTCGACCGTGTCGCTCTGCCGCCCGCGGCTGAGGATGTAGAAGCGGTTGTGGCAGCCCATCGCCTGGGCGAGGAGCTCGGTGGCGAGGATCTCCTCCTCGCGCCAGACCATGCAGTCCTTGAGCGTCGCGTCGATGATGTGCTCCGCGTGCAGGCGGTGGTGCACGACCTCGACGTTGTCGACGAGGCAGATGAACATGTCGGGACGGAGACGGCTCATCTGGTCGAAGTCGAAGGCGCTGAAGAGCCCGTGCCGCCAGCGGAACGTCGCGTGGGTGTTCACGATCACGTTCGGATGCTCCTCGACCGGAAGCGTCGCGGCGATGATGTCCTTGAACGCGGCGCGGCGGAGCGAGCTGAGGCGCGAAAGCGGCAGGTCGAGGATCCGTCCCGGGCGCACGTCGGGGGCCTCGCCGTACATGATGTCGCCGACGTTGAAGAGCTCGATCCGCCCCCCCCGCTCTCCCGCGCGGTCGCCGACCGCGCGGAGGTACGCCTTCTTGTCCATCCCGATCTGTCCGGTGACGACGGCTCGCATGGCGGGAGGGTACCGCGTCGCGTTCGCTCCTGCGGCCGAACTGCGCCCGCGGGAGCCGCAGGCTCCGCCGTCGAGGGCGGGAGGGACGTCGAGGTCCGCCGGACGGCGCTCCCATGCGGCTTGCCGAGGCGGCGGCGAGGCACGCAGCGCGCGGCGAAGGTCACTCGGGCTGCTGCCCGATCCTCCCGAGGACGAAGGTCAGGTCATCGCGCAGCGTGGAGCCGCCGCGGTGCTCCGCGAGGCGCGCCAGCAGTCCGTCGCGGATCTCCTCGAGCGCTTCGCCCGCCCGGTCGCGCAGGAACGCGTTGACGCGGATCGATCCGAAGATCTCTCCCGGTCCCTCGCCGCTCCGCGCCGCATCGCCGCGCGCGGTCTCGGTCACGCCATCGGTGCCGAGATAGAGCAGGCTGCCCGCCGGAACGTCCTCCATGACCGACTCGAGATAGACGACGCCCGCGTCGATTCCCAGCGGCAGGTCGCCCCCGCCGAGCACCAGCGGCACGGCGCCCTCCGGCGTGATCAGGAGCCCCGGCTCATGTCCCGCGTTCGCCCAGCGGACGCGCCGGCGCGACGGCTCCACGACGAGCAGGAACATCGTCATGAAGTGCCCATGTCCGCGGCTTTCGAGGAGCGTGTTTCCCACGCGAAGGAGCATCGCCCCGGGCGACTCGGAGCGCCGGGCCTCCGAGCGCAGCGCGGCCCGGGCGGTGGCCATCAGAAGAGCGCTGGCGACGCCGTGCCCCATCACGTCGCCGACGGCGATGAGCACCGCGTCGCGCCCGGGCAGCTCGAAGAAGTCGAAGTAGTCGCCGCCGGTCGAGTCGCAGAACTCGCTGTGGCCGAGGAGCCGCAGGCCCGGGCGCACCAGCGATGGATCGGGAAGGAGCGCCTGCTGGACCTGCCGCGCGAAGGCGAGGGACTGCTGAAGCTGCATGCGATCGCGGAGGGCGTGCCCCATCGCGTTGAGATCCCGGGAGAGATCCTCCAGCTCGCCGGAGGCGTGCAGGTCGAGCGTCCGGTCGAACTCCCCCTCGCCCAGCGCCCGGACATGGCGCTGGAGCGCCTGGATCGGCGCAGCCACCCGCTCGCCGAGCCAGAGGAGCCCGCCGATCGCGGAGGCGAGGGCGACCGCGCTCAGCGCCGCCATCCAGAGCGCGGAGCGGTCGGACTCCGCGAAGATCCTGCTCTCCGGCAGCGCCGCGACGACGACCCACTCGCGCCGCGCGTCGAGCCGCAGGGGCGCCACCGCGGCGCGGAAGCGCGTCCCGTCGATCGTGGCCCTGACGAAGCTCGGTCCGCCTTCGAAACTGATCTCCGGCCCGAGCGCCCCGCGCAGCGCCGGATCGAGCCAGCGCTGGCTGCCGTCGGATTCGACCGCCGCGCCCCGCGAGGTCGCAACGAGCTGGAGCGGGTCGGCGACCTGGAGAACGACTCCCTCTTCGGCCTCGTCGCGGAGGAACCGACCGAGCGCGTCGAAGGTCACGTCCACCGAGAGCACGCCGACGAACTCGCCGTCGCGGCGGCTGACGACGCGGACGAAGCTGACGCCGAGATCGAAGCCCTCCACGCCGCGGCGCACGAAGGCGTAGGGCTCCGTCCATGCCGCCCTCGGCGCCGAGGGGTCGCGCAGCGCAGCCTCGTCGAGCTCGCGCGCGACGATGAACCACGGACGGGTCCGCGGATCGAGGGCATAGCGCCGCCGCGGCGGGTCCACCACGATCCGCCCCCCGGCGTCGACGCTGCGCTCGATCGCCTCCCCCTCGCGGATCTCGACGAGCACGATGCCGTCGGGATCGCGGATCGCTCCGCGGGCGCTTCCATCTGCGGCGGCGAGGATCGCCACCGAGACCGCGGGGAACGCCCGGAGCTGCTCGACGAACGACTGCTGCGCGGCGGCGTCCTCCGTCGGGAAGACCCCATCGGCGAGGAGAGCCGCGGTGTAGTTGCTCAGCCGCTCCGCCTGCCCGAGGAAGAGGCCGACCTGCGCCGCAACCCGGAGCGTGAGGTTCTCGAGCCTCCCCTCCGCCGCGCGCTCCGCGCCGCGCCGCCCGGTGTACGCGGCGAGCAGCACGAGGAGGACGGTCAGCGCGACGACCGGTCCGATCATCGTGATGGCGACGATGCGGCGGATCGACGGCGCCCGGCGCGCGGCCCCGCGACCGGAGCCGGCGCCCGAACCGGAGGGCGCCATCAAGCTTGAACCGCCGCCCGATCCGGCCGCTGAGAGTGAACCCGAGCCGGAACCGTCCGCCGAGTCCGATGCGGCGTCCGCTCGATGCCCGGACCCTGCGTCCCCGACAGCGGGTGGCCCGGGGCTGCGGCTCGCGTCATCAGGGCTGTTGGGGGGATCGGACATGCTGGCGAGGTCTCGCGCCGCCGACGCGGCCGCAGGAGCGGCCGACGCTACCGCGGGTCCCTCCGGCTGTCCACCGCGGGCGCGGCATCGTCCCGACGCAGGATGCGTCGGTCAGCGTGCGCCGCCCTGCCTCCCTCGGCCTCCCTCTGCCCCCGTCGGAGTGGCCGGCGCATCCGGCAGCGTCCCGGGCGCGCTCGCCTCCTGCGCGCGCGGCGGCACCGCGCGCTCGTCCGCACCTCCTGCACCGCGCTCCCCGGGCTCCTCCGGGATCACCGTCAGCTCGAGGATCGCAATCGCCGAACGCACCCCCGCCGCCGCATCGTCGAGCTCGCTCGCCACCACCAGCAGCCCGCGCGACGGGATCGGGAGAAGCCCCTCGGGCGCCGGGCCGACCGGAATGAGCTGAAGGAACTCCGGGCGGGCGAGCGGCGCGCCGCGCGCGGGGCCCGCCCGCGAAGCGCCTTCGGCAGCCTCGACCTGCGGGGCCGCCGGGAGCCGATGCACCGAGACGAAGTTCCCGCGCTCGGCGGCGACGAAGAGCAGCGGCTCGGCACCCCACGGCAGGGAGAACTCCGCGAAGGCGACGCCCTCCGGCTCGACTCCGCGCCGCTCGGCCCGCGCGAAGGGATAGACGCGGCGACGCAGCGCGAGGCGCTCGAGCTCGTCGCCGGAGTCATGCAGCACCCGGCCCTCGAGGTCGAAGAGCGTGAAGCCGCGCGTGCCGCCGTCCAGATCGCCCTCGTTGGCGGTGACGAGCGCCTCGGCGCCGACCCAGGCGATCCCGTCCGGCTCGCGCGGCGCTGCGCGGCGAGCGCCGATCCGGCGCGGCGCGCCGCGCCGCTCCAGGCCCGCTTCGTCGACCTCGACGCCCTCCAGGTCGACGAACCCCGCGGAGAACGCCCCGACGACGGTTCCCTGCGCCAGATCGACGAGCACGATGTGGTTGTTCTCCTGGAGCGTCACCGCCGCGATGCCGCGCGCACTGATGGCGACGAACTCCGGCTCGGGGTCCTGCGGCCAGAGCTCGGCGATCCCCGCCAGCTCGACGCGGCGCAGTCTCCACGCCGACGGCTCGCCGACGAGATCGACGATCACGAGGAACCCCCCGGGAAGCTGCGGCATCGGCGGACCGGGGCGCTTCTCGTCGCGCTGGTTCTCGATGGCGATCGCCGCGAAGCGTCCGTCGGGCGCGACCGCGATGGAGTCGGGCTGGCCGCCAAGGTCGATGGTCCGCTCGATGCGACGCGTCGCGAGATCGATCACCAGCAGCGCTCCCGCGGGCGCCTCCGGGTCCCGGCCGGCATCGACGACCGCGAGGGCCCGGGCTCCGCGGATGGCCACCGACGTCGGCTCCCCCGCGACCTCGACGGCACCGAGCGGCAGCGGCGCCCGCGGATCGCGCAGATCGACGAACCCGATCCGACGCGAGCGCGGATCGGTGTACGCGAGCAGCGTCCCGTCCTCGTTCGCCGCGACGATCTCGGCCGCCGCAGGCGCGTCGGCGGAGGCGTTGCGCCACGCCTCGAAGCGCGCGACCTCCCGGAACTCGAATCGCGGAGCGGGCGCCGTCGGCCGGGCGAGCGCCTGTCCCGGAGACTCCGAGCGCCCGGCCGGCCCGGGGGGAGGGAGCGCGGGCGCGCAGGCGGCGGCGCTGAGGAGGAGCGCGCAAGAGCGCGCCAGCGGCGCGGAGCGCCGCGCCGGCGCCCGGCGCAGCGATCCGGGCGCGGCCTCGCGGGCCAGACGGCTCAGCGATGATCCGCTCATCGGGAGGCCGCTCACTTGACCGGGAAGGGCGGACGGTTGAGGGGGGGAATCGGTGACTCCTCGAGCTTTCGCAGGAGCACTTCGACGGCGGTCTCGAGCTGGCGGTCGCGTCCCATGAAGGTCTCGTGCGGGAGGTTGTCGACGACGATGTCCGGCTCGACGCCGATCCCCTCGACGAGCCACGTCCCCTCCGGGCCGAAGACGCCGAACTCCGCCGCCGTGGCGATGCCGCGATCGACGAGGATGTTCTGCGCCGAAAGCCAGATCTCTCCGCCCCACGTCCGGGTGCCGATGACGGGGCCGATGCCGAGGCGCTTGGCGCCTTCGGCGAACGCCTCGCCGTCGCTCGCCGTCCACTCGTCGCAGAGGACGACGACGTGGCCGCGAAAGGCGTACTGCATGTTCCAGAGCGGCGGCTGCCCGATGCGACGGCTCCAGCCGAACCACGCGCGGCGGATGAGCCGCCCGAGGATCCACGAGTCGATGTTCCCGCCCCGGTTGTGCCGCACGTCGACCACCAGCCCCTCGCGCGTGAAGACCGGATAGAACGCCTTCGCCCACTCGGTCCAGTTCTCGGTGCCCATCGCCCGCAGATGGACGTAGCCGAGCCGACCGTCGCCGCGCTCCTCGACCATCCGCCGGCGCGCGAGCGTCCAGTCGCCGTAGCGCAGCGCGCTGAACTCGGCCGCGGAGATCGGCGCCGTCACCACCCGGCGGATGCCGGGGCCATCCGGCTGCGCGAGCGCCCCCTCCGCGGCCCCGGCGGGGGGTCGAGCAGCCGGCGCCCCCGCTCCGTCGGGCTCCTCCGCGCGATCGCCCTCGGCGCGCCGCACGTGCAGCAGAACCTGCTTCCCGATCGTGCCCCGGAGCAGAAGCGCAGGATCGTCGACCTCGAGCGTCGCGACGCCGTTGATCCGCAGGATCGTCTCCCCCGGGAGCACGCGGGACTCCGGCCGGCTCAGCGGCGGCGCCGTCGACGGCTCGTCGGGGTCATGCGCGAAGGCGCGCGCGACCGTCCAGCCCCCGCGCGGCTCGTCGCGCACGAGCTCGACGCCGAGGAAGCCGATGGGAATGGAGTCGCGCCCGCGGCGCCGATCGCCGCTTCGCACCGAGGTGTGCAGGGCGGAGAGCTCCCCCACCATCTGCGCGACGAGATCGGAGAGCTCGTCGCGCGTCGTCACCCGGTCGACGAGCGGCAGGTACTTCTCGCGCATCGCCGCCCAGTCCACTCCGTGCATTCCGGGGTCGTAGAAGTAGTCGCGGTGGAGCCGCCACGCATCGAGAAACATCTGCCGCCACTGAAGCCGCGGCACCAGCGAGAGCCTCCAGCCGTCGAGGTTCACCTGCGTCTTGGCCGCGTCGGCAGCCGCGACGGCGGCCGGGACCAGATGGAGCGATCGCTCGCGGCGCACCAGGATCGTCGAGCGATCGCCGCTGAGCGCCGCCGCGCTGACCTTCTCGAGGATCGGAACGACCTTCTGCTCGAGCCGATCGAACGTCATGCCCACGAGGGAGACATCCTGCGAGACCGGCGCGGTCGAAAGCCAGAAGAGACCCTTCTCCGTGGCCATGAGCCCCGAGTACGTCCCCGGCGGGACGGGGAGCTCGATCAGTCGGCTCGCGAGCCCCTCGGTGGCGATGGCCCGCGGCACCGCGGACGGTTCCGCTCGCACCGGTGCGGGCGCAGCCGCGCCGCCGCCGTCGGGAGACGCTGGAGGGACCGGCGGCGCGGGAGGTGTCTCTTCGCGGTCGCGCTGCGGTTCGGAGGGCGCGTCGGCAGGGCGGCCGTCGAGCTCGGTCATCGGCGCAAAGGGCGAGCGCAGGCCGTCGCGCAGCGCGACGCCGTAGAGCCTGCTCTTCGTGCCCATGTAGGGCTCTGGCTGATACGAGCCCCAGGGGCTCCGCACCGACGTGACGAGATTGCGATCGGAGATGAACCAGAGCCAGTCGCCATCGGGGCTCCACGCCGGGGCGAAGCTGTCGAACCGATCGGTCGTCGCCGGGACCATCGCGCCATCCGCGACGCGGCAGAGGAAGATCTGCCGAAAGAGGTTGGAGGCCGGGGCGACGACGGCGAACCAGGCGCCATCGGGCGACCAGACGATCTCCTCGTAGTCGCCGATGGTCGACTCCGCGACGACCCGGCTCACGCCGGTGGCGACATCGAGGATCGAGAGCCGCTGGTCCTTGTCGGTGTGGGCGACGAGCCTGCCATCCGGCGAGGGCACGCCGACCCAGCGAAGCACCCTCCCGTCGCTGCTGAGCTGCCGCGGCTCCAGTCCCGGAACGGGAACCCCGTCCGCCGGCAGCAGCCAGAACTCAACTTCGCCGGAGCGATCGGAGAGCGCCAGGAGCGCGAGGGTCGAAGGGGCCGAATCGACGTCGGGGGCCGCGGCATCCGGACCGCTCGCGTGAGCATCGGAGGCGGGCTGACCCTGTGGAGTCGGGGGGATCGTTCGACCGGCGCCCGCTTCTGCGCCGGCCTCCGGCTCGGCGGACCCGGGAGACTTCCTCTCCGCCGCGCCTTCCTTCGGCTTCACCGGCGGCACGGTGACGAGGAAGCGCGCGTCGCGGTAGCGCACGTCGCTGTCGCGCGAGACCTCGACGAGGCGCCCCTGCTTCGCTGGAGCGACAAAGACGCGCCCGCGCGCCGTGATGACCACCGCGGAGCCATCCGGGGCCGGGTGCGCCGTGGTCAGGAACTCCAGCGGGTTCTCGATCCACTGCTCGCGCATCTGGTCGAGATCGGTGGTGAGGGTGATCTCGATGAGGCGATCGCGTCCCGAAGAAAGCTCGTGCAGCCGCACGTCCGCCCCGAGCTGATAGACGACGCGATCGCCGCCCGAGCCGAGCCCCGGCGCGGTCGCGCGAGCATCCCGCGGTGCTTCGCCCGCGTCCCGCGTGGGACCCCCTTCGGGGCCCCCGCCGGACCCGAGGCCAGACCCGAGGCCAGACCCGAGGCTGGGCCCGATGCTGGGCCCGAGGACATCGAACCCCTCGTGGCGGGTGTGCTGGCGAAGGTCGCCGCCATCCGGCAGCATCGACCAGAGGTTCATCGTGCCGTCGCGATCGCTGGCGAAGACGATGCGCTCGTTCCAGCGCATCGGCTGGCGGCTCGTCCCCGGGAAGTCGGCGGTGAGCGGGACCGCCTCCGCCGCTCCGCGATCGAAGCGCCAGAGCTGCTGAGCGGTTCCTCCCTGGTACCGCTTGGCGTGGCTGCCCTGAAAGGCCTGCCGCGTGAAGACCAGGGCGCCATCCGGGAGGTACGTCCCGTCCGATGCCTGAGAGAGCGGCACGACCTCGGTCGAGGGACGCTCGGAGCGGGCATCGACCAGAACGAGCTGGACATCGGGAAGCGTCGACCGCGAGCGCGTCGAGCAGATCACGCGTCGCTCGTCCGCCCAGCCGATGGCGGCGATGGCGCCGCCGTCGAAGGTCAGCCGCCGCGGAAGGCCGCCCGCGACCGGCATCACATAGAGCTCGCTCGGCCCCTCGTACGTCGCGATGAAGGCGAGCAGGGAACCGTCAGGGCTGATGCGCGGGTGCGTCTCGTCGCCCTGATGCGAAGTGAGCCGCGTCGCGCTGCCGCCGTCGATTCCGACGCGCCAGAGATCGCCCTCGGCGACAAAGACGATCGTGTCGCCGTGGATCGCAGGTTGCCTGTAGTAGCCCACCGGAGCGCCTGCACCCGCCGCGACCGCGGGGAAGAGCAGGCTCGCGCCGGCGGCGAGGGCCGCTCGCGCGGAGAGGGCGCGGAACGCAGCGGATGCGCCGGTGACCGCCGCGCGGAGGACTCCGCAAAGGACGGCGCGTGCGGGGCGGGTGAAGCGACGATCGGAGCGGTGCGGAGACACGGGCGGGGGAACCAGTTGCTGGGGCATCAGTTGCGGTGGAGCCGGTGGTGATGGAACCAGCCGAGGCGGGACCAGGCGCGGCGGGTGGGGTTGCGGCGGAAACGGTGGCGGCGGAACCAGCTGCGGCGGAGTCAATTGCGGCGGAGTCAATCGCGGCGGAGTCAAGTGCGAGGCGTCGACTGCCGCGACCGGCGACTCGTCGCGGCGGGCTGGCGACGGAGCTGCTCGAGGCTGATCGGCCGCCGACGCGGCGCTGCCGACCGCGAGCGGCGGGGTCGTTCGCCGAGGCGCAGCGAACTCCGGAGAGCGCTCGCCCGCGCGCCGAGCCGCCCGCACGTCTCCGTCCGCTCGGCGCGGCCTGCTTCGCAGGATCCGCGTCGTTCGGCGGGCCGCCGCGACCGGGTCGATCGCGCGGGAGGCCGTCATGCCCTGCCGCTGCGCGCCGCCTCCGCATCGCTGCGGGCGGCGCCCGCGTCGCGCGTCGGCGCGTCGGCGGGGACGCTGGTGAAGAGCTCGGGATGGTTGCGCGGCGGGCCGGGCCGCTGGGCAAGCTCGTCGATCTCCGCGAGGAAGTCCTCGAGCGAGCCGAAGCCGTAGTACTCGCTCGCGAAGCGGATGTACGCGACCTGATCGAGACCGCGCAGCTTCGACGCGACCCGGCGCCCGATCTCGGCGCTGGCAACCTCGCGCTCGAACTCGCGATGGACCTCATCCTCGACGGCGCGGAGCACCTCGCGCTTGGCGTCTTCCGGAATCGGCCGCTTGCCGCAGGCGGCCTGGACCCCGCGCAGGATGCTCTCGGGATCGAAGGGGACGCGCGAGCCGTCGCGCTTGACCACCATCAGGCGCGCCGTCTTCTCGACCCGCTCGTAGGTCGTGAAGCGCTTTCCGCAGGCGTTGCAGATGCGGCGGCGGCGGATCGACTCGCCGCCATCCGAGGCGCGGCTGTCGATCACCTTGTCGTCGTCGGTGGAGCAGTACGGGCAGATCACGGGTCGCTCGGGTCCGAAGGATGCAGTCGCACGGATGGCGTCGCGGTCGCCGCCCTTCGGAGGCCGCAGCTCGCAACGCTGGCAGCATACGAGGAAGCGGCGCCGACGTCCCGCGGAGGGCGGGGGCTCCGGGGGCTGGCGCTCTCGGGCTCTGGGGGCTCCCGCGCAGCGACTCAGTCGCCGGTGCCGCCGCTCCTCGCGCCACCGACGCCGGCGCCGCGAAGTCGCCGTCGCCGGTCCGGGAGTTCTGCTCAGCGCCGACGCGAGCGTCCGCGCGCAGCGCGCTCGCGGCGCCGAGCCCGGCGGAACGAGGCCAGGCCCACGATCCGCGCCGACGACCCGCCCGATCACGTCCGCACGCCGAGCAGGCGCCCGAGCGCGGCCGGGGCGAGGATGGCGACCGGCGCGAAGACGGAGACCACCGTGGGGACGCCCGGGAGCGCGATGGTCAGTCCGACGAGCACCAGGAGCGTCGCCGCGATCGCCAGCGCCGAGCAGCTCACCGCCTGACGGAGCAGGTTCGCCGGCTCGCGCAGCAGGAAGCTCGGCATGGCCAGCACCAGGATGACCAGGTTCGCCAGCGCGGTCGCGAAGCGGCCCCACGTCGCCCGCTGCACGGTCCCGCGGTCGACGCCGCCGCTGCGCTCGAGCCTGCGAAGCTGCGCGACGCTGAGCATCTGGGCATACGGGGCGGAGCGGCGCACCGAGATCGCGTCGGGATCGAGCGGCGTCTCCACGCTCCCGACCGGCTCGGCGACGACGCTCGCGGCGCCCCCGAGCTCCGCGGCGCGCGGGTCGAGACCGGCTCCGTCAGGGCCTGCTGCGCGGGCGATCGCCCGGCCGTTCTCGAGCCGCCACGAGCGGAAGCGAGGATCCCACGTGGCGCTCTCGGCGACGACGCGCCGCAGCAGCGACCCGCGCTCGTCCCGCTCGATCACCAGCAGACCGGTCATCCGCCATGCCGTCGGATCGAACGACTCGGCCGCGACGAGGCGCCCCTCGCCGTCGGGCGTGAGCGGAATCGGGAAGCTCCTCACGCCCGGCGCCAGGATGTCGGAGTGCTCGCGGCTGAGCAGCGCGGCAAGGCGGGGCACCACAAGCTCGGCGTTCACCACCTGGATCGCGTTCAGGCCCACTCCGACCGCGAGAATCGGCAGCGCCATCCGCGGCAGGCTCACCCCCGCCGCGAGCAGGGCCAGGAGCTCGCGGTGACGGTGCATCTGCGCGAGCGTGAACCCCATCGCCGCCACGCTGACGAGTCCGAGCAGATAGGCGTAGAACTGGAAGATGCGCGGACCGTGGAAGTTGAAGACCGCCGCGAGCAGCGCCGCGGGAAGTCCCGGATAGTCGCCCCGGCCCACGGCCGCCTCCGCGGCCTCCATGAAACGGTCGAGCTGGAGGATCACGTCGATGGCGATCGCGAAGACGAAGAGCAGCGCGAAGAGCACCAGGAAGTTCCAGAGGAACCTGAAGGCGATGTGACGGTCGACGATGGTCACGGTGATTCGCGGAAGCCCTCCGGCTCGGACGCCTGCGGCGAGCGCCATCCGGGCTGCGGGCGAGCGGCTACGAGAGGCGGTACGGGAAGCGGAGGGAGCGTGCGGGTCGGCCGATCGAAGCGACCGACTGCGGACCGGCTGGTGGGGTGACTGGCTGGAGTGACTGGCTGGGGTGACTGGCCGGGGTAACTGGCCGGTCGAACTGGCTGGGAGGACTGGGAGTCGCCGCGGCGCGCACGGCGCGGGGGAGGCTCAGTGACGGCCCATCCGCCACCACGCGAGCGCGACGACGAGCGCGAGCACGGCGTTGCCGCTCCAGGCGACCAGCTCGCCGGTGACGAGCCGCCCTCCCTTGAGCATCTGCTCGCCGCTGGAGATGAGCAGGACGTTGATGATCGCAGGGACGAAGGCGATGGCGTAGATCTCCAGCGGGGTCGAGCTGCGGCGCCAGATCGCGAGGACCGCGCCGAGCAGGAGCAGCAGCGGCGCCGAGAGGGCGAGCGCCACGCGCTGGGTGGCGCGGGCGAGGATGTCGCGCTCGAGACGGCGCTGCTCGTCGTCGATCGCCTTCGCCCAGCGCCGCGCCTCCTCGGCGAGGGCCGAAGCCGGGCCAGGACCGCGCTCGACGTCCTCGATCAGCGCCGCGTAGCTCGAGGCGAGGTCCCCTTCCTCGACCAGCGTCACCGCCTCGGTCGGCACCGTCAGATGCAGCGCCGGAAGTCGCGGCGGCCAGCGCGGCACCGCATCCGAGGCCGCCGCTTCGACCGGCCGCGCCACGGGATCGACGAAGAGCAGCTCGACCAGCGGCCGCTGATCCACGCGGCCCTCGGCGACGACGACCCGCGCTTCCGACGCGGTCGCTTCCCGCGTCGCGGCGCCCTCGACGAACTCGGTCACGCGGATGGCGTCGCCGGAGCGCGGGCGGATCCGGTCGCCGCGCAGCCGGCCGCCGCGGATCTCGTAGTGTCGCCGACCGAGGGCGTCCTCGAGCCGCAGCGCTCCCTCGCCGCCGCGCGCGTCGAGCGCGGCGTCGATGGCGCGCCACGTCGAGGCGGTGCGGAGCACCCGCGCCAGTCCCTCGCGGCGCTCCGCGATCGGGCCGTATCGCGCCGGGCGGGCGAGCGCCGAGGCCATCTGGTTGAGCGTCATGAACTTCGGCTCCGCGAAGCCGCGCCCGGCGATGCGGACGGCGTCCGGCTCGGCGCGGGGCACGCGGATCAGCGCCGCGTCGGCGTCGCGGTAGATCGTCGCATCGAGCAGCGCCGGCTTGAGGAAGGTCCCTTCAGGAAGCCGGTAGACGTCGACGGTCGCCAGCTCCGCCGTGAACTCGGTCTGAAGCGATCCATCGTGGCCGCGCTCGATCGCGACGACGCCGGCCATGAGCAGGCGCGAGCTCGCCTCGCCCCCCGGCGGCGGAGGGACCTCGCGGATCTCGTCCGCGAAGATCTGGAGCCGCTCGCTGCTGAAGGCGCGGCCATCCTCGACGGTGGCGATGAAGAGCCGGGTGGCGTCGCGGGTGAGCGTGTCGCGGATGATGATCCAGAACTGCGGGACGACCGCGAGGACCAGCACGAGCATCACGCCCGCGAGCAGCGCCCCCAGCAGCGTGATCGGCCGCAGGATGCGCCGGTAGCTCAGGCCGCTGAGCGACATCGCCTGGATCTCGTTGTCGCTGGCCATCCGGTGGAGCACGATCGTCGAGGCGAAGCCTGCCGCGAAGGGCAGCGCGAACTGGAGCATCGGCACCGACGCCAGCGCGACGTACTTCACCAGATCGAAGGGCCCGAGGAGGTTCTGCGCCAGCGGCCTGATCGCGGCGCCGAAGGCGATGACGGCCACGAGCACGCCGCAGGCGAGCAGCATGACCTTGACCACCTCGACGAGGATGTAGCGGGAGAGCAGCGACACCGGCTGGAGAGGGCAGGCTATCGCAGCCCGTACTCCTTGAGCTTGCGGTAGAGCGTCCGCTCCCCGATGCCGAGCATGCGCGCGGTCTGCTCGCGGTTGCCGCCGGTCATTCCCAGCGTCTGCCGGATCGCCTCCTTCTCGAGGCGCTCGAGGCCGACCCCGGCGAGGCTGGGGATCTCCGGAAGGTCCTCGGCATCCCCCGCCTTGATCTCCTCGGGCACGTCGCGCAGGTCGAGGGTTTCGCCGGAGCCCATCACCACCATCCGCTGGACGACGTTGAGGAGCTCGCGCACGTTTCCCGGCCAGTCGTAGGCGACCAGCCGCATCATCGCGGGCGGCGTGATCTCCGGACGCGGGCGCCCGAGCTCGGCGCTGAAGCGCCCCAGCGCGTGGTTGACGAGGACGGGAACATCCTCGCGCCGCGCCCGCAGCGGCGGAACCGCGATCTCGGCGCCGCGCACGCGGAAGTAGAGATCCTCGCGGAAGGTGCCCGCGGCGATCATCGAGCGCAGATCGCGGTTGGTCGCCGAGATGAAGCGCACGTCGGTCCGGCGCGGCTGGTTGGCGCCGAGGCGCACGATCTCGCCGCTCTCGAGCACCCGGAGAAGCTTCGCCTGCATCCCCAGCGGCATGTCGCCGAGCTCGTCGAGGAAGAGCGTGCCCCGGTCGGCGTACTCGAAGACCCCCTCGCGGTCGCGGTCGGCGCCGGTGAAGGCCCCGCGGACGTGCCCGAAGAGCTGATCCTCGAGCAGGCTCTCGGCCTGCCCTGCGGCGTTGAAGGTGACGTAGCGCCGGTCGGCGCGCTTGGAGTGCCTGTGGATCGCCGCGGCGATCAGCTCCTTGCCGGTCCCGCTCTCGCCGAGGATGAGGACCGGCAGGTTGCTCGGCGCGACCTGCCGGATCGACTGGACGACGTTGCGGATCGCCTGCGAGGTTCCGATGATCCCCTCGAACCCGAACGCGCTCTCGACCTGGCCGCGCAGCGAGGAGTTCTGGTGCCGCAGGACCACGGTCTGCGCCGCCCGGTGGACGAGGTTCCGGAAGACATCGAGATCGAGCGGCTTCTCGATGAAGTCATACGCCCCTCCCTGGATCGCCGCCTTGGCCGTCGGCACGTCGCCGTGGGCGGTGACCATGATCGTCTCCGCCTCCGGCTGGGTCTCCTTCGCGAGGGCGAGGACACGGAGCCCCGCCGTCTCGGTCTCCATGACCAGGTCGGTGACGATCACGTCGAAGACGCCATGCCGAAGCTCCTCCTCCGCTTCGCGCAGCGACCCGACGATCGTGCAGATGTGCCCCGGCTTCCGCAGCGCCTCGGCCATCACCTCGGCATGATCCAGCTCGTCATCGACGATCAGGACCTGGGCGTGGACCGGCTGGGGACTGTTCTGCGTCATCGGGAGCGGCGATCGTAGGGGGTGCCCGCGGCGCGCCTGTCCCGACTGCCCGCCCCCGTTGCCCCCCCCATTGCCCCCCACTGCCCCTCTCAGCCCGCCCGCGGTCTGCCGAGCGCTCACACCGCGCCCCCGCCCCGCGCCCCCCCCGCCGCCGGACCGGAGCGGGTTGCTGCGTGCGTTCCGGGTTGGGCTTCGGGGTGAGCATCGGGGTGGGCGCCGGGGTGGGCCGACCCGAATTGAGCCTCGAGCTCCTCCGAGAGGGGCACGTACCGCGCCTCCAACACCCCGGCGCGCCGGAGCTCGATGAGGATCGCGGCGCCGCTGCGCAGGGCCAGCTCCGACTGCGTCGCGTGGCCGCACTGAATCAGCACGATCGCCAGCTCGCGCCGCACCACCACGTTCTCCGGCTCGCGCTCGACCGCCGCGCAGCGGATCGCGAGGGCGGGCTCAAGCCAGGCGCCTGCCTTGGAGGGCTCGACGGTCGCCATCCGCTCGTACGAGGCCGCGAGGTCACGCTGGTAGTCCGCACGATCAGGCTCGGACTCCGCCAGACGCTCGCGGATCGACAACGCCGACTGGTACGCGCTTCGCGCCGCCTCACCCTGACCCAGCGCGCTGTACAGGTCGCCCATCCGCTCGTACGACACCGAAAGGTCACGCTGGTAGTCCGCACGATCAGGCTCGGACTTCGCCAGACGCTCGCGGATCGACAACGCCGACTGGTACGCGCTTCGCGCCGCCTCACCCTGACCCAGCGCGCTGTACAGGTCGCCCATCCGCTCGTACGACACCGAAAGGTCACGCTGGTAGTCCGCACGATCAGGCTCGGACTTCGCCAGACGCTCGCGGATCGACAACGCCGACTGGTACGCGCTTCGCGCCGCCTCACCCTGACCCAGCGCGCTGTACAGGTCGCCCATCCGCTCGTACGACACCGAAAGGTCACGCTGGTAGTCCGCACGATCAGGCTCGGACTTCGCCAGACGCTCGCGGATCGACAACGCCGACTGGTACGCGCTTCGCGCCGCCTCACCCTGACCCAGCGCGCTGTACAGGTCGCCCATCCGCTCGTACGACACCGAAAGGTCACGCTGGTAGTCCGCACGATCAGGCTCGGACTTCGCCAGACGCTCGCGGATCGACAACGCCGACTGGTACGCGCTTCGCGCCGCCTCACCCTGACCCAGCGCGCTGTACAGGTCGCCCATCCGCTCGTACGACACCGAAAGGTCACGCTGGTAGTCCGCACGATCAGGCTCGGACTTCGCCCGACGATCGCGGATCGACAACGCCGACTCGTAGGCGCTCCGCGCCGCCTCACCCTGACCCAGTGCGCGGTACAGGTCGCCAACGAGCGAAGTGATGGCGGCGTGCGCACGGCCGAGCGCGCCTGAGCCAGGCTCGGCGGATGCGGCGGCCGCGACCTCCGCAGCAAGTCCGACCGCACGAGGAAGCAGCTCATCCGCGCGCCGATGCGAGAGACCCTCCTGAAGAACCAATCCCCGCCAGAAGAAGGCACTCGCGTCCGCCGCGGGGCGAGCGGCGATGACCGCCTCGGCGACCTCGATCGCCGCGACGCTCTGTCCGAGCTGAGCTCGATGCCAGAACATCGACTCGCCGAGGGCATCGACGCGCTCCCACATGCCCGCGGCGATCCAGTGCATCAGCGCCTCCCACGCATCCTCCCACGCGATCGCCCCCCTCCGATCGGTTCTCGTCCACCACCACTCGGCCGCCGCCCCGTGGGCCGCCGCACTCGGCGGGTTCCGGCGCGCGAGCCATTCCGCCGTCCATCGATGGACAAGCCACTCCGCCCTCGAGCACTGGAGAGCTCCGTTGGGCATGTCGAGGTTCCGAGGGCGCTCGCCGCTCGAAGCGACCAGCGTCATCTCGTGCAGCCGGCCGATCGACTCCTCGATCCGGCAGAGTTGCTGGGATCGGTCAAGCTGCACGAGCTCCCCGGGCGGGCCCTCCGCGACGAGCACGTCCCAGCTCGCCCCGCCCGGAACGCCGCGCCGATAGAGGGCGAGGGCCGAGAGCACCCGCCGATCGAACGGAGTCATCGCCTCGATGAGCGCTTCGAGCTGGACGTCTTCGGCGGCGAGACGGGTCGCCCACTCAACGGCACGATCGGTTCGCGCCCCATCGGCTGGACGGTCGCGCATCAGCGCGTCCACTGTCGAGCGCGCGAGGGTCTCGATCCGGCGCTCGATCTCCTTCACGACGGCGCCAGCCCGATCCGCGTGCCTCGGTCGAAGCAGGGTGTCGGCAAACTCGATCGCGCGCGGGTGGCCGCCGAGTCGTTCGAGGAGGCTCTGCCGATCGCTGGGCTTCAACGCCAGCAGCCCCTCGAGACGCCAGACGAACTGACGGACCTGGATCGGCGTGAGCGGGGTCGCCGCATCGACGTGCTCGAGCCATCCATCGATCTCGGGAACCCGATACCGGCTGGTCGCCACGATGGCGCCACGGCGGGCCGCGCATGCGAGTTCGCCGAGGCGCTTGGCAAGCTCCGACGGGATGCTCTCCGATGGCGGCGATGCCTCGACGCCGCAGGCAGAGGCGGTGGCGGCCGGGTCGGTCGAGGTCGCTGAAGGCGGAGGCGATGGTGGCCGCCCCCCGAACTGGTTGCTCTCGAAGTTGTCGAGAAGCAGCAGGAGCCGCTCCTCTGCGAGGAGCACTCGGAGGTCCGCGAGGTTGTCATCGTCGGAGCGCAGCTCGGCGCGTCTGAGCGACTCGTAGCGACTTCTGCGCCTTTGGTCGTCTTCACGCGATCGCCCCCCATCGCCCTGCTCGGCCCACGCCCGGGCAACCGCGGTGCCGATCGTGCTGATCGCACACCCTCCCACGACCGCTGCGACGATCCACCCATCGCGCCGCAGCGATTGCGCCAGCGACGTCGCCAAGGTCGACTTGCCGACGCCCCCTTGGCCCCAGATCACCGCGCCGCGGGAGTCCGCGTGACAGACCAGCCGCCGCAGTCGTCTGGCCAAGTCGCGTCGCCCGACCGCGTAGCCGAGCGGGCGAACCGCCAGCCCGGGTATCGGCACCAGCGGAGCCGCGGCCGAAGCGGGCTCGCCCGGGCGGGTGATGTCGAAGAGCGCCGTCACGGGAGCTTGCGCGGCTCCGTACGCGGCGGGCGTGGTGAACTCCGGAATCGCAGCGCGCGACTCGATCCCGCGCCGTTGCGCGCCGACCCGCTCCCGCTCGACCGCGACACGGGCGCGGGCGAGGGCGCTCGCCGGAACCGGATCGCTCCCCCGGGCAAGCTCCAGGTAGAAGCACCGCGCCAGCTCGGTCGCGTAGCCATCGCTCACGGCGCCATGCATGGCGACGACGGCGGGCACCCCCGCGGCGATGAGGGCCGGGGCGAACGCCCGATGCGCGGCGTCGCCCCCGCCCCCATCCGCATCCCCGATCGCCCCGCTCTGGCAGGCGGAGAGGACGACCAGCGATGGAGGGTTCCTGCATCCGAGGAGCAACTCGGCAAGACCACTCGGCGTGATGGGGTCCGGCGACCCGTCGGCACCTTCGAACTGGAGGACGCCCCGGCCGCCGTGGGCGCAGAGATGCAGGACGTGGTGCGACCCGGCATCGAGCTGAGCGCGAAGGGCCTCGCGGGTACCTCCCTCATCCGCAAACGCAACCCGGGCTCCGTAGGCGTTGAGCCCCTCGACCGCATCGACGATCACCTGCGACTCGCGCCGATGGTCGAGATCGTCGTCCGGGGCCGCGATGGCAACCAGCACCCGGAGCGGTCCGGGGTACTCGACGGGCGGCCGCGCCCTGTCGACGTCGACCGCCCGGACGATCGTCGTCCGCGGCAGGATGCCGATCGGTCCGAGCGCCCCGACGATCAGCGCCTCCCACGGCAGACAGAGGAGCGCTGGATCCTGCGACCGGACGATGACGGTCGCGTCCCCGGCTCGAGACGTCAAGGCGAGCGCCTGCCCGAGCCGTTCCACCCCCTCGGGCCCGAGGAGGCCAGCAAGCCGCTCGCCGACGCGCTGGATCCGCTCGTTCCGATCGACGCGGAGCGCGAGAGACGCCTCGGGGGCATCCCTCGTCACTGCGTGCCGCAGGAGGAGCTCGTCGTGAAGCGCGTCGATCTCGGCGGCGCTCAGGCGACCGCCATGGGTCGATGCACTCTGCGCTGCATCGGCCTCGGAGGCGCGGTCTTCCCCTCGCTCCCGCGCTTGCTGGGGCTGCGGCGCCGCAATCAGGAGCCGGGTCGAGACCTCGTCACCCGATCGCTGGAGCTCGATCTCGATGAGCGCTGCCCGCTCCTGAGGAGCGATCCGTCCCAACGGAGGTGCCTTCGGACCGCGAAGGCCGCAGTGGCGCAGGATCGCGTCCGCGATTGCATCCCGATTGGCGGCCGGAATCGGCGAGCGGGTGCGGAGAAACTCCGGCATGTCCGGCGCCCGACCTGCTTCGATCGGGATCAGGAACGGCCGTGGGACGCGCTCCCGCTCCTCGACAACCTTCCGCATCAACGCGGCAAACTCCTCCGATGACCACGTTCCCGTCCCCACCCCCTGCTCGGTGAGGAGGATCAGCCCGCCATCGGCCTGCTTGAGGCCGAGGTCCATCTTGGCGACGAACTGATCGCCCCCGAGGATCTCCCATCCGTCGAACCAGCAGTCGATTCCAGCCTCGCGCAGGAACGCCGCGATCGACTCGGCCAAGGCGCTGTCCGCCTGACGATGGACGAGATACACGCGGGGCGGGCGATCACGGACCCCGCCCGATTCCGCGCCCGGTGCTTCGACGCTTCTCCCGCCTGAGGCTTCGCTCGACTCGCGCTCGGTCATGATCTCCCCGGTTCGGCGTGGCGTGCAGCGCTGCGGAAAGGGCCGATACCCGGCAAACGACTGATCGGCGTGAAAGGGATGACGGGTGCGCCAGCAGGGTACTCGGAGCGTCGCTGATGGGCTCGGGAGCGGCCCTGGTTGTTCGGAGGTGGACAGCGGGAGGGAGTGGGGACGAGGTGGGATCTGGTGCGGGGTGTGAGGTGGGGCGGAGCGCTGGCGCCGAGCGCTGGGGCAGCGGGCTGGCGCGTTCGGTCGGGACCGGTCGCACAGCGCTGCTGATCGGCGGGCGAGGCCGGACGGAGTTCCGCGCCGGCGCTTGAGCGCGTCTCCGGCGCACCGCCGGGGCGAGGAACGTGCTGGATCGGGCCGGTTCGCTTCGGGGCGTTACCGAGTGGCGCCTTGGCGAGGGGGTGATTTTCGGTTGCCTGCGCGGGACACGACTCACGCTCTTGGGGGAATGGTGATTCCTGCCCCGGTCGCATCGCCATCCCACCCGTGCGGCACTCGGCAGCCGAACGGCACCCTCAGGGACGGAGGGCCAAGGCGCGGGAGTGGCTGCACGTCCGACCACGGGCAAGGCTGCCAGTGCCATGGGAGGGGCAGGCTTCACGTCCGACCACGGGCAAGGTTCCCCGTGCCGCCGGGGGGGCTGGCCGCATCGGGCTCCATGCGCGGGTCGCCGTCATCCGAACCCGCCGCCGCTGGCGGCGAAGGGGATGGCGGCGCCGAAGCCGCCGGCGCTGTTGCGGCGGAGGCCGAGAAAGACGGCCGCGAAGGCGAGGAGCGGGCCGACCAAGCGTCGGGCGCGGCCGGGGAGCTCGCGCGGCGGCGCGTCCGGGTGATCGATGCGTCGCACGCCGACGCGGATGCCCTCGTGGCGCCAGCCGTCGAGAACGGCGAGGAGATCCGCCTCCGGGGCGCGGTCGTCGCGACGAACGACGATCGCCTCCTCGATCGCGTGGGCCCGGAGCAGGGACGCCGCGGGGAAGTCCTGCGGGAAGACGATCCAGCGGTTGTCGTAGAGCCCCGGCTGGGGACGGGGCGCCGTGCGCTTCTCGTCGATGAGAAACGCCGGAGGCGCGTCGGGATCGAGGCGGATCCGCGCCAGCGCCTCGGCCCCCGCGACCAGCCCGCGCAGGATCGGCTGCACGTCGACGATCGCCCCCGGTCCGTCGGTGGTATTGAAGAGCGGCACGGGCCGGAAGCCGCGCCGCGCCAGCGCCAAGCCCGCCGCGATCGACTCCGACGCGGGCAGATCGAGGACGAGCGCCCGGCGCTCGCGCATGCGCAGCGGCCAGCGCGCCGCACAGGCGTCGATCAGCGCGTCGATCTCGAGCGGGCCCGATGGCGCCGGCGTCTCCGCAGGCTTGAGCGGGCTCGCAGGGGGGACGACGTCGCGATCGTCGAGGGCGGGAGGCGCCGCCGCTTCATCCGGCCAGGGCGACGCGGCGCGCTGGGCGGGACGCTCGACGGCAGGTCCGCCGCTCGCGCTCGCAAGGTCGGCGAAGCCCGATCGCGGGGCGAGCGCGGCGCCCGCGGTGGGATTGCCGGGATCGCCTGAGGCGGACAACCCCCCGCGGCGCCCGGCCTGAACGAGGAGCACCGGCTTGGCCCACTCCGACCAGATCACCCCGCGCGGTGCCCACGCTTCGAAGATCGCGCGCGGATCACTCTGGAGGCTCGAGTCGAACACGGTCGAGGGTACTCCCGTCGTCCACGAGAACCGCGACATCCTGAGCGTTGCCGTCGATCCGAGCCCGCGCCGCGACTCGGCCATAGGCCCCGACGGCGCGGCCATCGACGGTGAAGAGGCCGAGGCAGAAGTGCCGCTCCCCCTCCGGCGTCATCAGCGAAATCGAGTGGAAGCGCCGCTGCGCCACGAAGTCGCCCGGGGCCGCGCGAGCTTCGGCGAGCACCTCGAGGCGCTCGCGCTGCCCCACCGCTCCCGCGACGAGGACACCGTCGCCGACGCGCCCGAGGGCCGGCTTGAGGACCCACTCCTCGCCGAGGAACCGCGGCTCGAGAGCGCCTGCCTCGGCGTCCGGCTGCCGGGCAGCCCCGGGCGCCGCGCGAGCACGGACGAGCCCCTCGGCGCGGGCGCTGGCGCGGCCATCTGCGCCTCCGCGCCCGTGCCCTCCGACCTCTGCATCCGACGTGTCGCCCGACCGCCGCCGCGCGCGCGGAACGCATCGATCGATCCAGTCCCAGAGCCGTCCCCAAGGCCGTCTCTGGAACTGCCGCCGGCACCGTCCGCGGAACCACTCGGCCTCGATCACCGCGCGCAGATCGCACGTCTCCGGGAGAGCCGCGAGGAAGGTCGGCATCGGAGGCACCTCGCCGCGCTCGGCGAGGAGCGCGAGCCGCTTGCTCTGGACCAGAAGCGACGAGGGCGGGTTGGACTGCGGCAGGTGCGCCCTCGCCAGCGCCGGCCAGCCGCTCCCGTGACGAAGCAGCCCGAGCCACTCTCCGGGATAGAAGCGAACGACGCCGTCGATGGCCCCTTCGTACCAGCTCGTGCGAAGCGCAAGGGAGTCGTCCCGCGCGGGGACGATCTGATCAGGCGCGGCGAGCACGGGACGAAGCCCCTCCGCACTCAACGCGCGCGCGAGGTGCTCCATCACCTGACGATCGTCGACGAAGGCGGTCGCATGAAGGAGCGCAACCACCGGCGCGGCGCCGCGATCGCTCGCCGATGCAGCCGTCCGACCGTCGCGCGGCCGGGCCCCGCTCGGCGCCTTGAGGGAACCGCCCGCATCGCCCGATCGCGCCCCGGCGCTCGGCAGGAGCCGCTCCGCAAGGGCCAGCGCAAGAGCGCCGCCGGGATCGCCGCAGGGGCACGCCTCGGGCCTGCCATGGAGGCGCAGCAGGATCCTCGGCAGCCACGCCGCCTCGAGGAACCCCCCGGGGACATCGGTGTTCGCTTCGGAGAGGCGCCACCCCGCAGTGGTCGGATGCAGATCGAAGCGGATCGTGCGCGGCCCCTCGGCGGGAAGCCCCCCGGCGCGGAGCGCCGCGGTGGCGCCGCGGATGAACGAGCGCGGCAGCCCGAGGTCCTTCCAACGCTCGGGATGCCCCGCGAGCGCTCGTTCCGCCGCGAGAAGTTCCTTCGCCATCCCTTCGGCGAGCGTCGCCAGCTCGCGCCAGAGGGCGGGATCGAGCAGGATCGCGTAGGGGGCCAGCGCCGAGCCCTCGGCGTGCTGGGGGTCCCACTTGCCCGCCTCGAAGAGCATTGCCTCGCGCAGCGCCCGCGCCCCGGCGGCATCGAGGGCAAGCCCCGCCCGGATGCCCCTCAACGCCACCATCCGACGACGATGAGCTGGGTCACCGTGAAGCCGATGGAGACGAACCCTGCGAAGAGCCCGGGCAGGTCGAGTTCGAAGCGCCCGTTGGGGCGCGGCGTGCGCGGAAAGCGGGCGACGCCGATCTCGATCATCGCCAAGGCCGCCGCGGGCCAGCCGTCGCGGAGAAACTCGCGCACGGTCGCCCCGGGCGAGACCCAGTCGCCCGCAACCGCGCGGCCGAGCATCGCGCCCATGCAGATGGCGAGAAGCCCGAGTCGGAACGCCGCCGCCGGATCGCGATCGACGGTCACGCGCAGATCGGTCCGCGCGACGACGCCGACCACGATCAGGAGCCCGATCAGCGCCCCCGTCGAGAGCGCCGCGGAGAAGAGCACCACCCAGAACCCGGGACCGTCGCCGATGTTCCCCCCCGCGAAGGCGAGTCCGGCGCCGATCAGGGTCCCCGCCACTGGCCATGCCGCGATCGCGTTGCGGCGCTCGATCGCGTCGATGAAGGGGTGGATGCCCAGCAGCGGCATGAGCAGCGCGACGCCGCCCGTCCACGCCATCCCGAGGAACAGATAGAACGCGATCCAGAGCGGGCTCGCGCGGACCACCGCGTCGCCATAAGCGAGTACGACGGCGGTCGTGGTCGCCCACGCCACCACCGGTGCGAGGGCGAGCAGCAGCATCCCCCGCCCGGAGAGCGCCAGCCGCCTCACGCGAACGAGGCAGAGGTACCAGCGGCTCCAGAGGACGAGGGAGAGGACGACAGCGACGACGAAGGTGATCGACTCGATGGGCTCCATGGTGGACCTGGTGGACGCGGTGGACGCGGTGGACGCGGCTCACTCGGTGCATGGGAGCCTGCGTCACCGAGCCGCTCGACGTCGGATCGGGCGTCCGGCATGCACCTCTCCAGCGGGACGAGTCTAGATGAGGCGTTCGCGCAGGCCGTTCTCGGTCATGCACCCGGCGATGGCGGCGGTTCGCGCCCCGCCAGCACCTCGACGGCGCGGTGGGCCGCTGCCGCAGCGCGGCGCACTCCCGGCCTCGCTGAACCGAGCGCTCGCACGACCTTCATCGGCGCCGCTCTTGCTCGCTCCGGAGGGCCGCGGATAGCATCGTCGCGTCGGCGGATCGGCGTCATCCGACGATCGCCTGCGACCGCCCGCCACTGCCCCCGTCCTCCCGCTCGTCCATCCTCGTCGATCCGAAGCTGGCCGGCAGGGTCCGGTCATCAGGTCCTGGTCGCGGGAGTCTGGCGGTGCGGGAGTGGACCCCCGGAGGCAGCACCGTCCGCCATCCGTCCCCGCGCGAAGGAGAACGTCGGCATGGAAGTCGGCATGAGCACGGAGCCCGATCACACAGGCGTCCTCGCCGCACCCGGCGCCGGTCTCGACGCCAAGGTGCTCGTCCTGAATCGCGTCTACGCGGCGATGCGGGTCATCGATGCCCGTCGCGCCTTCGGCATGCTCATCAAGGAGATCGCCGAGGTCGTGGCGATCGAGGACGGCCGCTACGTCAACTATGACTTCGAGACGTGGGCGGAGGTCGCTGCCTTCCAGCGCGAGTACGAGCCCGAGCACCACGACTGGGTGCGGACGACGCGCCTCGTGATCGCGGTCCCCAAGATCATCCGGGTGCTCGGCTACGACCGCTTCCCGCGCGAGCACGTCAAGCTCAACCGGCGGAACATCTACGCCCGCGACGGCAGCCGCTGCCAGTACTGCGGCCAGCGCTTCCCGACCAAGGAGCTCACGCTGGATCACGTGGTTCCGCGCGTGCAGGGCGGCGAGAACTCCTGGACCAACCTCGTCTGCGCCTGCGTGCGCTGCAACGCCCGCAAGGGCGGGCGCACGCCGGAGCAGGCGCGGATGAAGCTCGTGCGCCGCCCGGTGCGCCCCCGTCGCAACCCGGCGATCGCAATCCGGCTCGGCTCGCCGAAGTACCAGTCGTGGAGGGCCTTCCTCGACGAGGCGTACTGGACGGTCGAGCTGCGCGACTGAGGGCCCCTGCCGAGCCCACGGCGGTCGCGCACTTTCTCTGCGGCGCGGAGCGCGAGCGGTCGCGACGGGGCTCGAAGCGGTGCCCGATCGCACATCGCCGCGCACCGAGTCGCGCTGCCGCAGCGCCCTGGTTAGCATGGCCGGCGCCATGCCTGCGTCGCCGACCGCCGCTCTTCCGCGCGTCCTCTCGACCTTGCTGCTTGCGGCGGCGGTCGCGGGCGCACTCCGACCCGGGGCGGCCGCAGCGCCTCCGTCGATTCACTCCGGTCCAGCCCGCGCGGAGGACCTCGACCGCGGCGCAACGCTGCGCATCTGGCATGTCGATCGCGCGCTCGCCGCGCTCCCCGAGCTCGCCCCGGGCCAGACTCCCAACGCGGACGCGATCGTGCCGACGATCGACCTCGAAGGCGAGGAGGGGTTTCTCGGGGTCGAGTCGCCGATCGTCGCCACCCTCACCGGCTGGATCGTGATCGAGGAGGCCGGGGCCTACCGCTTTCGACTGACCAGCGACGACGGGTCGCGGCTTCTCCTCGACGGAGCGCGCGTCATCGACAACGACGGGCGCCACGGGGCGCGCGCACGGGAGAGCGAACGGATCGAGCTTCGCGCCGGGCGCATCCCCTTTCACATCGACCACTTCGACGGCGGAGGCAGGCGCATGCTGCGGCTCGAGTGGGCGCCGCCGGGGGCCGGTTTCGCGGCGATCCCCGCGAGTCGGCTCTGGACGCACCGCGACCTCACCCGCGTCACCTCACCGGGAGCGAAGCGCCTCGCGGATGGCCTCCGCCCCGGCGACGGACTGCCGGTGGCGGGAGTGCACCCGGCGTGGGATCGCACCGTCATCCGTCCCGAGGGCTTCGAACCGATGGTCGGCGCGATGGCCTTCCTGCCCGATGGAAGGCTCGTCGTCGGCACCTTCGCGCCGATCCAGCGCGACGAACGCGATCTGCCGGAGATCGACGCCAAGGTGCCGGACCGCCTCTTCGCACTCTCGGGCGTGGCGGGCGGCGACCGTGCCGCGATCGCGGTCGAGGTGATCGCCGAGGGCCTCCTCGAGCCGGCGGGACTCTGCGTCGTCGATGGCGCGCTCTACGTCTCCCAGCGACGGGAGATCACCCGGCTTCTGGACCGCGACGGCGACGGCTTCCTCGAGACGCACGAGCGGGTCGCGTCGGGGTGGGAGGCGTGGAACTACCACCAGTTCACCCGCGGCCTCGTCCACCGCGACGGCAGGCTCTACGCCGCCCTGACAACCGCGATGGCGCCGCCCGCGTGGGAGGGCATGGAGAGCAACGCGACGGCGAACGGGCCGCTTCGCGGCACGATCATCGAGGTCGAGATCGCAACCGGCGAAGTGCGCGCGATCGCGGGCGGCGCCCGGACCCCCAACGGGATCGGCCTCGCTCCGCGCCTCGACGGCGCCGATCGCCCGGCGCCGCTGCTCTACGCGGACAACCAGGGAACGTGGATGCCGACGAGCCAGCTCTCCGAGGTGATCCCGGGCCGCTTCTACGGCCACTGGAACTGGACGCGCTTCGTCCCCCGCCTGGCCGAGCGCTTCCCCGAGGGCGGCGCACCGAGCGCGCTCTGCGATCGGCCGCGAACGCCCGCAAGCGTGCTGCTGCCGCAGAACGAGGTCGTCAACTCCCCCACCGACATGGTGCCGATCGAGGATGGGCCCTTCGCCGGACAGCTCTTCCTTGCCGAGTTGACCACGGGAGGCATCCGCAGGGTCTTCCTCGAGCGCATCGACGGCACGCTTCAGGGCGCCGTCCTCCGCTTCACGCAGGGGCTCGAGTGCGGCGTGAACCGTCTCCTCCGCGGTCCCGACGGCGCGCTCTACGTCGGCGGGATCGGCGGCAGCGGCGACTGGAGCTGGCGCGGAACGCGCTTCGGCCTGGAGCGGCTGGCGCCGAACGGGCGCCTGGTCTTCGAGATCCACTCCCTCTCCGCCCGCTCCGACGGCTTCGAGCTGCGCTTCACGAAGCCGGTCGATCGCGACTGGCTCGCGGATCCCGGCAACTACCGCCTCTCGCAATGGACCTACGCGCCGACGCAGCGCTACGGAGGACCGAAGGTCGAGCTTGAAGCGCTGAGCGTCCGCAGCGCCGAACCGAGCCTCGACGGAGGCTCGGTGCGCCTCCGCATCGACGGGCTGAAGCGCGGTCGCTGCGTGCACCTCCGCGTCGATCCGATCGCGCTCGACGGCGAGCCGATCTGGTCGACGGAGGCGTGGTACACGCTCAACGCGATCCCGCCGCGGGAGCCGCACCCGCGGGCGACCATCGGCGGCGTCGCCATCGATCCGGGGCGCGACGGGCTCGGCGTCGGAGCGCTTCCTCCTGCGGGGGCGGCGACGCTGATCGGCCAGGGTCCTCCGGCGGCGATGCGCTTCGCCGGGCGCGAAACCCCGACGGCGAACCTCACCCAGGACGACCTGATCGCGGCCCCGGGGCATGTCGAGGTCGGGGGTGGGACCCGCGATCTCGTCTCGACGACGAGCTTCGGCGACGCGCGGCTGCACGTCGAGTGGCTCTCTCCGCCCGGCGGCTCGGGGCAGATGGCCGGCAACAGCGGCGTCTATCTCCAGGAGCGCTACGAGATCCAGGTGCTCGGAACGCTTCCGGGTGCGCCTCCCGACCGCCACGAGGCGGGGGCGATCTACGGCATCCGCGCACCCGATCGCAACGCCTCCGCAGGGCCAGGGGAGTGGCAGGCGTACGACATCTGGTTCCGGGCGCCGCGCTTCGCCGAGGGACGCAAGATCGAGGATGCGCGCATCTCGCTCTTCTGGAATGGCCTCCTCGTGCATGACGACGCCGCCGTGCCGGGACCGACCGGAGCCGCGGCGCAAGGCGGCGAGGGAGCCGAGGGCGCCGTTCAGGTCGGCCGTCTGCGCCTTCAGGATCACGCCTCGGGCGCCGAAGGTCCCGTCCGATACCGCAACATCTGGATCGCGCCGCTCGACGCCGCCACACCGGGCCATCCGACCGCCACAGGCGATCCCGAGGCGCCGAGTCCGAAGCCCACCGCTCCGGCGGCGCCGTGGATCGACCTTCTCGAAGGGGAGCAGACGCGCTGGCTGCCGCGCGGCGGAGACGCCGAGATCCGAATCGAGCAGGTCGACGGGGTGCCGACGGTGATCGGGCAGGCGAAGCCCGGCACCCCGAACACCTTCCTCGTCTCGAGCACCGCTTTCGACGACTTCGAGCTGAGCTACGAGGCGTGGATCCACCCGCTCCTCAACGGAGGTGTGCAGATCCGCAGCGCGGTGATCGGGGGACTCGATCGACGCGAGGGAGCGCTCCGCGGCATCCAGGTCGAGCTCGATCCCTCGCCGCGCGGGTACAGCGGCGGTCTCTACGACGAGGCCCGGCGCGGCTGGCTGCATCCGCTTCACGCGGCGCCCGCGGCGCGGAGCGCCTTCCGGCCCGGCGCATGGAACCGATTCCACGTCATCGCCCGCGGCCCGGTGATCGAGACGTGGATCAACGGCGTTCCGGCGGCGTCGGTCTTCGATGCGCTCGACGCATCCGGTCACCTCGCGCTTCAGGTTCACTCGGTCTCCGCCGAGACCGCGGCGCAGGCCGAGGCCGAGGGCAGTCCCCTCGAGGTCCGCTACCGCGGGCTGCGCCTGCGGCGCCTCGCGCCGGCGGGCGGCTGAGCGCGCTGCCGATGCGCCACTGCTCATCCGCGCCGGACGCGGACCTCGGCGCAGCGCGCCGACGCGGCGCGCGCATCGAGGCGCCCGCTACTTCCGCTTGAGCGCCTTGGTCAGCTCCGGCATCGAGCCCGCCCCGGGCTTGCTGGCGCTGGCGACGCGGATGTCGTCGACGATGTAGAAGCAGGTCGGGTCGATGCTCCGCGCCTTGCGGAGGATCTCCTTGGCGGTCTTGCGCTGCGTCTCGATGAAGAGCATCTGGACCGGCCCGTCGCGCCCCTCGCCGTCGAAGCTGGTCACGCGCAGGCCGTCATCGCGGAGCTGCGAGCACATCTGCGGTCCCTGGCGCGTGAAGACCCGCAGGACCTGGTGCCCGTAGGCGAAGTACTGCTCGATGGTGATGCCGATGTAGTTCCCCGTGGCGAATCCGAGCGCGTAGGCGATGCCGTAGGCGAGGTTCTGCTGCACCTGTCCGATGACCGCGCTGACGACGAGAACCCAGATCAGGACCTCGACGAACCCCAGCGACCACGCGGTGGCGCGGCGGCCATGGATCACCGAGACCGTCCGCAGCGTCCCCAGCGAGACGTCGGCGATGCGCGCCAGCGCGATCAGGACGCAGTCGAGCAGGAGGGACCCGGTCATGCGACGCCGCTCCGGCCAACCGGAGTCACGATCCGCGGCGCTCCGCCGGGGCGGAGAAGAGCGCATCGAGCAGCTCGATCACGCCCCGCCCCTCGGTCGCGACCGTCTCATGGATGGCGCGGCCCGAGGCGATGTCGAGCAGCTCGCGGACGAGCTTGGCCTCGCCCGCGTGATCGGCCTTGTTGACGACGAAGCAATCGGCGATCTCGAGGATGCCCGCCTTGTCCATCTGCACGGCGTCGCCCATGCCCGGAACGAGCACGACCGCAGTGCGATCGACCTGTGCGCGGATGGCGACGTCGTTCTGACCCGATCCGACGGTCTCGACGATCAGCGCGTCGTAGCCTGCGGCGCCGATCAGCCCCGCGATCGCGGGGAGCGTCGAGTAGTCCTCGCCCACGATCGCCAGCGACCGGTAGAAGAGCCCTTCGTCGATGGCGTTGAAGTCGACGCGAAGGCGATCGCCGAGAAGCGCCCCTCCCGTGATCGTGCTCATCGGATCGAACGCGATGACCGCGAGCTTCCACCCGCGGCGCACCGCCTCCGAGGCCATCGCCGCCACCAGCGTCGACTTGCCCGCGCCGGGGGAGCCGGTGATGCCGACGACCTGCGCCGGACGCCGCAGCTCGGTTCCCGCGGGCAGCCTCCCCGCGTGGGCGAGCGAGATGCGCCGCGCCAGCGCTGCCGTCGCCGCCGCTCCCGCCCCCGCTCCCGCTCCCGTCAGCTCATCCTCATCGAGGGGCGCGTAGGGCCGGACCGAGTCGCGCACGCTTCCGACGATGTCATCGAGTCCCGAGCCGGTGTGATAGACGCGGCGGACCCCCGCCTCGAGAAGCGTCGGCACATCCTCCTGCGGGATGATCCCGCCGACGTTGACGACCATGTCGGGGCGGCCCACCTTGCGGCACTCCTCGAGAAGCCGCGGCACCAGCACGAGGTGCGAGTTGCTCATCATCGACGCCGCGATGCAGTCGGCATCCTCGTCGCGCGCCGAGATCGCCAGGCTGCGCGGCGTCTGCCACAGGCCGGAGTAGATCACGTGAATGCCGCTGTCGCGCATCAGCCGCGCGATCAGCTTGACGCCGCGGTCGTGTCCGTCGAGTCCCATCTTCCCCAGCAGGACGCGCGGGCGATGCGGGAGATCCGCGCAGCGGTCCTTCTTCTCCAGCGCAGTGGTCGGCTCGGTGGTGGGAACAGGCATCGAAGAGGCGGCCGGAGCGGGCGGAGGAGTGCGGATCGTGATTCGTCGCGAAGGCGAATGGCCTCGCGAGGGCGGCCATCGTAGCGACGGGCGCCCAGGTCAGCGATCCGGGCTCGGAGGAGGGGTCCGTTCGGACCCGAGCAGGCGGGTCGCGGCCGCGCTCGCGCTCTCCATCTGCTCGAGGACCGCCGAAGCCCGCGCGCGCAGCGGATCGGCGACCGCGACGCCGTCGAGGAGCGTCGCAGCCGAGGCCGGAAGGCGGTCGGGGCGGAGGGGGATCCTCGGCGCGGAGGCTTCGAGAAGGAGCAGTTCGACTTCCGGCGAGAGCATGAAGTCGATGAAACGGGCGGCGAGCGCGGGACTCGATGACCCGGCGAGCAGGGCGACGGCGCTGGGGAGGAGAAACGCGCCGCCGCCCCCGGTCGCTTCGTCGGGATCGTGGCGCGCGGCGACGCCCGCGATGGCGACCCCGCGCGCCTGCGCCGCGCGGAGGGCGGCCGAGTCGGTCATCCCTGCATCGGCCTCCCCCGATGCAATCGCCTCGATGACCGCGCTGCCGGTGGGGAGCACGCGGATCTCGTTCTCGCGGAGGCCCTCGAGAAACGCCCCGTAGTACCCGGGCATGAACTCGCGGTCCCAGTACGCCTTCATGGCGCCGAGTTGACCTGCGGTCATCCCCGCGCGCGGATCGGGCATCGCGATGCGGCCGCGCCACCAGTCGCGGACGAGATCGGTCCACGCGGTCGGCACCTCATGCTCGGCGACGCGCTCCGGGGCGTAGGCGATCACGCCGGCGCGGGCGGCGAAGGCGAACCAGCGGCCTTCGGGATCGCGGAGGGCCGGGGGCCACGCATCCGCAGCCGCCGATCGGAGGGGCGCTGCCGCTCCGGACTCTGCGAGCCTGATCGTCTGAAGGAGATCGGCGGACCAGAGCACGTCGGCGCGCGGTCGATCACCCGGGGACCGGAGCAGGCCGAGCAGCGTGGCCGTGTCGGTCGCCTCGGGGACGAAGGTCGCGTCGACCCGGATCCCGGTCGCGCGCTCGAATGCCGCGAGGACCGGGCGCGCCGCGGCCTCGTCCGCCGTGATGAGGACCGCCACGCGCTCGCGCTCATCGCCCCCGCAGGCGCCGAGCCCGAGGAGCGGGGTGAGCGTCGCGAGCGCGGCAAGGACCGTCCGCAGGACGCGGCGCGATGCCGCGACGCACGCTCGCGGGGTCGGCGCGCCGGATCCGCTTCGCGGGAGCGCTCCGCCGGCAGGCGATCGGGTGAGGTCCATGACGACGCGTCAGGCTACAGCGCCGCTCGGTCGGCGTCGCGGCGGGAGCCGCGGGAGCGCGGATCGCGTTCGTCGAGGCATCGATCCGGGCGCGCCGCGCTGGACGCTGGCGCGGAGACCGAGGAAGATTGCTCATCGCTCCAGGAGCGGCCTCCGCCTCGACGGAGCGGAGTGCGGGCCCTGCCGAGCGAGCCGCCCCGCCGATTGCGCCCAACGCCGCAGCAACTCGAACCGGAGACCCGACCGATGACGAGCCGCCTCCTTCGACCCGACCTGCCGACGCCCGCGCCGAACTCGCCCGGCACTCCAGCGCCGCTCGGCGTCGTCGCCGGGTTGACCGCACCGGGTTCTCCGCAAGGCGAGCCGCCCCGCAGCGGGCCTTCCAGCCTCGAACGCGAGCGCGGTGAGGGACGCGAGCCTCGATGCAGCGACGCAGCGCTGTCGGCTGCCGCACGCGGCGAGCCGTCGCGCGCGGTCCCCGCGGAGCGCGCGTCGCGCTCGCTCCCGCGGTGGAGCGAGGTCGGGCGTCGGAGCGCGAGCGAGTCCTTCGGCGCCGAGGGGACGCGCCGCTCCCAGCCGACCGCGCGCTCAGCGCGATCGTTCCTGCCGGGAGTCGCGGTCATCGCGCTCGCCGTCGCCGGGGCGATCGATCGTGCGGCGGACGCGGCGAGCGGGTCAGCGCTCGGGTTCTCCGCGCCGCGCGCCGTCGTCGGCCTGCTCCCTGCGGCCGAAGCCTCCGGGCACCGGCCCGACGATGACATCGACTCCCTGCGGGCGCGGATCGACGAGCTGGAGCGTGAGCTCGCGCTGGCGCGCCGGCGCGTCGCCGAGCTGGAGCGCGATCTCGCCGCGGCGCGCGCCCGACCGCGCGAGGGCGCTCCGGGGACGCCAGGAGCGCCCGCGGAGCCCGCGACGGAGCCCGTGACGGAGCCCGCGCTGGGGGCCCCCCCCGAGCATGCGCCTGCCGACGAGCAGGAGCGGCCCGGCTCGAGCCCCGAGGCCTTCTTCCGCGCGATGCAGGCGGAGTACAGCGCTTCGGTCGGCGCCACCGGAGGCTGGGCGACGCCGAGGGAACGGACGATCTACTTCCGCACGCTCGAGCGCTGGATCGCGGGGACCAACCGGCGCACGCGGAACGCGATCGACTGGCTCGTCCGCGTCGAGGAGATCGAGTCCTCCGGCGAACGGACCACTCCGATGCTCGTCGTCGCGGTCGATCCGGCCGATGGCACGCCGCGCAGTGGCAGCTTCGAGGTCACCGTGCCGACGGTCCAGCTCCGCAGGCTGGAGACGAGCCAGGGCGGATCGCTGCCCGGTCGCATCATCCGGATCAGGGGAACGCTGGTGCCCCAGCTTCGCTTCAGTGAGTCCCGCGAGAAGAGCGGCCCGTTCGACTCGCCGAAGCTCGTCGGACCTTTCTGCGAGTTCGGCTTCATGGTCGAGAACGCCACGCCGCTGCCCGCTCCTGCTCGGGGCGCGCCGACGAGCGATGCCGCGGGCGAGGGGCGCGCTCCCGCAGGCGGGTTCCGCAGCGGCGACGGGAACCAGACCTGATGGAACCAGACGACCACGTCTGTCTCTGCTTCCGGGTCTCGCTGCGCAAGCTGCGGCACTTCGTGGAACGCGAGCGGCCGGAGGTCGCCTCGAAGCTCTCGGAGTGCCTCGATGCGGGCACCGGCTGTCGCTGGTGCGTGCCCTTCCTCGAGCGGCTTCACGAGCAGCATCGCAACGGCGAGCCGATGGACCTTCCCGCGAGCCCGGAGGAGTACGCCCGCAGGCGCGCCGCGTACCGCCGAAGCGGATCGCGCGACGAGGGCGCCGCGACCTGATCGCGCCCGGCGCGGGGGGTCGACCCGGGCGCGCGGTCCCATGAGCGCGACACCTCGCGATCTCCTCGGGCGCCGGGTCGGCGCCGAGGAGGGGACGTTCCTCGCGAGCGGCGCCGCAGAAGCTCGGCGGGCTCACTCGACGACCTCGCTGTCAGACGCTCCGTGCGGCGACATAGCCGAGGCGGGCTCCGGCAGCGCGCCGGGCCGCTCTTCGTCCAGACCCGAAGGAACCGCTCATGCATCCCGACACCCTGCGCCGCCGAGGATCCGGCGCTCTCGCCGCCGCCCTCGCTCTCGCCGCGACCAGCCTCGCGACCGCAGAACTCGTCACCTGGACCGGCGCCGCCGACCGCATCTGGGAGAAGAAGGAGAACTGGAGCCCGAAGAAGGTGCCCGGACCCGCCGACGACGTGCTCATCCCCAAGCACTCCGGGGAGATCATGATCACCGTCGGCAACACCCTCGTCGGCGGGAACCCCGTCCCGGCCCCGAAGAAACTGAAGTCCCTGACGCTGGAAGGCTCGACCGACGAGAAGCGAGCGACGATCCTCACCGCAGCGCAGACGCAGCCAGGGATGCCCGCGCCGACGAAGCACCTGCCGGTGAACATCGTCATCGAGACGACGGGGGACATCGAGATCGGGAAGGTGAACACGCTCCTCGGCGCCAACGCGAAGGGAAGCCCGACCCTCGCGATCGCAGGAGGGTCGGTGGTGCTCAAGACGACCGGCGAGAACGCTTCGATCAGGCTGGTCGGGGAGCCCGACATCCGAGCCGGGCACGGCGGAGGCGGCTTCGCCGCGAACGGACAGCCTTTCCTCCGCGGAGCCGGGGGCTCCGTGGAACTTCGGGCGAAGGGCGATCTGACGATCGTCGGAGCCGAGGTCTTCGCCGCGTCTGATGGCGGCTTTTGGGGGACCGGCTCGGCTCCGGGCGGCAGTGTCGTGATCCAAGGCAAGAAGATCACGTTGAAGGACTTTGCCCATGTTCGGGCAGGGCTCTCTACAAGCGGCCTCGCCGGCTCGGTCACGGTCGACTCGAAGTCGGACTTGAGCTGCGACGCGACGTCGGTCATCAAGGGCGGCACCGCGATCCTGAGCGGGACAGTGGGCGGCGGCGTCGGCATCGTCGCGCTGGGAAAGGTGGAGAGCGTGGGCGAGATCGCGGGTGGGGACGGAGAGACAGGCGGCAACGTCGTTCTCTTCGCCGACGACCTCGACAATCCCGGAGTCATCGCCGGAGGCAAGTCGAACGCTGCGGGGACCAAGGGAGGCGACGTGACTCTCACGGTCAAGAAGGCTCCCCCGACGAAGGTCGGCAAGCCAAGCGGTGGCGAGGGAACGCCCGCCGGCGATGTCCTGGTCAACGGCAAGAAGCTCATGACCTTCACGGACCCGATCCGCGGCGGCAGGGTTCTGGTCAAGGTGACCGGGGAAGAGGGCGAGCCCCCGATCATCGCCTTCCTCGAAGGCGGATCGATCGAGGCCGAGACCTTCGTGTGCCTCGACGCTGCGGAGGGATCGATCGACTTCTCAGGCTTCGGGGGAGAGGGCCCGGCGATCGCGGTCCTGCCAAGCGGTCTCGTGAACCTCGGCGGCAGCCCCGTGCTGGGCGAACTCCCTTCGCTCGCCAGCTTGATCGAGGGCGACTTCATCGAGAGCGACGGCGGCTGCACTCCCCGAGAGTGCCTCGCCGACATCGACGGCGATGGCGTCGTCGACGAGTGGGATCTCGCGCTGCTTCTGGCCTTCTGGGGCGCGGAGAGCGCGGCGCTGGACTTCGACGGCGACGGCGCAGTCGGATCGGGCGACCTGTCGCTGCTCCTCGCCGCGTGGGGTCCCTGCGACTGAGCCGCGTGGGCGCTCCGGGCGCGGCTCCTTCCACGCCGCTCGGCAGCGACGATCATGCTCCGCGAACGCCGCGGGCCGGAGCCGGCGCCCTCGGGCACCTGCTCCGGCCCGCGGCCGGAAGTGAGGGAGTTCGATCTCCCGAGGCGTCGGCCGAAGCGACGCGATGACGGCCGCTCAGTACCGGTAGTGATTCGGCTTGTACGGCCCGTCGACAGGGACGCCGATGTACTCCGCCTGGGAGGCCGAGAGCCTGGTGAGCTTGGCGCCGAGCTTCGCAAGGTGCAGCCGGGCGACCTGCTCGTCGAGGTGCTTGGGAAGGGTGAAGACGGCGCGGCCGTATCCGGCGTGGTTCTGGTGCAGCTCGATCTGGGCCATCACCTGGTTGGTGAAGGAGTTGCTCATCACGAAGCTGGGGTGGCCCGTCGCGCAGCCGAGGTTCAGCAGGCGGCCCTCGGCGAGGACGATGATCGAGCGGCCGCTCGGGAAGACCCACTCGTCGACCTGCGGCTTGATGTTCACGCGGCGGACGCCGGGGATCCGCTTCACCCCGGCCATGTCGATCTCGTTGTCGAAGTGGCCGATGTTGCCGACGATCGCCTTGTCCTTCATCCGCGCCATGTGCTCGGCGGTGATGACGTTGCAGTTGCCGGTGGCGGTGATGAAGAGATCGGCGCTCTCGACGACGTCCTCGAGGGTGACGACCTCATACCCCTCCATGCACGCCTGAAGGGCGCAGATCGGGTCGATCTCGGTGACCTTGACGCGACACCCCTGACCGCGGAGCGACTGGGCGCAGCCCTTGCCGACATCGCCATAGCCGAGCACGACCGCCACCTTGCCCGCGAGCATCACGTCGGTGGCGCGCATCACGCCGTCGACGAGCGAGTGCCGGCAGCCGTAGAGGTTGTCGAACTTGCTCTTGGTCACCGCGTCGTTGACGTTGATCGCGGGGAAGAGCAGCGTGCCGCTCTCCTGCATCTGGTAGAGCCGGTGGACGCCGGTGGTCGTCTCTTCGGAGACGCCGACGATCCCCTCGGCGATCCCGGCCCAGCGGTCGGGCTGGAGGGCGCGCAGATCGCGGAGGAGCTGGAGGATCACCGCCCACTCCTCGCTCGCATCGGAGGGCGTGGCGGGAACCGCGCCGGCGCGGTCGTACTCAACGCCCTTGTGGACGAGCAGCGTCGCGTCGCCGCCGTCGTCGAGGATGAGGGTCGGGCCGAGCGGTGCGCCGCCATCCGTCGACCAGTCGAGAGCGCGGAGCGTGCACCACCAGTACTCGGGGAGCGTCTCGCCCTTCCAGGCGAAGACGGGAACGCCTGCGGGCTTCTCCGGCGTGCCGGTTCGGCCGACGACGACCGCCGCGGCCGCGTGGTCCTGCGTCGAGAAGATGTTGCACGACGCCCACCGCACCTCGGCACCGAGATCGACGAGCGTCTCGATGAGGACCGCGGTCTGGATCGTCATGTGGAGCGAGCCGGTGATCCGGGCGCCCTTCAGCGGCGCCTTGCCGCGGTACTGCTCGCGGATCGCCATCAGCCCGGGCATCTCATGCTCGGCGAGCTCGATCTCCTTGCGGCCGAAGGCGACTGTCTTCGGGGAGAGGTCGGCGACCTTGAACTCCAGCCCCCCGCTGCGCTGCGGGAAGAGCGGAAGGCCGGTGTCCATGAAGGTCGAGTCGGCGAGGGGCGGGGGTGCGATGGTCGGCATGGGAGTGGATGAGTCGAGGTCGGCCCGCGAACGGATCGGGACCAACGACGGCCCGCGATCCACCCGCGCCACGGCCAGTATATCCGTCCATCCGGATGAACGGATTCACCGCAGGCGTTCGAGAGGAGACCGCCGGAAGGAAGGCCTCCTCGACGAGCCGTGATCGGAGCGGCGGGACCGACGTCCGCCGAGGCTCGATCGCGCCGCGGCGCACGCCGCGCGATGCGGGTCACCTTCGCCGGACCGCCCCCTGCTCCTTGCGCAGCAGCGCCGCGAGGAGCCCCGGCCCCTTCGCCTCCGCGTCCGGGCGCAGCCGGCGGCATCGGAGCAGACGGAGGTCGGAGCGCGCCGTCCAGCGCCCGAGATCGTCCTCGGCGAAGCCGAGGTGAACATGACCCATCGAGTGCCGCCACGCCGCCCGGTCGTGCGCGACCATGTCGACGATGAGGAGCCTCCCGCCCCCGCGGAGGGCGCGACCGATCTCGCGGAGCGCCTCCTGCGGCCGCTCGATGTGATGGAAGACCAGCATCGCGACGGCGACATCGATCTCGCCCGCGCGGAGCGGAAGGGCGTGCATCTCGCCCGCGCGGAACTCGACGTTGGCCACGCCTGCCAGCCTCGTGCGGGCCGCGTCGAGCATCGCCTGCTCGCGATCGATGGCGATCACGCGGCGGACGAGGGGCGCCAGCCGCTCGGCGACGTCGCCGGTGCCGCAGCCGAGGTCGGCGACGACGAGTTCCGGTTCAAGCAGCCCGAGCAGCGCCTCCTCCGAGAAGCGCTCGCCGAAGAGCTCGCCGCGCAGCGCGGTCCACTCGCCGCCGATCCGGCCGAAGAAGCCGCGGGGATCGCCACGGCGCTCGCTGAGGACCGTGGCGAGACGATGGTCGTCGTCAGCGGCGGTCGGTGTGCCATCGAAGTGGCGCCGCGTCAGCGTCCAGAGCGAGGCGGCATCATCGGGGAGCTTCGACGGATCCAGCCGATAGAGGCTGTTGGTCCCCTCGGCACGGCGGCTCGCCCACCCAAGGTCGCCGAGCGCCTTGAGATGGCGGCTGACGGTCGATTGCGGGAGCTGGAGCACCCGCGCCAGCTCGCCCACCCCGAGCTCCTCCGCCGAGACCAGCCGCAGCAGTCGGACGCGGACCGGATCGCCGAGCAATCCCAGCCACCGAAGCCATGCAGCGGAATCGCCCGAGGCGGGCGGCGACGCTGGAGCGCGGCGCTCAGACGCGGATGCAGCGCGACGGGGCATGCGCAGATCACCGCCCCGGCGGGAGCGCGATCGTCGGGCCGGGCACCTCGCCGAGTTCGACCAGCATCGTGCGGATGCGGGTGTCGTTGGGGTTGATCCCGTAGCCCTGGCGGAGTCGGCGCACCGCGAGATCCGTCTGCCCGAGCCGCTGCGCCACGAGCGCCGCCTGGTAGTACGGCACCGCGGAGGCGCCGTTGTCCACTTCGATGGCCGCGAGCGCCGCCGTGTTCGCGGTGTCTGGATCATCCAGCCGCAGCGCATAGCTGCTCAGCAGCACCCACGGCTCGGCGCTGCCGGTGCTCGCCGCTCGGTCGCGGAGAAGCTGATAGAGGCGGGTCTGGTCGCCCTGCCTGAAGTAGACCTCGGCGAGCGCGAAGGCGACCTGGTCGTCGTTGGGCACCGAGATCGCCGCGATCTCCAGCGCCCTTCGGGCGGCGTCGAGCTCGCCGAGCTGGAGCATGCACTGTCCGTAGCGGTACTGCGCTTCCCAGTCGCCGGGCGCCCGATCGATGATCGCGCCGAAGTCCTCGGCCGCAGCCTCGTAATCGCCGTAGCGGAAGTGGAACTCGCCGCTCTGGCGAAGCTTCACGATCGGCTGCTGCGCGCAGCCGACGACGGCGAGGAGCGTCGGCAAGCTGATGAGAAGCCCGGCGAGCCGCGTGTACCGCGCGGAAGAGCGATGAGGAGTCGACATGCGCGATGACCTTTGGGCTGAGTCGGAAGCGAGGGTGGGCATGTGAGCCAGGACCATGCCTGCGAACGGGAACGGTTCTCAAACGAACGCGGCTCCGCCGAAGGAGGCGCGGCCGGAAGTGCATCCCGACCGCTGACGTCGGGGAGCGTCGATGATACGATCTCCGCCTTCGTCCTTCATGCGCGTGTACCAGCCCACGGTCATCCTGCGGCACGACTACCCGGACGGGTCAGGGCATTTCGACTGGCTGATCGGCCTCCGCCCGGGCGTCGCGCCGGGCGAGGATCTCGACGCGCGCGACGTCGACACCTTTCGCTGCACCATCCGTCCAGACGAACTCCGGATCGGGGACGAGACGATCGTCGAGCGGCTGCCCGATCATCGCCGGATCTACCTCAACTACAGCGGTCCGCTCGAAGGCGACCGGGGCTCCGTCCAGCGCCTGGCGGTCGGGGTGCTCCCTCTGCCGGAACAGAAGCCCGCGCCATGGAAGCTCGAGATCGCGTGGCGGATCGACACCGGAGGGCTCTTTCGCCAGCACCTCCTGCTCGAACCGCTCCACGACGACAGCCTGCCCCCGCGCTGGAAGGTGCGACGCCTGCCCGACGTGCCGCCGCGCTGGTAGCCGGATCAGAGGTCGGGCGCGAAGTTGGGCTCCGAGTTGGGCGGAGGGTTGGGCTGAGAGTTGGGCTCAGAGCTGGGCTGAGGCTGGTCCGGTCGCGGGTCGGACCGGATCGAAACTCCGGGATCCTGCTTCGACCCCCGCAATCTCCTGCGACGTTCCCGTACCATCCCGGGGTCGGAGCGGGCCACGGTCTGAGGCCGGTCGCTTGCTCAGGCTGGCCGCGAGCTGACGCGGGCCCCGAGTCGACGCGGCGGGGATCGCCGCCGCCCCCCCTCCCCCCCTCTCCCCCCCCCGGGGCGGGGGCTACGCCCGGATGAACGCACCGAGGAAGAAGGAGCCAATGCCGGACGCCCCCTCGCCTGAAGGTCCCGCGCCGTCGCGAATCCAGCACGTTCCGCCCGGCTTCGAGACGCGCCTCCAGCCATCTCTCTCCGGCGCGCCGCAGGCTGCGGACGCAGCGGCGCCGCAGCCGCCGCAGCCGCCGGCGCCGCCGACCAGCTCCCCGAAGATCATCCGCGCCATCGGGGAGAGCCGACGTCACGAGGAAAGCTGGGACCGCACGCCGAACACCACCGGCACGGGCGCGATCCACGTGCGGACGTTTCACTGCAAGCTGACTGATGAAGCCTTGATCTACCTCGACCAGCAGATCAACGAGTGGCTCGACGCCCACCCGCAGTACGAGGTGAAGTTCAGCACGACGTCGGTCGGCGAGTTCACGGGGAAGCTCAAGGAGCCTCACCTGATCGTGCAGGTCTGGGTGTAGCGGGTGGCGCTGGCGCTCTCGCTCGTCGTCGCGACGCTCTTTGCGCTCGTCGGAGCGCTCTGCGTCCTCCTCGTCGCCATCGGGCTGCCCGGAACCTGGATCATGATCGCCATCGCGGTCGTGATCGAGCTGATCGACGGGCTCTGGCTCGACGAGGGCGGCGGCCCGACCTTCGCCCCGTGGGTGCTCGTCACCGCGGTCGCGGTCGCGCTGCTCGGGGAGGTTCTCGAGTTCGCCGCCTCGGCGCTGGGGGCGAAGCATGGCGGCGCCGGCCGGCGCGGCATGATCGGATCGATCGTCGGCGCTCTCGTCGGCGGCATCGTCGGGACCTTCGCGATCCCGATTCCCATCGTCGGTTCGGTGCTCGGCGCGAGCCTCGGGGCCGGGTTCGGGGCGATGTTCGGAGAGCTGAGCGCCCAGGGCGGATCGTTCCGGGGATCGCTCCGCCCGGCCCAGGGAGCTGCGATCGGCCGGCTGCTGGGGACGATCGCGAAATTGCCCTGCGCGGCGCTGGTCTGGGTGATCCTGGTCGTCGCCGCCTTCTGGCCGTAGAACCCTGAGGCGAGCGCGCTCCGGCGCGCGAGGGCGAGCGGGATCGGCTCGCTGCCGCGCTGCGGCGGATCGTCGCGGATCGTCTCGTCGGCTCAACGCCGCAGAGGATCATCCGGGGGGCGCCGCGCGATCGCGCCGCAGGCCGGGCGGCGCCAGGCCATCCGCGATCCAGAGAAACGCCATCGGCGTGCGCAGCCGCGGCGGCAGGAAGAGCCGAACGAGACCGCGTGCGATCGGCCTTCCGAGCTGAGCGCCGAGGATGAGCGCGGCAGCGAGAATGAACAGTCCGATCGCCTGCGCCGGCACGGTTGCGACCGGCGCGATCGCCCGGCGAAGCAGCGCCCACCACGGCGCGGGGTTCTCCGAGACGAGGAGCTTGATCGCCTCGCCCGCGACGATCAGGCCCGCGATCGCCACGAGACCGAGCGTGACCGCGACGAGCCTTCGACGTCCGACGCCGAGCAGGGCGACGCTCCACGCGACGCCGGCGGCGAAGAGGAGTCCGGCCAGCGGCACCGACCACGTCGCCGCCCACGGGTCGATCGCCGCGAGCGCTCCCTTGCGGGCTTCGAGAAAGCTGCGGATCCCGCCGACCTCCGCAAGCCATGCGTCAACGGCGGCCTGCTGGTCCGGCAGCGGCATCGCCGATGTGAAGCCGCCGGCGCTGTTGGCCGAGATCCAGCGCTGGAAGTCCTCGCGCACGGCGGCGCTCAGCGGTTCGGTGAACCACTCCGCAAGGGCCCATGAGAGCGCCGTCAGGAGCAGCACCGTCAAGGCCGCGAAGCCGACGAGGAGGATGATCCAGAGGCCGAGACCTGCCGTTGCGAGGCGCTGGACGGTCCGGCCGACGAAGGGATGCTCCTCGATGCCGTCGACCTTCCCGCACTCCGGACAGCGCACCACGAGAAGCCCGTAATGCGTCTCGCGCAGGATCGCCTGACCGACGAGGTTGTAGGCGCAGCCGATGCAGGGACGGTCGCCGTCGATGATCGCGACGACCTGTCCGGCGCATCTCCCGGGCTCGGCGGAGGCGATCCCGGCCGCGGGAGGCGCCGGCGGCATGGGGACCGAAGCGCCGATCGCACCCATGCCGGACGAATCCGGATTCTGCAAGGCCTCGCTCGGCGGGTCTGACACGCGCTCGCTCCAGCCGGTCTCGGTCATGCAACGCTCCTCGCGCGCCGCGCTCGACGCAGCGCCCTCTTCCAGATGATCGACCATCCTCCCGCGACCGCGCGGTGAAGGAACCGTCCCCCGACGAATCCGATCGCGGCGGGCGCCAGCAGCCACGAAGCGCTCAGCAGGACCGAGAGAAGTGGCGCCGCGATGACAAGGGGTCTCGGCGTCCGGCCGGATGCACGCTCGATCCCCAGACCGAAGAGATGCACGACGCCCGCCGCCGCCACCAGAACCGCGACGGCACCGACCGCGGCCGGGATCGCTCGATGATGCCCGAGCCCGAGCCCGACCCATCCGCCGATCAGGAAGACCGCGCTGAGCAGCATGATGCCCTCGGTGAGCGTCATCGACGCGAGGTTGTCGCGCCCGGCGGGACCGCCGACGGACCAGAGGATCCCGAGCGCCAAGGCCACCCCCGCAGCGGCGGCGATCGATTGGACGATGAAGATCCCAGCGGCGAGATCGAAGCGGCGAAACCACCGCCAGACCCTCGAAAGCGGGTGCGGACGCCGCAGAAAGCTCCGCCCGCAACCGCGACAGGTGACGATCGGAAGCCCGTAGATCGGATCAGGAGCCGACCGCACGCTGGCGAGGGAGCGACCGCAGCGGCGACAGTGGTGAGCGCGGGCCAATGGGACGATGCGAGATCAGGGTGACGATCGCTCCGGCGCCGCCTCGCGTCGCCGCGAGGTTGACCGAAGCGGTTGGTTCACAAGGAGAAGCGACGCAGGCTCGAGCTTCTGGGAGCGGATCACCGAACCCGCCCCCTCGGGCGGCGAAGGGGCGAGGCAACGGTACTCGTCCCGCCGACGCGTGGCGCACGGACCGACTCTTGGCGGCGACGCCCCCGCGATTTCGGCCCCCCACGTCTCAGCCTTCGGGCACACGGCTGCTCGCCAGCGCCAGCAAGCCTCTCGCGTCGCGGGCCACGGCCGCTTGGAGGCGCGCGAACGCCTCGTCGAGGTTCCAACGCTGCCGCGCGCGATCGCCGGTCTCATTGCTGATGGCGCGGAGCTCGACAGCGCCGACGCCGAAGCGCCGCGCCGCATGGACGACTGCGGCGCCCTCCATCGCCTCGGCGAGGGCTCCGGTCCGCGCGACGATCGCGGCGGCGGCGTCATCGGTGCCCGAACAGGTGGCCACCGTCGCGATCGGACCGGAGTGCCGGTCGCCTCCGAGCAGGGAGCGCGCCTCTGGATCGACGGGCACGCGGTTTCCCGCGAAGTCGCCCAGAGGAAAGCCAAGCCGGGCCATGTCGAGGAACCCCGCCGGCGTGACGATCCCCTCCTCGACGTAGACGCACTCCGCCGCGACGACGACCTCTCCGAGAATCAGCCCGCTCCCCGGGAGACTCCCTGCGATTCCGGCGGAGAGGACCAGGCCTGTCGGCGCCTCGAGCACGGCGCACGCGGTCGCGACCGCTGCGTTCACCCGACCGACGCCCGCGACGGCGATGCGCACGGATGGCGGCCTCGCCTTCGAGCGCTCGCCCCGCGCCGCTTCGATGCACCCGCCGCGCGCTCCCGCGACGACCGCGGCACAGCGTCGGGACGCGATCCCCGCCTCCTCCAGTGCGCGATGGACGGCCTCGGCCTCGCGCTCCACGGCGACGACGATCAGGAGGGACATTGGGTGAGCAGGAGGTCTCCGTCCGACATGGTGAGTGGATGCCTACTCGCTGCGCTGGGCGAGGCGGCGGACCTCTGCGACGACATCGCCGACCGGAACCAGCCGCTGCTCGCCGCCGCCGAGGTCCTTCAGGGCGACCAGCCCGGCGCCGAGCTCGGCGCCGAGGATCACCGCGCAGCGGCTCCGGCAGCGGCTCGCCTCGCCGAGGAGCTTGCCGACGTTGCGCGTGGTTCGATACGAGTGCCGCGCGTGGAGCCCCGCCCGGCGGAGCTCGGAGACGACCGCGCGCAGCCGGAGGTCCGCCTCGCTTCCGGCGGAGATGACGAAGGCGTCCGGACGCGGCAGCAGCGCCGCGCGGCCTCCCTCGCCGCCGAGCAGCCCGCGCTCTTCGAGCAGCAGCCCGAGCACGACGTCGCCCATGCCGAAGCCGACCGCGGGCATGCGCGGACCGCCGAAGAGCTCGACGAGGCCGTCGTACCGGCCTCCCCCCGCCACCGCGCGCTCGGCCCCGGTGGCCTCGTGGATCTCGAAGACCACGCCGGTGTAGTACGCGAGACCGCGGACGATGCCGAAGTCGAACGAGGCCCACGGGGCGAGGTCGGCGGCGCGCAGTTCCGCGGCGATCGCCCGCAGCGGTTCCAGCGCCGTTTCAGGCAGCCCCAGGGCGCCGGCGCGGGCGTCGAGCTCTGCGACCGGGATGGTCCGTCGGAGCAGCTCGTCGAGCCGCCGAGCAGCCTCCGCCCCGGCTCCGGTCCCGCCGAGGAGCGCATCGCGACGTCGCCGGTACTCCTCCGGCTCGAGCCGATCGCGACGGTCGAGCAGCTCGAAGGCCGCTCCGTGCCGCTCCGCCGGAACGCCGAGCGCCTCGAGGAGCCCCGCCACGGCGCCGCGATGGCTGATCCTCAGTTGGACGTCCTTCGGCCGCAGCCCGAGGCGATCGAGCGCGGCGGCCGCGACCGCCATCGTCTCGACGTCGGCAGCGGGCGAGTCGATCCCGACCACGTCGACGTTCCACTGCACGAACTCCCGCAACCGCCCGCGCTGCGGGCGCTCGGCCCTGAAGAGCGTGGGGATCGTGAACCACTTCACCGGAAGCGGCAGGCTGCCGCCGGCGGCGGCGAGCATCCTGGCGAGCGTCGGGGTGAACTCGGGGCGAAGCGCGTAGGTGTCGCTTCCGCCGGACCTCTTGAAGGAGAAGAGCTCGTTGACGATCCCCTCGCCGCTCTTGACGGTGTAGAGCTCGACGTGTTCGAAGGTGGGACCATCGACCTCCTCGAAGCCGAAGTCGATCGACGCCTTCCGCCACGCACCCTCGACATGGCGGCGCACCGCCATCGATTCGGGGAGGAAGTCGCGCGTGCCTCGGGGCGCCTGGAAGCTCATGGAGCAGAATGTAGAGCGGCGCGGCCCGGACCGGGCGGGGCGAGTCGCCGCGGACCGACCCTCGCAGCGCGCCCCGGCGACTGAACACTCCAGCGCTGGAACGCGTCGTCGCGAGGCAGCTCGGGGCGGCTTCTGGCAAGGAGCAGCGAAGGCTTCGGGCCGACGGCGTAGCCGCAGTGCTACGTCGAGGCCCGAAGCCGAGCTGCGACGCCGCCAGAACGCCGCATCCGGGCGGCCGCAGCAGACGAGTTCCAGCGCTGCAGTGTCAAGAAGGGCTCTCCGGGAGAACCTAGCATCGGCCCAATGGTCCTCCCTCAGGAAGTGCCGCGAGAGCCGCAGCCCGCTCGCAAGCTCAATCGCGGCCGGGGAGGTCGGCGCCCGCGCGGGCCGCGCGGACCGGACGTCGCCCCGCGCGGAGTCGAACAGGCGGCGCCCGAGATCGTGCTGGAGGACTTCGAGTCGGCGGCCGCAGCGTCGCTGCTCGGACTGCGCTCGGCGCTGACCGACCTGCTGCACTCGGTCGGGGCAGATCCCTTGCGGCCGCAGCAAATCGCCCGAACCCATCGGCTGAACAAGAACCTCACCTGGAAGATCTCGCGGATCGTCGGTGCCGAGCTGATCGCGGAGATCGCCGCCCACCTTCCCGGCCCTGCGGCGCTCGACATCCTGCTGGAGGCGATGGAGCGGGCGGGCGCTCCGCCGGAGCGCTGCGAGGCGGTCCGCGACGCCGCAGTGCGGCTCGGCGACCTGATCGCCAGACACGCCGGCGACCGGGCGACGCTCGCGGTGATGCTCGATGAGCTCTCCCCGTCGCCGCTGCGCGCGGATCGGCTCGAGGCGGCGCGCCGGAGCGCGTTTCTCGGCAACAGCGCCATCTGGGGCGTGCAGGCGCGGGCGCGGGTGATCTGCTACGCGCTCGTCCCGTCGCGCGAGCCCGGCGCGCCGCACGACGCCGGCGTCGTCGACATCGTCCGCATCAGCGCTCTGCTCGGATTCCGCCGACTGCGCGGCTCGGTGCGCTGGCCGCTCTTCCAGGCCGTCTTCTACAACGACGACGGCTCGCCGCGGTCCTTCCGGACCGTCCCGATCGATCCGCCGCAGACGGTGCCGGTGGGGGCGAGCGGCGACCGCGCCGCCTGCCCCTTGATCGGATCGTTCTGTTCGACGCCCATGCCGGTGATCGAGGCGGTGAAGACCAGGACCGGGCTTCGCTTCGAGCTTCCCGACGGTCCGGTCGGGACGTCCCACGCCATCGACGTCGTGCTCTCCGACGCGATCGTCGCCGCCGCATCGATCCACGCGGACGAGCGCAACCGCGTCGGGTCGCACCCCATCCACCTCTTCACGCCGACGGCCGCGCTGATGTGCGACCTGCTCATCCATCGCGATCTGCCGCTGCGCATGCCGCCGAGCGTGCGGCTCTACTCGAGGCTCACGGCCGATGAGGGGCCTCCGATCGAGAGCGACCGGCTTCCGCTGCTCGAACAGGTGCAGACGCTCGGCGCGTTTCCTCCGGCGATGGCGACGCCGCTCGCGCCGCGTCACGCCGAACTGGTCGCGCACGTCCTCGGTCGCCGCGGCCTCGCCCTGGAGGAGTTCTCAGGATGGCGCTTCGCGATGCGCAATCCGCCGATCGCGGCGGTGCTCAACGTGAGCTATCCGCTGCTCGAGGCGCGGTGAGCGCGCGTCGGCCGATGGAGGTCCGCTCCCCCGGGGCGCCGCGGCCGCCGGAGCTCCGGCGCTCGCTCCTCGCCGCCGCAGGGGGCTACCACTCAGGGCCGCCGCTGTAGCGGCCGAAGACATCCGCGAGCGCCTGCACCATCTCTCCGAGGGTGCAGCGGGCGTGGGCTCCCGCGACCAGCGCCGGCATGACGTTCTCGCCGCCGCGGGCCGCGGCGCGGATGCCATCGAGGGCCCGTCGCGTCGAATCGGCATCGCGCTCGCGTCGGAAGCGCTCGAGCCGCTCGCACTGCTCCACCTCGACGGAGTGGGGAATCTGGAGGATCTCCACCTGACGCTCGGCGTTGCCCTCCTCGTAGGCATTGACGCCGACGATGATGCGGTCCCCCGCCTCCATCTCCTGTCCGAAGCGGTAGCTCGCCTCGGCGATGGCGCGGCGGAAGTAGCCGCGGTGGATGCCCTCGACGACGCCGCCCATGTCATCGATCTCGGCGATGATGCGCTCGGCATCGGCGGCCATCCGATCGGTCAGCGCCTCGACGAACCAGGAGCCGCCCAGCGGATCCGCGGTGCGATGGACGCCGGTCTCGTGGGCGAGAATCTGCTGCGTGCGCAGGGCGACGCGCACCGCCTCCTCGGTCGGGAGGCCGAGCGTCTCGTCCATCGAGTCGGTGTGCAGCGACTGGCAGCCGCCGAGGACGCCCGCCAGCGCCTGGTATGCGACGCGCACGATGTTGTTCAGCGGCTGCTGTTCGGTGAGCGAGCAGCCCGCCGTCTGCACGTGGGTGCGCATCAGCCAGGAGCGCTCAAGCGCGGCGCCGTAGCGGTCGCGCATCGCCGCCGCCCAGATCCGCCGGGCGGCGCGAAGCTTGCAGATCTCCTCGAAGAACTCGTTGTGGCTGTTGAAGAAGAACGACAGCCGCGGCGCGAAGGTGTCCACCGCGAGGCCGCGCCGGAGGCACCACTCCACGTACTCCATCCCGTCGCGGAGCGTGAAGGCGAGTTCCTGCACCGCCGTCGAGCCCGCCTCGCGGATGTGGTAGCCGGAGATCGAGACGCTGTTCCAGCGCGGCAGGCTGCGGGTGGCGAACTCGATCGTGTCGACGACCAGCCGGACGCTCGGCTCGGGCGGATAGATGAACTCGTTCTGGGCGTGGAACTCCTTGAGGATGTCGTTCTGGAGGGTGCCGCCGAGCGTCGTCCAGTCGATGCCGCGCTCCTCGGCCATCGCGAGGTACATCGCCCAGATCACCGCGGCGGGTCCGTTGATCGTCTGGCTGACCGTGACCTCGCCGATGGGGATGTCGGCGTAGAGACGGTGCATGTCCTCGATGGTCGAGATCGCGACGCCGCAGCGCCCGACCTCGCCGGCCGAGAGCGGGTCATCGCTGTCGCGTCCCATGAGCGTCGGCAGGTCGAACGCGGTCGAGAGACCCGTGTTCGCCTTGGTGCCGCTGGCGTTGCCGAGGAGGTACTTGAAGCGACGGTTGGTGTCGTCCGCGGAGCCGAAGCCCGCGAACTGGCGCATCGTCCAGAGGCGGCCGCGGTACATCGTCCGGTGCACGCCCCGCGTGTAGGGGTAGCTCCCCGGCTCCCCGATCCGCGGATCGGCCTTCGCGGGATCGCCAGGATCGACGGTCGGCGCCGCCACCGGTCCGTAGCAGGGCTCGACGACGTAGCCGGAGAGCGTCGTGGCCTCGGGGTCGCGCGACGGCGCGGCGGCTGGAACCGAGGGTGTCACGGCTGGGCGCAGCGTCGTCATGGGCGAGTGTAGGGATCGGCGGTCGCCGGCAGGACGAGCCCGTCGTGCGCGAGCCGCACGCCGGCGGGCAGGTCGCCATCGATCTCGGCATGCCGGACGTCGTGCGACATGTGGACGAACCAGGTCTCCTCGGCCCCGATCCGCCCGGCGACCGCGATCGCCTCGTCGAGCGTGAGATGCGTCGGGTGCCGCCTGATCCTCAGCATGTCCAGGACCAGCGTCCGGAGGCCGCCGAGGTGCCGCCATGTGCCCGGAGGGATCGCCGAGACATCGGTGCACCACGCCAGCGGAAGCGGCGCCGGCTGCTCCGCGGCGATGCGGCGCGCGCGATCGACGGCGTCGATGCGGAAGCCGAGGACGGGCTGGTTGCCGTGGAGCAGCGCGAGCGGGAGCACCTGGAGGCCGTGGAGCTCGAAGGGCGCGAAGGGCTCGATGATCCGCGGCACGAGCGTGGCGACGAAGGAGTCGTTCGGGTTCCGCGCCCGCTCGAAGATGTGCCGATAGACCCGCTGGAGATCCTCCATCGTCGACCGATCCGCGAAGATGTCGATCGGGGCCCGCATCACCGCGTTGAAGCGCCTGACTTCATCGAGACCGAAGACGTGGTCCACGTGGCTGTGGGTGAAGAGGATGCCGTCGCAGCGATCGAGCCGGGCGCGGAGAGCCTGCTCGCGCATGTCCGGTCCGCAGTCGATCAGGATGGTCCGCGGCAGGCCCGCCGGATCGACGAAGCGGAGCGCCCCGGCGGTGCGAAGGCGACGATCGCGGGGGTCGTCCGAGACGCAAACGGCGCAGTCGCAGCCGATGGCCGGGATCCCCGAGGAGGTCCCCGTGCCGAGAAAGTGCAGCGTCGCCCGATCGATCACCGGCGAGCGTAGCCGAACGCCAGGTCGGCGCTGATCGCCGTGCGGAGGGCGTCGCCGTGCGGAGGGCGTCGCGCGGCGGCGGTCGCGTTGCGCCGGAGCGCGACGCCGAGGGCGGAAGACCGCTCCCCGCCGGGGCCGGTGCGCATGGCGGAGCGCGGCGCGGCAGAGCGTCGCAACCGCACGCCGCTGCGGGAGCGGAGCGGAGCCGAAGCGCAGAGCCGTCGCATCGCGCTGGTAGCATCGCGCCATGGCCATCACGCCCGCGCGCCTGGGTGCCTGCGGCGTCATCCTCGGCGCCGCTCTCGCGGCGGCGATCCTGCTCCGCGGCTCCCTCGCGACCGCTGTCGCCATCGCGGTCGCCGCCCTTGTCGCAGCCGGCGCGGTGATCGCGAGGCCCGCGGCTCCGGAGCAGCTCGTCGAGCCGACCGAAGTCGACCGGCTCGATCCGGAGCGGCTCCGCGAACTCGTCCGCGGCACCAGCCTCCGGCTTCGCGACATGCACTATCGCTACTCGGTCCGCCCCGATCGAGGATCGCGCGCCGCGTTCACCGAGGCCGTCAACTCGATCGTGCTCGGGTTCGTGCCGGTGATCATCACCGACAACCAGACCGACCGCGAGGGCCGCGGGTACGTTGCCTTCGTGCACGACGGGCGGCGCTGGCGCGGTCCGGGTCTGCCCTGCGCAGGCTCGCGCGAGGAGGCGCTTCAGCACGCGGCCCGCTGCGTGCAGCCGCTCGGCGCTGCCGGCGACGACGCGGAGGGCGAAGCGCCGGAACCCGACGGGGAGGAGGGTGACCGGCCCGATCGGCCCGAAGCGCCTCCGGACGGGGGTCGCCGAGCATGAGCGATCTCCTGCGCATCCTCGACGCCAACCTCAACCGCGCCCGCGAGGCCGTCCGGGTGATGGAGGACGCGGCCCGGTTCGTGCTCGACGATCGAGCGCTCGCCGCGGCGCTCAAGGAGCTGCGCCACGAGCTCGGCGCCGCCTCGGCCGAGCTGGCGAGGCGAGCGCCGCTCGAGGCGGCGCGCGATGTCGGTCGCGACGTCGGGCGCACGCTCGAGACCGCGTCGGAGCGCCGCCGCGCCGACCTTGCCGCGGTCACGATCGCCGCCGGCAAGCGCCTCGGCGAGGCCCTCCGATCGCTCGAGGAGTTCGGCAAGCTCGTCGACGAGACCTTCGCGGGGCGCGCCAAGGCGCTGCGCTACCGCGGCTATGCGCTTGAGCAGCAGCTCGTCGGGCGCCTGCGCCCGACGCCGGAGGTTCCGGCGTCGGGCGTGGTCTCAGGGGGGGGGCCGGGGAGTCGCGGGCTCGGCGGCGCTGCGGGTGGCATCTCCGGTGGGGCTTGCGATGGGGCGCGCGGGCCCTTCGGCGGAGGTCCGCCCGCCCGACCTGCGGCCGCGCCGCAATGGCGGCTCTGCGTGCTCGTGGCACCCTCCCTCGCTCCTCGGCCGTGGGAGTCGCTCGTGGAGGCGGTCATCGATGGCGGCGCGGACGCGATCCAGCTCCGCGACAAGGCCCTCGGCGACCGCGACCTGCTCGACGCCGCTCGGCGCCTCGTCGCCATCGCGGCTGGACGGGCGGCGTCGATCGTCAACGACCGCCTCGACATCGCACTCGCCGCGGGGGCCTCGGGCGTCCACATCGGCCGCGGCGACCTCCCCATCAGCGAGGCGCGGCGCCTTGCCGGGGGTCGCCTCCTGATCGGCGCGAGCACGCACTCGATGGACGAGGCGGTCGAGGCCGTCGGCGCCGGCGCTGATGGGTGCGGCGTGGGCACGATGTTCCCCAGTCGCACGCGGCCCGATCTCACCCTCTCAGGGGCGGCCTTCCTGCGCGCCTTCGTCGCGGCCTTTCCCGGCGTGCCGCACCTGGCGATCGGCGGCATCGATCTCGATCGGCTCGACGGGCTCATCGCCGCGGGCTGCCGCGGCGTCGCCGTCGGCGACGCGATCGCGCAGTCGGAGGAGCCGGGAGCGACCGCCCGCGCGTTCGTCGAACGACTTCGCGCCGCGGAACGAGGGACTTGAGCAGGGCTCGGGCGACGACAGGGGGCGATCCTCCGGTCCGCGACCGGCGGGCCGACGGAGCGCTCCGGATCGGCCCGGTGCGCAGGCGGTCCCCTCCACGCCCCGCGCTCCGAGGGAGGGCGGAGCACGACCGCGACGGAGGCTTCACCGCGGTCGCAACTCCCCGGCGAAGGGCGACGCCGCCTCGACGGCGCGCGCCCCTTACACTGGGGTTCTCTCTCCACTCCCCCACTCAGAAGGCACCCGATCCCAGCCGTCGGTGACCGGCCCGCGCTGCACGAGCCCGCGAGCGGGGCGGCCTGAGATCCGAGTGGACCTCTCTCTCCCCCGGGTCTCTCCCCCGGGTCTCTCCCCCGGGCCTCGCCCCGACAGGAACAGCCACCATGCCCTTCACGCTTCCCGAGCTGCCGTATCCCGAGAACGCCCTGGAGCCCTTCATCGATGCCAGGACGATGAACATCCACCGGACGAAGCACCACGCGGCATACGTCAACAACCTGAACAAGGCGCTCGAAGCGCATCCGGAGTGGGCCGACAAGTCGATCGAGGCGATCTGCGTCGGGATCGCCTCGGTTCCCGAGGCCGTCCGCACCGCGGTGCGGAACAACGGCGGCGGTCACTACAACCACACGCTCTTCTGGGAGATCATGGCGCCGAACCACTCCTCCGCCAACGGCGGCGGCGGCGGCGCACCGGGCGGCGAGCTCGCCGCGGCGATCGAGCGCGACCTCGGGGGGATCGAGAAGTTCAAGGAGACCTTCGCCGCGGCGGCCGCGTCGCGCTTCGGCTCGGGCTGGGCGTGGCTCTGCGTCAAGCCCGACGCGACGCTCTGCGTCTGCTCGACTCCCAACCAGGACAACCCGCTGATGAAGGGCGTCGTCGACTGCCCGGGGACCCCGATCCTCGGCCTGGATGTCTGGGAGCACGCCTACTACCTCCACTATCAGAACCGGAGGCCCGACTACGTCGCGGCGTGGTGGAACGTCGTCAACTGGCCTGCCGTCGAAAAGCGCCATCACGCGGCGCTGAGCGCGCGCTGAGCGACGGTCGAGGCGGCGGCGGATCGGCGAGTGCAGGGAGATCGTCCGCGCGGCGGACGCACGCCGGCGCCGACGGCGACGGAGCCTTGGAACGCTGCGGTCCCGCGCGCCGGGTGGGAGCCACGCGTCGGCGCTGCCAGCCCGGCGGAGCCAGATCCCGCTCGGCCTGATCCGGTTCGGCCAGTTCCAGCTCGGACCGTTCCAGCTCGGCCAGTGCCGGCGGCGCGGCAAGCGTGCCCGCTCGGCGCGGAGGCTGCGCCGGAGCGCGCCGTGAGCCTCTGAGAGATCGTGAGCCAGGGGCTTCGTCGCCCGCGGCGCCTGCGCGGCCGGCCGGTCGCACCGCCGCATCGAGCTGCGCAGCGCACCCCGTGCGCACGCAACTCACTCCGACGTCGCCACCCGGTCGACTTCCTCGATGCTGGTGATTCCCTGGGCCACCAGGGTGTAGCCGTAGGTCGCCAGCGAGGTGAAGAGCCCCGAGTGGCACACCTCGCGGATCGCAGCGATCGTCGGCGTCTTGAGCACGATGTCGCGCATCGCGTCGCTGAACTCGAGCATCTCGAAGAGCGCCCGGCGGCCGTGGAAACCGGTGCCGAGGCAGTGCTTGCACCCGACCGGAACGAAGATCCGCGGCACTCCGTCGAGGACCTTCCCCATCCGCATGTTCTGCGCCGGGGTCGGGCGGACCGGCTTGCGGCACGTCTCGCAGATCAGCCGCACGAGGCGCTGCGCGAGGATGAGATTCAGCGCGTTGGCGACCAGATACGCCTCGACGCCCAGATCGAGCAGCCTGAAGATCGCGCCGATGGAGTCCTTCGCGTGCACCGTCGAGTAGACGAGATGACCGGTCATCGCCGCCTGCATCGCGACCGTCGCGGTCTCGATGTCCCGGATCTCGCCGACGAAGATCACGTCGGGATCCTGCCGGAGCACCGAGCGGAGGATCGTCCCGAATGTGTTGCCGATCTTGTGGTCGATGGGAATCTGGGTGCAGCCCTCGAGGAAGTACTCGACCGGATCCTCGATGGTGATCGCGTTGCGCTGCTCGACATCGATCTCGCGCAGGCAGGAGTAGAGCGTGGTGGTCTTGCCGCTGCCGGTCGGCCCGCAGGCGAGCAGCATGCCCGCATCCTTGGTCGCGATCGAGCGGAGCTTGTCGTACATCCACGGCAGCAGACCGAGTTCGTGGAGGCGGCTGGGCGCGTTGGACGAATCAAGCACGCGCACGACCATCTTCTGGCCGTGCACCGCCGGGGTGAGGCTGACGCGGTAGTCGACGCGGCGCCCCTTCACCGAGACGGAGAAATGCCCGTCCTGGACGGCGTTCTTCTGCGTGGTGTCGATCTGGCAGAGGATCTTCACCATCCCGACGATCCTCTTGAAGATCGGCGTCGAAAGCTCGACGGCGCTGATCATGAAGCCGTCGACGCGCATCCGGATCACGGCGCGGTCCGTCCGCGGCTCGAGGTGCAGGTCGGTCGCCCGCGCGCGGAACGCCGCGAGCAGCAGCAGCCGGAAGGCCCGGATCGACTCTCCCACGTCATCGCCGCTGCCGTCGGAGAGCCCCTGGGCCGTCGCCTGGTGGACGGTGACCCCGCGGTTGTCGACCAGCGCGATGTCCGCTTCCTCGAAGGTGCGGTCGGGCGAGGAGTCGATGACGTCGCGGAGACGCTTCTCGTAGCTCGTCTGCACGTTCTCGAGCGGCTCGAACGTATCGACATCGATCGTCGGAGACTGCACCGCCGCCCGGGACTGGACGAGCGCCGCCTCGGCGTAGTCGGGGGTGTCCCGCCGCCGACCGACCGTGCGCTGCTCCGGATCGACGAAGTTCATCTCCGTCTGGCCGGCGACGATCACGTCGCCGTTGAAGAGCAGTTCCTCCGTCACGCGGAGGCTGTTGACCTTCGTTCCGTTCCGCGAGCCGAGATCGCGCACCCGGAAGCCGTCGCCGTACGCCTCGACGACGCAGTGGCGGCGAGACAGCAGGTCGTCGTCCGGGTGAAGCGTGTTCTCGGGATGCCGACCGACGGTGACGGCGGACTCCGAGAGATCGAATCGCTTGAGACCCTGGGGCGTCTTGACTTCGAGGAAGGGCATCGTGGAGGAGGCGACTCTTCGAGGAACTGACACGGACCGCCGGCCCTCCGCCCGCCACCGGACCCTCGCGGCCCGGCGGGAGTGCCCGCGGATGAACGTCAGCGCCCGCGATCCGAAGGGTCACCCGAGGCCCCCAGCCGGAACACGCGCGACGGCCGGGAGGATACGCCGCGGGAGTTCCTCGAAGTCCACCGGCCGCCGAACCCGAGTGAGCGCGCGCGGTCGGATCTCCGCCGCCGTCGATCGCGGCGGGCGCGCGACCGATCGCGGTCGCCGATCGCCCCGGCCTCCGTCAGAAGCCGCCCTGGCGCATCTCCTCGAGGCCGCGCGGGAAGGGGTAGCTGGCGAAGACGCCCGTGGGCGCCACCTGCCACATCGAGAGCGGCGGGTAGAGATCGCCTCGGAAGCCCGCCTCGTGCATCGTCCGGGCGACGCTCTCCAAGGTCGGCTCGCCGCCGGCGTGGCCGACGAGACGGTTCGACTTCGCGCCAAGGAAGCTCACCGAGGCGACCGGCAGCCGATCGCGGCGACCTTCGACCATCTGGGCGACCTTGCGGAAGCCGCGGGCGAGATCCTCGAGCGTGAAGTGGTCGCGGCCCGGCGGCCGAAGCAGCGCGAGGACCTCGAGCGCGTCGAAGTCGTACTTGAGCACGAGGAGGTCGTCGCCGGCGAGCGAGCGAGCGAAGGTCTCCGCGTGCGCGGTGACCGACTTCGCGTTCCACTGGCTGGTCGGAAGCAGCTCCGCGAGCTGGGCGATCACTCCCCGCGCGTTGTCGGCGGCGTTCACGCCGCAGACGAGCGTGCGGTAGCGGCGCGCGAGCAGGTCGGCGAGGAGATGCTGCCCCCACTGGATCCTGATCCGATCGCGATCGAAGGTCGCCTTGCGCGGGTCGCCCGCAGGCAGGAGGATGATGCGATCTGCTCGATCGTCCGCCTGAAGCAGACGGTCACCGTCGTCGTCGTACAGATGCGGCGCAGCGGCGCCCGGAGTCGATGAGGCGCTCTGGGAGGTGCTCTGGGGGGCCATCGGAGCGCATCGTAGTCGCGGCGCTCCGGCGCTGCGGCGCCCCGGTGACGGTGCGACGCGTAAAGTCCGCCCTCATGGCACGACGCAACACGACACGCTCATCGACTGCGCGGAAGGCGCCGCCGCGGAAGGGCACCTCACGAAACGGCGCAGCGGGCACCGGCGCGGGCGCGCGGACCGGCAAGGGCTCCGCGACCGGGCGCCGAGCGCAGGGCTCTGGCGGCCTCGCGCTTCGGCGCGGCGGCTCCGCCGGCGAGATCCAGCCCTTCGGCGCCGTCGTCCCCCGCGCCATCGCGCTTCCCGCGTCGACGTGCGCCGGATCGATCGCCGATCTCAACTCGGTCCTCGCGGACACGATGGCGCTGCGCGATCTCTACCGGAAGTGCCACTGGCAGGTCTCGGGCATGAGCTTCACGGAGCTTCACGAGCTCTTCGACAGGCACTACGGCCAGCAGGACGAGATCGTCGATCTCGTCGCCGAACGGATCGCCATGCTCGGCGGCGTCAGCGTCGCGATGCCGCACGACGTCGCCGAGGCGACGTCGATCCCGCGCCCGCCGCTGGGGCGCGAGTCCGCTCCGGCACAGCTCCAGCGCCTGCTCGATGCCCATGAGATCGTCATCCGCGGCGCTCGCCGCGTCGCCGGAAGCGCTGCGGACCGCGGCGACGACGGCACCAACGACCTCGTCGTCGGACAGGTGATCAGAACCAACGAGAAGCAGGCGTGGTTCGTCGCGGAGCACGCGAACGGGATCTAGCGCTACCACTCTTCGTCGCGATCGGGGCGATTGCGCCCGCGATCCCACTCCCGCGCCTGTTCGCGCTCCTTCTCCCGCGCCCGTTCGCGGTCTTGTTCGCGCGGTCGTTCCCACTCGCGATCGCGCCCGGGCTTTCCGCCGCGCGACGAGCGCCCGGCTCCGCTCTCCGGCGGCGGCCCGGTGTATGGCGGCTGACGAAAGACCGGTCCGTCACGGCCTTCGCCGACGCGGCCACGAGGAGCCCCGCCGGATCCGCGCGGGCCGGAAGGCCGCTCGCCGCCTGGCCCGCCTCGCCGTTCGCCCGGCGGACCGCCGCTGCCTCCTCCGCTCCCGCGGGGCTGGGCCGCGTTGACGACGATGTTGCGGCCGTCAACCTCCTTGCCGTCCAGCGCCGCGATCGCCGCCTGCGCTCCCTCCGCATCTCTCATCGTGACGAACGCGAAGCCGCGCGACCGGCCGGTCTCGCGGTCGATGCCGATGAAGACCTCCTGAACCGGCCCGTACGCCTCGAAGAGCGCGCGCAACGACGCCTCGTCCGCCGTGTAGCGGATGTTTCCGACATAGAGCCGATTCATGGGGAGATCCCGTTCACGGGTCTGCTCGCCCGGCGCCGAACGTCCCTTGACGGAGCGCTTGCATCGGCGACCGCGCGAGGCCTCGAGTCAGCCGCCGCGCCGAGAGTTCGGCGAGCGGCCATCGCTCCCGGGAAGCACGCGCACGACGCATGAACGAGCACCGGGAGCGACCGGAAACGAGTATACCTCCCGGCCTCCGGCGCCAATACCCCCCTGCGCGAGGTCGGGCGATCGAGGCCGATGGACGCGGGCCCGGCGCTTCGCGCGGGGCTCATCGACGCGCGGACCCGTCCTGCCGCTCCCAGTCCGACGATCCCAGTCCCGCGATCCCAGTCCAACGATCCCAGTCCCGCGATCCCAGTCCCGCGATCCCAGTCCCGCGATCCCAGTTCCGCGATCCCAGTTCCGCGATCCCCGTCCGCCAATCCAGACATTCCACCGAGAGCGTCGCTCCCGCTCCCCGATCACACCGCGCGCCGAACTGACGCGTAGGCATCGAGCAGCGCCGACGCGGAACGATCCCAGGTGAGGTTCTCGAGCACATGCGCCCTGAGCTTCCCGTCGCGCGGACGCTCCCACGACCGGAGGATCGCCTGGCGGATGCCCGCAACGTCGTCGGGATCGACGTACTCCGCGAGATCGCCGAAGTAGTCCGGCGGACCTCCATGCCGGGTGATCACCACCGCGGCGCCGTGGACGGCGGCCTCGAGCGCCACCAGACCGGTTCCTTCGTGAACGCTCGGAAGGCAGAAGACGCGGCACCCTGCGTAGAGCGCCTGAAGCAGTTCGGGGGGCTGGACCCCGAGCAACGTCACGTTGGGATGTCGTCGCGCCGCCTCGATCACCCGAGCCTTGTACGGCGTCTCCTCGGCGTTGCCGGCGATGACGAGCGGAAGGCCCGTCGGGCCGACCGCCTCGATGAGGCCGAGCGCGTTCTTTCGCGGGTCGCCATACTTGCCGACGTGGAGCAACCACCCCTCCGGCGGGAGGCGGTGCAGGCGGATCGCCTCTCCCGGGTCGCCGGGCGCAGGTGGATCGACGCCATTGAGGACGATGCGGATCCGCTCCTTCGGCACGCCGAGCCCCTCGACGAGCCGGCGCTCCTCGTGGCGCGAACGGCAGATCACCAGATCCGATCCCGTCGCCTGGCTGCGGAAGATCGAAGGGACCGTGAAGACCTTGGGAACCACCGATCCGAGGCGCGCCGCCCAGCGATAGCGGCTGTTGGGCTCGTTCGAGTCGATGATGGGGGCGAAGACCAGCGTGCCGAGCCCGGCGCTGCGCATCAGCTCGATGCCGTGGTTGGCGCCGCCGCCGAGGAAGAACTGGACGACATCGAGCGAGCCGCGCTGGTACGGCGTCCACGGATCGAGCGTGCGGACATCATGGCCGAGTCGGCGCAGCGCCGCGGCCTGGCAGAGCGCCTGCACGCGCACGCCATTCCCGGGCCCGGAAACGCAGTAGTTCGCAGGGAGGATGAAGCCGATCCGCACGCGCGGCGATCGTACCATCGTCCATGAGGACCAGCACCCAGCCGATGTGGACCCGGCCGCAGCGCGGCTCGCCTCTCCGTCGCGGCGCGTCGACGCGCTGGGCCTGCGGCCGCACGGGACTGGTCGGCCTGCTCGTCGGGGCGGCGCTGCTCCTCGTCCCGATCCGCGCGCTGGAGGCCTCGCAGAGGCCGGCTGCATCGGAGCGGCCCACCGCCGCTGCGGAGTCGGAGCCGCCCGCAGTCGATCCGCGCATCCGGCTTGAACGGGTGACGGAGAGCGATCCTCCCCCGCCGCCGCGCGAGATCGTCCAGCCGATTCCGGCGATCCACCGCATCGCCGCCGAACACTCGCCGCTGGTGCATCTCGACGCCGAGCGTCACGAGAAGGCGCTGGCCGCGATGCAGCGCGGGCTCGCGTTCCTCGCGTCCGTGCAGGCGCCGTCGGGGGCGTGGATGGCGAACGCCACGGCCACGCCGACCGACGAGCCCGAGCGTCCCGAACCGGTGACGGTCGCGATCACCGCGCTCGCGGTGAAGGCCTTCGCCCAGGCGCAGCGCGACGGCGATGAGATGCACCCGGCTCTGAGACGAGGCGTGCGCCTCCTGCTGGCAGCGCGCGGGCCGGAGGGAGAGTACGGAGGCGGGGCGATCGCGACCTACGTCCACTCCTGCATCGTGATGGGGCTCGCCGCGGTGGACGGGATCGAGGCGGCCGAGGCGGTCCGCGACGCGGTCGCCTTCCTGCGCTCGACGCAGTGGGACGACGGCGAAGGTTTCTCGCCGCGGCAGGACTGGTACGGCGGCGCGGGCTACGGCCGCCACGGCCGCCCGGACCTCTCGAACACGCAGATGATGCTCGACGCGCTTCACGACGCGGGGATCTCGCCGGACGACCCCGCCGTCCAGCGCGCGGTCACGTTCATCTCGCGGACGCAGAATCTCCGCGCAACCAACGCGGCCGCATGGGCGCAGGCAGGCCCCGACGACGGCGGCTTCATCTACACCCCTGCGAACGGAGGCGAGAGCTTCGCGAGCGAGGCGGCGGGCGAGGGGCGCTCTGGCGAGCTGATTCCCGAAGGAGCGGCCCGAAGCCTGCGCAGCTACGGATCGATGACCTACGCGGGCTTCAAGAGCCTCCTCTACGCGGGCCTTCCGCGCGATGACGTGCGCGTCCGCGCCGCGTACGACTGGATTCGGCGTCACCTGACCTTCGACGAGAACCCGGGGCTGGGACTCCAGGGGCTGTACTACTACCGCCACGCGATGGCCCGGGCGCTGCACGCCGCACAGCAGCCGACCATCGAACCGATCTCCTCGGAGAGAACCGGCGCTTCGGATGGCGCCGAACCCGGCAACGCCGGACCGACGCCCCCGCGCGCGATCAACTGGCGCGCCGCCCTTGTCGATGCGCTGGTGCGCGATCAGCGCGAGGACGGGAGCTGGATCAACGCGGCCGAGCGCTGGATGGAGGGCTCCGCCCCGCTCACCACGATCTACGCCGTCCTCGCGCTTCAGGAGAGCCTGAAGTAGCGGCGAGCGCGCCGTGGCGGGCACGCGGAGACGCGTGCCGCGCCAGGCGCCCGATCGGCTCGCGCGCGGCGGGACCGGCGCGCCTGCATGTTCAGCCCCCTGAGTTCGCTCCTCCGCCCGCCCCGGCGGCCGGCGCCCGACCGCGTCGAGCGTAGCTCAGCACCATCGTCTTGTACTCCTCGCCATCCGGGCCCTTGGCGAATGCCTCGATGTGGCGGGTGTCCGGAGTCGGGAAGGTCTCCACGCTCCGCGAGACCTGCACGCCTCCGGTGATCGGATCGGACATCTTCAGCGTCGAGGTGAAGGTCTTGCGATCGTCGGAGAGCTTCCCCTCGCCGATTCCGATCCCGGTGCTGAAGTTGTCCAGCCAGGTCATGACGAAGTGCCCGAGGACGTTGTCGTAGCCGAGCACCCCCTCGCCCTCGAAGGGCGCGCCGCCGAAGTCGCCCCGGACGCGCTCGACGAGGAAGCGCCCGCCGAAGCGCATCTCGGCGACCGCGATCGCCTTCGAGCTGCTCGGCGGCGCTCCCGGAGCCATCCAGTGCGTGACATCGACGTCCCACGAGCCGACGAACTTCGCCATCCACTCGTGATGCGGACCCGGCGAACCGGCCGCGATCATCTTCTCCATCATGGCGGCGTCGACGCCCGGCGGGAGCTCTCCCGCAGGGGGCCGCTGCGGCGCGCCGTCGTCGCGGAGCGAGGCGAAGGCCGCGCCTCCCACAAGGATCGCCGCGGCGGCGAGCGTCATCCGGGCGCGCCGGAGCTGGCGACGGCCGGAGGCGGCGGTTCCGAGGCGGGCGAGATCGACGGCGCAGGCAGCGTGCTGAAGCGACTTCATGGCGAGTCTCCTTGACAAACGCGAAGTGGTGCGAAGGTCGACGCAATGGACGCGGGAGGAGTGACGCCTCTCACGCACCCAGTCCCTGTGTCCAGTCCGGGTTTCCAGTCCGGGTCTCTGGCTCATGGATCCGGCCCGGGATTCGAGGCGCCCGACGCGGTAGCCTACCGGCGCTGCGCCCGAGCGTCGCCCTCACCGGGGATCCTCGCGGCAAGACGGCAAGACCCAGGTCCTCGCCATCCGTCGTTCGGCAGCCCTCGTTCGCGGGACACCCGGTCGCCGGAGCACCTCTCGCCGGACGGAGGAAGCACTGGAGCGGCCCGCACGCTTGGCGCGGTTGAGAGAGAGGATGCGCAGGAGCCCGAATGACGATCGAATCCGACCCCGACGCATCGGCGGCCCCGAATCGCCCGGCTCCGCACCGCGCTCCTGCCGAGCGGGCCGACCGCGAGACCGACTCGCACCCGGCTTCCGCACACGAAGCCGAGGCCCGCGCCTCGACCGAGGTGACGCTGGCGATCCTCACCATCTCCGACACGCGGACCCTTGAGGAGGACCGCTCCGGCGACACCATCGCGCGGAGCGCGCGCGCACACGGCCATGACGTCGCGCGGCGCGCGCTCGTCCGCGATGATCCTGCGGCGATCGCAGCGGCCCTGCGCACCCTCATCGACGAACCCGCCATCGACGCCATCATCGCCACCGGCGGCACCGGGATCGGTCGGCGCGATGCCACGATCGAGGTGGTCAGGCCTCTGCTCGACATCGAGCTGGAGGGCTTCGGCGAGCTCTTCCGGATGCTCTCCCATGAGGCCGTCGGCGCCGCCGCGATGCTGAGCAGGGCGGTCGGCGGCGTGGTCCTCCGCCCCGATCCTCCCGGGGATCTGCTCCTCTTCGCGCTCCCGGGGTCGGTCAACGCCGCGACGCTGGCGATGGAGAGGCTGGTGGCGCCGCAGCTCCGTCACATGCTCTGGCTGCGCCGCGGTGCGCCGCCGCCGGGATCGACACGGCACCCGAGGTCGGTCGGAGCCGCTGAGGCGGCAGCGAGCGCGGCGGCCGAACACGCGAGGCGACCCGCGCTGCGGCCTTCGGAGGCCCCGCGCCATGGGTGAGCCAGCCGCGCGCGGAAGGCTCGGTCCCGCCGCAGCGTTCGCCGAAGGAGACGATGCCCCGCTCGCGGCATCCCTGGCAGGGCTGGACGATCCTCCCCGAAGCGCGATGGAGCGTCTCGCCGGGCTCGGCGCGCGCGGCGTTGTCCTCGACGCCGCCCGCGAGGGCGTGCGTCCGCGCGACCTCGACGCGGTCGCGCGCCGTTCCATTCGCTCGGCGACGCGCCGGATGGGGCTCGAGATCACCGGGATCGATCTCTGGATTCCGCCAGGCCACTTCCTCGACCCGCTCCGCGCCGATCGCGCCGTCGACGCGACGCTCGCGGCGATCGAGCTCGCCGCGGATCTCGGGCGCGCCACGATCAACATCACGCTGCCCGCTGCCCCGGACGAACCGACCGCGGCCGGAGCGGGCGTCGGCGGAGACGCTGCGGCGCCTTCCGCCGGCGAGCGCGATCGGGTCTTGGAGGCGATCCTGCGCAAGGCCGATCGCTTCGGCGTCCGCATCGCGGATCACGCCATCGGCGCGACCCGGTCGACCGGCGGCGTGGCGCTCACCAGCCTCGCCGGGGCGGTCTCCGCCGAGGCGAGCGCGGCGCACGGCGTGGGGATCGACCCGGTCGCGTGGCTGGCCCGCGACATCGATCCCGCCGAAGCGATCGCTCACGTCGCCACCGCGACCGGGGGCGCTCGCCTCGCCGCAGCGCGGCTCTGCGATCTGACGCGCTCGGGCATGCGCGCCGCGATTGCGGATGAGCGCAGCGGCGCGGCGGCTCATGAGGCGCGGCTCGATCCGACGACCTATGCCCGCGCGCTCGAGCTCTCGGCGATGGTGGCGGGCTCGGAGTCGCTCTGGCCGATCATCGACGCGCGGCAGTGGGCTGAGCCGTGGCGCGGAATCGAGCGGACGATCGAGGTCTGGAGGCGGGCGCAGCCGGAGTGAGGCGATCGGTCCGTGCCGCCTGCTGACGGCGCTCGCCGCCTGCCCCGACGCCTGGTCGGGCTCCCGGCAGCGGCGAGCCGTCGAGGCGCCCAGAGGGCGCGGAATCCGCGACCGGGCGTTCGGCGCAGGGTGCGGTTCGGAGCCGTTCTTTGCCGTCGAAGTCGCTCCGACGGCGCGACCGAGCCGGGATAGCATCGCCGGTTCCATGCAGGCGAGAAGGACGGCGAGCGATCCAACCATCGAGGAGAGCGCGACGGAGGCCGCGCCGATCTCTCGGCCGTCGGCGACGCATCGCGGGGATGCGCTGCTCGATGTCGCCCTCGTGCGGGGGCCGATCCCCGACTTGCATCCCGGCCCGACGGGCGCGAACGGCGCGGTCGGTGCGGGGAACCCGCCAGGCGCAACGGAGGCCATCGGCACGGTCGGACCGACGACAGCGGTCGCCCGAATCGCCGGGGTCGCCACGTCCGCGCCTCCGTGGCCGCAGCGCTGCGGTGCCGAGTGCATCTTCCTCGGGCGATCGCGCGGTGATTGCCACCGCGAACACGGCGAGCTGCTCAGGCTTGAGTACGAGGCGTACGAGCCGATGGCGCTCAGGCTCATGAGCGATCTTGCCGAGCAGGTCGCGGAGCGCCACGACCTCGGGCTCGTCCGGGTCCACCACGCCCTCGGCGCGGTCCCCATCGGCGCCGCAAGCGTCCTGATCCAGGTTGCGGCCGGACACCGCGACGCGGCGTTCGCGGCCTGCCGCACGTTGATCGACCGATTGAAGCTGGAGGTCCCGATCTGGAAGCGGGAAGTCTGGACGCGGTCGTCCACATGGTCGCCGCCGTCGCGGCCGGCGTGACCGCTCGGAGCGACCTGCGCGCTCGGGCGGCGAGGCGAGCGCAGACGCCGCAGGCCGCGCATGCCCGCGCGCCCGGCGCGCGACCGACGTCGGCCCTGCGAAGCCGGTGCCGCCTCGCGCACGTCCGGGGAGAGCCGACCCCGAAATCGGTCATTCACCCGATCGGACGCCCCCTTGAATCGCGGTCGAGAAGCAGCCAAGGATCGTCGATGCTGCGACGCCTCATCGACGCGATTCACCTGCTCAGCCTCGCCCTCTGGCTTTGCGCGATCGCCGGGGCGGGCATCGCGGCGATGGGAGTCTTCTCGACGCTTCCGGAAGTCGGGCTCGAGGTCCCCGCGTACCGCTCGTACTTCGAGCGCGCCGGGGGAGTTCCCGACGAGGAACTGCCGCGCGAGCATGGGCGGCTCGCTGGCGGAATGGTGATGGCTCCGATCTTCGCGGCGACCGACCGGGCGCAGATCATCCTCGCGGCCGCGGCGATCGTGACGCTCGTGCTTCAGCTCGCGCTCTTCCCCGCGGCCTGGCCGCTCCGTCGGCGGAGCAACATCCTCCGGACCGCCACGCTCGCGGCCGCAGCACTGCTGCTCGCGTTCCATGCCGGGATGATCGCGCCGCGGATGGACGAGTCGCTCCGCGGATGGTGGGAGGGCGCCCGCAGCGGAGATGTGGAGCGCGCCGCGATCGCCCGCACCGCCTTCGACCACGACCATCTTCGCGCCGATGCGCTCTTCCGCGCCCGCGGCGTGCTGGTGCTCGCGGCGATCGCCTTCTTCGCGACGGCATCGGTGCGACCGCGCGACGGGCGCGGCCAAGCCGACGATCGCGGCGACCATTGGGAGCCGCAGCGATGAGCGCTCGAGCGCCCCGGTCGCCTGCGGCGAAGCGGACGCGAGCCAAGGCTCCTGCGGAGTCGTCGCAGAGCGCTCCCTTCGCACCGCGCCGCCGCGGCGGGGCTGACGGGCCACGACCCTCGGCGCGGCAGATCGAACGGACGGCGGAGCTGCTGTCGGTCCTGGCCGAGCGCTACCCCGACGCGCGCTGCGCTCTGGAGTGGACCAAGCCGCATGAACTCCTCGCCGCCACGATTCTCTCGGCGCAGACCACCGATGCCGCGGTCAACCGCGCCACCCCGGCGCTCTTCCGCGCGTTTCCCGCTCCCGGCGCGTTCGCGACGGCGACGCCCGAGCAGATCGAGCCGTTCATCCGGACGCTCGGGTTCTTCCGGATGAAGGCCCGCGCCCTCCATGAAGCGATGGCGCGGATCGTCTCGGTCTTCGGCGGCGAGGTGCCACGATCGATGGAGCAGCTTCTCACCCTGCGCGGCGTGGCCCGCAAGACCGCCAACGTCGTGCTCGGGAACGTCTGGGGCATTCAGGAGGGGATCGCCGTCGACACCCATGTCGGCCGGCTGGCGCGGCGCTTCGGCCTCTCGCGGCACGAGGATCCTGAGGCCGTCGAGCGCGACCTCATGGCGCTCGTGCCGCGCGAGTCGTGGACGCTCTTCAGCCATCTCCTGATCCAGCACGGGCGCCAGGTCTGTTCCGCGCGCGGCCACGGGTGCGCCGAGGACGCCATCTGCCGCCGGTTCCACGCGCAGCCCGCGCGTGCGTCGAGCCGCGGGCGCCATGTCCCCCCGGAAGCGCCGGGACTCCGGCCCGCCGACTCGCCGTCGACCGACGCCCGCTCGCGACGCGCTTCCGGCTCGCGGCGCGGCGACTCGGGCGCGGGCCAGCCGCGCTCGGCTCGCGCCGAGACCCCGACCCCGAAGCCAGCAGCGGTCTCGAAGGCCGCAAGGGACTCAGGGACTTCAAGGACTTCAGGGGCTTCAGGTGCTTCAGGTGCTTCAGGGGCTTCAGGGGTCCCGAAGGCACCGGCAGCCTCGCGGGCCCCGGGGGTGCGCGCCGCGACGCGCCGATCCCGAAGGTCTGAAGCGACGAGATCCTGAGCGGCACCGCCTGGGGGAGCGCTGCGGGCCTGCGCCCGCGAAGCTCCGCGCAGGCGACCGATGCGTAGGCTCTCCTCAATGCCGATCCGCAGCCCCGATGCGCCGCTCCACAGGTCTGCCTGCGGGCTCCGCGCTCCGACGTCCGAAGGCGGATTCCGACGGGCCGGATGCTGCGCCCGCGGGGCGACGACGTGCCGCCCGATGAGCTGGGCAATGGGCATCACGTCAGTGCTGCTGCTCTGCCTGCTCGCTGGCTGCCAGGGGCGGCAGGCCGCGCCGGTCGAGATCGACCCGGAGGCGGCGCGGCGCATCTCGACGAGCTCCGGCGCCGGCCCCGGCTCGCGCAGACTCGAGATGGTTTCGAACACAGGGGGCGCCCATCACCGGACGATCGTGACCAAGGGGTACTGGCTCCAGACCTTCTCGACGGCGCTCTACGTCCTGAGCCAGCGCACTGGGTCGATCGAGGCGCGGCTCGACTTCGGGCCCGTCGGCATCGTCGGCGCCGCGGTGGACATGGCGGTCATCGACGACCGTCTTCTGGTCGTGCTCGACAGGCACGCGGTCGCCGAGGTCGATCTGTCGACGCTGCCGAAGCCGACGATCGCGCGCACCGTCGAACATGGCGTCCTCGGAATCCGCCCGCGGCGCGTGAGCGCCGTGGGTTCGGATTTCGTCGTGGCGGGCGAGGGCGGGGCGGTCCGCTGGTCGACGATGACCCGCGCCCAGCTCGATGGCGTGACCGCCACCGCGGGGAGCGCCGTGGCGACCCCCGAGGGGGCCGTGATCTGCTGCGGGCGCAGGATCCACTCGCTGGAGGGCAAGGGATTCGTCGGCGCCGCGAGCGAGCTGCTGGCGCTCCCGCCGAGTGCGCCCGCGCCGCTGGCGTTCGCGCTTCAGGGCGCGGAGGCGTTCACGGTCGGCTTCATGGGGGCGGATCTCCGCGAGCTCGCGTCCGTCGTCGTCCCGGGGACGATGCGGCGCCTGCGCTGGTTCGATGACCGCCTCTGGGTCGTGACCGACCTGGAGATCCTCAGCGCCCGCTACGACGGCACCGCTTTCGTCGACCGGCACCGATTCCCCGTCAAGGGCGCCCGCGACGTCGACCGCCTCGACGGGAACCACCTCGCGGTCGCCGGCTCATTCGGACGGGCGATCTACCGCGAGCGCAGCGAAGGCCTCGAGAAGCCCGGCGACACCTTCATCGGGGCGCGGCGCGAGGCGAGTCGCCTGATGAAGGCGATCACCGACAACCGGCGCATCCTCGCCGGAAGCGACGAGGGCAACTGGGTCTATCTGATCGGTGCGGATGCCCAGATCACGACGCGTTCGCTGGAGATCTTCCAGCAGCCGACGATCCGCGCCGCAGGAACCTGGGGCAGTGCGGTCATTGCCGATGACGGGCGATCGGTGCAGGCCACCATCGGCGGGACGGATCGCACCTACGTCCCCGAGGGAAGCCCGATCCTCTACTGCCTCGCTTCCGCGGACGACGCGATCTGGCTCGGGCACGAGTTCGGAATCGACGTCTTCGGCCTCGATGCCCAGGGGTCGGTGGCGAAGCTCGGGTCGCTGCTGATCGACGGACCGGTGCGGTACATCTTCCCGAAGTGGGACGACGGCATCGCGTACGTCGCCGAACTCGGGGGCTTCGGCGTGGCCCGGCTGCGGCCGGCGGAGACCCCTCCCGCGTCCGCCGACCGCGGCCGATCGCCGCGCGATTGACGCGCGATCGACGCGGCGTCCAGAGAACGCTCGCCTCACGCGGACGGAGTCGGGGCCTCCGGCGCGGAGACGCGCAGACGACCGACATGACGACCTCTCCACCCTCACCACCCCCCGGCGACCGTCTGGCGAAGCTCATGCGCCTGCTCGATGCGGATCCCGGCGACTCGTTCTGTCTCTACGGGATCGCAATGGAGCACGTCGGGCGCGGCGCGCCCGAGGAGGCGGTGCGCTGGTTCGACCGGCTCCTCGAGATCGATCCCGGCCACGCCTACGGCTACTTCCACAAGGCTCGGACGCTCGCGTCGCTCGGCCGTGTCGAGGAGGCGATCGCGGCGCTGCGGACGGGCGGCGCCGTCAGTCGAGGAGACGCCAAGGCCGCGGGCGAGATCGCGGCGCTTCTCGACTCGCTGGGAGGCTCTCCGGCATGACGATCGAACCGGCCGCCCCGGCACGCTCCGCGCGCCGCGGCGCGAGAGGCAGCGCGGCGCCCGCGGCGGCCTCCGGGAGCATCACCGCGATCGAGGCGCGGCCGAGGGACCCGGCAGCGCGCGTCATCCATGTCGGCGACGCGGTCGTCGCGGAGCTCCTCGCAAGCCACGCCGCCGAGCTCGACCTGCGCGTCGGACGGCGATGGACGCCGGCGCTGGCCCGGCGCGTCGAAGCGTTCGCCACCGCCCTCGCCGCCCGCCGAGACGCGATGGCGATCCTCGGTCGCTCGGCGATGTCCTCGGGCCGGCTCCGCGCTCGCCTGCTTCGCCGCGGTCATCCCGACGAGATCGCGCAGGGGGCGATCTCGGAGCTCGTCGCCCACGGCTGGCTGAACGACGCGGTCTACGCGCGGACGATCGCGGCTGAGGCGATCCGGCGGGGCTCGATCTCCCGCGCCGCGCTGGTCGCCCGACTCCGCCGCCGGGAGATCGACGAGGAACTCGCAGAGCGCGTCGCATCGGAAGCGATCAGGGATGCTGCGGGCGGAGCCGGCGGCGGGGAGACCCGGGGCCACGAGCTCGAGAGCTGCCGCCGGGCTGCGGAGAAGCTCGTCCGACGTGGAGCCAGCGCTGCCGGCGATGCCCGCCACGCCGCGCGGCGGGTCGCGTCCGCCCTCGCACGCCGCGGATTCGATCCCGATATCATCGCGGCGGTGCTGCGGTCCTCGAGCGATGAGCCATGACGCTCGTCTTGGACGTCTCGGCGCCCGCGGCTCGTCCTCGCTGAATCCAGTCGCCATCAGCCAGTCGCGATCACCCCATCGCCATCAGCCGATCGCCATCCGCCAGTCGCCATGACCGCGCTCCGCCGCTTCACCCGATCCCGCCCGACCTGCACCGCGGCGATGCTCTGTTCGCTCCTGCCGATGGGGTGCACCGGGAGCCTCAACACCAGCGACGATCTGCTCGACGCGCCGCCGACCCCGGCGCTCGCAGGCCCCCTCAGCGAGGAGCAGATCAGCGCCGCCCGAGCGGAGCTGGCGGCCGGCCCGCGGCTGACGTCGCTCGATCGCCGGGAGTGGCCGCTTGAGGTCGTGAGCGTGCCGCGCGGGCAGGTCGAGCATCAGCCCGTCTACTGGGTCCAGCTCATGCCCGATCGTTCGAATCCCCGATCCCGGGGCGACTTCCCCACGGCGGCGACGGCGCTTGATGGCGATGGCGAAGGCGCCGCTGTTGCGCTGGAGGCCGGGGCCAACCTCGCGAGCACGCCGCTCTTCATCGGCTGGGCGCCGATCGAGATGATCGCGGAGAACCGCTGGCCTTGGACGACGCTGCGCAACCATCCCGACTACCAGCGAGTCCCAGCCAAGACCGTGCGCGACGACTGGGCGTGGGTCACCCTCGTCGGCTCCGACGGGCGTCCACGGGCGCCGCAGCGCGAGTCGGAGCCGACGCTCGCACCGGCGCTGGGACTCCCGCTTCCGGGTTCCGATGGCGGATGACCCGCGATCGAGAGCTTCCGGCGAGCCGGCCCCCGCGGCTTTCCACCCGCCGCTGGAGATCGGCGCGGATGACCTCATCACGCTGCTCGCCCGGCCGGCGGCCCCGGTCTTGGTCGATGTTCGGACCCTTGCGGAGCGACACGTCGCGCAGATCGCTCCGTCGATGCACATTCCGATGGACCAGCTCGCCGCCCGGCTTGACGAGATCGGCGAGCTCGACGACCCGATCGTGGTCTACTGCCATCTGGGCCAGCGCTCGCTCTTCGCGACGCTCTTCCTGAGAGAGCAGGGGTTCACCGACGTCCGTTCACTCGCCGGAGGCATCGACGCGTGGGAGAAGGTCTGCCGTCTCAGGGCGGCGTCGTCGGGTGACTCGACGGGGAGCTCGCCCGATCGCGCGACGTGACGGCTCAGGCCGAGTCGCCGGCGGCTGGTCATGGACGGCGCGTCGGTCCAACGACCGGCCTGCGAGCGGGCGACGGCCGCCGCCGATCGGTGGTCGAGCAAAGCGATCGCTGTTCAGGCCTGTTCTCGCTGCCACTGCCGGAGCTGCGACCGCCCCTAGCATCAGCCTTGGCGGGCTTGGCGGGCTCGGCGGCCTTCGCAGCCCACGGTGAGAGACGCTCGGCTGCCGATGAGCAGGACGCCGCACGGAGACCTCGATGACCTCGACCGGTGACGCAGGGACAGCACCCGCCAGCCTCCACGACGAGGTGCGCCGGATCATCGATCTGATCCGCCCCGCCGTGCAGTCGGATGGCGGCGATCTCGAGCTCGTCGATGTCTCGCCGGAGGGCATCGTGCGGGTCCGATTCCACGGCGCCTGCGTCGGCTGCCCATCCAGCACCTTGACGCTTCAGGCGGGAATCGAACGGAGCCTGCGCGACCGGGTCTCCCGGGTCACTCGCGTCGAGGCGATCGAGTAGGCGGAGCGCCGGTTTGGCGTGCTTTCCCCCCGTGCCATGCTCCCTCTCGTCCTCGGGCCGCGAGAACCGCCTCCGCTCGCGCCTCCTCCGAGCAGTCGAGAGAGACCCCCGGCGGGGCTCGCGGTGGCCTTACCCCCCAGGAGGGCCCCATCACCCCGGGGCCTTACCCCCGGGGTCTCCCGCCGCCGGCCACGGATCCCCCAACTCCATTGCCTGCCAAGCGTTGTCCACTTCAGGTGATCGCCCCTGCCTGATCTCTTTATTCATCGGAGGGGGATTCTGCCGATGGTGAGTGGCCTCGGAGCAGGCCGCCGACGGCAGAAGTGAACGACGGAAGATCCTTGGGCCCCCGCCGCCGGCGGGTTACCCTGAAGAGCGCTCAGTCAAGCCTGGCGAGCGGCCGTCGGCTCGACGGCGGACGACGCACGACCGACCAAAGGCAGGAGGCCACGGAACATGCTGGTCATTACACGACGCGAAGGTGAGGAGGTCGTCATCGGCAACCCGGCGGCCCCTCTGGGGATCGTCCGCATCGCGCAGATCAGGGGCGATCGCGTCCGGATCGCCTTCGAGTTTCCCCGCGAGGTGGACGTGCATCGACGCGAGGTCGCCGAGCAGATCGTCGCCAAGGAGCAGCAGCCGCCGATCGCCGGAACGATCCGCCCGGCTGTCGGCGACGGTACGTGAGCGGCGATGCCGCGACGGTCACCCCGGAGTGACCGCGCAGCCGGGCCGATGATCGAGTCGTGGTGACCGAGCAGCGCCGGGAGGCGCAGTCGCAGATCCAGGCGGCCCGATGCACAGGGCCCGATCCATCGGGCTCGCCCGCCGCAGAGCGCAGCGCGGGCTCTTCCGCAGCCTTCAGCAACGAAAAGCCCCCGAGCGCCGAGGCGCCCGGGGGCGTTGTTCGGGGCGACCGCGCGTCCCTGCACGGCGCTGCCGAGATCCATGGGCCGAGGTCGAGGCCCACGTGACGCGTCAGACCATCCATGGTCCACGCGAGTCGTTCGGACTCGCCTGACCGATCCATGGTCAGGCGAGTCGAGGTTCTTCGGACGATCGCCCGCTCGCGCTTCGCGAACAGGCCGCCCGCTGCCGCCGTCGATCGCCGAGCGTGTCGGCGATCGCGCCATCCTGGCTCCGGCAGCGATCGATCAAGGAGACGAGAGTGCGGTGCTCTGCTGGTCGCTCCATTCCAGTGGATCAGAAGTCGCTTCGGTCGGGCTTCGGCGAGCATCGCGGCCTCGGCCGCTTCCGAGCGCACTCGCAAGCTCGGTCAGCCGGTCGAGGTTCGAGGGGCGTGCTGTCCGTTGCCATGCCCCGGTGCGGGTCCATGCCCCTTCTGGGCGGCGGCCGCCTGGCTCCACACCTCGGTCACACCGGCCACGTCGAGCTCCTGCGAGGCCTTCCACGCCTCGGCATCCATCAGTTCGAGCGCGTCGCCCGCACCGAGGACGACCACGTTGCCCGAGAGCCCGAAGGCTCGCAGCAGCCGATCAGGGAGGCGGACCCGTCCCGCAGAGTCGACATCGAGCCGCGCCGAGTTTCGAAAGAGCATCGTCCGCCAGCGATCGATGGCCGGATCGACCAGCGGATCGCGGGAGAAGGGCGCGAGCATGCCGTCGAACGTCCGGCTCGGCCAGAGCGTCAGGAGCCCGTGAAGTCCGGGACCGGCGACCCATCCCTCCCCGTGAACCTTGGGGTCGATGGCGCTGCGCACCTCCGCAGGGATGGCCAGTCGGTTCTTCGCGTCGATCGAGTGCTCGTGGACGTTGAGAAAGTGCACGGGGCGCCTCGGGTCGACCATCGCGAACGATGGGCACTGCTGACCATGGGAAAGTACCCCACCATGCCCCACTCTGCAACACATCAACGCTCAGATTCCTGCAAATTTCGGGAAGATTGTCCAATTTGATCCGAACGTATACCTAACTTGCTCGGCTTCTGACCTCTCCAACGCCGCCTCTCTCGCGCTTTCCCCGCGCCGGAAGCACCCGCGCGATCGACAACCCGTCGCGCTCCGCGACGGGCCGCGCCCGGCACTTCGGCGCCCTTCCACCGCAGCCGCACGGCAGTCGGCGGCTCGCGATCGCCCCGGCCTCCGAGCGTGATTCGAGCAACCGGATGCAACTCCGTCCGAACCGCGCCCGCGCGTCGCTCGGATGGCACGGTGCGATCCGGCGGCGGCGCTTCCTTGCCGCGTCCGGCGCCATCCAGCGGCCGGCGTCGCGCGCCAGGTCGCGGCGGCCCTCCCCCCTCGGAGCCTCACGAGCATGCCACGAAGCACCGATCAGCCGGCCCCCAGCCAAGCCGTCGTCGACGCCCTCGGCGCCGTTCCCAGCGCCAGCTACGTCCTGACGTCGGCCCACGACGGCTGCCGATCGGGCTCGCTGGTGCGATGGGTGCAGCGCTGCTCCGACCTCCCGCCGATGGTGATGGTCGCGCATCGCAAGGGCCATCCTGTCGAGCCGCTCATCAGGGACAGTCGGACGTTCGCCCTCTGTCGACTCGACGACCGCGACCTGCTCCTTCGCCGGACGTTCGAGACCGAGCGCTGCCACGGCGACGATCCGTTCATCTCCGTGCCCGCCCGCTGCGCTCCGGGCGGTTCGCCCGTCCTCTCCCGGGCGCACTCCTACATCGAGTGCGAGCTGCTGCGGCACCTCGACATCGAGTGCGACTACGAGCTCTACGTCGGGATCGTCCGCACCGCGGAGATCCTGCGCGGCGCCGACGAACCGGCCGGCCGGGTGGTCGCCGCCGCCGCGCTGCGCCGCCCGGCGTAGCGGCCGGTGGCACCGGTCCACCGCGCTGCGGGCGCCGCTCGAGCGGCGATCGTCGGCATCACAGAGCGTCCAGCTCCGCCGCCAGCGCGACCGCGGCGTCGTGGTAGAGGCTCCGAAGGACTTCCTCGGAAAGCCTGCACCCGCGCAGCATCGGCGCGTCCATCGGGCCGAAGCGCGCCGGGTCGATCATCGCCAGGTCGGGGTCGGCGATCGGCGACGGAAGCTCGACGTCGCTTTCGAAGAGCGTCCGGTAGGCCCAGTAGCGGCTGGCGTAGAGATCGAACGCTTCGCCGCGCGAAGCGCTCTTGGCGGCCATCTCGCTGCTCGCGCCGACGGCGAAGTGCTCGTCGCTGGTGACGGTGTCCGATCCGAAGAGGATCCGGCCTCGATGGCGCCAGAGAAACGCCGCCACGGCGCCGGGTTCATGCCGCGAGAGCTCCCTGATCATCCACTTCGCGGCGCTGCAATCCAGGCGCAGTGCGGGGTGACGTTCAAGGAGCCCGTCGAGGAACTCGAGGTCCTCCGGCCACCCCGCCATGTGCGCCGCAAGCCACGGACCGGGGAAGCGCTCCAGCATCCTTTCGAGGGCCTCCAGGTGCGACCGCTTGGTGCCGTACCGTCCGATGTCTGCGTAGCGCGTCGCGAACCAGGTGTCGGGGTCGGCGACATGCACCATCAGGCCCATTCCGAGCGAGGTCGCCAGCGCCGCGGCCTCGACGCGCGCGGGTCCGTCGAGGCGCAGCAGGTCGGGGTCGCCGGAGTCGCGGCCGAGATCGAGTCCGCGCGGTGCCGACCAGAGCTTGACGAGGCGGCAGCCGCGGGCGCGGTACGCCTCGATCCGCCGGAGAAAGCCCCGTCCATGCGCCTCCCTCCGGTCGGGGTCCATGAAGTCGGGAACCGCGATCAGCCGCAGCCGGCCTTGGAGCGCCTCGGTGACGGAGTCGATCTGCTCGAGCGCCGTCATCGTCCAGGTGGAGCCGATCCCGTAAAGCCCGGCGACTTCGCGATAGAGCCGCGCCGCCTCGCTCCCGTGAATGTGGGCGTGGACATCGATGATCGGATGGCCCAGCCGCGGCAGCGTCGCTGCGGCCGCCGCGTAGTCGATCCCGTGGAGGTTCGATGCGTTGCGCGGCCGCGCCTTCGCGTCCGCTGACGGGGCCTCGGAGGGCATCACCGAGCGTAGCCGTCTGCGGCGGAGGAGCCGCCGAGAACGACGGACCATCAACCCCGAGCACGACGTCCAGGGTGCGGCGAGAGCGACTGAGCGCGCGGAGAAGCCGGCGCGACGACTCGTGTCGCAGGCGGCTACGACGCGTCGCGCTCGGCGAGCGCGATCGCGGTCGGATCGAGGCTCGCGAGGCCGCTGCGCTCGAGTCCGGGGAGCGGGTCGGGCACGCGCCGACCGCGGAGCACCGCCTCGTAGACCGCGCGCATGCGGACGGTGAACGCGGCCGCGTCGAAGCGCTCCCGAACCGCTTCGCGCGCGGCGGCCCCGAGCCGCGCGGCGCGGGTGCGGTCGTCGCAGAGCCGGAGCACGCGATGGGCTGCGGCGGGATAGTCGCCGGGTCCGACGAGAAGGCCGGTGACCCCCTCGACGACGAACTCTGCCGCCTGCGCCGTGGCGTCGGCGATCGTGGGGCGGCCCGCCGCCGCGAACCAGAGCGCCCCCCACGCCGCCGGCGGTCGCCGGACCGGCCGGCCGGAGCCGAGCCACGGCGCCATCGCCGTTCCCAAAGGCGGCGCATCGACGAGCAGGCTCGGCTCGCCCAACGCGAGGCCGGCGTCGAGCCCGTACGCGACCGCCCACGGCTCCGCGATCCGCGCATCAAGGCTGATGCGGCCCGCAAGCGCTCTGCGGAGACCGGGGGCCCCTGCCCAGTCGAGCATCCGATCAAGGCCCGGCGCGGCGGGGTGGACGACGAGATGGACATCCCGTCCGGCAACGGCAGCGAGGGCGGTCACGAAGAAGGCGTCGCGCACGTCGGAGGCGTCTGGCGGACCGCCGAGCAGACCGAGCACGAAACGCGATTCGCCGACGCCCCAGCGCTTCCGCAGCGCCGCCCGCGCGGGGGGGTCGTCGGACCCGCCGATCCCCGGGGGCAGCGTTCGCACCCCCGAGCGCAGGATGCCCGCCGCTTCGAGCTCCGAAGCGGCGGCGTTGCCGATGGCGAGAACGAGGTGATCCTCGGCTGCGAGCAGAGCGCCGAGCATCTCGTGCTGAAGCCCATCGGCGGGGCCGCGGTCGAGCGTGACGAGTCGCCGCTCCGCCGCGACCGCTGCCCCCGCGATCGCGGCTCGGCCGCTCCACGCGTGGAGGAGCGAGGGTGACGTGCCGTCTATCCCGATCGCCCGCGCGGCGCGGCGCAGCGGACCGAACCCGAGCGCAGCGATCCCCGCCGGCAGCGCCACCGCACCGACCGGCGCGAGTCCGCAGCGGCGCGCGAGCTCGAGTTCGCGCCGGCCGCCAAGCACGACGACAGCATGCCGGAAGGACACGAGCCTCTCCGCGACCAGTGCCGCGAGGCGCAGCGTCGCGGGCCCCCCCCCGGGCCAGGTGGGGTCGACAATGTGGAGAACGCTCGCGCGGCGCTGGGACGCCATCGCTCAGCGGAGGTTGCCGCCGAGCTCGCGGGTCTCGTACTCGTAGAAGAGCTTGGCGACGGCGTCGCCGAGCTTGCGGGCGAGGGCGTCCTCGAGCTGCCGCCGCGAGCCGGAAGACCCGTAGGCATCCGGCGTGGCGTGCTTCAGCGTCGCCTCGACGTACCGGCCCTTCTCGTTCTGCTCGCTGGGGAAGGCCTTCGTCCGCGCGACGCAGTCGATCACGCGGACCTCCGCCCCGGCGACCGGCCGCGGCGTCTGGCCGTCGGGCGTGAGGGCGAAGCCGACGATCCTGACGTAGATGAGCTGGTCGGCGCCTGCCGCCCGGCCGAGGGCATCCATCGGCATCAGCTCCTTGTCCGTGTCCTGCCGTCGCGCGAGCGCGAGGATGTCGCGGTTGCTCAGCACGGTGGTCACGCCTCCGTGCTTCATGATCACGGCTGATGCCTCGTCGCCGATCGAGGCCCGAAGGTCGAACCGCGGCATGATGTTCGCCCGGTCGTCGACGAAGACGACGGTCGGGACGTTTTGCAGGCGGTACGCCGCCGGGGTCTTGGGCGGACCCTCGATCACGTAGAGCACGGGCCCGACGATGTTGCAGCCCGCCGGGAGCAGCCCGGCCAGCGACGCGGTCAGGACGAGCGCGCCCCGAGCGAACTTGCCTCCGCCGCGGCTCATCGCACCGAGTCCCCGCGGTTGTTGCCGTACTTGGGCACGATGTGGTCGTAGAAGAGCCAAGACGTCTCCTCGATGAAGCGGTAGGTCAGGCCGGTCTCGATCTGCGAACGGGTCGCAGTGTCGACTCCGACCGCGGTGACCGTGGGGAACTTCGCCACGACGTTGAAGCTGTTCGCGAAAACGTCCGGATCGAGGCCGTCGCGCTCGATGATCCCCACGGAGGCGGCGCAGACGCCCTCCCAGAGCCAGCGGTTTCCGATCGGATGCAGGCGGTACTCGTAGATGTCGATGTAGACGACGCGATCGACGTCGAGCTCGCGGGCGATGTCGCCGTACGGCACGGTGATCCAGCCCGGCGTGTGGTACTGCCACGCGAAGATGTCGCGCGGATTGCGCACGCGGGCGCCGGCGACGTTGGTCTGGATCCGGCCCGCGACGTTGGTCGCGATGTTGTTCGCGATCGTCGGGTGCTCGTAGAGCGTCGCCATGTCGGCGTGAACCACCACGGCGATGGTCTTGTTCTCGAGCCCCGTGTACTGCGCGGGGATCTCGATCTTCTTGTCCCGCTCGATGAGATAGGCGGCGGCTCCGAGCGCCTTGCACCCGCCCCCCATGAGGAGCAGGCCGGACGCAAGCGCGAGCAGGCACGCCGCGGCAAGCCCGCCGCACCGGGCCGTCGCACCGCGAACTGCATCGCGGCGCGGGGATCCGCGACCCGGAACTCCCGGCTCCGCAGCGATCGACCGCGCTCGGCGCGGATGGGGTGGCGATGGTCGATCGAGGTGTGTCATCGGGACTCGCTGCGGAGTGGGTGCGGAGTGAACGCGAAGTGCGTGCGACGCGGATGAACGGTCAGGCGAGCGACGAAGGCGTCGGATGCACGCGGCCCTCGTCCGACGCGGCTCGCACGGGAGCCGGCCAGAACCGCCGAGCACCGGTCGGCGCCGGCCGCAACCCGTCGCAAGCGGCTCCGGGCCGATCACAACCAGCCGCGAACCATAGCGATCTTCCATCCCCACGCGAACAGGATCAAGCTCCCGACGCTCGTCCAGAAGGCCGGGGTCGTCGTGAGGGGGCGGCCGCCGAGGCGAAGCAGCGGGGCGATCGAGCGCCCCGTGACCGCGACGAGCAGACTGGAGAGCAGCACCATCGCGGTGACCACCGCGAGGACCGCTCCCGCAGGCTGGCAGCGGAAGCTCTCGAGGAGGTCCCCATCGGCAGCGTGGGCGAAGGCCGTCGTCATGCCGCAGGTCGGGCAGGGCAGGCCCATGCCCGTGATCCAGCCGCACTCGGGCACGCCGAGCTGTCGATGGGTCCCGATGCCCTCGGGGCTCGGGGTCAGCCACGCGGCGATCCCCAGAAGCGCTCCCGAGGCCGCCGCGACCACCGCGGCGACGGAGCGGCGGTGGAGGCTCCCACAGCGCCCCTCCCGCGCCGTCGGCGGATGCGGCGGCGCGATCGCGGCGCCCCGGGGCACGCCGCTCGGCAGGTTCGGCACGTTCATTGCGCTCATGCTTTCATGCTCTCAAGAGGAGCAACGGTAGTCGGTCGGCTCGGGCGTAGCCTTCGCTTCCCGCAACGGAAGCGACCTGTGCCCCAGTCCACCACGCCCCGACAGGCCTTGATCCGGCTCCAGGAAGGCAACCAGCGCTATCGCGCTGGCGGCAGGCGGGCCGCCGCCAGCGCTCGACTCGACGACTCGCGGCGGGCCGAGGTCGCCAAGGGGCAGGACCCCATCGCGGTCATCCTCGGCTGCTCGGACTCGCGCGTGCCCGCCGAGATCGTCTTCGACCAGGGGCTCGGGGACCTCTTCGTGATCCGCGTCGCGGGCAACATCGTCGCCCCCTCTCAGGTCGGAAGCGTCGAGTTCGCGGTCGCCCGATTCGGCACCCGGCTCGTCGTCGTCCTCGGACACACCGAATGCGGCGCGGTGCTCGCGACGCTCGACGAGCTCCGTCAGCCAAGCGAGCTGCGCTCGCCGAACCTCCGCTCGATCGTCGATCGCATCCGGCCATCGGTGGAGGGCCTCATCGAGACGCCCCTCGCCGACGGCGGGGCGGCGCTGATCCGCCGTGCGATCCGCGCGAACGTGCGGCAGTCGGTCAACCAGCTTCGGCACGGTTCAGCCGTGCTCGAGCACTTCATCGCCCACGACGGACTCCTCGTCGTCGGCGCCGAGTACTCGCTGGAGACAGGCGAGGTGGATTTCTTCGAGGTTCCCTGACGAGGCGCCTGCCCGCCTGCCGCTTACCCGCGAGCCCCGCGGCGGCGGCCGCGTCCGAGGAGCCCGCAACCGCCGAGAAGGACCGCCACGCCGCCGGGACCGGGGATCGCGCCGCCGGAGAAGCGCGTGTCGATGACGGTGGAAGCGCCGCCAGTGCTGCGAATGATCGCCCGATCGAAGGGGATCTCGGAGATGATCCCCGCAAAGCTCCCAGGGCCCATCGACGCGAGGTGGAAGCTCAGGGCGATGAGCTCGCCATTCGAGTCGAGCTCGTACCGGAAGACCGTGGGGAAGTGCACCCCGATCGCCGTCATCGGCGTCGAGAAGTCCATCGTGATCGGCTGGACGCTGATGCCTCCGTTCAGTCCGACCCCGTCGCTCGGGAAGAGCAGCGAATTCTGAAAGATGTACGAGTTCCCGATGAACGCCACCCCGAGGTGGCTGTGCTGCGTCGTGACGTGGGTAAAGCCCGGCAGCTCGTCGAAGTTGATCGTCGTCACGCCGGAGGTCGCGTCGGTCCAGTCGTCGAGGTTCGTGTAGGTCACGAAGGCCGCTCCGGCGGAGCACGCGATCGAGGCGGGGCGTCTGCCGGCATCGTCGATGCAGAGCCGCGGTAGTGCTAGGAGCTCGTCCGGCTCGTCAAGGCGGCCGGATGTCGGGTGATCGTCGCCGACCGCGGCGAGGAGAGGGTGGTGACCGCAGCCGTCGACAGGTTCCCAAGGAGCCGTCGCCGCGCGCCGCGTTCGAGGAGATCGAACGCATGCGGAAGTCGCTCCGACCGACGAGCTGCGCGGAGCACCGCGCCGAGATCGACGCGCGGCGAGCCTGAGCGCGTCCCCAGGGTTCTCGATGCGACCACGACGCTCGCGTGGCGCTTCGACTCTCGCTACAGCCTGAAAACCGCCCCGAGCCTGCGCCCCATGAAGACGCTCGCCGCGATCAGCGTGGTCGCGAGCAGCGCCATGCCCCAGACCCCCATGGCGCTTGCGAGCGCCTGGCCGTCGCCGAGGCGCTCGTTGAGGACGAAGATCGCCTTGGTGATCGGGTAATGGACCTGGCGCTGGGCGAGGATGAGCGAGTCGCTGACCTCGAGCATCGCGAAGCTGAAGGCGAGCAGGGCGCCGGCGATCAGGTTCGCCGCGATCAGCGGCACCACGATGCGGCGCAGCACCGTGAATCGGCTTGCGCCGAGCATGAAGGCTGCCTCCTCGAGCTCGCTGGAGGTCTGCTCAAGTCCCGCGACCGCGGCGCGGACCACGTACGGCAGCCGCCGGACCGCGTAGGCGACGACCAGCAGCCCGACCGGGTTGGGATCGGCGCCGACGACATCCGCCCAGCCCGCGAGCGGCGCGTCGGAGATCGCCGCGAAGACGCGATCGGGAAGCAGATGGCGGAGCCACGCGAGCCACGGGGGGATCGTCCCCCCGAACGGCCATCGGAAGGTGACGGCGACGTATCCGAAGGCGATCACGAGGCCCGGCACCGCCAGCGGGAGCATGACCAGCGCGTCGAGCAGCCCCCTGCCGCGCACCCGCGTGCGCACCAGGAGCCGCGCGACCGCGAGGCCGATGACCACGGTGATCGCCACCGCGAGCGACGAGTAGAGGAGGCTGTTGCGGATCGCGTCAGCCGCGACCGGATGGCTCACCGCGGCTTCGAGGAACTCGATCGTCCAGGCCTGCGGAAGCACGGTCGCGTACCAGGTGCCCGGCACCGCGAGCGCGACCAGCACGACGAAGATGTGCGGGAGCGCCGCGAGCAGCGTCACCCCGCCGAAGAGCGCCATCGCTCCCGCCGCCCGCAGGCCGGCAAGCCGGCGCGGCCGCGCCTGGATCGACGCCTTGGCGTACATCGCGTACGCCCGCCCGCCGAATGCGAGGCGGCCGAGCGCGTAGAGCGCGGCGGCCGAGAGCAGCATCACCGCCGTCAGGGCGTAGGGCTCACGGCTGTCCGCGATCTCCTTGATGCCGTTGAAGATCTGGACCGGCGTCACCCGGTGAAACTCGAACATCAGGGGCGTGCCCAGCTCGGTGAACGACCAGATGAAGACGATCGTTCCGCCCGCGAAGAGCCCCGGCCGGATCAGCGGCAGCACGATCCGGCGGAAGCGCCGCCAGCGCCCCGCTCCCAGGTTCTCCGCAGCCTCCTCCAGCGCCGGATCGAGGTTGGCCAGCGCCGCGACGAGGTTGAGGTAGAGGATCGGATAGAGGTGCAGCGCCTCGACCACGACGACGCCGAAGAGCCCCCCGCCGCCGAGGAAGTCGATCGGCGCGTCGATCACTCCCATCGATTCCAGCAGGCCGTTGAGCGCTCCGCGGCGCCCCAGCATCTGGCGCATCCCGATGGCGCCGACGAAGGGCGGCAGGATCAGCGGCAGCAGGACGAGCGACGAGAGCAGCGCCTGCCCCCGGAAGGACGTCCGCGCGCCGACGAAGGCCAGCGGCAGCGCGAGGAGGAGCGAGAGCGCCGTCGTCAGCGTCGCGATCATCAGGGCGTTCAGCAGCCCCTCGCGCAGCAGCGGGTCGGTGAAGACGGTCAGGATGTGGCGGAGCGTCCAGCCCTCTCCGTCGCGCGTGCGGAACGCGCCTTCGAGCGTGAGCCAGATCGGATAGAGGAGGACGACGGCCAGGAGCGCCACGATGGCGACGAGGAGCGCCTGCGCCGATCTCGAGCTGCGTGCCGTCATGGGCTGTGCAGGCTCGGTCCCGGCGGTGAGCCCGGACTCCGTTGGCGGCGCACGGCGCGTCGCCGCTCATCCGCGCGCGGACTCTCCGCGCGGGGCGATCGGCGGACGGAGTCTGCGCGGCGGGTCACCCCCACAGTCCCAGCAGCGCTCCCAGATCGGCGCCGTCCACCACGCCGTCGCCGTTGAGGTCGCCCAGCGGACCGGCGGTGCCGAAGAGGCTCAGCAGGATCCCCAGGTCCGCACCATCGACGACGCCGTCGCCGTTGAGGTCGCCGGGGACGCCGGGCGAGCCCGGGTCGGGCGAGCGGATCCACGAGATGCCGACGCTGAAGGGCACGATGTTGCCGTCGATGCGGGCCAGCTCGAGGACGTACGTCCCCGCCGCCAGCCCGGTGACGTAGAGGTGCTCGACGTTGTCGATGGCGCTCTGGCTGACGACGTTGCCACCGTCGAAGAACGGAATCCCGGGATCGCCGACGAGCGTCTGGAGGTCGCCCATCCCGTCGACGCGCCAGAGCCGCAGGTCGAAGTTCGCGTTGGTCGAGCTGCTGAAGTTCGAGGCGACGAGACGGTGCCACGTCGCCGCGACGGAGAGCGACTCGGTGGTTCCGAAGGTGGTGAACGTCCACCAGCGGGACTGGCTCGCCGGGACCGAGACCAAATCCCACCCGACCTCGCCGATCGGCGTGGCCAGCGCGGGCACCCCGCCGCCGTCGAACTCCCCGGCGGTCAGGATGAGATGGCTGCGGTCGACGTTGACCACGTCGACGCCGTATTTGGAGTCCAGCGGCGTCGCGGTGACGCCGCGATTCGGGCCGCTGGTGACGGGGTTGTTCGTCCACGCGGGGCGGTGCTTCGCGCCGGCGAGCAGCACCGATTTGATCACGAGCGAGTGGTCGGCGTTGGGGTTGAGGGAGATCGCCGGATCGGTCGCGGCGGTCTCGAGAAGCACGGCGGCCACGGCGGCCACGACGGGCGTCGACCAGCTCGTCGCGGTGCCCGGAGCGACGATCTCGGGCTTCATCCGGCCCGGTCCGTCGATGCCGCCGGGCGTCGGGCCGCTGACGTGCTGGCCGTCGCTGCGGCCGACCGCAAGGCCGTTGTAGCCGCCGACCATCAAGGGCTGGTAGCTGCCCCCCGCGTTGTTCATCCCCGAGAAGAAGAGGGTCTGATCGCGGTTGATCACGAAGTCGCCCCGGCGCAAGCAGGAGTTGTCGGACGCTGCGCTGCCGGTCGAACCGATCCACGAGTGGTTGAAGACGCGCAGGTTTCCCGGCGGCGACGCGGGCTGGAGCGTCGATGGGCCCTGGGCGTTGAGATAGCCGCCCTGAAGAAAGTCCGCAGCGGCCCAGAGCCAGATGTCGTCCATGTCCTTCGCGGGCGAGGAGACGCTGCCGTAGAAATTGTGCCCGACGGTCGTCGCGTGGCCGCTGAACCCGGGAGGCCCGCTCATCGGCGTGAACATCACGCCGATGAACTGCGAGTCTGCCTGCGAGGGACCATAGCCGGTCCCTGCGGGCGCTTCGATCTGCCCTCCGCCGATCCCGAAGCCGGTGGGCGTGTTCGCCGCGCCGAGTCGAGCGATCAGGTCGGGAAGCCCGATCTCGACGAGGACCTGAGCGCTCGCGGGGAGGGCGACGATGAGCGGCAGGGCGCAGACTGCGGTGCGAACGAGGGTTGGAAGGCTGCGGGTTCGATGCAGGAAGGACATTTCAGCTCCTGAGATCAGCGCCGGGTTTGCTGCCAGTTCATCGTCGGGTCCAGTTCCGGCTTGGGTTCCGGCTTGGGTTCCGGCTGGGGGTCCGGCTTCTGGAGCGGCCGCGTCGGCGAAGGGGTCGCACGAGGGTGAGAACGGCAGGCGGTGATCGCACTCACCTGACGCCGCGGGCGGGCACGGGGAACGTCGCACGCGGGTCGCGAGACCGGTCAGCGGTGACCCGCGCACCCCGCGCGGGAGTGCGCCGATGGGGTCGCCAGCAGATCGCCAAGGTAACCCCCCCTTCCCAAAGTGCAACGAGAACACCGAGGGCGCCGGGAGAATCCCTCCGATCCCCCGTGCCCATCGGTGCTTTCGGACGTTCCCCGCATCGAGGCCCTCCTCGAGCCGGCGTCGAACCGGCGCGCCGTCCGGAGTGCGGCCGAGCCTGCGCCAGACCCATGCCAGCTCCATGCGTGTGTCGTGCCAGTCTCGCGCCCGCTCAATCTCGCGCCAGCCCGATTCCGATCACGGCGGGTCGAGCCAGACCGAGCCGGTCCGACGGATGCTCGCGGCGCGACCGGGTCTCCCCGGCTGGCCCCGGGTTCCCCCCCCGACCAGAGTGGGACCGGCCGAGTCAGAGTGAGTCAGAGTGGGTCAGAGTGGGTCAGATCGGGTCACATTTGGGACTTGAGCTGCGTCGCAGGACGGAAGTTGACGGTCGTCGAGGGCTTGATCTCCATCGGCTCCTTGGTGATGGGGTTCCGGCCCATCCGCGCGGCCCGGTGCTTCTTCACGAAGTTGCCGAACCCGGCGACGTTGACCGCCCCGTCGCGCTGAAGGCCCTTGGTGATGTTGGCAAGCACGGCTTCGACCGCCCGTGCCGCCTGCGCCTTCGGTTCGCTGAGCTCGGCGGCCACGGCCTCGATCAAGTCGGCTTTGTTCATCCGGGAATCCTCCAGCAAGGGGTTGAGCCCGGCGCCATCTCAGCCGGGCAGGCGGTTCGGGAACGGGGGAACGACGGGCCATCGGCCAGCTCGGAGACCGACCGAGTGCCTCCGCCCGTCGGGGGATCGAGGCGGTCGTGCTGTAACCCCCGACGGGACGACTGTAGAGAGGCCCCCGGCCTCCCGTCAATCGCTCGGCGGCCACCAACCCCGGGCCCCGGGCAACTCCCGACCGCAGGTGGCCGACGCAGAGTGGCCGACGCGTCCTGCCTCTGACGGCCGGCGCCTGCGACCGCCCGGCTGACCGTCGGTCGCGCAGGACGGCCTCCGCGAGGGACTCGGACGGCGGGTTCGAGGACTCAAACTGAACCGCGAGCCGAGGCATGAGCCAGGACGGTCTCCGCCCTGCCCGGAGGTCGGCCGCTGCCGCACGACCCCCCCAAAAAAGGGCGCATCCTGAATCGCTGCTCGCGGGATCTGGGTACCTTGCCCCCCTCGCCTGCCGTCGCGATCCATCGGGATCCATCGGACAAATGCGACGCACTTCCTAGTCGCATCGCGAGCAGCCTGTGGCGAAAGTGCTTCGCAGGCGAGGGCGAGCGGGGAGGCGAAGATGAGATTCGCCTGTCCGGTCGTCCGCAGCCCGAATGACTTTCGCCACGGGCTGGGCTGAGAGGGGATCGAAGGGAGTCACCGCGCTTTCCTGACTTTCTTCGGGGGTATCAGATGAAATGCTCGCATCGGTGGTTCACGCTTTCTCATGGACACGCGCTTTCGCTCTCCGGCCTCGCGGCTGGGCCGCGCGAGCGAGCGCGGCCGCGCGCCGACCAGGTTGACACCCCTGTCGGCTGCGCTCGTGCGCGATCGCGGGGGGCCGGCACGCCACCGATGGCGCCCGCGCGCGTCTTGACATGCCTGTTCCTGCTCGTTCTCGCGATGGTCGCGCTTCTGTCAACTCCGCAGGAATCCCGTGCGCAGGGCGCTGACGCTCCGCCAAAGCACCCGGCCGGCGCCGATCACGGAGTCGCGTTCCTCTCGATGCTCGATCGGGTGCTCCAGATGACCCCGACAGGCCCGTGGGGACTGCTGCTCGACAGGCCGTTTGACGCTGACGGACCGGCTGCGGTGCCCTTCCGCGCGACCGACTCCAGCGGGACCGAGCACGAGGTGCGGTTCCTCGCCGCGATCGATCTCGCCGAGTTCCTCGAAGGAGCGATCATCGCAGCGTCCGGGGCGGAGCCTGCCAGCGCATGGTCCGCCGTCGGCTGGATGATGACGCCGACCGGCGATTGGCCCATCGACGGATTGATCCTCTCCTCGGCAAAGGGATCGGAGCTCTTCATCCTCGGATTGGTGTCGCCGGCGCTCCTCGAGTGGATCGAGTCCTCCGACCTGGAGGCTGACGTGCGCAGCGCCTCGGCTCCCGGCTCGAACGAGCCGCCGGATCCCGCAGAAGTCGGCTCGACGACGGACGTGATCATCCCACCGGGCGATCCGAGTCCGTGTCAACTTGCGTATGCGGCAATCGCGCGGTGCCACGAGCGGTTCGAGGCGGCGACGGAAGGGCTCGAGGAGTCCGCGCGGCGTCAGGCCGAGCTCCTCGCCGAACAACGCCGCCAGGCGGAGGAGGCCTGCGAACGGGCTTTCCAGCGCGACCACGAACTCGCCACGAGGACGCACTCTGCGGCCGCCGGTGCGGCGCATCGCGCCTGGAGAGCCGCACGCGACGCGGCGACCAGAGAATTCCTCGGTTGCCTCGCGATCGCGAAGACCGCCTTCTTCACGTGCATCGGAGTGGCATCCTGGAGCGGAGGCCTGTCGCCGGTCGTCGCGTTGGGGTGCGCCGCCGTCTATCTCGGTTCGAGCGTCGCTTGTCACGCCGAATTGATCTCCCGATACGCGACGGCCGACGAGACGCGGACAGCCGCCCTCGCCGCGGCAGACCAGGCGTACACCGCGGCATTGGACGCCGCCGAGGACGCGAGAGCGCTCTGTCGTGAGTCAGCGCGACATGCGTACGAGACGGCGATGTGCATGCTCCTCTGCGCGACCTCCACCGCGTTCCAGTCGCTGGTCAACCAGCTCCACCAGTGTCTCGACCTTGTCGCCGCCATGTTCGCGGGTCAGTGCGAGATCCTGCTCGGTCCGGTCCCGGAGCAGGAGCTCGGCGTCGACTGGCCTGCGCTCGAGGCCTGCCCATGCAGCTAACACGACAGCCAGTGGCGTGCACCGTCCCCGTCGACGGAGCGACGCGTCATTCTCTCAACACCGCAGCGCAAGGGAGCCAGACCGGTGCAACAACACGCTCGTGAAGACGAGTTCACTGCCGACCGCACGCTCAGCGAGGCCGCGGTTGCCCCAGGCAACCGCCAAGGCAGCGTTGCAGGAGCTGCGGCCGCCGAAGCGCAGCGCCTCCTTCGGGGAGCCCGATGGGCACCCTGCATCGCTCCCAGCCTGATCGCAACGCCGTTGGTCGCGGTGATGTGGCGCTCGGACGCGACGACCTCGACGGTGCTGCTGGCCAGCGTGGCCGCGGCGGCTGCGACGCTCGCCTTCGGGCTCTCCTTCATTCCGATGGGCCGGGCCCGCACGATCGCCCGCGGTCGTGTCGCCGATGAGGGCGGGGCAGACGGCGCCATTCCAGGAGACTCGGGAGGCATCACCATCCTGGTCGGGATCCTGTTCAGCATCGCCGCGATCCTGGCGATCGGCTTCGGTGTGGCGCTGGCCGCCGAGAGGGCCGACACGACCGGCATCGCGTACGGACTGCTGGCGGGCGGTCTCGGCGGCGGAACGCTCCTCGCCGTCCCCGCGTTCCTCAGGCTTCAGACGCTCTGGTGACCCGATCCGGCCGCGCGCCCGCCGAACTGAGCGACGGACGGTCCGGCGTGTGCGCCGATCGGCCGCCGCCCGCCCGGCGAGGCGAAGGACCGGATGGGTCGACGTCGCGCTCCCGCGCAGCGCACCCGCCGCTGCGCGGGGCGCGAAACTGGCCTTCCGTGACGGTTCGATGCCGCTGTGCAGCGTGGTGGCCTGATCTGGCGGCGCGCGGCGGGCTCCCCCGGGCGCTCCCGGGCCCCCGGGGCCTCCCCGGGTGCTCCCGCGCCGTCCCTCAGATGCCCGCGCCGCAGGCTCCCCCGGGCGTCCCCGGGCGTTCCCGCGTGTTCCCTGTCCCGTGGCGGAAGAGGCCGCGTCACCTACCCTCCGCGCACGCGATGGCCCCAGGAAACGTCGACGCTGCGCCGCTGGTCGTCGTGGCCGAGCCATTGGATGGCGAGGCCCTCGACTGGCTCGCAGCCCGCTGCCGAGTGGCCGTGTGCAACGCGACGGGCGGCCGCTCGACCGGGCCGGGCCGTTCTGCACTCGGGCCCGCAGTCGCTCCCACGCTCGAGCGGCTCCTGCCCGAGGCGGATGGGCTCGTCGTGCGCACCTACACCCGCGTCGACGAAGCGCTTCTCACCGCTGCGCCGCGGCTGCGCGTGGTGGGCCGCGCCGGCGTCGGCCTCGACAACATCGATCTCGACGCCACCGCACGGCGCGGGATCGAGGTTGTGCATACCCCCGATGCAAACACCCAAGCGGTCGTCGAGTACGTCGTCGCCCTGATGTGCGACGCGATCCGACCCCGCGCCGCGCTCGCCGGGGCCGTCGAACCCGCGGAGTGGAGCAGGCTCCGCGCCGAGGTGGTCGGACGGAGGCAGCTCGACGAGTGCGTGCTCGGCGTCCTCGGGCTCGGACGGATCGGGAGGCGCATCGCAGAGGTCGGCGGTGCGCTGGGGATGCGCACGATCTACAACGACCTCCTCAAGATCGGACCGGAGCGGAGCGGCGGCGCCGAGCCGGTCTCCGTGGAGCGGCTCTTCGCAGAGTCGGACATCCTCACGATCCACGTCGACGGCAGGCCCTCCAACCGCGGCTTCGTGGGCAGGCCCTTGATCGACCGGCTCCGCCCCGATGCGATCCTCATCAACACCAGCCGCGGGTTCGTGATCGATCACGGTGCGCTGCGCGGCTTTCTCACAGAGCGCCCGCAGGCGCTGGCGCTTCTCGATGTCCACGAGCCGGAACCAATCGGGCCCGACCATCCGCTGATCGGGGTTCCCAACGCCCACCTCTTCCCCCATCTGGCCAGCCGGACCGAGAGCGCGATGCGTCGGATGAGCTGGGTCGTCCGCGACGTGGCGCGAGCGCTCGGCGTCGAGTGATCCGACGCCGCGGTCGGACGAGCGCGACTGGCGTGCGCCGCTGCACGGCCCCGCGCCAACGAGGCGCGGGGTGCGGGCGCGTCTCGGTCGCCACCGCGCCGACCGCGCCGACCGCGATCCCCCGCTTCGGATCTGCTCGACGCGGATCGTGAGCAGCGCCGTGATCCTCACCGACCGCGCCGGCCGCGATCCCCCGCCACTTCTGTACCATGCGTCCATGCCCACCATGGCTTTCGAGATCGAGCATGTCCACGCCCGCCAGGTCCTCGATTCGCGCGGGAATCCCACGCTCGAGGCGGAGGTGCTCCTCGTCGACGGCACGCTCGGCCGCGCGATCGTCCCGTCGGGTGCGAGCACGGGCGAACACGAGGCGGTCGAGCTCCGCGACGGCGAACGCCAGCGCTGGATGGGCAAGTCCGTCGCGGGGGCGATCCGCAACGTGGTCGAGGCCATCGGGCCGGAGCTCCTCGGCCTCGACTGCCGCGAGCAGGAGGCGATCGACCGACTGATGCTCGCCATCGACGGCACGGCGAACAAGGGAAACCTCGGCGCGAACGCGATCCTCGGCGTCTCGCTCGCGGTGGCGAAGGCCGCTGCCTCGGCGACGCAGCAGCCGCTCTACCGGTACCTCGGCGGGACCGCCGCGCGGACGCTCCCGGTTCCGATGCTCAACGTCCTCAACGGCGGCAAGCATGCCGACAACACAGTCGACTTCCAGGAGTTCATGATCCAGCCGTGGGGGTTCGATGACTTCGGCGAGGCCCTGCGCGCCAGCGTCGAGGTCTATCACCTGCTCCGGACCGTGCTCCACGAGAAGCACCTCTCCAGCACCGTCGGCGATGAAGGCGGCTTCGCCCCCGACCTCGCCCGCAACGAGGAGGCGCTCGAGCTGATCGCGACCGCGATCGAGCGCTCTCCGTACCGCCTCGGCGAGCACTTCTGGTTCGCCCTCGATCCGGCCGCGAGCGAGCTCGCCTCGGCCGCGAAGGAGCGCGGTCGCGAGGGATACTGCTTCTTCAAGAGCGACCCGGACCGGATCATCTCCAGCGACGAGCTCGTCGATCTCTGGGCAAGCTGGTGCGATCGGTGGCCGATCCGCTCGCTCGAAGATGGTCTCGCGGAGGGTGACTGGTCCGGGTGGGCGACGCTGACGGAGCGCCTCGGCGATCGGGTCCAGCTCGTCGGCGACGATCTCTTCGTCACGAACCCCGTCTTTCTCCGGCGCGGAATCGAGGAGCGCTGCGGCAACGCGATCCTCATCAAGGTCAACCAGATCGGCACGCTCAGCGAGACCCTTGAGACGGTCAACGTCGCCGCGCGCAGCGGCTACCGCTCGGTGATGAGCCACCGCAGCGGCGAGACCGAGGACTCGACCATCGCCGACATCGCCGTGGCGACCAACTGCGGGCAGATCAAGACCGGCGCCCCCGCCCGCAGCGACCGCAACGCGAAGTACAACCAGCTCCTCCGGATCGCCGAGGAGCTCGGCGACGCCGCGGTGTATGGCGTGGACTGAGCGGTCGCCCGCGCGCTCGCGCGGCGCGCCGATCGCCGTCCTCGACGAGCCGCGCTGGACAACCAGCACGGGAAGCGCCGCGCGGGAAGCGCAGCGCGGGAGGGGCGTCGATCCGCCGGCGGGCGCACGTCGATCCGATCGATTCTGAGCCCCATCTGGCCTGCGTTTGGCCTGCGTCTGGCCTGCGGCTGATCCGGTCCGGGCCCGGTCCCGAGCGAATCGTCGTCACGCCGCTCGGCTCGATCCCAGCTCCTCCGCCGCGATGGCGAGGATCTCGTCGGCCGCGCCGATGGCCACGAAGTGACCCGCTTCCGGCACCGGGTGCCAGACCGCGCCGGGCGTCGCGTCGGCGACCTTCCGGTTGATGGCGTCCGGCACGAGGCGGTCGTCAAGTCCCTGCCAGAAGTGAACGCGCCGCTCGATCTTCCTCACGTCGAACGCCCAGCTTCGATAGAGCAGTTCGCTGTCGCGGACGAGCCCTTCGCTCCCGCGCGCGAAGCACTCCGCGCTCGCGGCGAGGAAGGCGGCCTCGAACTCCGGCCGCGCGATGATCTGGCGGTCGTAGCCGTTGACGGCCTTCGCGATCTGCCTGATGTAGCTCGGTCCGAAGTGCTCGGCGGCCACGCCGAGGGCGCCGTACATGAGCCGGAACCCCGGCTCGAAGTGCAGGGCGAGAAGCCCGCCCAGCGCGTCCGCCGCCGAGAGGTGCTCCTTCGCCCAGTCGTCGCCGAACGCCCCGTAGCTCCCGCCCGCGATGCTCGAGACATGGCGCAGTCGAGCCGGATCGATGAACGCCGCGGCCGCGAGCGCCCACGGGCCCCCCTCCGACCAGCCCGTCACGCCGAACTCGCGATGGCCCAGCGCGTCGGCGATCGCCGTGAGGTCCTCGGCCCAGCCGGAGTAGCTGCGCGCACTCTGCGGGCTCGACTGCCCGATGCCCGGACGATCGACGCAGACGAACCGCAGGCGGTGTCGCGATGCCGTCTCGGCAAAGAGGCGCGCCTCGAGCCTGCTGCTCGGCCCGCCGTGGTTGTGGATGACCAACGCGCCGTTCGGGTCGCCGACCTCGAGATAGGCAAGCTGCCGTCCGGGGTCGCGCGCGTCCGGGACCGCGAGCGTCTGGGTTGACTCGCTTCGTGGGGGATGCATGGACTCTCTCCGAAGAACCTCGAACGGGCTCCGGCGACCGTCGATCGGGGCGCGCCAGGAGGCTGCGTCACCGAGCCCCCCGACGTCAGAGTGGGCGTCCGGCATGCACGCCGGTGTGAACTCCCCTGCGACCTTCGCTGCACCCCGCAGGCTGAACTGCCTGAATCCCACCACCATCTTCAGCCACCCGATCGCAGGCTCGACCAGATGCGCGCGGCGGGCATGCTACTTTCGGCCCGCTCGGGCCGTCAAGCGACGCCGCATTCGCTTCGGCGCTGCACTCTTTGCCGGCTTGCCCTCGCGGCGCAGCGAGCCATGCGCCCGCACGCCCACCTGCTCCATCGCCACGAAGTTCGCCTCCGACGCGAATCCGGCGTCGGCCAGCACGGCGCGGGGTGCGACGCCCGTGCTGGCGGTCGCCTCCTTCACGCTGCGGACCAGCGCCTTCGCATCCGCCACAATCTGCGAGCACTCCAGCGCCCCCTGTCTCCTGCTGCGGCGTCCTGCTGCGGCGTCCGGAAGCGGCGTTCTGCTGCGTTGAAGCTCGCAGCTCGTTGCATCGATGGGTGCTTGATGGCCCGCAGCGGGGCCACCGGCGCCCCATCTGCTTCGCTTCTCCTTGCAGAACATCCGCTTCCGACCGCCTCGCGACGGACCCAAGGGGCGCTGGAGTGCTAGCGGAGCAGCTCCTCGATGTCCTCGCGCGTCATCGAGGCGAGCGGGCCGCGCGCCTCGCCGACGATCGCGTCGGCGATCTCGCGCTTGCGCGCCTGAAGCTCGAGGATCCTCTGCTCCACCGTCTCTTCGGCGATGAGCCGCGTCGCCACGACGGTCCGATGCTGTCCGATGCGGTGCGCCCGGTCGATCGCCTGCGCCTCGACCGCAGGGTTCCACCAGGGGTCGAGCAGGACGACGTGATCGGCCGCCGTCAGGTTGAGGCCGAGCCCGCCTGCCTTGAGACTGATGAGGAAGACCGGGCACTCCGGGTCGGCGATGAACCGGTTCACGCGCGCCTCGCGGTCGCGCGTCGATCCATCGAGGCGCTCGAAACGCAGTCCTGCACGCTCGAGGCGCGGTTCCACGAGGTCGAGCAGGGACGTGAACTGCGAGAAGACGAGCGTCTTGTGCCCTTCCTGGGCGAGCTCCTCGAGGGTGGGCAGGAGCGACTCGAGCTTGGCCGCCGGCTCCTCCGACTTGGATGGATCGATCAGCCCCGGGTGACACGCGGCCTGCCGCAGCCGGAGCAGTCCCTCGAGCACCGCGATCCCCGAGCGGCGAACGCCGACGCGGTCGATGGTCCCGAGGACGCTCCCGCGCACCTCGTCGCGGAGGCGCGCGTAGAGCGTGCGCTGGGCCCCCTCGAGACGGCAGAGGAGCGTCTTCTCGATGCGATCCGGAAGCTGCGGCGCGACCTGGGCCTTGGTCCGTCGGAGCAGGAACGGACGAACGACCCTCGCCGCGGCGGCCGCGAGCGCTGGATCGGCGAGATCGCCCGTTCTGATGGCGCCGGGTTCACCGTCGCCTCTCCCGGTCGGCCCTCCCGCCGCGAAGAGGGCAGGGTTGAGAAACTCCACCAGCGACCAGAGTTCGCCGAGGTGGTTCTCCACCGGCGTTCCCGAGAGCGCCAGCCGATGCCGGCTGCGCAGCAGCTTCGCCGCCCGCGCGGTCTGGGAGGCCGCGTTCTTGATCGCCTGCGCCTCATCGAGGACGACGTAGTCGAACTCCGCCTCGCGCATGGCCGCGATCTCGCTGCGCATCACGCCGTAGGTGGTCACGACGACATCGCACTCGTCGAGCCGCTCGCGCTCGAACGAGCGCTCGGTGCCTGATGCGTCGACCACGCGGAGCTGGGGAACGAACCGCTCCGCCTCGCGGAGCCAGTTGTGCACCAGCGATCGCGGCGCGACCACCACGGAAGCGCGCGGGCCTTCGGCGCCGGCTCCAGCCTGCTCCCGCTCGGCGCGCCGCGCATCGAGCAGCGCGAGGACCTGGATCGTCTTGCCGAGTCCCATGTCGTCGGCGAGGCAGCCGCCGAGGCCGAAGCCGCGCAGCGCCGTGAGCCAGCCCAGGCCTTCCCGCTGGTATGGCCTCAGCTCGCCGACGAAGGACTCCTGAGGATCGCGCGGCTCGACGCCCTCGAAGCTCCGCAGTCCGGCGCGGATCCTCGCGGTCGCCTCGTCGCGGTCGACGGCCTCGGCACCGAGCGCGGCCTCGACGAGAAGCAGCGCCGCCGGTCGAAAGCGCGTTGCGGCGCCGTCGGTGACGCCCCCGCGGGCGAGCAGCCCGAAGCGCGAGAGCCACTCGTCCGGGAGGATGCCGAACGTGCCGTCGCCGATGGGAACGACGGAACGCCGCTCCCGGATCGACTCCAGCACCGTGGCCAGCGAGACGGCGGCGCCGCCGAAGTCGACCTCGCCCTCGAGATCGAACCAGTCGATCCCGCTCCGCACGGAGGAGCGCAGCGCGCCGGGCACGCGCAGCAGGCCGGCCTCGCCTTCGATCGTCCACCCGCGGGCCGCGAGCGCCGCGAGGGCGCGGGTGAAGTCGCGCTTCGCGAGGCGATGCTCGCCCTCCGGCAAGGCCGCGGTGCGCGTGAACCCGGCCTCGGCAAGCTCGCCCAGCGCCTGGGCATCGAGGGCGTCATCGCGGCGGAGAAGCGTCGGTGGCAGCACGCCGATGGCGACCCTCGCCGAGCCTCCGACAGGCAGCGTCGGGGCGCCCGCCCCCGTCGATCGCAGCGACGCCGTCGCCCGGACCACGCGCGGCTTCGTCGGGTGGGGAGCGACGTGGAGATGCCGTCGTTCCGCGGCGGCGGCGACCAGTCCGACGGAGCCCGCGACCTCATCCGCCACGAGGATCTCGGGCAGGTCCGTCCGACGCGCGAGCGCCTCGACGAACCGCGCCGTCGATCGGCGCGGAATGGGAACGCCCTGGTCGCCGAGATCGCGCCAGGCGGAGCCCGATCCGGCATCGACCTCCACCATCCCGCAGCGCCAGAGCACGAGGTCGTCGAGCACCAGCTCCGCCCCCGAGAGCGAACGGACGACTCCCGCTCGGGCGAGCCGCGGCGCCAGTCGCAGGAGCTCCTTCGGGCGGTTCGGATCGACGGCGAGCTCGAGCACGAAGCGCCATGGGCCGCCGTCGTCGAACGACGCGGCGACGACCGGGCTGGTGGCGCCGGGAATCTCCCGAATCGCCGGGAGCAGCCAGTGCCTGCCGCCCCGCCACAGCGTCGAATCCGCGACCACGGCTCGTCCGGTCTTCACGAGCCGCGTCGCCACGAACCTCGCATCCTCGCGCGGAATGGAGCAGACGCCTCGATCGTCCCATCCACGCTCCGTCGCGCCGACGATCATCATGACGATCTCGCGGTCCTCGGCGCCGAGGCCGGTGCGGGCGCTCCCCGAGAGACTGGCGCGCACCGGTCCCGGCGACAGGATCCGCCTTCCCGCGTCGTCCGTCGTCGCCGCCTCGGAGGCAACGACGAGCTCGACCAGCAGGTCGCGGTCGAAGACGTCGTCGTCGCCCGCGCCATGAAGGCGATAGACCAGCTCCCTCTGGCGCGTCTGCGATCGCTTCCGCGACGGCACCGACTCGACGTGCCGCAGCGCGGTCTGCCACTCCGCGTCGAGCCGGTCGAGGTATGTCGGCTGCCGCGGGGCCGCCGGGCCGGCGCCGCGCGCCCCCGGCCCGCCGTCGCGCCGGAGGACCATGAAGTCCTGCGTCGGGCTCGGTGCCGCGCCCGGCTCGAGGAGCTCGAGCCGAAGCTCAAGTGCGTGCGGGACGATCCGAGTGAGCTCGAGAATCGCTTCGGCGACGGCTTGATCGTCCGCAGGCCGGCAGAGCGCGACCGGGGCATGCGCGTTCGAGGCGATGCGATACCCGTCACCGCGGAGCTTCGGGCGCGCGATCTGGAGCGTCTGGAGCAGCATGTAGACATGGCCGCAGCGATGGCGGAGGCCCGATGCATCGCCGCAGGTGCAGAAGCAGCGGATCGTCCGCCCGTCGGCGGCGAAGTCCAGTCGCGTGGCGACCCCCTCTTCTCCGTTCCAGCGCATCGCCAGCGACCGGCCTCCGAGCTCGTAGAGCCTGTGTCCGGAGCCGACGGCCCGGTCGCGCGCGTCGTCGCGGACTGACTGGCTGAATGCGTCGACGATCGACTTCGGAAGCGACGCGGTCATGGCGAGTGCGAGGGTACAGCCCTGGCAGCCTGTGGCGAAAGTCGCTCGGGCTGCGGAGGGGTTCCCACTGCCAGCGACACCGACGCCCCGGGCTCGGCGCCGGTCGCCCGCGCCGACTCGACCGCCCAAGGCACCGGGTTTCCGCCGCGGGCCAAGCGTCGGGCAACTCCGGCGCCGCCGCGCACGCCACCGCCGCCCTCGGCGCGGCGAAGCGGAGGCCGCCCGTCCGTTCCCCCTGCGCGCCGCTCCGGATCGGACGCCGGATTCACCCGGTCGGCGCCCGAAGCCCGCTCACGCGTAGGAGTGCAGCCCCGCGATGACGAAGTTGATCACGATCCAGTTGAAGAGCATCACGCCCGCTCCGAGGATCGCGAGCAGCGCCGTCCAGAGACCCTTGTCCTTCGCCTTCAGCCGGACGTGAATCAGCAGGGCGAAGACGAGGAAGGTGTTCAGCGCGAAGACCTCCTTCGGGTCCCAGCCCCACGGGCGGCCCCACGAGTGATCGGCCCAGATGGCGCCCATCACGATCCCCGCCCAGAGCAGGATGAAGGAGAACTCCATGAGCACCATGGTCACGCCGTCGAAGACCTCTCCCGGCGAGGCGCGACGGTCGGCGCGAAGCGCCGCGGTCCCCGCCGAGACACCCGCAGCCGGCGACGGGTCCGCCGGCAGACCCGCCATCCCCGGCGGACCGCCGAGCACGGCCGCCCCGCCGGACATCGCGACCACCCCTCGATCCAGCGCGAGCGCCGAGCGCCCGGGCACGATCAGCGAGCCCGCGCCGCCCACCCGCGCGTAGTCGGGCGGACCCCCGAGCACCCGCCACCCGAGGTAGAGGGCCGCCGAAACCGCGGCCATGAAGATCAGGACATACGCGAAGATGATGACGTTCGTGTGGATGTAGAGCCACACGTCGTGCAGCACCGGCATCATGTTCGCGATGTTCGGATTCAGGTAGGCGGGCAGGAAGTGCGCCGCCATCAGCGCGACCATCGATGAGACCGCGGCCGCGAGCGCGAAGAGCCCGCGCATGGCGCTGTTGCGCAGCATGATCTCGAGCAGCACGCCCGCGCAGGCCCCGAACCACGAGGCCGTCGTCACCGCCTCGAACATGTTCGAGTTCGGCCAGCGCCCGGAGATGTACCAGCGGATCCCCGTGGCGGATGTCTGAAGGATGAACGCGGCGACGAAGAGCGCGAGGCCGAGCCGCAGCGCCGTCGGCCAGCGGTACGCGGCGTACATGAGCAGCGGGATCACGCAGGCCATGTAGACCAGCCAGACCCAGCTCATGTTGTCGACGGCGAAGTACCAGCTCTCGAGGGCCAGCCGGCCCTGAGACGGATAGACCTCCGGGTTCACCGCCGGAAGCTGCGCGGCGAGACCGGCCATCGCGGAGTTGACCGAGCGCGCGTCCTGCCGCAGCCAGCCGTTGACGAGGTCCGTCCAGTGGCTCGCGATCGTCCGCTGCGTCGCCGCATCCATCCCGGCGATCGGGAGCATCTGAAGCGCCCCGTCGGCCCCGCGGACGGGAATCGCCTCCTCGATGCCATGCCAGCGGCGCTCGGGATCGCCGTCGGGCGGCGGAATGATCCGCAGCCGCGAGAGCAGGAGCTGCGGCCGCTTGACCGCCATGGCGGTGTTGATCGCCTCGACCGACTTCTGCGTCCTGATCAGGTCCGCGGAGAGCGTGTCCATCAGCGGGACCAGCACCGGACTGCGGACGAGCCGCTCGGAGATCAGCCCGGAGTTCATGAACGCGTCCATCCGGACGTCGATCTCGGCCATCTCGGCGGGATCTCTCGCTGCCGCGGCGCGCAGGGCGTCGGCGATCTGCGCCCGCACCTGGCGGTTCTTCACATAGATGACGTCGGCATCCTCGTAGGCCTCCGGACGCAGCATCATGTCGAGGTAGGTGAACCCCGGCGACTGCCCCGCGATCCTGCGGTGTCCGCTCACGAAGGCCATGAGCGTGTTCGCGAAGGAGTCGTAGCTCCTCAGCCGCCCATCGCCATGGACGGCGATGTTGCCCAGCGGTCGCATGTCAAGCTGCGCCGCGAAGCCCTCGGCACCGCCGGCGCCGCCGCGAAGGCCGCGGGTGGCGCCGAACCACGCCGAGAGCCCGATGGCGACCAGCGCAGCGAGCGCCGGCAGCCACCAGCGCCGCAGCAGGGACGGTGTGCCGTCGCCGGTCGCTCGCGCACTGCCTCCGATGCCGGTTCCGTCGGACGTGCCGACCTCGATCTGACTGCGCTCGTTCATCGTCGTTCTCCTCCGCTGCTCACCAGTTCATCCTCGCTGCGGACACCCTCCGCGCTCGCTCCGCGGCCGCGCCCGCGCCCGGCACCGGCCGTCGAAGCCGCGAGCGCTGCCAGCACCGCCTCCTGGCGCCGCCGCTTGATGATCGGCTTGATGTAGAAGGCGTAGATCATCCCGACGACCGCGATGGCGCAGCCGAGAAGCTGGATGTACACGCCCTCGCGGTTGCCGACGCCGAGGACTGTGTAGTTGAGTCCCGCGGAGGCCCGCTGGCCGGCGGCGCGGGCCTCGTCGGGCGGATCCCACTGCGCCTGGAAGAACCACCAGCCGTCGCGTTCGATCGGGTCGTTGACGCTGACCTCGATCGGATCGCTCAGGGTCCGGACGCCGTCGCGCTCGACGTCGTCGAAGCGCACGAGACTCGTGTAGTTGCGGATGCTCCCGGTCTCCCCCGTGAACCCGCCGACATGCGTCGCAAGACGGAAGTCCTCGAGCACGATCGGCGCCGGGAGCGGGCGGCGCTGCCGCGAGAAGAGCACCTCGGCCCGCTCGCCGCCGGGAAGCGTGACGGTGGTCGGGCTGTATGGGAACCGGCGGAGCGCCCACTCCGGGCCCGTGAACGGATAGCGATGGAACGCGATCCACGGGACACCGTCGGCGAAGCCGAGCTCGCCCCCTTCGACGCCGAGCCGGATCTGGCTGAAGAACTCCCCCGCGTCCCGGATGCGCTCGCGGCGCGGCACGACGAACGGGCGGGTGACGACCACGGCGCGCGGCATGTAGTCCGTCGCGACCACCGCGAGGTCATTGCCGATGGGCTCGGGAACGCCGACGGTCAGGGGGAGGTAGCGCGCCGGTCGGGTGCTTGACGCGACGATCAGCCCCAGCTCATCCTCGCCGGGACCGGCGAGGACGGTGAGCACCGCGCGCCCGGCGCCCGGGCGGTAGCGCATGACGATCCCCGCATCCACGATGCGGCCTGCGCCGTGGGCGTCGGCGGCAGTCTCCTCGGTCACGTCGCGGGTGAGCTTCGGATCGTCGAAGACCCAGCGGCGGAACGGGCCTCCCGGCCCCTCGATCTCGACGATCGCCAGCGAAGCCCTCGTCGCCGCGAGCGGAATGTCGTCCTCGACCAGCCGCGGGCGGTACCGGTACGGCGTCCCCTCGATGGGTTCGAAGGGCATCTCGCCGTCGGCGATCGAGAGGCGCGTGATCGGGACGGAGAGCGAGACGCCGCGCCCGCCGGCAGGATCCGGCACGTCGATCTCAAGCGTCGGCGGAAGCAGCAGGCGCTCGCGCTCCTCGACGCTGCCGATGCGACGGAAGACGAGCAGCCCCTCGTTGGCTCGGCTCTGTTCCGGGTCGTCGGCGAGGAGCCGGAACTCCGCCTGGCGTCCTCGATCGGTGCCGTCGCGGAGCCCGATGGTCAGGAAGACCGCGGGGTTGATCGGGTCCGCGGGCGTCCCGCGCCGAAGCTGCGTCCGCGTCATCGCGTAGCGCAGGAATCCATCGACGACGAAGGTCGTCTCGGGGAATGGATCCTCCGGGTTCGCCGCGCCGACGCGGATGCCCAGCGGCGCTGCGGGCGGCTCCGGCTCGAAGGGCGCCGTGATCACGTCGTCGCGCGACGCGACGTAGTCGTTGTAGAGCGGCAGACCGTGGATCGGACGCTCGACCCACGCGTGGTCGCCCGGGCGACGGACATAGAGCGCCCAGCTCTTCATCGCGTCGTTCTTGAGGTAGAAGTGGTCTGCCGGATCGAAGGCGAGCGAGAGCCGCAGCGTCTCGTCGACCGTCGGGCGTCCCAGCGCCCGCACGGCGCGCTGGAGCGGCTGGTGCGGATCGTCGGTGAAGAGGATGTCCTCGGTGTACTCGGGGTATCCCGCGAGGAGCTGCCTGATGTAGCGTCCGCCCGGGGCGGTGACGAGGACGTTGACGCTGTAGGCGAGAGCTCCTGCATCGTCGCCGCTGCGGATCTCCCAGCGCGGGTCGATCTCGGTGACCTCGAACTCCCAGCGACCGCCCCCGGCGACGAGGCTCGTGCGGGCGCCGGGCATCGCGAGCAGCGCCGTCCGCACCGGGCCGTCGGGCGTGTCGACCTCGGCGACGATCTGCCGCCGCACGATCGGCACGTCGCCCTCGACCTTCTTCCAGAAGTAGATCACGCTCCCGATGGCGAGCACGATGATCCCGGTGTGGATCATCCAGACGCCGAGGTTCACCACGTTGAACCGGATGCGGCGCACCGTCGTCACCGAGAGGTTCACGCAGATCAGCGCAATCAGCAGGTTGAACGGCCACCAGTGGAACCACTCGAACTCGGTCATCTCGAAGGGGCGCCACGTCCTGATCTGAGCGTGCACCCACGCGTCGCCCGAGAAGATGTTCGGATGGATCGGATAGACGATCCCCGCCGAGCCGACCGACGAGTAGACGAAGAGGATCGCCAGCAGCGCGATGCCGAGCTTCACGCTGCTGAACAGGTCCAGGAGCAGCCGGAGCGGCCCGCGCCGCGCGGCGCGGGGCAGCGGATCGCGGACAGGAACTGAACTCGGGGATGATTCGGGGGTTCGATTGGCCACGGTCGATGGGATGACGGTTCGGTTCGGCTTCGGCCGCGCGGGGAAGGTCCGTTACGCCGCCGACGGCGGTGCGTTCGCCTCGGGATCGAGTTCGTCGCCGCTTCGATCGAACCTGGTCCCGCAGGTCATGCAGGCGACGATCCCTCCCTCGGCAGCGACGACCGGCACTCCATGCTGACAGCGCGGACACGTCGAAGACCTCAGGAAGCCCCTCGCCAGAAGCCGCTCCGAGGCGGCCAGGCAGAGTTCCGTCAGGTAGACGCCGACGAGTCCGAAGATCGCGATGAAGACCAGCGCGAGGGTGACGATCGGCAGCGCGAACGTGAAGCAGAAGGCGACGGCGAACGCACCGATGTAGACCCACATCACGGTGAGGCCGAAGCTTCGACGGGTCGCTCGCACGAAGCGATAGAGCATGGTTCGACTTCCGGTCAAGGACGGGATTCGGCTGAGGGTCGGGGGGGACGGAGCTCCTGGCGCTGCCGGTGCCTCTTCGGACGAAGGGCCTCGGCGGCTTCGACTGACTCTCCCCACCCCTTTCGACCGGCGCGCGACCGGCCTCGGGCGAGCCTCCTCCCCGGCGACTCGCCTCCCGCTGCCGCGGAGCGCCCGCGAACAGCCCGCACGCAGACCGCTCGGGAACGCCGCTCCGCCTCGGCCTCCACCGCGCCGTGCAGGGAGCGCCCGAAGCGGGGTGCAGCGCTCCTCCCGACCGCTCCCGAGCTCTCCGGGCCTGGCTGGCGGCGGAAGTCCGTTCCGGAGGCGCTGCCTCCTGGGTCCCTCGCGGTTCGCGGGAACCGACCACACCACCGCCAAGGAGCGGTCAGCGAGGTTAGCACTCCAACGACCCCGGCGTCCGGCGCAGGGTGGACGGCCGGAGGGCCGTCCCGCCGTCGCCGCCGACGGTTCGGCGGACGGCGCTGCCGCACGCTGTCCGCTGCGAAAGGACCGCGCGCTCGGGCGCAGCGGTGCGCACCTCGGCTCGCACCTGCACCCTCATCGCTCCCCGGATCGCTTCAGCCCAGCGGGAGCGAGGGGCGACGACTGAGAGAGGACTCGCCACCCGACAAGGGCGCCTCGCCTCAGCGTCGAGGTTGCGGCAACTGCGGCCGAAGACTGCTGCCCGCGCCGCTTCGGGCGTCGCGAGGCGGACTGGCCGTCGCGGAGCGGATTGGCCGTCGCGAGGCGGAGCGCCCGCGGTCGCGCCCGTTCGCGTGCTCACGCCCCGATCGCGAGCCGCTGCGAGAGCGGGGCCGGGAGTCCGGCGGCCAGTGCCGCTTGCTGCGTCGCGGCGATGTCGTAGGGCGCGCGGCGGAGCCTGAACGTCGCGTCGTCGAGATCGAGGATCCCGAAGCTGGCTCGAGGGTCGCTGTCGCGCGGTTGCCCGACCGACCCGGGATTGAGGATGTAGCGCGAGCCGGGATCGAGCTCGACGACATCCCCGTCGCGGAGCAGCCGCGCGTCGACGTCCCCGGGGGTCAGCGGGTCGTCGGGGAAGAGCGACTGGGTGCTGAAGACCATCGGAACGTGTGTGTGACCAAGCAGGCAGATCCCCGAGTCGAGCCCCCTGAACGCGAACGCGGCGGCGCGCACATCATGGACGTACGCCGCCGTTCCCGGCTGTGGCGAGTCGTGGACGCACATCACCGCGCCGAAGAGGTGCGCACGGAGCGGCAGCGCTGCGATCCGCTCAAGATGCGACCGCAGCAGAGCGGCGCGCGTCCAGAGCAGGGCCGTCCTGGCCATCCCGTTGAAGTCGCCGAGCTGGGCCCGGTCGAGTACGCCGTCGTCGTGGTTGCCGCGCACGACGGTCTGGCAGCGCGCAAGCGTCACCTCGACGCATTCGCGCGGGTTGGGGCCGTAGCCCACGATGTCGCCAAGGCAGACGATCTCGGCGATGCCGCACTCGTCAATGCACTCGAGGACCGCGTTGAGCGCGGCGAGGTTGCCGTGGATGTCCGAGATGACCGCGACTCGCCCCATGAGCTCTCCTGTCGGTTCGATCCGCGAGACGACCTTTGGTTCGCGGGCCACCCGACCGCATCGTGGCAGCCTCGCTTCGACCTCGCGTCGAACCGCCCGCTCGATCCAGCCGCTCCGCCAACCCTCCGCGTCCGGCGCTTCCCGCGCTGGTCCGGTCTGAGGACCGACACGGGCGCCAGCCCCCGCGTCGAGGGACTCCGCTGCAAGTGTCGCCTCGCACCCCCTCGGCGACGAGGGGGCAGCGCTTGGATGCGCCAAGGACCAGCGACCGTCCGCCACCGGTCGCCACGATCAGGGCGACGCCCCTTCAACGGTGCGGCGCGGCCGGAATTTCATCGGCTCGACGGTCGCGCGGGCTTTGATGTGGGAAGGTCGGTGGGGCTTCGAGGGCCCGTCGGCCCGAGCGCCTCGCGGAGGTCGCGCGAGGAGGAGCGTCGTGCGGAGGGAGGGCGCCGGCGGATCCCGCCTCGCAACCCGGCTCGGCGTCGCGGCAGGAGGCAGGAGCCGGCCGCCGGGGCAGACGCGGACTCACCCGGCGGGCGCGGGACCGGCCGAGCGCTCGGCAGGCGCGCGCTCACGGCCCGTCGTCGCCGCGCGTGGCGCCGTCGGTGACGAGCGATCTCGCGTCCCTGCGGTCGGCCGCATTGCGCGGACCCTCCTCGGGTTCAGCGGCGTTGCCGACGGGTCCGCCCTTCACTCCCTGCCTCTCCGACCGGCAGCGCGCGCAGGCGGGATCGCAAACCCTCGCGGTGTGCGGATCAGCCGCCGTCCGAGCTGGAGCACGGTCGCCGCCGCGAGGACCTCTCCGGCCGCCACGCCGAGAACCGGAGCGATGGCCTCCGCAGGAAGCGGGCCGCGATCGCGGAGCAGCGCGATCATCCGCTCGGCGGTCGCGGCCGTGGGCGGTCCGGCATCGAGTCGGCGATCCGGGGCATCACCCGGATGCGGCTCGGTGCCCCGGCTGAGCCCATTGACCCTCCGGTGCATCGCCACCCGACGGGAGCGCTCTCCCCCGACGGCTTCGACGAGCGAGAGGCTCGACTCGAGCTGCGCCAGAACGTCCTCGATTCCCGTGACCAACCCGGCCCAGCCCTCCCGGAGCGCCCGGTGGCACCCGGCCGAATGCGGCGAGTCGACAGGTCCCGGGAGGGCCATCACCTCCCGGCCGTGCGATTCGGCCGCCTCGCGCGCGGTGATCAAGGCGCCGCTCCGCAGCGCCGCCTCGACGACGATGACGCCCAGACTCAGCCCCGAGATGATCCGGTTGCGTCGCGGGAAGCACTCGGGGCGCGGAGGCGAGTCCAGCGGCAGCTCGCTCACGACGGCGCCGTGTTCGGCGATCGCGTGGTAGAGCTCCGCATGCTCCGGCGGATAGCAGTGCCCGAGGCCGCAGCCGCTGACGACGATCGTGCGGCCGCCCGCCCGCAACGCGGCCCGGTGGGCCGCGGCGTCCACCCCCCGAGCGCCGCCGGAGACGACGGTGAAGCCACACTCGGCCAGCGCGAAGGCGAGCCGAGCGGCCTGCTCGCGCCCGTAGCTGCTGCACCGCCGCGAACCGACAATCGCCACCGCGCAGCCATCCGACGGACCGAACGAACCGCGAAGCCAGAGTCCCGGCGGCGGATCGGGAATGGTCGCCAGCATCGCCGGATACTCCGCGTCCGCGATTCTCACGACGCGCGTTCTCGTGCGATCCATCGCCGCACGCTCGCGAAGCGGGTCGGCTGCGCGGAGCGATCGCCAGATGCGCTCGGCTCGGGCGGCGCCGATCCCCTCGACGAGCGCCAGCTCCTGCATCGTCGCATCGACAACCGCTTCCGCGCAGCCAAATGTCTCCATCAGCTTCCGGTGCCAGACCGGACCCACGCCCGATGCGACGAGCATCCGCAGCTCCGCATCGGAGAGCGCCGCTGCCGTCGGTGGCGGCGCCGCGCCGCTGCCGTCGTCGTCGCTGCCGCCGTCGCCGCCGCTGCCGCTGACGCCGTCGCTGCCGCCGTCGCCGCCGCTGCCGCTGACGCCGTCGCTGCCGCCGTCGCCGCCGCTGCCGCTGACGCCGTCGCTGCCGCCGTCGCGCCCTCGCTCTCGGACGCCCACGATGCTGCCGGTGCCCGGATCGATCGCCGTCCCTGGCTGATCGAGGGCATCAGCTTCGTGCAGCGGTGCGCGCTCGGCGTCGCGCGTCGTCGGAGAGCGCGCCGTGCGAAGGCGTGGCGCTGCGTCCGGGCACTTCGGCCGACCCACGCCGATGACGCCGCGTGCATCAGCGACCGTGGCTTCCGCTGTGTGTTCCGCCGGCTCGACGTTGTCCGTGTGTTCACGGTCCTCCGCGTCCGCCGTGTCTTTCGTGCCCTCCGTGGATTCCGTCTCTTCGGTGTCTTCCGTGGTCGCAGTGTCCTCGGTGTTCTCCGCGGTCTCCGCGGTCTCCGGGGTCTCCGGGGTCTCCGGGGTCTCCGTGCCCTCCGCGTTCTCCGTGGTCGCCGTGCTCTCCGGGGTCGCTGTGCTCTCCGGGGTCTCCGTGTCCTCCGTGTCTTCCGCGTCCTCCGTCCGTCCCCCGCGCTCCGTGATCGGCGTGAGCCCCGCACCCTCTGCACGCTCCGCGACCTCCCAAAGTCCAACGACCTCGATCGCCGCGCCGTCTGCCGATCGTGGCCCCTGTGGCTGGAGAGCCGCTCGTCCGGCATCCCCGTTGCCGTCCAGCCGGACCCCTCCCGGCGCGGCCGCACGCGATTGGAGTCCCTTGTCCTCCTGGTTGCGCATGATCGCCGAGAGTCCCTTCACTTCGGAGCGGCGGCGCGCCCGAATGGTCCACGGTGCAACACGCAGCGGGGGTCGATCCATGAGCGGCACCTGTCGTCGACAGTCGGCCCTGCGCTGGGCCGGAAGTCGTGCGGCGTTCAGTCGTTCTGTCCGGCACTTCGCCCGCCTCGACGTCCGGCACCAAGTCAGCGGCTTCGCAGGTCACTCAGCCCAGCCGAGTCCGCGCGGAGGGGCCCCTCCCTTCCTTCAGCAGGCCCGTCCAGCAGGCCCGTCGGTCGTCGGGCTCCTGATTCCTCCGCCTGCGCCCCAGCCTCCCTCCGTGTCGGCCTCCATGTCTGCGTCCAGGTCTGCTTCCATGTCTGCTTCCAGGTCTGCTTCCATGTCTGCTTCCAGGTCTGCTTCCATCTCGGCTTCGATGTCGGCTTCGGTGACCGCTTCCGCGTCGGCCCAGCGACGCCGTCGATCCCGCGGCGCGCCCGGTGACTCTCCGCTGGAGCGCCATCGCACACGACCGCTCAGTCACTCCGTTTCGCCGTCGAGCCATCGCCGCGTGCGCCGGGAGCACACGCGGCCGCAGCGCGACCTCTCGAGCACCGTGCTCGAAACGTGCGTCGCCAAGCAATCTACAGCGACCTCGTGAGTCAATGCGGAAGACTCGACGATCGTCATGCAAATGCGTTTTTGCAACAATCCGTGTCCACCGGACGTGGGGACGTCCGCGCGCGAGAGCCCCCGGCGCTGGCAGTCGCTGAGCTCCGTCGACAGCGTCATCCAGCAGATGTGGGCCGAGGTCGACGGCCGGGGCAGACCGGGGAAACGTGGTGCTGGCGCTCGACAGCTTCCAGCCCGAGGCCCGAGCGCCTTCACGGGCTCACTGCTCACGACCGCGCGGACCAACAGCCGCAACGCGATTGAGATGCTCGAGGCGAGGCACCGATCGAGAGACGCTGCGCGAGCAGAACGAGGAGACCTTGGAACGAACCGGCATTCGGCGACCTCCCGTCCACGGGAGCAGGCAGCCGGATCCCCCTTCATCGGCATTCGGTGCCGGAGCGCGAACGAGGACCGAGCACCTCTGCGATGGCCCCGAGGGTCGCGGTCAATCGGTAACGGGGAAGTTCAAACCGAGGCAGAGTCCTGGGACAGCCGCTACGCTCATGTCGGCTGCGGCCGAACGGAGGGCCGGGCCATTCGCCTGTACCCCGTCATCAAGACGGGCTTCTGGAGGGTTATCGGATGTCTCGAGGTTACGTGTTTCTGGAGCGAGAGCGGGGCGCTGACTTCTGGTACCTCGACGCGACGATCGAACGCTGTCGCAAGCGCGCACCCGCGCGGTTCGTGGCCCACTACTCGATCTGGGGCAAGTTCGACGTGCTGGCGATCGTCGAAGGAGACGGCGAGGGGGCCATCCATGACGCGGTCATCGACCTTCGGCGCGAAGCGACCGAGACACTCGGGTCATACATCTCCGATAGCTGCACCTTCATCGCCGCAGATCCAGCGCCGATCACGAAGTGGCCCGACAGGGCGACCCTCTTGGCGATCGACACCGTCCTCGGATCGGAACGGGCCGTCCGGGACAGTCTCAGAGAGGCTGACGCCGTACACGTCGCGGACATGCTCCTCGGCGATCACGACGTCATCGCGCTGGTGAACGCCGGGCTCGCGCCGGACGCCTATCTCGAGTTCATGGCGCACACCGTCGAGAAAGTCGAGGGCATCAAGAAGACGCGGACGATGTTCTCGTTCTCGAGGCCTCGCGAGTATCGCGGGACGAGAAACCTCAAGAGTCGCCCTGCCCCTCCCGAGGCGTCGGAGTGACGCCGCAGCGTCCGCGGGCGCGCACGCCGACGCCCGGATCTCGTGCCGCCCTCTGATCGCCGATCGCGGGCCGCCGATCTCACGGTCCCCAGGCACTCAGGAGAGTCCCCAGGTCCGCGCCATCGACGACTCCGTCGCAATTGAGGTCCGCCGCGCAACCCGAGCAGGGCCCCCAGGCGCCGAGCAGGACGCCGAGATCGGCCCCGTTCACGACGCCGTTGCCGTCGAGGTCCGCGATCAGGACGGGATCGGGCTCGACCGGGGTCGCCGCGACCCAGGTGGCGAGATCCCCGCGACCGGCGTTGAACTGCGGGATGATGTTGGTAAAGAGGATCGAGCGCGCGTAAGCCGCCGCGGTGTCGTACGCGACGATGTCGTCGGGGCCGTTGATCTCGTACGCGAAGAGCTGCGCGGCGCTGGGCCCCTCGCCGAAGGCGCACCCTGCGAGCGAGATCGTCGCCGAGCCGGGAATCGGCACGGTGTCGGAGAAGAGCGGAAAGAGCCGACCGGTCGAGGGACTGAGCGCGAAGATCGTGTTCCCGTCGACGACGAAGAGCCGACCGTCGCTCCGCATCGCCAGATCACAGGCGGTGCTCAGGTCAAACGACCCGCAGCCGAGCGAGAGCGGAATCGGCGCCCCGACGATCGTGCCGGTGCCGGTCTCGATCCGCAGCAGCTCGTTCGCGATCGCATCGAGGGCGAGAAGTTCGGCTTCGCTCAGGGCGACCGCCCCCCTGATGCTGCGCCCCGTCAGGAAGGCGCCGAGCGGGGTCGCGAGCGAGGGCGGTCCAGGTGCGATGGAGACGAGCCGAGAGCCCGCAGCGGCGATCTCGAAGGCCATGAGCGCTCCCGAAGGCAGGACCGCGAGCCCGTCGATGTCGACCAGGACCCCGCCGATCGTGATCGGTCCGGCGTCGATGAACGTCGTTCCCTGCGTGTCGAAGAAGAAGAGCCGCGCCGGCGGCGCGGAGGGCTGGCTCGAGCCGGGAGCAATCGACTTGACACCCCAGACGAAGTCGGATGCGCCGCCGGCGTGAGCATCGGTTGAGGAGATCGATCCGCCGAGCAGACACGCAGCGAGCGAGAGTGAAGCCGACCCACTTCGGAGCGCGGCGCCGAGCAAAGTGCGCGAGGAGTTCATGACGAGCGGAGTGTAACCCCGCGACCAGCACTCCAGCTCCCCTTGGCTCCGTCGCGAGGTGGTCGGAAGCGGATGTTCTGCAAGGAGAAGCGAAGCAGATGGGGCGCCGGTGGCCCCGCTGCGGGCCATCAAGCACCAGATGCGAGCTTCGACGCAGCAGAACGCCGCTTCCGGACGCCGCAGCAGGAGACAAGGGGCGCTGGAGTGCTCGCATCGGTCCCCGCCCGCCGGGTCTGCCGAGCGGCCGCCGCGCGCTGCCCATCGCGCCGCGCACGCGGCTCAGTTCAGTCCGCCGGAATCGAAGCGAGGGCGGCGGCCATCGCGAAATCGGCTGTGTGGCGGAGTGCCCGAGTCGCCGTCGTCCCCGGCCTCGAGCAGGTATTCGGACGCGTCGCCCTCAGGCGCTTCGGAGTCGAGATCGGTTTCCCACTCGAGGGAGTCGAGCTCCTCTCGATCGAGCGTGATCAGCTCGTCCGGATCTCCGGTCGCGTCATCGACCTCGACGGTGGCGATCTCCGGTTCGATCTCTTCGACGATCTCGGCGATCTCGATGAGTTCACCGGATTCCTCCTCGGTCTCGACCATCGCACCCGTGTCATCGAGATCGTCCTCCTCATCGTGCGCGTCGAGTCGGAGGAGGGCCGCGACAAGCCGACGATCCAGCGAGCCGTCCTCGGCGAGTTCGTCGAGCAGTCCCTCGACCGCGAAGCCACCCCCGGTCCCACCTTCGGACCCATCCTCGACCTCACCCTCGTCCGCGTACTCGCCCCCGATCTCGTCCTCGATCTCGTCCTCGATCTCGTCCTCGATCTCGTCCTCGACCTCACTCTCAATCTCGTCCTCAATCTCGTCCTCGATCTCATCCTTGATGTCGTCCTCGCACTCATCCCCGATCTCATCCTCGGCCCAAGCCTGCGACCCAGCGTCGGACAGGATCGCGAAGGCCGCGCCGGGTTCCGCCACCGCGATCGACATCGCGCTGTCGCTCTCCGTGACCAAGGCCGCAGCATGAACGGTCGACCCCTGCGCATCGCCTGAGGCGTTGACCGCGTCGACCATCGGCGGATCGTCAGCCCCCGCACCCACCGGCTCTTCGCGGCCATCGTCGAGCGTTGCAAGGACATCCTCCTCCGTCGGATCGAATGTCTCGCTCGCCCCGCACCGCTGACTCTCCGCGCACTCGACGACCAGCGCCGTACATCCCTCGCCCTCGAGCGCGTCCGACGCATCGCTTGTCCCTGGTCCAGCGAGCGCGTCCTCCGCGATCGTCAGCGCGCTCCCCGTCTGGCGCTCGCGGAGCGCCGGCGACGCCGCGTCCGCCGCGCTCTCGAAGTCGTCGGGCGCGCCAGGGAGTTCGCCGACCGCGATCTCGCGCTTCGCCGTCGGCCCATTCAACATCAACGGCGCGAAGGCGGGCACGAGCGGGCTCCCGCCCTCGAGACGGAGCCCGGCAGCCCGGGCCGCGGCAACCTCGACCTCATCGGATTGGCTCTCGGCGGCCTGCTCCGCCGGTGCACCCGAATCGGTCGGGATGACCTGAGCTTCGCGGCCTCGCTCCTTCGGCGCGCTCGCGCGGCGAGTCCGGGCTCCATCGGGCCCGAGCACGAGCCCCACGAAGATCGCGAAGACGCTGCCACCGAGCAGCCAGAGCCTCCACCGCCCCTCGGCAAGGCGCGTGAGCAGCGTGTCGACGTAGACCGAAGGCTCGCGCGGGAGCAGCTCGCTCGCCTCGTCGATCCACGCCGTCACCGGCTGGTCGAGCGACGCCGAGACGAGCACCGGCGTCTCGCCGTCGGGTACGAGATTGAGCTGCGACGCAGCGAGCCTGCGGACGAGCTGATGGTCCCCTTCGCGGTAGTGCTCGAGAAACTCCGAGTATGCGACCGCCCGGGCGAGCACGCGCGATTCCTGGTCCTTCAGGATCGCGAGCTGCTCCTGCATCTCGTGGAGCGTGCGCTTCCCGGGGAGGATGACAACCGCCACAAGCATCGCAAGCCCGGCGACCACGAAGGGCCAACCTGGGTCCACGCGAAAGAGCGGCCGCGAAACGACCTTCACGCGGGGTGTATCGGCACCGACGCCGAGATTCCGTGAGCCAGCCTCGCCTCTGCGGACCGCGCGGGACGAGCCGCCGACGGACGCCGCGATCCCGTGACCGATCCGCCGTCCTTTACTACGCCATGGTCGTGAACTCGCCAGCCCGAAGCGGGGCCACGTTCCCCGAACCGATCGCCCGCAGCGCTTCCCACGTCGGGATGGCGGAGTCCTCCCGCGCCCTCCCGAGGATGGCTCCGCCGATCCGGTCAGGCGGTTCGGCCAAAGAGCGCCGATTGGACCTGTGCGACCGGTTCGACGAGGCGAACCCATCGGGCCATCTCGACCGTTTGGCCCAGTCGGACCAGTTGGACCAGTTGGAGGGGCCGGCCCATCCGGGTCCGCCAGCCCCGTCGCTCCGCGCGCCGCTCGCACGCGTCCCGATGCTCTTCGTCGCCGTCCTGATCGTCCTTGGAGGCGTCGCGCCGCATGCGAGGGCAGGCGGGATCTCGGCCCGCTCTCCATCGTCGGAGCGACTTCCGCTCGAGGCATCCTCAGCCGCCGATGCTCCCGCGATCACCGGCGCTTCGCGAGCGACCGAGGCTCCCCCGACCACCGACTCCTCGGCCACCCGCACCGCTCCCACCCCACCCGCGACCTCCTCCGCACCCCCAACGCCAGATCCCTCGACGGTTCCGTCCTTCTCGAGCGAGGTCGTCATCGGGGCACCGATCGCCTCCGTGTGGAACGCCCTGAGCACCTCGGAGGGGCTCTCCCGGTGGATGGCCCCGCAGGTCGAGATCGACCTCCGCACGGGCGGCGCGCTCCGCAGCTCGATGCACCCCGGCAGATCGCTCGACGGACGCCCGGAGCGTGAGATCACGCGCGCGACAGTCGTCGCCTTCCTCCCGCCCCGGATGCTCACCCTCGAGACCGAAGCGGTCGAGCAGGGAATCCCCTTCGCGGAGGCGCTCCGCGGCACCTGGGGCGTCTTCCTGCTTGACGAGCTGGCCGCCGATCAGACGCGGGTCACCGCCGCCGGCTTCGGCTACGCCCCCGATCTTCCCGCGGCCGCCCGCGCCTTCTTCGCGGAAGCGAATTCCGGCATGCTCGAGCTGCTTCGCTTCGCCGTCGAACCCGCGCGCGGCCGGGAGCCCGCGCCAACTGAGACCGGATCGCCCGCGACAGCGTCACCCGCGTCCGAATCGCCCACGGCCGCAACGCCCACGGTCGAATCGTCCACGGCCGGATCGCCGACGGCTGGCCGAAGCCGCCCCGAGATCGCCCGACCCGGACCGCCGGCGTTGCGGCCCGACCCGGCCCTTCGACCCTTCGCGGGTCTCACCGGAGGCGCTTGGACGATTGACGCCGAGTGGCGCGGGGGCGCCCCGCTCCGCGCAAGTCAGACCTACGAGCTCATCCTCGACGGTCGCTTCATCCGAGTGACCACCGTTGAGTTTGATCAGGAGCGCCAGCCGATCCGCCGTCACGAGGCCATCCTCGCCCCCGCGCGCGAGCACTCGCCGCCGCTCGACGGCGATCCGGAACTCCAGAGCTCGATCGCGACCTTCACGCTCTTCAGCTTCTCAAGCGACGGCGCCGTGACGACCTCATCACTCCGCCAAGTCGCGCGGAACGTCTTCGAATCCGACCCGGTGCTCGAACCCGGCACGCCGATCGAGACGCGCCAGCGGATCGAGCTGCTCGGTCCCGAGCGCTATCGCTGGACGCTCTGGTCTCAACGCACCGACCGCGGCTCCACGTCTCACGAGTGGACGGAGCTGATCGACGCCCACTGGACGCGATCCCTCGCCGACCTGCCCGACTCGCCGTCCGACGCGCAGAGGCCACACTGGACGGCACCGCAGCCGCCGTCCCATCCGTCCCATCCGTCCCATCCGTCCCACCCGTCCCATCCATCCCATCCACCCGCCGGTTCGTCCACCGACCACGCGGGACATGCTCCATGAAGGACGTCCGAGCAGGTCGGCACAATCGACAACGTCTCCAAGGTCAAGGCCCGGCAGCGATGCCGATCGCCAGCGATGATGGCGAGGTCCAGCGACGATGTCGAGGTCCAGCGACGAAGCCGAGGTCCAGCGACGAAGCCGCCGCCCGGTGGTCCGGCCGATCGGCGCTGGAGGGAGCCTCACCCCGTGACCGGAATCCCGGCGAAGAAGCCCGCGGTCGCGCGCGAGCCTGGATGGCGAAGCCTCGGCGGCCCACCACCTGTGCGATTGCTCCACTCCTCGACAAACTCCGAGATCACGGGATCACCCCGTGATCTCGCGGCGCGGCGCGACGACCTTCCTGCGGCAAACTCCGCGATCACGCAGCCAGTCCCGACAGCTGGGAGAACGTGCCCCCGTCCTCGCGCGGCGGCAAACTCCGCGATCACGCAGCCAGGCCCGACGGGTTCGGTATGGACAGCTCAGTGGCAGCTCGACGAACCCGACGATCGCGCGATCACCCTCGCCTGACAGGCCCTCCCTCGGCTTCCCACCGTTCGGCGCCCAACCTCTCGACCGGCGTCGGACGGCGAACCGCCTCACCCGCGGGCCGCCCGATCCCCAAGCCGCACCGTCCCTAAGCCGCCTCGTCCCAAAGCCGCACCGTCCCGCCCCACCCCGGACCGCCCCACGCCGGACCGCCCCCGCGTCGGACCGGCCCCCGCCGGGAATCGAGCGCGTGAAGGGCCGCGGCGAGGGCCACCATCCGGACCGCCCCACGTCAGACCGCCCTACCTCCGACCGCCCCACCCCAGACCGCCCCACCTCAGACCGCCCCCCGCCGGGGATCGAGCGCGTGAAGGGCCGCGGCGAGGGCCACCATCCGGACCGCCCCACGGCGGACCGCCCTACCTCAGACCGCCCCCCGGGGATCGAGCGCGCGACGCACCGCGGCGAGGGCCACCATCCGGACCGCCCCACCTCAGACCGCCCCCCGCCGGGGATCGAGCGCGTGAAGGGCCGCGGCGAGGGCCACCATCCGGACCGCCCCACGGCGGACCGCCCCACCTCAGACCGCCCCCCGCCGGGGATCGAGCGCGTGAAGGACCGCGGCGAGGGCCACCGTCCGGACCGCCCGACCTCAGACCACCCCACCCCGGACCGCCCCACCTCAGACCACCCTCCGGGGATCGAGCGCGCGAAGCATCGCGGCGAGGGCCACCATCAGGACCGCCCCGCTCCGGACCGCCCTCTCTGGACCGTCCGCCCCCTGTTCCCGAACGTCAGGCAGCGCATCGCTTACCGCGCGTCGATCGCCGCCCGGAGCGTGCTGCGCGTCGGCCACTCCGCGTCGCCCGCGCCTCCGTACCGCACCCGCCCCCCCGCGCCTCGGCCCGCGCCTCTCACTCGCATCCATCCCTTGACCGCGCTCCGCGAGGTGGCTACATTCCCTCTCCTCGATTGCGGGGTAGAGCAGCCTGGTAGCTCGTCGGGCTCATAACCCGGAGGTCGTAGGTTCAAATCCTACCCCCGCTATTGCCGAGCCGGTTCCAAAGTGGACCGGCCCACCGGTTCAGACGAAGCGCCGCCGAGAGACCTCGGCGGCGTTTTCGCTTTCTGGCGGGCGTTTCGCGGGGGTGGCGGTGTCTGCCCGAGTCTCTGGTCGCCAAGTGGTCATCACCAGCCGGGCGGCGACGGAGCGCCCGGATCGCCCGAATCGCGCCGAAGTCTCTCTGTCTCTCCCCGAGACCCGTGCACGGGTTATGACAGGGTTGGTCTCCCTGTAGGTCGAACAACCGGGGAGGTTGGGCGACCATGAGCGCTCCCAACCCTCGTTACTGTCTGGGCGACGCGCTCGCCGATTCTCCCCGAGGCGACCAGTATGAAACGAGAGACCAAACAGCTACTTCGAAAGGCAATCGACTCGCTGGTCCTCAGCGTCGAGGTCTTCAACCGGCCTCATGACCGAGGACGGGTAACGACCACGCTGATCCTGCTGGACCACGCGTTCGAAATGCTCCTCAAGTCTGCGATCCGCCACAAGGGCGGGCGAATCCATGAGCCGCGAGCCGAGAACACCATAGGTTTCGACGCATGCGTACGCGTTGCGCTGAGCAACGGCCAGATCAAGTTCCTTTCAGAGGACCAGGCGCTCCTGCTCCAGTCGATCAACAGTCTGCGGGACGCCGCCCAGCACTACATCCTCGAGCTCTCTGAGGGGCAACTCTACATGCAGGCGCAAGCGGGACTCACGCTCTTCCGAGATCTCCTTCAGACGGTCTTCGGCAAGAAGCTGCAGGTCGCGCTGCCCGAACGAGTACTGCCCTTGGCAACGCGTCCGCCAACCGACCTCGAGGCTCTCTTCACCGCTGAGGTCGACGAGATCAGGAAGCTCCTGAAGCCGGGCAGTCGTAGGCAATCTGACGCGATCGCGCGGCTTCGCCCCCTTGCGATTCTCGACTCCGCAATACGCGGCGAGAAGGGCCAGATCGGTCCCGCTGATCTCAAGCGGGCCAAGGAACGACTGCTGAAGGACCGAGATTGGAAGGCAGTGTTTCCGGGCGTCTCGTCAATCCAGATGACCGCGACCGGAACTGGACCATCGCTCGACCTCCGGCTGGTCAAGAAGGAGGGCGCGCCGGTTCAACTCGTGCCCGAGGGCACCCCCGGTGCGGCAGTGGTGGCGATCAAGCGAGTGAACGAGCTCGACTTCTACAGTCTTGGTCTGAAGCAGCTGGCGAAGCACGTGAGCCTGACCGAGCCGCGAGCACTCGCTGTTGTTCGACACCTTGGTCTGCAAAGCGACTCAGACTGCTTCAAGGCGCTCTCGCTTGGACGTCAAGAGCACAAGCGTTACTCGCAGCACGCGATCACCAAGATCAAGGCGGCACTGCCTGGACTCGATCTTGATCAGGTCTGGCGCGAGCATGGCCCCAAACGCCGGTAGGCGAGTTGGTCGCGACGGCGCGACGCGCAATCCGAAGCGCGCACAGGTGCTTCCGACGGCATAGGTCCCCCATAGCGGCATCCCGGCTCTGGCCGGACCGCAGGGAACCCCATGCCGATCGACAGTGCCCGCGATCCCGAGAGCATGACTGAGGCCGAGCGCCGCGACGAGGTCGTCAGCATCCTTGCGCGCGGCCTCGTTCGCAGCGTCGTCGCCAACCGAGCTCGCACATCGCGGGTCAGCGGCGAACTCGCAAATTGCGGCCCGACATGCCTTGAACTTCCGGGCGACTTGCCCCTCAGTGTGGCTTCACGGCCCGGCGGTTAGCACTACAGCGCCCCTTACTCCCGTTGACAACGCCTCATGCCGGCGAGGCGG
>CALMPF010000056.1 GCA_937871505.1 uncultured Planctomycetia bacterium | reverse complement strand
AGCGCTGCAGTGCAGGCTACCCTCGACCGTCCCGCGCCGATCGAACGCCGCTTCCGGAGTCCCTCCATGGTTTCAGCCTCCCGCCTCGCCGTTTCGTCGTTCTCGATCACCCTCGCGTTCGCACTCGGCGGATGTCTCGTGAGCTCCTCGAACTCGACCGTCGAGAGCGGCATCATGATCACGACCGCGACGCTCGACCAGGTCGAGCCGAATCGGACCACCGGCGACTGGCTGATCGCGACGCTCGGCGAGCCGACCGCCAAGGTCGACGTCGAAGGCCAGCCCGGCGTCCAGGTCTGGCGGTACGACTACCGCCGCGTGGAGCGCAGCGCGGGCGCCGTCTTCCTGATCTTCGGCGGAGCCTCCAAGGTCGAAACGCAGAGCCGTGCCTTCTTCGAGCTCCGAGACGGGATCGTGACGCGGGCGTGGCGCGAGGGGTGAGCGGCCGTGAGCGCTGCGAGGGGCGGGCGGTCCCCCCGAGCAGGCGCTCGCGCGCGATCGCTGCGGCCGTCGGGGGTGTGCGTCGTCGGCGCGGTCTCGGTCGGTCGCGGGGCGCGCTCCGCGCGGACATCGGCCGGCGAATCGGAGCGCACCGTCGATCCGCGCCGGGAGTCCGACCTCCGATCATCCGACCTTGCGCACGGCAGGGATCGTCCACGAGCCATCGAGGATGGACGGCGGCGTCTCCTGCGGCCAGTAGAGGCGGAGCATCAGGTTGAAGGGACCGGCCGGCGCGGGCAGCCAGTTGGGTTCCTTCTCCGGACCGGGATTCTCGTGCTGGAGATGGAGCGTCACCGATCCATCGGGGTCGGCGCGGAAGCGGTTGCGCTCGCTCAGGGTGTACCGGTTCAGCGGGTTGGCGACGAAGAAGAAGTCACGGTCGTACATCGTCAGCGACCAGAAGCCCTTCACCGGCGGGAATTGACCCTTCTCGAAGCGAATCTCGTAGCGGTTGGCGCCGGAGTACGGATGCCCCTCGGCGTCGACCTCCGAGGTCGGGTAGACCGCGTCCTGCGGACGGTTGGCCCCGAGCCCGATGGCGGTGATCAACGCCCGCTGGAGGTAGTCGGTCCCGTAGACGCCTGTCTTGGTCGTGAAGACCCAGCCGTTCTCGATGCGGCCGGCGCTCTTGAAGCTCGCCATGATCCTCTCAAACCCGACGGAGGGAACATCGGCGAGGGCCGCACCGACCTCGCGGGAGAGCGACGACAGCGCAAAGCGCTCGCCAGGCCTGACACCCAACTGAGCGAGCTTCGCCATCATGGGAGCGTCGGCGGCCGCGGGCGGGTTGTCCTTCAGGAGCTGCGCGAGGAGATCGAAGTAGGCCTCGGTGGAGAGGGCGTTCACCTGTGCCCGTACCGCCGTCTTCATGTCGATCGAAGGATCGACCTTCCCGACCGGCGGGGTGTACGGCCGTCCGTAGGCGTTCAGCGGCACCAGCGAGATCTCATCCTGCATCCGGTGGACCGCGGCATAGTCCTCGGGCGTTCCGGTGCAGTAGATGCGTCCCAGCAGCCAGACGATCGCGGTGGGCGAGCGGTACTCGACGACTCCTTCGGGAAGCGTTCCCTTCCAGTTCGGACCGGTGATGGCGTAGGTCTGCGGACCGGTGCCGGTGGTCCGCTTTCCGGGCACCTGAAAGACCTCCGTCCATCCATCCAGCATCGGAAAGAGGAAGTAGCGGCCGTGCGAGTCCGGCAGCGAGAGCACCCAGGGCTCCGATCCGACGTCGATGAAGCCGGAGGTGTAGAGCGTGTCTGCGTTGGGCGCGGTGACATCGCGGAAGGACGAGGTCGGATACTCGCGCATCCGCACGAACTGACCCATCGGTGCGTGCGTTCCCTCGGGATGGGCGACGTTGGTCATCACGCGGCGAGTCAGCTCCATCGTGACGAGCGGGTATCCGTAGATGTAGCCATCGAGCGCGATCTCGCGAGCCGCGGCCGGCGTGAGCACCGCCGCCTGAGGCGCTTCCGCTGCCCGCGCCGTCGGCGCGATGGCGAACGGAGCGACCGATGCAAGCGCGACCGCGGCGAGGCTGCGACGGGCAGCGAGCGCCAGCCGCCGCGACACCGAGGGCTGACGGAAGCCGAAGGATCGGCTCGGACCGAGTGACGCGCAGGCGGAGAGTGATGTGGCCATGGTGGGTTCGGATCTTTCGCACCGTCAGGGCCGCGCGAACTCGCCAGCGTGCTTTCAGGCCGCACGCGCCTGACGTCGCGCGGAGCTGACCGGATCCAGAAGCGTACGGCGGCATGCCGTGGATCCCAGTTTGGCTGATCCAGTTCGGCTGATCCAGTTCGGCTGATCCAGTTCGGCTGGTCCAGTTCGGCCTTCAGGGCGAAGGGGCGAGCGCTCCCGGTCCGCATCGTCCGGTTCGGGGCGTCTGGCGCCAGAGAAACGTCAGGCGATCGCGGCGCGGCCCGCCACCGTGGCGCCCCGAGAGAGCGATCGAAGCCGGCGAAGGCGCACGCGCGGGGCAGTCCGGATCAAACCACCTGCGGCGACGACTGGCGAGGACCGGGGTCCCGTTCTCCCCCGGGGCGGCGCCCCCGGACGGCGCCCCCGGACGGCGCCCCCAGACGGCGCCCCCAGACGGCGCCCCCAGACGGCGCCCCCGGACGGCGCCCCCGGACGGCGCCAGCACCTCCGACCGTCGTGGCCTGCATGTCGACCGGCGCCTCGACCGGCGCCGGCCGCGCCCCCATACTCCTCTCCCGCGCGCCCCGCGAGGCGACGCTGTCTCACCCCGTCCAGCCCAAGAGAGAACGCCTCATGTCAGTTCCCCACGAGAGGTCTCCGCGGTCGCAGAGCGCGTCGGACCGAGGCTCGCTCCCGCCGCCAGAACAGAGCTCGACGATCGAAGCGGCGTCCGACCAACCGGCGATCGGCGCCATCGCGGCGATCTGCGTGATGGCGGCGATGGCCGACGGCTCGACGGCCGATGCGGAGCGGACCCGCCTGCGCGAGGTCTTCGATGGGCTCGCGCCGGGCGAGAGCAGCCGGACGGTGGCTGCGGCACATGGTCGCGTGCTGCTCGGCACGACGACGCTCGCGGAGGAGGTCGCGCGGCTCCGGACGCCCGAGCTGCGCGCGCTCGCGTACGAGATGGCGGTCGCCATCTGCGACGCCGATGGCGCGCACGTTGCCTCAGAGGGCGCCTTTCTCGAACGGCTGCGCACCGCGCTCGAGATCGCGCCCTCCGCGGCCGCCGCAACCCTGCGCGAGGCTGACGAGCTCGCCGACTTCGGTCTCGACGACCCAGTCGACTCCGGGGGCCGTCCAACAGCGCACGTCGGAGGTCACTCCGGTCCCGGGGCGGCACGCCCCCGCTCGAGTGCGCACCACCGCACCCCGGCGCTCGATCTGCCCGGCATCGCCGGCGGGAGTGCCGCAGGCGCTGCGCAGCGCACGGCGGGCGGGCGCTCGATCCAGGGAGACCCCGCTGCGAGGGATTCCAGCCCCGCGCCGGAGGCGGATCTCGACGGGATGATCCGCCGATATGCGATCCTCACCGGCTCGCTCGAGCTCCTGCCGCAGTCGCTCGCGACCATGGCGATCGTCCCGCTTCAGATGAAGATGGTCTATCGCATCGGCAAGGCGCACGGCGTGACCCTCGATCGCGGTCACATCAGCGAGTTCATCGGCGTCGTCGGCGTCGGGATGACCTCGCAGGTCGCGGAACGCTTCGCCCGGAACCTCGTCGGCGGACTCTCGAAGCGCCTCCTCGGCCGGCTCGGCGGGTCGCTCGCGCGGGTCACGACCGGAACCGCGCTTTCCTTCGCGACCACCTACGCCCTCGGCCAGGTCGCCAGGCAGTACTACGCCGGCGGTCGCCGCCTTTCCGCGGTCGACCTCCGCGCCCTGTTCTCGCGCGAGCTCGAGCAGGGCAAGGCGCTCTCCGCGACGCACCGCGGGGCGATCGAAGAGGGCGTCCGGAGCATCAACCCAGCGCAGCTTGCCGAGCTCGTCCGCAGCCTCTGAACGAGCGCGCAGGACCCCGATCGGCGCGCGGGCGACGACCGCCGCTTGGTGATCGCGTGCGCTTCCGGTTGAGAGAGCGGACTCCGCGCAGGGGCGGCGGACCTCTCAGAGTCGGCGCCACGGAGCGCCTTCGCCCTCCGAACGGGATCCGTCGATGCTGCTGCCGGAGTCGCTCGGGGAGTGGCTGCCGCCAGACACCGGGCCCGATCCGCCGGCACGCGCTGACGCGCCGACGGCGGGCGCCTTGGCGGCGCGTCGGCAGCTTCGATGCAGCGCTGGAGGTCGGCGCGGAGGAGGCGTCCACGCTTCGCGGAGAGCGGCGACCGGACGCCGCCTCCTTCTACTCCTCGCCAAGCGTGAACCGTGCGACGGCGTCGCGGAGGGTCGCGATCGCGTTCTGGAGGTCGTTGGCGGCATGCCCGAACTGCTCGATCGACTGCATCGCCTGCGTGGCGTTGCCGGTGAGGTGACCCATCGCCTCGCGGATCTGATCGGCGCCGGCGCTCTGCGCCTGCATCCCCTCGTTCACTTGGCGGAAGCGCTCGGTGCTGCGATTCACGCGATCGATGATCTCGGCGAGGCCCGCCGCGGCCGCCTCGACGGCCTGCACCCCGCGGCGGACCTGATCGGAGAAGCGGTCCATCTCCATCACGCCGCCGGAGACCGCCGCCTGCATCTGCCGGACCATGCTCTCGACCTCGACCGTCGCCGCCGCGGTCTGGTCGGCAAGGCGGCGGATCTCCCGGGCGATCACCAGGAAGCCGCTGCCGTGCTCGCCGGCCTTCTCGGCTTCGATGGCGGCGTTGATCGAGAGGATGTTGGTCTGCTCCGCGACCTTGGTGATCGTGGTGATCACCGAGGTGATCTTCTGCGAGCGCTCGTTGATCGTCGCGAGCTTCTCGCCGACGGAGCCGGTGGCGCGATCGAGGTCGCGCATGACCGCCTCCATCCCCTGGAGTCCGGTGCGGCCTGCGGCCGCGAGCTCGGCGGTCTCGACGGCTTCAGCGCTGACGCCATCCATGGTGCCGACGAGCTCGCTGCCGGTGGCGGAGATCTCGGTGACCGCCGCCGCGATCTGGTTCGACGCCGAGCCGAAGGTGCTCGCAGAGGCCTGCTGCGCCCGCGCCGAGGCGGCCATCTCCGCAGCCGTCGATCCGAGCGTCACGGTGGCCGACCTGACCGCCCCGACGAGCCCGTTCAGGTTGCCGACCATCGTGTCCATCGTCCGAAGGAGCGTCGCGGTCTCGTCGCGGCCTCTGACGCTCGCGCTCCGGCCGGTCAGATCGCCCTGCGCGATCCGCTCGGCGCCGGCAAGGGCGAGCCGCAGGCGCGTCGTGATCCGGCGCGACGCCAGGAAGAGGAGCCCCGCGACCGCGACGATGGCGCCGCCCCCGAGCAGCACGTTGCGCCGCAGCGAGCTCATCGCGTCCGCGAGCACGCGTGCGCGCGGCTCGCGGAGGACGATCGTCCACCCCGCGATCTCCGCCTTCGCGACGGCGTAGACGCACGCCTCTCGCAGGGCGGGATCGACCGCCTCGAAGACGGCGCCGTCGCGGGAATCGAGCCAGCGCTGGGCGATCGGCGCGAAGACCGTCTCCGCGAGCGGCTTGCCGACGAGCTTGCCGGCGGCGCCGCTCACATCGAGCTTCAGCGAGGTGGCGACGAACAGGCCCTTGCGGCTGATGACGAAGACGTCGGCGCCGTACTCGCTTGAGACACCGGCCACGGCGGCCGAGATGTTCTCGACCGAGCGATCGACTCCCGCGACGCCCGCGAAGCGCCCGCCGACGACGAGGGGATGGGTGTATGACACCATCTGGACGCCTTCATACAGATAGGGCTCGGTGATGAGGACGCGCGGCGTGCCCGACCGCTCGAAGGCCCTGCGTACCCCCGCGTACCACTCCCCCTCCTCCATCCCGTCGTTGGGCTTGAGGCCGATGCGCCCTGCGGCGCGATCCTCTACGTAGTAGTACGGCAGAAAGCGCCCGCTCGCGTCGAGCGCTCCGGGTGGCAGATCCCCTGCCGCGAGCGCTGCGCGATCGTTGCCGTCGGCATCCGGCTCGTAGACGAGCCAGGTGCCCTCGATCCGGTCGATCGCGGGCTCGAGGATCTCGAACAGATAGCGCAGCGACTCCTCACGGCGACCGAAGAGCCCCGCGCGCTGCGCCTCGGCGCTGGCGCGGGCCGCGAACCCCCACTGCTCGGCGCGGTCGTCGAACCCGAGGGCCGCTGCGCGGGCCTCGGTGCGCATCATCGACTCCGCCGCCCGTCGCGAGCGCTGCCAGCTCTCGGAGGACCCCAGCGCGACGAGGGCGGCGACCGTCAGGATCGATGGGATCACGCCCAGGAGCAGAAGCCGACCGGCGATGGTGTCGAGCTGCGCGAGTCTCATCGTCGATCAGGGAGAGAGGGCGATGGGCGGCGGACGTGCGGAGGCAGCGGTCGAGCGCGGCGCCGAAGCGACGCGTGCCGGTGCCGCCCGCGGGTGGCCGGCGTCACGCGGCCGCTGCGCCGCCGCGCCCGGCAACGTACCCGATCGGCTGGGCTTCCGTCGTCCGCGCCATCCCCGCCGTCGGCCGCATCGATCCCCCTCGGTCGCCGCCGCCGCCCCGCTGCCGCCCCGCTGCCGCCCCGCTGCCGCCTGAAGCCGCCGGTGACCCGGACGATCTGCCGCGCGGTCCCTCGCGAGCGGCTGCCCGGAGGGCGCTCATGCCGACAGAGCCCGCGATCGCAGTGCCGTCGGTGGTGACTGTTGCGCGTGGCGGATGATCCGTGCCTCAAAAAGAGTGCGACGCGGATTGGGGCCAGCTCGGAGCAACGAGAATTGTGCAACTGAAGTCGCCCGGAGGCGAGATCGCCACCGGGCGGAGGGACGTTCCGGAACCACGAACGGAGAGCGCTGATCAGGGCAATTTGAAACGCACCTTGATCGGGCTTGATCGAACTTGATGAGATCGAACGAGAATCGGCAAGCACTGCCGAGACCTGACGAACTGAGGTGACAGTCATGCAGAACCAGCTTCGAATGTCCGTCCTGTCCGTCCTGTCCGCCCTGTTCGCCGTTCCGGGCGTCGCCGCCTGCGCCTCCGCGCAGGCCACGGAGGCCTTCGGCGGGGTCGGGCGCGTCGCAGTCTCGACTCCGAGCGAGGCCTCGCAGGGTCACCCCCGAGGCATCGTCTTGGGCGATCGCTCCCGGATGCCTGCCGAAGTCGCCGCGGACCTCGCCGCGCTCAACCAGGCCCTCCCTGAGGCGGCCCGCTCCGGAACGCTCGACTTCGTCGTCAAGCACTCGCTCAATGGCCGGGCCGTCTCGGTCGAACTGCGTCTCGAACCCAGGCAGCAGGTGACCGAGCCGCTCGGGGTGTGGATCTGGCCCAACTGGCGCAACGCCGCAAACGTCCTGCACTTCGACCAATACAGCGAGGTGCGGTGGCTGTCGAATCACCACGTTTCGCTCATGCATCGCCCCGACCGGGGAGGTTGGTACTCTCGCGTCTTCGACGTCCGCGCTCCCCATCGGCCTTTCCAGTTCACTGGCTTCAAGCTCGAGTGGCTGCGGGTCGCGGACAACGGCCGCTGGGCGTGCGTCGCCAACGACGGAGCCCTCATCGTCGGCCGCCTCGACTACGACGACGATCAGTGGATGACGCGCGTCGTCACCATCCCGGTTCCCGCGGAGGAACCGATCAAGAGCCTCATGTTCCTCCACGGCGGCACCGTGCTGGTGCACAACGCCACCGCGCCCGCGGCAGAGGGTCGAGCCGCCGGGGATCGGTGCGTCCTCCGGACCTTCGTCCTCGGCGACGGCACCGCCACCGCGGCGATGACGATGGAGGGGATCAATCATTCTTCGAGGGCCGTCCTCAAGGACCAGCACTTCTTCGGCTACGTTCCGGAGCAGCAGCAGATCGGTCTCTTCACCGTCACGCCGGGCGGGCTCATGTCCTGGCAGCTCGTCGGCTATGACACGCCGTTCCACGAGCGGCCGGTCTCAGTCTCCCCCAGCAGCCTGTGGCGAAAGTCATTCGGGCTGCGGACGAGCGGACAGGCGAATCTCATCGTCGCCGCAACTCGCCTGTATCACTGCGGATACTGCTTCGTCGCGGCTCCTCGATCTTCGCCTCCCCGCTCGCCCTCGCCTACAAAGCACTTTCGCCACAGGCTGCCAGCGGCAAGTCCGCCAGCACGCAGGCGCGCGACTTCAGCGGCGGCATCGAGTACACCATGCGCCGGACGCCACTCGTCGCGCCGGACGAACCGCTGCCGGAGTGCGCGCCCGAGACCGTCGGATCAGTCTGGCTCTCATGGGCGCCCTGACGGGCGACCCGCGAACAGAACGCTCGCGGCCGGACGCGAAGGTGACTCGTGCCACGCGCGACAGTCGGCCCGAGCGGCCACATCGCCGCCTTCTGCGCGCGTGCCGTCGGATGCCCGACGCATCGCCGTCGGGCTCGTCCCGGATCCAACGCCCCCGCTTCCGCTGCCGCGCCCCGATTCAGGGGGCACGCTGACCGCACTCGCGGGACTGGTCGCGCTGGCTACTTGCCCGGTGGACATGCTCCCCAGGCCGCCAGAAGCACGCCGAGGTCGACGGCGTCCACGACGCCATCGCCGTCGAGGTCTGCGAGGGGCTCGGCGCTGCCCCACGCGGCGAGGAGCGCCCCGAGATCGGCCGCGCCGACGAGACCGTCGCCGTTGATGTCGCCGGGGCACGTCGCGCCGACGCAGTCATCGGGAATGCCGTCGCCGTTGCGATCGGGAGCGCCGAGCAGGATCGCCTCGAGATCAACGATGCCGTCGCCGTCGCAGTCGGTGACGATCGACTCATAGGCGAGCAGGAACCACGCGAAGTCCGCCAGATCGATGACGCCGTTCTGATCGAAGTCATGCACGGCGCACTCGCCGTCAGGATGGACAGCCGCGCCCGCATCGCCCGCGACGAAGCACTCTCTGAAGGCATTGAAGTCGACGATGGTGATCTTGCCGTCGCGGTTGGCGTCGAACTCGAGGCGTCCGAGCGAACGAAGGAACTGCACGACGCGAAGCTGGTCGGCCTCCGGCAGCGCGAAGAAGGCCGAAGCGGCCCCCTGCGCCTCGCTGCCCGCCACGTTGTGCCACCAGATGGCGCCGCCCGGACCGGCGATTCGCTCATGGAACGAGGGCGACTCGGCCCGGCCGTCGTGGAGCAGCACCGGGCGCGTCGCGAGGTTCCAGAGCACCGGCGTCCGCATCTCCAGCGGACCTGCGTCCCGATCGGGGATTCCGTCGCCGAGAAGCCCCATGTCGTGGAGCAGGAAGTCGGAGTAGGGACGAATCGTCCGGGCCCTGAGCGCGGGCTCGAGCTCAGGATCGTCCGCAGTCGTCCACTCGGGCACGTGACACGCGGCACAGCCGATGGAGACGAACAGCGCCTCGCCTGTCATCCCCGACCGCGGCGTCTGCGGCGGTGGGCCGAGGAACCGCTGGAAGTCGGTCACCCGGTCGATGAAGTGAAATCCCTCTGCGTCCGGACCATCCTCGGGATCCGCGACGTGATCGCAGAGCGCGAGCAGGTCGAGATCGCCGCTTGGCGCATGCTCGACAGGGAAGACCCGGTTGGTCAGGCCCAGCTCGGTGTGGGCGGCGTCCGCGGAAAAGCCCAGCACGGTGGCGATCTGCGCCTTCCATCCAAACCGCCCGACCCGAAGCGGCGCGACTGGTCCATCGGGGCCATCGGGGCAATCGGGGCCTTCCGGCGTCGCGCGGCACTCTTCGAGCACCGGGACGAGATGGGCTCGCCCGCTGACGCCATCGCCATCGAGATCGAAGGGATCGGCGTTGGCGAGGATCGCCGCGTCGGGGATCGCCTCGATCAGCCCAGCTGCGAGCGAGGAGTTGGTCACTCGAAAGACGTAGATGTTGGCGACGGGGGGCGGCGGCAGCACTTCCTGGCACTCGGGCGTCAGGGCGGTGTGCTGGAAGACAGGGCCCCCAAGGTGCACGAGCGGATCGAAGCCGGAGTCGTCCACGTACCCGAATCGCAGCACCGCCGAGATGCCCCACCCGCCGAGGGGCGTCGTGTGGCAGCTTCCGCAACTGGGGCTCGTGAAGATCGGGCCAAGCCCCTCCTGCCAGGTCAGCACGCGGCTGAACTCACCGCGACCGCTCCAGAACCGGACTTCCTCATCGGGAGTGAGCCCGTGAAGCGGGGCGCCGGCCTTCGGCTGAAGCCCGGCCCCGCCGAGGAGCGATGCGGAGGTGCCGGCGCCGAGGAGCGCCGCGGCCACGATCCTGAACACGAGGCGTCGCGGCGCGGCAACGCCGCGGCGGGACTCTCCACGGTGCCGGGGCGCACGGCGAGGGGATGCTCCGGTCGGCGAAGCGGCAGATGATCCGGAGTCTCCGTGCGCGTGGCATCTCATGGGAATGCTCAGCCTACTGAGTCGGCCTCAGAGAGGCCAGCGCGGCAGGGTCGCAATTCGTCGGATCTCACCGGACGATCCGCTCGCACCACGGGGCGCGACGGCGCCCGCGCGATCGCGGTCATCGAGTCGCACGGCAATCCGCATCTCTCGCACTGAGGGTGGGATCCCGTCAGGATCTCTGAGTAACTTCAGGCGAGTGTCGCTCAACGCTCAACCGCCCCGTGGCCTCGACGCGCGGAACGCCGCTTCGGGCGACCGCATCACGACACGAAAGGCGCTGGAGTTCCGTCCGGTCCGCTCCTCGCTCACGATCGCCCGTACCGCCATGCCGCCGCGATCACCGCGACGTTCACGATCGTCGCGATCCAGAAGATGATCTGGTAGCGCGGCTTGTCGGTCTTGTGACGGAAGAGGCGCTGGGCGAGGAGCGAACCCGGCCATCCGCCGAGAAGCTCGAGGCCGTGCAGCGTGCTCTCGGGAATGCGGCGCCAGCGGCGGATCGCGCAGTGCTTGTCCCAGGCCATCGCGACAAACGAAGCCACCGAGGCGACCGCGGCGAGGACGATGAGCGCCTGAACCGTCACGCGAGGACGATACGACGGAGGCGACCTCCCGCTGCGACCGTGCTCCGCTCGCGGACCGCGGTGCCGGACCGAGGTGAGCGCAGGCGTCTAGCACTGCAGCGCTGGAACTCGTCTGTGCGGCCGCCCGGATGCGGCGTTCTGGCGGATGTCGCGGGACCGACGGCACCGACTTCGCAGGGCCGAAGAGGGTGGCACCGAGGTCGGACGGAGGGGGACGGGGGTGGCACGGAAGCGTGACGGGCGGCCGGTGACGGCAGCTCGATCGGTCCACGACCACGTCGCCGGGGGGCCTCTCCTTTCTTGAACCCTCGCGGCGCGGTACCTTCATCGCCATGAACCCACCCCGCGTGCTCTGGTATTCGCTTCTCGCCGCCGGAACGTTGTCGGTCGCGCTCCCCTCGGCGGGCGCCCGCGCGGGCAGTCCCGGAGCCGGTGCGCCGCCCGCCTCGGCGGCACCCTCCATCGACTGGGCCGCGAAGAACAAGGCGCTCGAGGCCGTCTATGCCGAAGCGCAGTCGGCAACCGGCCAGCCACCCTCGCCGGAGGCGCTCGCCGCTGCGGTCGAGGGGATCTTGGCCGACGTCGACCTGGCGTCGCTCGAGCTCGCCCAGCTCGAGCGCGGCTGGGGCTTCATCGTCCGCTCGCCCGCGTTGCGCGAGGCGGGGCTGGCGAGACTCGATGTCCTGGCGCAGGCGACCGACGCCTCCGGCGCCCAGGCGGCGATGTCGCTGGCGCAGCGCCTGAGCTCCGCGCCCGAAAGGCAGGCTGCGGCCGCGAAGATGTTCTTCGACCATGCGGCCGCCGAGGAGTACCTCAAGTCTCGCGGAATGCGGGCGCGCATGCAGGCCGCGGCGCTGATCCTCGCGCTGAACGCGGAGGATCGCGCGCCATACGTCGACCGCGTCGTCGGATGGGCGGATGTCTTCACCGTCGAGGCGCCGATGTCGGACCTTCGCAGCATGAACGGCTTCGCGATGGCCCTCCGCGATCTCTCGCAGCGAATGCCCGAAGCGCTCCCCAAGGCGGAGTTCGACGCCGTGCGCGTGCGGCTCGTCGGCGTCGCGCGGGGCGCGGCGGAGAAGGCGACTTCGGAGGACCGTCCCGAGGACGCCAAGGCGCTCGCCGGGATCGCCAAGCGGCTCGACAGCGCTGCGATGCGCGGCGAGCTGATCGGCAACGCGGCGCCCGCCCTGACCTTCGAGTGGATCGAGGATCCGGGCGGCACGCCGCAGTGGCGGACGCTCGAAGATCTCAAGGGCAAGGTCGTCGTCCTCGACTTCTGGGCGACCTGGTGCGGACCCTGCGTCGCCAGCTTCCCCAACATCAAGGAGCTGCGGGCGCACTACTCGCCCGAGGATCTCGTCATCATCGGCGCCACCTCGCTTCAGGGTTCCCACTTCTGGGCCCGCAGCGAGGAGAAGCCTGATCGCGAGCGCAAGGTCGACACCGCCGGCAACCCGGATCTCGAGCGGCAGCTCATGCGCGAGTACATGGCCGAGATGGGCCTGACGTGGGCGGTCGCATTCACCGCCGAAGAGGTCTTCAACCCCGAGTACGACGTCAACGGCATCCCGCATCTGGCGATCATCGACACGCAGGGGCGCATTCAGCACAACGGGCTCCACCCGTCGATGCCGATGGCCGAGAAGACCGCGATCATCGACGCCCTGCTCGCCGAGCGCGGACGCTAGTCGGCGCTGCCTCGGCCGGAGCGGTCGCGACATCTGCTGCTGCTGCGGTCGCCAACTCGGCTTGCGCCGTCGGCGCGGACGCCGAAGCCAGCGAGCCCGGACAACTCGACCACGTCTGAACAATTCGCCCCGATCGCAGCACCTGCTGCGATCGGGGCGACCTGTTGAATCGGGCTCGCTCAGCCCGACGCGCAGGTCCGCGATCGGGATGGTGCGCTCACCGCGCCGTACACCCCTCACCCGCCCAGCGCCCGGATCAACCGCGCCGCGCGCCACGGCGCCATCCTGAACTCCCGACCGGCCGTGCGCCGTCCGGCGGCATCGAGTCGCGCATTGGTGTCGAGGGTGAGGGCGACGGCGCCGAGGCCAGGCTGCGGATCGCCGACGACGACGCGGAACCAGCGGCCGGCGGAGGGCTGGGGCCAGCCGCTCTCCAGGGCCCCCGCAGTCGCCGCAGTCCGCTCCTCGGGCAGCAGCTCGATCGCGACCGCACGATCGCCGATCTGGGCCCGCAGGACGACCTCCGGGGTTTCGGGCGGATCGACCGTCCAGCGGATCGCTTCGAACTCCAGACGGCCGAAGAGCTCGGGAACGATCCGCTGAAGCTCCGCCGATCGATCGGGATCGTCGAGACCCCCACCGAGCCCCTCGACGCGCCACGTCGCGTCGTCCTCGTCCCGAAGCAACGCGATCGTCGCGGGCCGCGCCGCCGCAGCGGGCGGGATCGTCGATGCCTCATCGTCGATCACCACGCTCGCGGCGCCCGCATCGGTCCCGTCCGTCCCGCTCGTCCCGCCCATCCCAGTCGTCTCATTCGGGACGACCGCGCCGAGCCGGCGCTCCACCTCGATCAGCGCAATCGGCGCCGCGGGGAGATCCAGCAGCACCGGCGACATGAGGATGATCGCGTTGGCATCGAGCGCGACCTCGGCCGGACAGCGCCAGGTCTGGTCCTCGCCGAGGCGCCTCGCGAAGGTCGTCGGCGGCGCGAAGCGCGTCTGGCCGAGGACGATCTCCGAGAGAACGTCACCTCCCGCGAGGATCCTCACGAGCGTCGCATCCCCCTGCTCGTCGGGCCACGCGAGACCGAGCTCGCCGTGGCGCGCCGGCAGCGCCGTCATCGGCTCGCCGCGCTGGAGGCGCGCCAGCTTGGCCAGGATCTCGACGACCTTCTGGGGATCGACGGGATACTCCGCCTGATCTGCCGAGACCCACCCATCGCCGGATCGCGCCAGCACCATCCGTCGCCCGCCGCGCTCGACCTCGATGCGATCGACCGAGTCTCCCCGCGCCGCGAGCTCCGGGAGCAGCGCCGCGCGGCCGTCGGAGGGCGTCGTCCCCGGTCCGGTGCGGAAGCCGGTGACGACCCACGCCGCAACGACGAGAGCGGCGCCCGCCGCGACGGCGACGACCGCGGTGCGACCCAGGTTCATCGAACGCCTCCCCGCCGCGTCCGTCGATGGCGATGGACCGTCCAGAGCGCCGCGGAGAGCGCCACGATCAGCGGCCAGAGCACGACGTTGAAGAGCATGAGGCGGCGCCCGAGCGACACGTACGTCTCGCGCATCTCGAAGCGGACCTGGCGCAGCTCGCGCCGGGCGTCGAGCACGTCGCGCTCGAGCTGGTCGATCTCCGCCTCCTGCGCGGGCGAGAGGATCAGCCTCCGATCGGGGCTCTTCTCCTGCTGGAGCTCTCCGATCCGCGCCTGCGCGGCGGCGATCTGATCGCGAAGCTGCTGCTCCCGCGCGAGGAAGCGCGACTCCGCGGCGCGGCGGATCTCCTCGACCCGCTCGAACGGCCTCGTCGCGGTTCCGCGCCCGCGGAGCGCGAGCATGGCGTCGTCGCCCGAGAGCTGCTCGAGGAGGTTGAGCACCATGGCGCCGTTGCCCGCCACCTCGCGCCAGCCGAGGGAGATCGGACCGAGCCGCTCCTCGCTGATCCAGTTCTGGTCGAAGAGCAGGTCGCAGTCGGCGACGACGACGATCGTCGCGGGCGCGCTCCCGCGCCGAGGCGAACTCGAGTCTCCGGGCGCCGCAGCGCCGCCCGAGGCTCCCGATCCGCCCTCCGCCTCGCCCGGCTTCCCTCCGTCGCGATCGTCGTCGGCCGGCGCCGATCCCGCGTCGTCGCCGCCGGAGTAGGCGCTCTCGACGACGCCGGTGAGCCGGACCGCGAGCGTCCGCCGCCGGTCTGACGAGACGAACGAGGCCAGCAGCCCCGCCGGGTCCGGCATCAGGGCGATCCGCGCGGTCTCGATCAGCATCGACTCCGCGCTGCTGCGCAGGAGCGGCTCGAACGTGACGCCCCCCGGCGCTTCGGAGAGCGGCGCGATCGCGCCGACCGTCGTTGCGTTGATCCGCGTCAGGGAGCCCATTGCAGGATCGCTCCGCACGATCGCGTCGCCGTCGAGCGCGAGCCAGGGGAGATACTCGACGATCTGCGGCGCTCCCGTCCGCCCGCGGATCTGGACCTGGAGCGCGTGGCGAAGATCGCCGACGACCTGCGAGCGCGTCCACTCGAAGCCCCACGCCCGCGGCAGCTCGCCAAGGTCGCTTGCGGCGTCGGCGCCGAAGGCGCCCTGCGACGAGAGGTCGTTCTCGACGAGCGGATCGATGAACGCGAGGATCCGTCCGCCACCGAGGGCGTAGTCGTCGATGGCGCGGAGGAGCCCCGGGCTCAGCCCGCGCGGGTGGGCGATCATCAGGACATCGAGATCGGCGGGCAGCGCGGTGTCGGCGGGGCGGATGGCGACGATCTCGAAGAGAGCGCGCATCTGCTCGTAGACCTGCATCGGCGGCGTCGGCTGCGGCTGGGGCTGCAAGGGCGTGCCGCCGGTCGCCCCCGCCATCGGGAGCGTCGTGAGGAGTCCGATCCGCGGGCGCTTGGTCCGCCCGACGCTCTCGATCAGGCGAAGGACGTCGTACTCGAGGTACGCCTCGCGCGCGGGGTCGAGGAACGGGATCGTGGCCCGGCGGTCGACGCGATCGATGGCGACCAGCCCGAGCGTGATCGTCTGCCCGGCGCCGTCGATGGCGATCGTCGAGAGGCCCGCCTCGACGGCGCGATCCTCCTCCTCGGAATAGGGCTTCGGGTCGATCACGTCCAGCGAGAGCTTGCCGCCGCCGGCCGCGACCAGCTCCTCGATGAACTCCTGCACGCGCCGCGCGTATGTCGCCACGGCCGGGATGCCGCGGCCGCTCTCGACGGAGTAGAAGAGCTCGAGCTTCACCGGCTCTTCGAGCCGCCGCAGGAGCGGGCGCACGCCCGGCGAGAGCGTGTAGAGCCGGTCCGAGGTCAGGTCCGCCCGGGCTCCGCGCAGCGTCGCCCCGGCGAGGACGTTGAAGCCGACGAAGCCGAGCAGGATGGCCACGATCACGATCGCGACGACCAGATGCGATCGCTCGCGCGAGAGCCGCGGCGGCTCGTGCATCGCCGAGGGAGTCGATGCGGGGGATGGCGCCGACTTCGCCATGGTCAGGAACCCTTCCGCCACTCGACGACGACGGCGTTGATGACGAGGAACGCCGCGATCACCGAGACGAAGTAGAGGACATCGCGCAGGTCGATCACGCCGCGCACGATCGACTCGAACCGCGCGAGGAAGCTCAGCGAGGCGATCGCGTCGACGACGCCGCCCGGGAGTCCGGGGACGCCTGCGCGGAGCACCTCGATCGCGGCGGGGAAGCCCGCGATCACGAAGGCGAAGCAGGTGACCGCGCAGAGGACGAAGGCGATCACCTGGCTTCGCGTCAGCGCGGAGATCGCGGCGCCGACGGCGAGGAACGCTCCGGCCAGCAGCCCGGTGCCGACATACCCGGCGATGATCGCGCCGCGGTCGGGCGTTCCGAGAAACTCGACGGTCGCCCAGATCGGCGCCGTCAGGAGGATGGCGAGGATCGCGAAGCACCACGCCGCGAGGAACTTGCCGAGCACGAGGTCGCTCAGCCGCAGGGGCAGAGTCATGAGAAGCTCGAGCGTCCCCTGGCGGCGCTCCTCCGCCCAGAGGCGCATCGAGAGCGCCGGCGCGAGCACCAGCAGCAGCCATGGCACCGACCAGAAGAAGGGACGAAGGTCGGCCTGACCGCGGTCGTAGAGGCCGCCGAGGGTGAAGGTGAAGATCCCCGCGAGGAAGAGGAAGATCACGAGGAAGACCGCAGCGAGCGGCGTCGCGAAGTACGAAGCGAGCTCGCGGCGGAACACGGCCCGGAGTCCTGCGAGCGGCGGCGCGGCGGCGCGGCGCGGCGCACCGTCGTGGGCGCTCGTGCGCTCGGGCGCGGCGGTGGTCGGCGCGCGGGTCCCGTCGCTCGCTTCCGCGATCGAGGCAGGTCCCCTCCCTCCGGAAGCGCCTCCGGGAGCGCCGCCCGAATGAACGTCGGCATCGGCGTCGAGCCGTCGCGGTCCCGTCGGATCGATCATGCCTCGACCCTCGAAGCTGCAATCCCCGAAGCTGCGAACGCCGAGGCGGCGCTGCCCGAGGCCGCGCTCTCGGCGCTGGTGATCGCCCGAAAGGCAGCGTCGAGCCTGCTCGCCGACGCGTCACCTGCACTCGCGGGCGCGAGCGCCTCAAGCGCCGCCGCGGTGCCGTCGAAGACCTTTGTGCCGCGATCGATCACGGCGACCCGAGTGCAGACCGCCTCGACTTCCTCGAGGATGTGAGTCGAGAGGATGACCGCCTTGGGCGGCGCGGCGACGCCGCGGCCGTGGCCCGCCATCGATCGGATCAAGCCTCGGACCTGGTGCTTCTGGTTGGGATCGAGCCCGTCCGTCGGCTCATCGAGGATGAGCACTTCGGGATCGTGGAGGATCGCCTGGGCGAGCCCGACGCGGCGCTTGAAGCCCTTCGAGAGGGTCTCGATGGTCTGCCGGAGGACATCGCCGAGCTCCGTCCGCTCGACCGCGCCGCCGATGCGATCGCGCGCGTCCTGACCGCCGAAGCCGCGGGCGCGGGCGATGAAGCCGAGGAACTCGGCGACGGTCATCTCGGGATAGACCGGTGCGCCCTCGGGGAGGTACCCGAGCCGCCGCCGCGCCGCCACGGGGTCGCGATCGAGGTCGATGCCGCAGATCGCCACCCGCCCCGCGCTCGGGGGGAGATAGCCGGTCAGCATGCGCATGGTCGTCGACTTCCCCGCGCCGTTCGGTCCGAGGAAGCCGAGCACCTCACCCGGCGCCACGTTCAGATCGATGCCCCGGACCGCTTCGAAGGCCCCGAACGCCTTCCGCAGCCCGCTGGCGAAGATGAATGCGCCCATCGAGCGTGAGCGTAGCACACGAGCGCGCCGCCGCTCCGCCGCGATGCGCCTCGAAGTCGAGGCTCGCCAAGGAAGAGCGCGGGGACCACGGCATCGCGGCCCGAGTCCGGCGCGGTCGTCGCCGAGCGTGCGGCGTACGACCGGATGCGCCCGGGACCGCCGCGCACCGAAGGCGGCCGCGGAGGCGCTCACGCACCTGCGGGCAGGATGCCCGTGCCACCACCGCACCGTGGCACACCCATCGCCGCGCGCATGACCCATGCAGTGCCACCCGCGCGCACGATGCCCGTGCCACCGCAGCGCACCCGCCAGCGCTCCGTTGCGCGCAGCCCACCGCGTGATCCTCTGACGTGCGGCCGTCGCGCATCCCCCACATCCCCCAAATCACCTCCAGTCCCCCCATCCCCCCCCCACCCCCTCACCCCCCCCACCAAACCCT
>CALMPF010000055.1 GCA_937871505.1 uncultured Planctomycetia bacterium | reverse complement strand
GCACGACCGCGACGACGACGTCAACCTCGATCGCGACGGCGACCGCCGCCGCCACCGCGATCCTCTCACTCGCACTCGCCGCAGCGACCTTGATCGTCCCTCGTGCGGCCTTCGCCGAAGCACCGATGGCACCGCCGTCGGTATCGACCGCAGACGCCGCGGAGCCACCCGCTTCGCCTGCATCGACCGCCCGAGGCGCGGCGGGCTCCGCAGCCCAGCCAGAAGCCCAGCCAGAAGCCGAGCCAGAACCCCAGCAAGAAGCCGACGCAGAAACCAACCGGCTGGCCCATCCCCCGGCCCACCCCCCGGCCCACCTGCCAGATCACCGACCAGCGAGCCGACCGGCCCACTCCTCAGTCCACCTGCCAGCCCACCCGTCAGCCCCCCCGCCGGCCAACCCACCAGCCAACCCACCGGCCAACCCTCCAGCCAACCCCCCGGTCAACCCACCGGCCAACGCGCCAGCCAGCCCCGGCACCAACGACGGCGCCAACGACGGCGCCACCGACGGCGACACCGACGGAGCACCCCCGCCCACCGAGCGGGTGACGACGCCTGGCGTCGTGTCGGCCGGTCCACGCGTGGTCGATCCGGCGATCGATGCGCTGCTCGACGAGCTCGAGTCGGCCGGTGAAGACCTGCGCGACTTCCAGGCGCGGATGAGCTACGAGAAGGCAGACGCGCTCACCGGCGCCGAGCTGCGCTACGGCCGCGTGGTCTACCGCCGGGGAACGGAGGGTGGCTCGACGCTCGGGCTCTGGTTCGACGAGTACGTGGACGCGAGCGGGCGAATGGACAAGGTCGATGAGCTCTACGTCTTCACGGAGGGCTGGCTGGTCGAGGTCGATGCCGCGCGGAAGCAGTTCATCAAGCGACAGATCGTGCCCCCGGGCAAGACGTTCGATCCGCTGAAGCTCGGCGAGGGTCCGTTCCCGCTGCCGGTCGGCCAGCGCAAGGCGGAGGTGCTCGCGCGCTTCCTGGTTTCGGAGGCGCCGCCGCCGTCCTCTCGCCTCCTGAGCGGGCTCGAGAAGGAGGATCTCCGGACGCTGCGGCTGGTCCCGCTTCCGGGAACCCGCGAGTCGAGGGACTTCGAGAGCGTCGACCTCTACTACGACCGCGCGACGCTGCTCCCGGTCGGCGTGGTTGCCGCCGCGCCGGACAAGTCGGTCAAGACCGTCCGGCTCCGCGGTCTCCAGCGGAACGAGGGTCTCGCGGAGGAGCTGCTCGCGAAGCTCTCGGTCGCGACGCCCGATCCGCGGGAGTGGATCATCGACATTCGGCCGTGGTCGGGCGACGAGTGAACACGGGGCGTTGCGAGACAGCTCGCCGACGCTCGCCCGAAGGGCGTCGCGAGCGCTCGTCGGCCGTGAAGACGACGGAGGACCGCGGCGAGCGTCCCGCTTGGACGTTCGCTGCGGGATGCGGTACCGTGTAGCTGCGTCCGCCGCGCCGGAGCGACGGGCTTCGACGGCATCAACGGGCGCGATCGCTGCTGCACGGGTCCCGAGCCGCCTCGCCGAGTTGCGCATGACCACCCCTCCAAGCTCGAAGTGCCAGCCTTCGCCGTCGCGCACGCGGTCTCCGGCCACCCGGCTCTTCCGCGCGGCGGCCGCGTCGGCGCTCGCCGGGCTCGGGACGCTCGCGCTGGCGATGCTCGCCGGGTGCGAGGTCGACTCCTTCTTCGACCCGAGCAAGACCGGTTCCTTCAGCACGACGCCCAGCACGATGCCGGTGCTCACGCGGCTCGACGTCATCGAGAGCGACACGGCCGCTTGGAGGAACGCGGCACCGCCGACTCCCGAGGATCTCGTACCGAGCGACGTCTTCTACCGGCTTGCCCCGGGCGACGCGATCCGGATCGATCTCTTCGAACTGCAAGTCGGTGGTCAGACGACGACCGTCATCAGGATCGTGGATCAGGCCGGGATGATCCGGGTTCCGATGCTCGGCGAGATTCGGGCGGCGGGCCTGACTCCGCAAGAGCTCGAGAACGCGCTGGTCGACCGTCTGCGCGATCTGGTCGACCAGCCGATCGTCACGGTCTCGCTCGAGCAGGAGCGAAACCTGCTGTTCACGATCATGGGCCGGCTCCAAGGCACGGGGCCCTACCGCCTGACGCGACCGGACCTGCGTCTGCTCGAGGCGCTGGCCATCGCCGGGGGAGTTCCCGAGACGACCGACAAGATCTTCGTCATCCGCCGGATTCCCCTCGACGAGACCGTCGCGGCCCCGTGGGATCGCCAGCGCGGCGCCCGGCCCGGCCCGCGCGAGCCCGCCGCGCCGATGGACATCGAGGCTCTGATCCGCGAGCTCGAACAGCGTCAGCCGGGCCCGACGGGGGGGGCCGCGCCGCCTCCGGCCGATGCCGGGCAAGCACAGCCGGGCGCCGCTCCGGGGGGCCGTCCGCCGATGGGAATGCTCCGCCAAGGAACCGCGCCCCCGGTCGACATCGACGATCTCCTCGGGCCCTCCGAGCCGGTGCGAGTCTCAGACCGTCCGCCGCCGCCGGGAAGTCGTCAGACCACCACGAGCGGTGCGGTGAGAGGTCCCGGCGACTCCTTCGTCTTCGATCAGGCGCGGAACGCCTGGGTGCGCGTGCCCGCGTCGGCAGCGGGTCGCAGCGCCCCGGCTGTTGCGCCGCCCGGCCAGGACATTCTCGATGTCCTCGGCGGCCAGCAGGCGCCCGGCGCGGCGACAGGTGCGGCCATCGGCGTCGCGGCAGGTCCGCTCTTCGCGGAGCGCGTGATCGAGATCGACTATCGGACGCTGATCGGCGGCGCCAGCCACGTCAACATCGTCATTCGGCCGGGCGATCTCATCTACGTTCAGGCGCAGGACTTCGGCTTCGTCTACATCGAAGGCGAGATCCTCCGTCCCGGCGTCTACGAGCTTCCGATCACCGGCGGCCTTACGGTCAGCCGCCTCGTTGCGTCTGCGGGTGGACTGGGCCCGATCGCGATCCCCGAGCGCGTCGACCTGACCCGGAGCATCGGACCCAATCGGGAGGCGACCATCCGCGTCAACCTCGCGGCGATCAGGCGACGGACGGAGCCGGACATTCTCGTCCGTCCGGGCGATCACGTGATCGTGGGCACCAATTTCTGGGCCCTTCCGCTGGCGGTGATCCGGAATGGCTTCCGGATGACCTACGGCTTCGGCTTCCTGCTCGACCGCAATTTCGGCAACGACGTCTTCGGCGCTCCGCCCACGAACATCGGCAACCAGTAGCGAGGGTCGAGCGGGCGCCCGACGGGTCGCTCGGCGGAGGCGCATCCGCCTTCCGAACCCGCCGAACTCTGACCCCCCTGACCGCCGTAGAGGGGGGTTCCAGTCGCTGCGGCGTCACCGCGCGGGAGGTTCGCGCGCAGATCCGTCGGGCGTGGCCTGCGTGTTGGCGAGGCAGCCGCCGGCCCAGACCCCGCGTCGGGGTCCACGCGCAGCCCGGAGCGCCCCAGCGATCTCCCGGCGGACCGGATCGCTCAGGCGAGCGATCCGGCGGAACCGGCAAGTGTTCAGCCGTTTCGAGTCCCCGCCCGTCCCGCTCCGACCAGCTTGCCCATCGCCTGTCTCTCAGGCAATCCCGTGGACGAGTGCATCGTCGAACCAACCTCCACCCCCGGCGCCGCCGGCGCTGCCGCGAGCCCGACCGGGCCAGTTGCGGCGAGCGATGCGAGCGCGGATACCCCGGTCCGGACGATGCTCATCGGCGGCGCGGTCGTCACCGCGATCTTCGTCTGGGTCTTCTGGGACTTCATCGCCACGCAGGTCCGCTGGGCGCTGCGGGAGCCGGCGGATTGGGGACACACCCTCGCGATCCCCTTGATCGCGTTCTATCTCGGATGGGTCCATCGCGACCGGGTCGTTGCCGCGGGGTTCAGGACGACGTGGTTCGGCCTGCTCCCGATGCTCCTCGGCGTCGGTCTCTATGCCCTCTGCGTCTTCGGGCCGCAGGCATTCTGGCACCACAACCTCCGCGGCATCGGGTTCGGAATCGCGCTCTTCGGGCTGGTGCTGCTCATCGTCGGCTGGAAGGCCATGAAGATCCTCTGGTTCCCGCTGGCCTACCTGATCGTCTTCAGCCAGACGATCTCTCGCCAGGCGATGGATCTGGTGACGCTCCGCCTCCAGGACTTCGCCGCCGTAGGCGCTCACGGCGTGCTCAACGTGATCGGGATCGACACCGACCGGTCGGGCAACATCCTGACCGTCTGGAGCGGAGGAGTCGCCCATCCGCTGAACGTGGCGGAGGCCTGCTCGGGCATGCGGATGCTCGTGGCGTTTCTCGCGCTCGGCGTCGCCTTGGCCTATCTCGGGCTTCCCTTTCTCTGGCAGCGGACGCTGCTGGTGCTCCTCGGCGTTCCGGTCGCGCTGGTCGTCAATGTGCTGCGGGTCGTGACGCTCGGGGTCCTGAGCCTCTGGGACATCGAGTTCGCCGCAGGCGAGTTCCACAACATGATCGGGCTGATCTGGCTGATGCCTGCGTTCCTCATCTACCTCGGGCTGATGTGGATCCTGCGCAGCGCCGTCGTCGACGAGGAGGGGCGGCCGATCGCCGCCTGAGACCATGAGATTCGATCGGTCGGCACGAACTGCGCTGATTGTGGCCGCGGCGGCGCTGCTCGCCTCGGGGCTGGGCTTCCGCGCGGCGATCGGTCAGCTCAACCTCTATCTCCGCAAGGAGCCGGTGCAGCTTCGCCTTCCGCTCGCGACGATCCCGCCGGTGCTGACGGGCTGGCGCCAGATCGGAGAGGACAAGATCTTCTCCGCCGCGATCGTCGAGGAGCTCGGCACCGAGCAGTACCTCGACCGCGTCTACGCGCACGGCGAGGGCCTGGAGAACGCGCTGCATGTGCATGTGGCGTACTACACGGGCATGATCGACGCGATCCCGCACGTTCCCGATCGCTGCTGGGTGGCTGGGGGGCTCGTCGCCACGACGACTCCTCGCATCGTTCCGATCGCGATCGACGATTCGCGCTGGAGGTCGAGCGATTCCCCCCCCAACAACGCGACGGGACTTCCGTACCGCAAGACGGACGCGATCGATCCGACGACGGGGCGCGCGGTCGCGGTGCACCTGCCCATCGGCGACTTTGCGCTCCGCGCCATCGAGTTCCAGCGGAAGGACCGCCCCGACGAGCGGCTGATCGGCGGCTACTTCTTCCTCGCCAACGGACGGGCCACCGCCTCGGCGCTCGATGTGCGGTCGCTCGCCTTCCAGCGCACCGATCGCGTCGCCTACTACTGCAAGGTGCAGTTCTCGATGCCGGCCCGTGCCGACGACGAGACGCGATGGGAGCGGTTCGCCGAGCTTTCGGGCGACTTCCTCTCCGCCTTCCTGCCGCACCTGATGCGAAGACTCCCCGATTGGCCCGAGGTGGAGTCGCGCGCCGCGGCCTCCGCCTCTGCGCCGCAGCGTGCGGGCTGACTTCCTTCCCGACGTCGAGAGACCAAGCCATGGCCGCCCGAGTCAACACCAAGCTGATCGCCATCGTCGCCCTCGCCGCCGTCATCGCCGCCGGCGTGATCGGGGCCTTTGCGCTGCTGCAATTCCGCGGCGACGCGACGCGCAACGTCCGGCAGGGCGATGAGCTCATGGCCGCGGGTCAGTACGCGGCGGCGCTGGGGGCGTACGGCCGGGCGCTGAGCAAGGACTCGAGCAACCTCGCCTACGTCGACAAGTCGCTCGACGCGCTGGCGCGGATCGTCCCGAAGACGCGCGACGAGCTGCGTCAGCGCTTCGATCTCTACCAGTCGCTGCTCGAGAAGCGGGTCGGCATCGCGCCGATGCGGCCGGAGCTGCACATGCCGCTGATCGAGCTGCGCCTCGTCATCGCCCAGCTCGATCCCGCCAGTCCGTCGTCGTGGAGCTCGCTCGAGGAGGTCGCGCGGCGCATGGCCGAGGGCGTCGATCCGAACGACCCCGCGCACGCCACCGCGACGATGTTCCGCGCCATCGGCACGCTCGGCCGGCGCGAGACCGCGGAGCCGGCGCAGGTGGAGCGGGCGCTGGCCGATCTGCGCGAAGCGGTCGCGAGGGACCCCGGCGACGACCTCGCGCAGTCGAGCCTGGTGGCCTCGCTGCTCTCCGACGCGCGGCGCCGGCAGCTCGCGGGGCGAGTCGACCCCGGCGCGGTCGCCGCGATGGACGAAGCCCGCACGGCGCTGCGCGAGGCGGTGCGGCGGGCTCCGCGCGGGCCGCTCGTCGCTGCGGTCGAGCTTCAGGACCTGCTCTTCCGCCGCTTCCACGGCGACACGTCGGTGACCGACGCGACCCTCGATGCCGTGGCGGATCGACTGCTGACCAATCTCCAGGGCGAGCGGCGCGCGTGGATCTACGACCGCGCGCTCGTCCCGCTGGTCGCCATGGGAGACCGCGAGCGCGCCGCGAGGGCGGCGGAGATGATCCGCGCGTACGTGAGCGCGCATCCCGAAGAGCTCGCCGTCAGGCAGGCGCTCATGGCGATGCTGATCGCCGCCCAGGACATCGACGGGGCTCGACAGGCCGCCGCCGAGGTGCTGGCCCTCGGTCCTCAGCCGGTCGGCCTTCAGGCGATCATCCAGCCCGAGCTTCGGGTCGCAGCGGCGGCCACCCTCTTCGACGCGGAGTTCGCCCGCTTCCGTACGGTGCCGCCGGAGGACCGCACCGAGGCTCGCGCGGCGGTCGCAGCCGCCCTCGAGGGGCTCGCCGCCGAGCTGGAGAACCCCGAGTCGGATCCCCGTTACATCCAGTCGCAGGCGCGGCTGGCCTTCGCCGCCGGGCGCCCGGCGGAAGCCCTGTCGCGCTACGAGGAGTTCCTGCGGCGCTTCGGCGAGGCCAGCGGCCAGGCGAATGTCTACTTCGAGGCCGCCCACGCCGCGGCCGAGACCAACCAGCTCGGCATCGCGAGGCGGCGCATCGGTCAGGCCGCGGCGCTCTCGCCGCGCTCGCTCGAGGTGCTCGTCCTCAAGGCCGACCTCGAGCGCCGCGACGGCGACGAGGAGGCCGCTCGCGCCAGCATCACCCGCGCCGCCCAGATCGCTCCCGACGACCCGCGGGTGGTGGAGCTGCGATCCGTGCTCTCGGCCAGCTTCGATGAGGAGGTTGTCCGCCAGCTTGCCGTGGCCCAGTCCCGCTTCGAGCGCGGCGACCTCGCCGGCGCGCGGCAGCAGCTCGAGAACGCTCTCCAGCAGCGCCCGGATGATCCGCGTTACGTCCGATCGCTTGCCTACATCGAGCTGATCCTCGGGAACACCGAGCGGGCCGGAGAGCTGGCGCGGCGCGGGCTCGAGCTGGCGCCGGGAAACGAGTTCTTCCGGCGGGCGGAGATCCTCGCCGCGACGACCGATCCTGCCGAGCGGATCCTGCGGACGGTCGAGATCGAGACGGCTCCCGGTCCGGACCGGGATGCGCGGTCCTTCCGGGCGATCTCGCGGGCGCTCATCGAGCAGCGGATCGTCGCCCAGCGCCTCAGGGAGTCCGGAGACGAGGCGAGCGCGGCCGTGACCGATGAGTCGATCGCGAGGCTCGCCTCGGAGACTGCGCGGCTGCGCGCCCTGATCGAGCCGCTTCGCGCGACCGATCCGGTGGTGGTGATCGCCGAGTTCGACCTCGCCCTCTCGGAGCGGGACTTCGCCCGGGCGCAGGCGATGGTCGACGCCCAGTCCCGCCCCGCGGGGCGCGTGGTCTCGGGTCCCGAGCTTGCCTCGATGCGGGCTCGGCTGCTCCTGACGCAGGTGGATGCCGAGCCGACGGCGAATGTCGCCGCCCGCCGGGCGCGGCTTGTCGAGGCCGCCGACGCGCTCTCCGACGCGCTCCTCCGAGCGCCGGAGTCGACCGATCTGCTCCTCCTGCTCGGCCGCATCCGGGGGCGGCTCGGCAATGCCGCCGGCGCCGTCGACAGCTTCGAGACCGCGTACGCACAGCGTCCCAACGACATGATCCTCGTCGAGGGATTCGTCGAGGCGCTTCAGTCGGCCGGAGAGCAGACGCGAGCGCTGACGGTGCTGCGAGAGGCGGCGCGGCGGCGCGACTTCACCCCCAACCTCCGCACCCGATGGCTGCTGATGGAGGCCATCTACGGGGACAAGCTCCGGGCGCTCACCGAGCGCCGCTCGCTCTACTCGACGGCGCCCGACGACTTCGGCAATGCGATTCAGTTCGCGGCGCTCCTGATGATGCTCCCGCCGAGTCGAGAGCTGATCGTCGACGCCTCGGGCCGGGCGCGGCATCCGGACGACCGATGGCGGGCGATGCCGATCGCCCAGCAGCGCCAGCTTCTCGATGCCCAGCGGCGCGAGTGGCTCGACGAAGCGGAGCGCATCCTCGCCCAGGTCGCCGCCCGGCACCCGAAGAGCTTCGAAGTCGCGGCGCTGCGGGCCGAGCACGCGAAGCTCCGCGGCGACGCGGCGGCGGGAGAGACCATCCTCCGCGGGCTCGTCGCCGGCGCGGGCGACGACGTGACGACCGAGATGCTGATGGCCCTCGGCGGGTACCTCGTCGGCGTCGGGCGCCCGGTGGACGCCAAGCCGTTCCTCGATGAGGCCGTCAGGAGGCAGTCTCCGGCGCGCGAGGCCGACCGCGCGCTTGCGCGGCTGGCGCTCCAGCAGGGAGATGCCGCGACCGCGATCGCCCATCTTCGTGCGGTCGCGGAGGCGACCGGAGATCCGCGCGACAGGCTGGCAGTGGTCGAGGGTCTCGCGCGCGGCGGCGACATCGAGGTCGCCGAGCGCGAACTTGCCGCGGTCGAGGCGAGCGTGGGCTCCGATGGCGAGGTGGCCCTGATGCGGGCTGCGCTCGCCAGCCAGCGGCTGGACATCGCCGTCCGGACGGGCGCGGGGATCCCCGAAGCGATCCAGCAGGTCCGTGCGGCGCTCGAGCAGGCGCGCGAGCTCCGGCCCGCCGACCCCGCGCCGCTCGTCGGGCAGGCGCAGCTCATCGTCACGCAGTGGCAGATGAGGCCCGACCGCCAGCCGAGCGATCCCCGACTCGACGAGGCGTCGCAGCTCCTCGATCAGGCGCTCGAACTGCGGGCGGACTACTGGCCGGCATCGAAGCTGCGGTCCCAGCTCCTGGGAACCCGCGGCGACTTCACCCGCGCCCGGCTCGAGGCCGAGCGATTTCTGCGGATCTCGCCGCTCGCCGATGACGCCCGCCAGCAGTTGATCGACCTCTGGGTGCAGGCGAGGAGCTTCGATCGCGCCATCGCCGTCGCCCGCGAGGGCGCCGACCTGCGTCCGGCGGATGCCCGCTGGCACCGGGTCGTCGGCGACCTTCAGGACCGTGCGGGAGACGTCGTCGGCGCAACCGCGTCGCACCGCCGCGCGATGGAGCTAGAGCCCGGCGTCTCGCCGGACCGCCTGGTGATGCTCATGCTCAAGCAGGCGCCGACGCGGCCGCCGGAGTACGCCGGAGTCGTGCAACTGCTCTCGCAGCGAAGCGCAGCGCTGGAGCGATCGCCCTACCTCCGCGCCGCGTACGGCGCCGCGCTGGCGAACGTCGGCCGCCGCAACGAGGGGCTCGAACAGCTTCGGCAGTCATGGCGGCAGTATGAGGAGCTGCTCGGCGACCGGCCCGATCTGATCAACGGCTGGTTCGACCAGCTCTGGCTCGTCTTCCCGGGCGATCGCACCTCCGACGCCGAGATCTTCGTCAGGGAGCTCGCCGGCGAGGGCATCCAGCCCTTCGCGCTGCGCGAGCTGGCGCGCCGGTACGCCCAGCAGGGACAGCCGGGCATGGCGCGGGCGCTCGAGTTCTACCAGGTCGCCGCTTCCCGGGCGCAGACGGCGCCGCCGCAGCTTCAGTCGCTGATCCACTTCGACCTCGGCACGCTCCAGTATCAGATGGGCTCCTGCGACGGCGCGGTCCGCAGCCTCGAGACGGCGGCGGGACTCGCGCCGGACAATCCGGCGATCCTCAACAACCTCGCCTACGCCTACATCGACTGCCTCAAGGACCCCGCGCGCGCGCTCCCGCACGCGCAGCGGGCGGTCGCGATCGCCCCCGGCGAAGCGTCGTTCATCGACACGCTCGGGCTTGCGCTCGAGCGCCTCGGCCGGATTGCGGAGGCCGAGCAGCAGTACCGCGCCGCCCTCGCGGCGACGCGCCTCGCCGAGACGCACGTGCATCTCGCCCGCGTGCTCGCCGGGCAGAATCGCGCCACCGAAGCCCGCGCCGAGCTGCGCCGGGCGCTGGAGGTCGATCCGCGCTTTCGCGAGAACGCGGAGTATCGCGCCGTGGAAGCGCTCGTGGGGCGATGACCGGACGATCAGCGGCTCGTGAACCGCTCATGAGCGGCTCATGAACGCCCGCTGAGCGGGCTGACGCCGAGCAGGCGACGATCCGCGGCCTGCGCTGCGGCCGAAACCATCCGATGCGGGCGATCCCGTTCGCGCCTGCGCGCGGCATAGACTCCCCTCTTTTCTCCTGAGCACCCCGACCCCCCAGCCGAGCCCGCCCCGATGACCAGCATCGCCGCCAAGCCAGCGACGGCGCCGCGCCCGGCGCCAGCACGATCCGTTGCGTCGAGCCTCGGCGTCTCGATCGACCCGATCAAGGTCCTTCGCCGACACATCGTTCTGATCGTCGTGATGGCGTTCATCGGCGCCATGATCGGGTTCGGCGCCTACATCTACGCGGACCGGACCTTCCCGAAGTACACCGGCCGCGTCGGCTTCGAGCTGCTGCCGCAGGTGCGCAGCGCGATGGATCCGCTCGCGCGCGGCGGGGACGGCGGCGATTCGGTGCTCCGGTCGCTCCGCACCGAGGCGGAGTATCTCGTCAGCCGCGATGTGCTCTCGGATGCGCTCAAGACCAACCGCGACGTGCGCGAGAACACGGTGTGGGGACGCGGCTTCGTCGGACCGGACGGGAACTTCGCCTTCGACGACGCCATGCGCGACCTCATGAAGAAGGTCAGCCCCGTCGTCGGCCGCGAAACCAACCTCTTCTTCCTCGAGTGGTCGGCGGCGACGCCCGCGGACGTCCCCGTCGTCCTCAACGCCATCGCCGACTCGTACATCCGATTCCGGACCAGCATCGAGATGAGGCAGTTCGATGCGGCGCTGGCCCAGTTCCAGGTGCAGGTCAGCCAGCTCGAGACCGCGATCAACCAGCGCCAGCTCGCGGTCGAGGAGTTCATCAAGACCAACAGCCTCACGGCGCTCGACAGCGCCCGCGAGAGCCAGTTGATGGACACCGCCAAGAGCATCACCTCGTCGATCTCGCGGACGATCCAGTCGCGGGTCGGTGCGGAGAGCACCAAGAAGCAGATCGAGGACAAGCTCCGCGGCACCATCGAGTTCAGCCAGGACGACCGGCAGGCCGCGGAAGAGGATCCGAACATCCGGGCCCTGACCCAGCGCGTGAACTCCGCGCGGGTGGCGCTCAACCTCGCCCGCGACCGCTATCGGCCCGGCCACGCTGAGCTGCGCCTCAGGGAGCAGGAGGTCGCCGCGGCCGAGGCCGAGCGCGAGGCCGGCATCCGCGAGCAGATCCGCCGGAATCTCAACTCCCAGCTCACTTCGACGATTCTCGCCCTCGAGGTCATCGACAGCCAGCTCGAGGACCTCAAGGCGCAGAGCGACGAGAAGACGGAGCAGCTTCGCGACACCACGGCGCTGATCGCCCAGTACCGCACGATGGAGAAGGACCTGCGGCAGCATGAGGAGCGGCGCGCGGAGTTCGAGAAGGTCATCCGCGACACCTTCGTGATCAAGGCCCGCGAGGACGCGCGGCGCGTTCGCCGCGCCTTCGCGGCGACCGTGCCCCACGAGAAGAGCTTCCCGAAGCTCCTGACGTTCGTTCCGCTGGGCGCCATCGCGCTGGCGGGGCTGGTCACCGGCGTCGTCTTCCTCCGCGAGATCCTCGATCAGCGCGTCAAGGGCGCCAGCGACCTCGCGGCCATTCCCGGTGCGCGGGTGCTCGGGGTGATCCCCGACCTCGACGAGGATCCGACCCGCTGCGAGCGCGCCGAGATGGTCGTCGCCGAGCGGCCGCAGAGCGTGCTCGCCGAGTCCTACCGGCAGGCCAGCGTGCCGCTCCTGAAGGCCCTTGACGCCCGCGGCAGCCGCTCGCTGCTCGTCCTCGGCGGGCTTCCGGGATCCGGCACTACGACGGTCGTCACGAATCTCGCGGCCATCGACGCCGCCGCGGGGCGGCGCGTGCTCGTGATCGACGCCAACTTCCGGCGACCCGGTCTCGCGGCGGCCCTGAAGATCCGCGACGACGCCCCGGGCCTCGGAGACCTGCTCGCCGGACGCGCCGGGCTCGCGGAAGTGATCCAGCCCGTCTCCGACGGGTTCGACGCGATCACCGCGGGCACGCCTGCGCTGCGCGTGTTCGAGCGCCTGAACACCGCCCGGTTCGACGCCGCGCTCGCGGAGCTCCGCTCGGGATACGACATCGTGCTCGTCGACGCACCGCCTGCGATCGTCGCGGGCGAGGCGATCGTGCTCGCGGGGAAGGTCGATGCGGTCGTCCTCGTCGTCCGCGCCAATCAGGAGCAGCGCGGACTGGTCGCGCGGCTCATCCGGCAGCTCAATGACGTCCGCTGCGACTTCCTCGGCGTCATCCTCAATCGTCCGCGCGTCGCCGCGGGCGGCTATCTCCGGAAGAACTACGCGACCATGGCCGGCTACGCGCGGAGCTCGTAGCGGCGCGCGGAATATCGCCGTCATCGTCCCTCCGCGCCTCGCGCTTCCAGCTCCGTCCCCCGAAGCAACGTGTCCGTCCCCACCCCCAACGCCTCGAAGCGCCGCATCCTCGTCACGGGCGGCTCCGGCTTCATCGGAAGTCACCTCGTCGAGCTCCTGCTCTCGCGAGGCGACCGCGTCACCATCGTCGACAACCTCTCGACCGGGCGCCGCGCCAACCTGGGAGGTCTCGAAGGGCGCATCGACCTCATCGAGTCCGGGGTGAGCGAGGCGCTGCGCGGCCTGCGACCCGGCGACTTCGACGAGATCTACCACCTCGCGGCGGCGGTCGGCGTGCGGCTGGTCGTCGAGCGGCCGATCCACACCATCGAGACCAACGTCCTTGAGACCTCGGCGATCCTGCACTTCGCGGGCGACGCCCGCACGCCGATCCTGATCGCCTCGACGAGCGAGGTCTACGGTCGCGGCGTCAAGACGCCCTTCAGCGAGGAGGACGACGTCGTCTACGGTCCGACGACGCTCAGCCGCTGGTCCTACGCCTGCTCCAAGGCGATCGACGAGTATCTCGCCCTCGCCTGCCACCGCGAGCGAGGGCTGCCCGCCGTGGTGGTCCGCTTCTTCAACACCGTGGGACCGCGGCAGGTGGGAGAGTACGGGATGGTGCTTCCGCGCTTCGTCGCGCGGGCGCTGGCCGACGAGCCGATCGAAGTCCATGGCGACGGCCGGCAGAGCCGCTGCTTCTGCGATGTCCGAGACGCCGTTCCCGCCCTGCCGAGGCTGCTCGCCGAGTCCGCGTGCCACGGTCGCGTCTTCAACCTCGGAAACGACCGCTCGATCGAGATCGGCGCCCTGGCCGAGCTCGTCCGGGAGACGCTCGGAAGCGCGTCGCCGATCGTGCTCGTGCCGTATGAGAGCGCCTTCGGACCCGGGTTCGACGATCTCCGCCGCCGCGAGCCCGACCTGACGCGAATCCGCGCGGCGATCGGGTTCGATCCGAGGATCCCGCTGCGGCAGACGATCCTCGACATCGCGGCGCACCTGCGCGGGGCGGGGTCGGAAGAAGGCGTCGCAAGCGCCGCGGTCGCGCCCGGCGGAACCGCGAATGGGGGCAGGGGCGAGCGCCGATGATCGCGGCCGTGCTTCCCGGCGCAGCGCCGGGTGCGCTGCTCGGCGCCCTGCTGGCCGGCGTGCCGGAACTCGACGCGAGCGAGGTCTCGTTCGGCCCGGCCCGCCTGCTGGAGATCGTCAACAGCTACACCGTTCTCTTCGTCGCCGCGTTCCTCGCGACGCTGCTGGCGACGCCGCTGGTGCGCGTCGTCGCGGTGAAGCTCAACATCATCGACCATCCCGACCGGCACCGGAAGCACCATGACTACCCCGTGGCCTATCTCGGAGGCGTCGCGGTGTTCATCGGCGTCGCCGTCGCCATCGCCACGAGCTATGTCTGGTTCGACTCGACGACCGCGCGCTACGACCCCGTCCCGCTCGCGGTCGTGGTCGGCATGGTGGTGATCGCCGTCACGGGACTCGCGGACGACGTGCTCAAGCTCGATCCGCGGCTGAAGATCATGGGGCAGCTCGTCGCCGCCGCGGCGCTGGCGATCCAGGACATCGGGGTCCGGGTCGCGGCGGGAGTGCTCGGTCCGCTCGCTCCCTATCTCGATCCGGTCCTCGGAACGTCCCGTCTCTCCTGGACGCTCCCGGTCGACGTTCCGCTCCTCGGCGATCAGGTCGACCTGATCTACTGGGCGGGCACGCTCCTGATCGCGATGGCCGTCCTCGGCGCCTGCAACGCGACCAACCTGATCGACGGCCTGGACGGCCTGCTCTCCGGCGTCGTGGCGATCATGGCGACCGGCCTGATCGCGGTGAGCGTGCTCATGGCGATGGTGCCCTTCGAAGGCGAGGCCGGGGAGTTCACCGGCGCCCGCCTCGTGCTCGGCTTCGCGCTGCTCGGCGCCGTCCTGGGGTTCCTGCCGCACAACTTCAACCCCGCATCGATCTTCCTCGGCGACTGCGGGAGCCTCCTGCTGGGCTATCTCTGCATCGTCGTGATCCTGATGTTCGGCGAGCACGGACAGACCCACCTGGTCTTCGCCGGGCTGATCATCTTCGCCCTGCCGATCATGGACACGGTGCTCGCGATCATCCGCCGGGTGCTTGCCGGCGTCAGCCTCTCCGCGGCGGACGACCAGCACATCCACCACCAGCTCAAGCGGACGCTCGGGACCGTCCGCAAGGCGGTCTTCGCCCTCTACGGAATCGCCGGGCTGTTCACCATCCTCGGGGTCACGCTCGCGGCGCTGGTCCTGATCTCCGATCTGCGCGTGCGCGTGATCTACGCGATCGCGATCGTGATCTTCGGGTTCATCGCCGCGGTGGGCGTGAAGTCGGCGCGCCGGGAGCAGATCCGGCGCGCCGTCGAGCGCGCCGTCCGCGCCGGTGAGCCGGCGTAGCGAGCGAGCGCCGCAGGCCGTGGTACGATCGCCGCGTGTCCGGCCTCCTCGCCGCCGCTGCCGCCGCCTCGCTGATGATCGCCGGGCCCGGGATCCAGCCCCCGGCGGACTCCGCCCAGATCGCGTCGCGGTCGCAGCGCGAGCCGCCGCGGATGCCGGATGCGGCCGCTCCATCGCCCCCGGCCGAGCATGAAGCAGCCGAGGCCCAGCCGCGCCGCACCGCCCCGGTGCCGATCCGGCGACTGCTCATCGCAGGGCAGCGCGTCCTGCTTCCGGAAGGAACGTACATGATCCGGACGCCGGGAACCCTCTTCCCGGAGAGCGACGACGGTCTCTGGAAGTTCCTCCCGCGCGACTTCGGGAGCGCGTTCGAGCGGGCGGTGCCGCTCGCCCCGTCGCCGGCGCTCGAGCGCGTCGCCTCGATCGCGATTCCTGACCGCGGACTCGAGGTCGAGCTCAGCGGTGAACTGCTGGCGTATCGCGGCCGGAACTGGGTCCTTCCCGAGCTTGTCGTGCCGCTGCGGCGCGCCGGATGGACAGTCCCGGCGGAGCCGCCCCCGCCGATCGGGGCGCTGACGACCCCGCCGCAGCCTCCAGCCCCGACGCTCGCGCCGGGTGAGCCGTGGGATCCGGTCGAACCGACTTCGGAGGCCGACGCTGCGAAGCCGACCGAGGCGGTCGGCGGCGCCGGGATTCCCGATCCGCCCGCAGCGCCGCCCTCGGAGGAGTCCGACGCGATCGAGCGCATGCTGCGCGATCGGATCGGCGCCGTGCCAGTCCCGATCGAGGTGCTTCCGCCGCGCGAGATCGCCCTCCCAGAGTTCTCCGCCGCCATCGAGGGCCCCATCGATGCGGGCCCCGCTCCGCCGCAGGAGACGCTTGTCGTCGCCCGGCGCGGCACGATCGTGCGCGACAACGACCGCGGCGGCTGGCGCTTCGTTCCCGTCTCGGCGGATGGCGGGACGCCCGAGGAGTCGATGCGGATCCTCCCCAGCGCCGTGCTTGAACGCGCGGAGCGCAGCGTTCGCGCCGCGCAGGATCCGATCCCGGTCCTCGTCACCGGCCGCGTGCTCCGCTTTCGCGACGAGGTCTGGCTGCGTCTGACGGCCTACGAGCTTCCCAGGACCGGTCGGTCGATCTTCCCAGGCTGAGCGTTCCCGGCAGGAAGGGCGTCATCGCGCCTGCTGGGTGGGGCAGGCTGCTGCGCGCGGAGCGGCGAGGGGAGCGCCGGGTCGGGCGGACCGAACCGGCCCGGCCGCGATGCGACGACGCTCCTCGATGCCGCGAAGATTCGTCGACGCCACCGCCGCAGCGACGCGAGCGCGGTGGATCAACGCCCACCACCCACCACCCACCACCCACCACCGACCACCCACCACTCACCACTCGGGGGGGGGGCGGCGTGGGGCCGCCGTGGCGCGCTGCCGCCTCATCACGCTTCCTTCGTCGGCTCGTCAAGCGCGACCACGCGCCGCATCCGCGGCGGAGACCCCGTCGGGCGCCCGCTCCGCTCGTCGACCGGGACGGCGGCGATCGCATCGACCACTTCGAGCCCCTCGATCACCTTGCCGAAGGCCGTGTACTGCTTGTCGAGATGACCGCAATGCTCGCGACCGAGGCAGATGAAGAACTGGCTGCCCGCTGAGTCGGGATGCGCGGATCGCGCCATGCTCAGGACGCCCTTGTGATGCTCGCGGTCGTTGAACTCCGCGCGGACCTGCCAGCCGGGTCCGCCGGTGCCGTCGCCCTTGGGACAGCCGCCTTGGATCACGAATCCCGGGATGACCCGGTGGAAGATCACGTTGTCGTAGAAGCCGCGGCGGGCCAGCTTGAGGAAGTTCTCGACATGCCGGGGCGCGACATCGTCCCAGAGCTCGACGATGATGGAGCCCTTGTCGGTCTCGATGGTTGCGCGCGGATAGGGGGTGGTCATGGGCGAGGATAGTGCGCCGACGGGGCGAGGCCGCTTCCTCGGTCCGGCTCTCACTCCGCGTCTCGACCGCGACGCTCCGCGCGGTCGAGAAGGCGCGCTCGCCACTCGGGTCGGAGCGCTTCGCAGGCTTCCGGCGGGCCCCACCAGCGGTGCCGTCGCGCTGCGACGAAGCCGTACGCCGCCTCCCTCACGGCGCGCGGAACGAGCGCGAGGCAGGCTCCGAGGGACCACGGGAAGGGAAGCCGTCGGGCGATCGCTGCGCACGCATCGGAGCGCACGAAGGCCTTGGTTCCATCGATGAGGACGATCCCCTCGAGCCCCCGCGCGACGGCCGCCTGCTCCGGCGTGCATGCGGTCGCGACCAGTTCGGCGCCGATGGACGACTGCACCGATGCGAAGCGAAAGACGCCTCGGCGGTCGCGGCGCAGGATCCACCGCACCGAGCGGGCGCAGAGGCCGCAGGCGCCGTCATAGAGGACGACCGGACCGAGCGCCGCGTCGCATCGAGCACCCTCCGCCGGCGGGTGGGCGGGCCGCGGATCGCTCATGGCTGATTGCAGGCTTCGCAGCGTCCGGAGAGGAGGATCGTGTGTTCCTCAAGCGCGAAGCCGTGCGGCAGCAGCTCCTCCATGTCGCCCGGGCAGCCGCGAACGTCGTAGAGACGATCGCACGACCGGCAGTGGAAGTGGTGGTGGTGACGACTCGCCGCGGCGGAGGGCTCGTATCGCGACGCCCTTCCCGGAATCTCCACAGCGACGATCTCGCCCGCCTCCTCGAGGGCGCGAATGGTCCGGTAGATCGTGCTGACGCCGATGGTCGGAAGCTGCTCCCGCGCCGCCGCGACCAGCTCCGCCGGCGACAGCGGGCGCCGGGCCCGCTCGAGCAGCGCGACGATCAGCCTGCGCTGGCGCGTGCTTCGACCGAGCGACGCAGGCGGCGGCGCAGCGCCCTCCGCGCGGGCGCCGGCGGGCGGCCCGGAAGCGTTGGTCGATCGGTCGCGCATGGCGTGGGAGAGTACGCAGCGGAGACCGGTGCGCAGAGGGTTCCGCGCGTGAATCGGCCGGTGGAGGCGCGGCGCAGGCCGGGGGGCGTCGCCGTCGCGCGCGAGGTCACTCCGGCGCGAGATGCCGCCGCAGCACTTCCACCGTGAAGCCGCCGCGATGGCGCGGCGGTTCCTCCGCGTCAGGCGGGAGCGCCACGAGTCGAGCGATCAACTCCACGGCCGGTTCCTCCGACGACTCGATCCAGTCGCTGAGTTCGATCAGCGGCACGCTCACAAGATCGCCCTCGGCGAAGCCGACGGATCGCCTGGGAGCATTGAGCAGGAACCCCTCGATGCGCTCCTCGTGCCAGGCCGAGGGCTCCAGCCAGAGATGCTCGGCCGTTCCGGCTCCCTCTCCGCGCCGGACCGGCGCGGCCCACTTGATCGCCCATCGAGAGCGCTCCCCGATCGGCGCGGCGAGCCAGCGCCGCCGCGCCTCCGCGGCCATCCGCCGCGCCTCTGCGCTCGCTTCAGCGAGCTCGGCCCGGAGCATCTCGGACTCGATCGTGGCGATCGCCCCGCGTCGATCGTCGATCCAGCGCAGCTCTCGCGTGTCGCGCGGCCGATGGTCTTCCGTCGGAGGCCGCGGGGCCGACTGGTCGCAGGATGCACCGAGGATCGCAGCGCACGCAGCGGCGAGCGTGCGCCGCCGGCGGCGCACCCCTCGACGCCCGGGCGCGGACCCTCCCCGCTGCGGAGCGTTCATCGGTCGCCGCGCCCTTCCTTCGGCCCTGACGGCGGCGGGACGACGCCGAGCCACTCTGCCATGTCGAAGCGATCGAGTTCCGCGGGGTCGATCTGATCCAGCGAGGTCACGCCTTCGAGCGGGCGCCGCGGCGCGAGGTCCGCCGCCGGCTCGCCGCGAGGCGCACGAGGATCTTCAGCCGGCGCCTGCGGAGCGGCCGACGCGGGGATCTCGAGCCAGTCGCCCTGAAGGCCGAAGAGATCGATCCAGCGATTCACCTGCCTGCGGTCAAGCGGAATCGACTGCGCGGGGAAGGCCGCACGGCTCCCCGTCGACGCCCGCGCTGCGGCGTGGTGATCCTCCGCGAGCAGCGCGAGGAAGGTCTCCGATGCCACGGTCGTGCAGCGCCGCCGGCGGGCCATTCGCTGCACCTGCCGATCCGAGGAGACCACGGTCAGCCGGCGCGGATGCGTTGAGGCGTCGATCATCCGTCCGATGCACTCGTCTGCCTCGCGGCCGGGCCCGGCGTAATGCGTGACGATCCGCCCCCTCATGGTCGCTCGCCGGTCGCTCCGCGCGGCGCCGGCGGGGGCGGCGTCGCCTTCACCGTCGTCGCTCCGCGCAGCGCCGCCCGACCGGGGTTCCTGCCCTGCGCCGCTGGACGACCGGGCTCCGCCGCGCGAGTCGCTGCCTTCCGCTGCCCCGCGCCCACGTGACCCCCAGGATCCGCCGCGCGCTCGCCACGCGGCTGGTCGCGCGCCATCGCAGACGAGCCACGTCGTCTCCCACCGATAGCGGCTCTGCGCGATCAGCACCGCAAGCCGATCGACATCGAGCCCGGCAAGCGCCGGGGGCAGCACGCCAGTGACGTGCAGGACGTTGTACGTGTCGACGATCAGGGGCATGGGCGAGCAGCCTGCGGCGAAGGTCGTTCGGGTTGCCGATGCGAAGAAGGCCGAGTCACGCTTCCTGGAAGTGTGCGCCGCCGAACCTCGCCGGGCGAGCGGCATCGAGGCGCCCGGCGCACTTCGCCACGTTCAGCAACGCCCTTCGCGGGAAGACCGCCATCGGGACGCACCCTGCGAACCTGCTCCGCCCCGCCCCCCGGGTCGGTCGGGGCGATAACACCGAGCATCGAACCCCGCTCGTCCATCCGCCGCGCCCACTCGGCCATCCAGCCGACCCGCGTCGAATCGGCGAGCGACGGGGAGCGCTTCCGCCGGCGAGCGGAGGACTCCTGGTAGAGGCGAGAGGCTGGGGCGGCCCCGGAGGACCGACTCTGGGCATCGCGAGGCCTCGCTCGCCCGGAGCCGAGAGACCGCGACGTCGCCACGTCTGCACGCCTGACCGATCCGTCGGCCCCGAGGTCAAACGCCGCCGAACTCCCAGACTCCCAGACTCCCAGACTCCCGGGCTCTCCCGAGCTCCGCAAGCCCCGCCGCTCCGTCCCGACTTGCCTCGGCTGACGCGATGCGGTCTACTGTTGCCCTCGCCGCTGGAGCCCTCGCGGGATCCGAGGCGGCGAATCGGTCGCCTTCCCATCACCGGGAAGGCGTCGCGGTCTTCGGAACGCGCCCCCGAAGCGGCTCCGCGCGAAGCTCACGGCACCCGCGTCTGCGGGAAAGCGGTGGTGAGTCGACTTCGCCAGCGGCCCGGCCCTGACGACCGCCCGCGCGAGCGCGGGCGGCCGACCTGTCCGGAGCCGCCGCGACGCTGGCGCGTGCCGCGCCGCCGTTCCGGGGATCGACCGCCCCGCGCTTGCTTGCACAGTGGCCGCGACCCGCTCTTCGGGCCAATGGCCTCGCTTCCCTTCCCTCTCTCGCACCGCAGTTTCACGTTCGACCCCTCTGGACCCCACCTCATGGCGATTCGACTCAAGGCCCGCGCCGGCGAGACCGCCGAGCAGCTTCTCCGACGCTTCAAGAAACTCTGCGAGAAGGAGGGCCTGACGAAGGAAGTGAAGCGTCGTCAGTACTACGAGAAGCCGTCGGAGCGTCGGCGGCGTGAAGTGCGCCGAGGCCCGCGTCGTCCGCGGACCGAGCTCTGACGATGGGTCGATCCCGATCGAAGGCTCCGGCGGCCGCCGTGAAGGCCTTTGCCGTCGAGGCGGCGAGGCTCTGCGCGGACCGGCGCTGCGACGATGTCGTCGTATTCGACGTGCGCGGGCAGAGCCAGGTCTGCGACTACATCATCGTCGCCTCCGGCACGAGCGACCGGCAGATGCGAAGCGTCGCGCAGGAGCTCAAGGAGCTGGGGCGCGAGCATGATCATCCGGTCTTCCGGACGAGCGCCGACGATGGCGGAACGTGGATCGTCGCAGACTGCGTCGATGTCGTCGTCCATCTGTTCGAGCCCGATCAGCGCCTCTACTACGACATCGAGAGTCTCTGGATGACGGCACCGCGCGTCCCATGGAAGCGTCCCGAAGACGCCCTCCCCCCGGCGAAGATCGGCGCGCGGTCGGCGGGTCGAGGGAAGGCCGCCGCGGCCGAGTAGGGCGCGCGGGAGGATCCCCTCCGCGCAGCGCGCGCGACCGGCGGAGGACTTCCCTGCTCCCGGAGCGGCGAGGCCGGAGTGAGCCATGCTGAGAGAAGCGCTCTTCGCCAAGATCCACCGGGCCGTCGTCACCCAGTGCGAGCCTGACTACATCGGCTCGGTCACGATCGACCCGGATCTTCTCGACGCCGTCGGGCTGCGGGTCAACGAGAAGGTGCTCGTCGCCGACGTCACCAACGCCCAGCGCTTCGAGACCTACGTCTTCAAGGGACGGCGCGGCAGCGGCGAGATCTGCGTCAACGGAGCCGCGGCCAACCGCACCGGGGTCGGTCACATCGTGCTGATCATGTGCTTCTGTCACCTCACGCTCGAGGAGATGCGCTCGCACCGTCCGCGAGTCGTGATCGTCGGACCGGGGAACACCGTCGGTCGCATCATCGAGTACGAACCGGAGTAGCCGGTGCAGCGTCGTCCGCCACCTCCGTCGCCCGGCGTCCCGCAGCCGGGGGCCGTCGGTCCGATTCCCTCGCGGTGCGCGGTGCTGGTGATCGGCGGCGGGCACGCGGGCGTCGAGGCCGCGTGGGCGGCGGCCTCGGTGCTCGAGCAGGCGGGCGACCGACGCGGCGTCGTCATGGTGACGATGGACCCCGATCGGATCGGCGCGATGTCCTGCAACCCGGCGATCGGCGGGCTCGGCAAGGGCCAGATGGTCCGCGAGATCGACGCCCTCGGCGGGATCATGGGCCGGGCGGCCGATGCGACGGGCATCATGTTCAAGGTCCTCAACGCGTCGCGCGGGCCCGCCGTCCGCGGACCGCGAGCGCAGTGCGACCGTCATGCGTATGCCGCCGAGGTGAGGCGCCTGCTCGCGACGCGCCCCGCGATCGAGATCGTCGCCGGCGTGGTCGAGCGGCTCCTGACCGAGGAGCGCCCGCGCGGGGATCTCCAGCGTGATCACGGCTGCCCGGCGCGCTGCCGCGTCGCCGGCGTCCGCGCGGCGGTGATGGCGGGGGGATCGCCGCGGAGCGAGACGATCCTCGCGGACGCCGTCGTCCTGACCACCGGGACGTTCATGCGGGCGCTGATGCACACCGGAGGCGTGCGCACCGTGGGCGGGCGCGTCGACGAGGGCAGCGCCGAGGGAATCTCCGCGGCGCTGTGCGCCCTCGGCTTCGAGCTGGGACGCCTCAAGACGGGTACGCCGCCGCGGCTGCGGCGGTCGACGATCCGCTGGGACGATCTCGAGCCGCAGCGGGGGGACGACCCGCCGATGCCCTTCAGCGCGACGACGCCGTGGTCGATCCCGGGAGGGCGCTTCCCGACGCTGCCGCAGGTCGAGTGCCGGATCACGCGCACTTCGCCGGAGGCGCACAGGATCATCCGCGAGAACCTCCACCGGGCGCCGATGTACTCCGGCGCCGTCGAAGCCGAGTGCGGTCCGCGCTACTGTCCCTCGATCGAGGACAAGGTCGTCCGCTTCGGGAGCCGGGAGTCGCACCAGGTGTTCCTCGAACCGGAGTCGCACTCGACGGACGAGGTCTACTGCAACGGGATCTCGACGTCGCTGCCGACGGACGTCCAGCGCGCGGTCGTCGCGGAGCTCGCGGGCTGCGCCGAAGCCGAGATCCTCCGCTTTGGCTACGCGGTGGAGTACGACATGATCTGGCCGCATCAGATCGGCTCGACCACCGGGACCAAGCTCGTCGCCGGGCTCCACACCGCGGGGCAGATCAACGGGACCAGCGGCTACGAGGAGGCCGCAGCGCAGGGCGTCGTCGCCGGCCTCAACGCGGCCCGCCGCGCGCTCGGACTCGAGCCGATCCGGATCGGGCGCGACGAGGCGTATGTCGGCGTGATGCTCGACGATCTCGTCACGCGGACGCCGCGCGAGCCCTATCGCATCTTCACCAGCCGCGCGGAGCACCGCCTGCTGCTGCGGGCCGACAACGCCGAGGAGCGGCTGCTTCCGCAGGCGCACCGCTGGGGGCTTGTCGGCGCCGATCGCTGGGCGCGGTTTCAGCGCCGCACGAGGGCCATGGAGGAGCTGCGCGGCGCCGTCGCGCGGCGCCGCGTCGAGGGACGCCCGCTCGCGGAGTGGCTGCGCCGTCCGGAGACGACACCGGACGACCTCCGCGCCCGGGTTGCCGACGACCTCGACGGACCGGCGCTGCAGGGCCTCTCGCCCGCAGAGCTCGCGACGATGCTCGACGCGCTGCTCAGCGAGGTGCGCTATCACGCCTATCTCGGCCGCGCCCGCGCCGAGATCCGCCGCAACGCCGAGGCCGAGAGGATGCTTCTTCCTCGGTGGCTCGAGCCCGGATCGATCGTCGGGCTGCGCAGCGAGGCGATCGAAGCGCTGCGGAGATTCAGGCCCGCGACGCTCGGCGAGGCGGGGCGGCTCTCGGGAGTCCATGCGGCGGATCTCTCGATCATCGCGCTGGCCGTTCGGCGCGGGCCGCAGCCCGAGGACTCTCCCTCGCCGGCCGCGTGAGGCGGCCGGGCCGGTCGGGCGCCGCAGCCGGCGCTGCGCCGGCGCCGCTGAGCGCGGGCGTTCCGCTCACGAGGCGCTGCGGGCGCAGGCTTCGATCCAGCGGGTCATCCGCGCCTCGAGCACGTCCAGCGGCAGGGCGCCCGAGCCGAGCAGCGCCTCATGGAATGCGCGCAGGTCGAAGCGCGCTCCGAGCGCCTCCTCGGCGGCCCGGCGGATGGCGCGGATGCGCAGCTCTCCGATCGTGTACGCGCAGGCCTGTCCGGGCCAGCCGATGTAGCGGTCGACCTCGTTGGCGACGTTGAGCTCGCTCAGCGCCGTGTTTGCGAGCATGTACTCGATGGCCCTCTCGCGCGGCCATCCGAACGCGTGAAGGCCGGTGTCGACGACGAGCCGGCAGGCGCGCCACATCTCATAGAGGAGGCGCCCGAAGTCGTCGTAGGGATCGGCGTACATCCCCTGATCGACTCCGAGGCGTTCCGCATGGAGCGCCCAGCCTTCGGTGAAGGCATCGAAGCGCGCGTCGCGGCGAAACTCCGGGAGACCCTCCAGTTCTCCCGCGAGCGCGATCTGGAGGTGGTGCCCCGGCACCGCCTCGTGCAGCGCCAGCGGGACCATCTCGTAGGTGGGGCGCATGTCGAGCCGGAAGGTGTTGGCGAAGAACCACCCCGGCTCGCCCGCGCGGATGTCGCCAGGACGGTAGTAGGCGGTGGTCTGCGTCGCCGCCATGAAGCGCGGGATGGGCCGGACGCCGTAGGGAAGCCTCGGCAGCGCGCGAAAGACCCGCGGAAGCCAGCCGTCGACCCGCTTGCAGATGTCGCGGTAGCCGACGAGGAGCGACCGCTCATCGACGTGATAGAACCGCGGATCGCGGCGGAGCATCTCGACGAAGGCCCGGAAGCGCGCCTCGTCGTCGAGCCTGCGGCTGCCGGGACTGCGCGCCTCGAAGTCGGTCCGCGCGATGGTCTCGAGCATCTCCGCGCGGATCCTGGCCACCTCGTCGAGTCCGATCGCATGAACCGCCTCGGGAGGGAGCGCCGTCGTCGTGTGCACGGCCAGGCGATGGGCGTACCACGCGGCGCCGTCGGGCCATGCCGAGGCGGCGATCGACGCGCGGCACCGCGGGAGGTACTCCTCGACGAGCAGGGCCCGGTGCGCCGAGAGCGCCGAGACGAGAAGGGGAATCGACCGCTCCTCCGCGCGCCGGCGCAGCGCCGCGACCGCACCAGGATCCACGGCGGCCGGCGCCGCGTCGAAGGGCGAGAGCAGCGCGGCGAGCGCGCCTCCGAGACCGTCCCCCGCGGGGCCGAGCAGCGCATCGAGCTGGGCCGGAATCGCGCGGATCGCGACGGCCGGCGGCGTCCGCCCCTCCGCGCTGCCCAGCCGCAGGCGCGCGTCCACATCGGCGAAGGTCCGGGCCATGGCTTCGATCCGGTCGACGTAGGCGTCGAGATCCTCGATCGACTCGACGCGGACGCGGTCGTGCAGCTCTGCCGCCCGGCTGTGCGGGCCCCAGGGTCCCGTGAAGGGCGAGAGGAACGTGCGGAAGGGGAACTCCGCGCACTGCTGATCGAGCTGCACGAGGAGGATCTCGCGGCTGAGCCGTTCCTCCTCGTCGAGGGTGCCGAGATCATCGGGCGACATCGTCGCGAGCAGCGCTCGCCTCTCCAGGAGCTCCTCGTTGCGCCGCTGGATCGCGGCGATCGACTGGTCGGTCACTCGATGCGCGTGCGTCCGATCCCCGCGCTCGAGGCCGCGCTCGGGGAACTCGCGCCGCAGCCACGCCTCGTGCTCGTCGAAGATGCGCCTGAGCGCCTCGGCGGCGCGGGCTCGGCGCTCGCCGTCGCCTGCGGAGCGCCGAGGGGCCGCTTCGTCATCGCGCGGCGCGGATGCGGGAGCGTCGCCGCGGGCGACGCCGCCGATCAGCGGCGCCGCGACGATGGCCTTGAGCGCAGCGCGGCGCCCCGCGCGGTGCGCGCGGCGTGAGGCGACGCCATCTCGATCCGGTTCATCGGGCGCAGGCCGGTGCATCGGTCGGTGATCGTTGCCGGTTCCCAGCCGGCGCGCCCTTTCCTGAGGGGCCCGATCGGCGGGTCACTTCTCACGGACCCGTCCCGTGGCGCACTTCGAGGACTTTGGCCGATCCTCCTCGACCTTCAGTTCCTCGCGATCCCTCAGAGGCGGGTGTCGAACTCGCCGCCCTCGATGTCGGGAATCCGCGCCGTCCCGCCGGAGCCGATGCGGGGCGGGGGGCCGCAGCGACGCCGCGTTCCGGGATTTCGATCGACGGAGCACGACCCGCGAGTGAGCCTTCTCCCAGCGGCCCGACAGGTCTTCCAGGCAGGAGGCGAGCGAACTCGCCCGTCTGTCGAACATCGGACGGTGCCCACTTCGGGAGACTCGCATGACCATCAACCTCGCTCGGACCCCGGCCTCTCTGCCTCGCTGCATCGCCGGAGGGCTCATCGGAGTCTCGCTCGCCGGAGCGCCCTCCGCGGCAGCCGCGGGGAGCGTGCAGACGTTTCCGCCCTGCGGGTTCGACGCGACCACGGTCATCCCTCCGGACATCTCCGGGCTGTGGATGGAGACCCTCTTCCTCCGGGACATCAACGACCACGGCGTCGCCGTCGGCTCGGTCGCGATCCTCGACAATCACATTCCCTGCGCCTGGTCGGCCGACGCGGGGTTCTGGTTCATCCCGAAGCCCGCCGGGGCCGGCACCGGACAGGCGACCCGAATCAACAACAACGGCTGGATGGTGGTGACGTGGAGCATCGGGGGCTTCATGAAGGCGCACGTCCACAAGCCGGACGGTCTTGGCGGATTCACGATCTTTGCGATCGAGCCCCAGGGCGCCGTGAGCTGGGGGCTCGGCATCAACGATCACAACGAGGTGGTCGGGTTCGAGAAGCTCAGCACCGGTTCGGGTCCGCCGCTCGGGGAGGGCGGGTTCTACTGGAGCGAGGCGACCGGAAAGGTCCAGATCCAGCCGCCCGGGTGGGTCTCGGCACGCTGCCACGCGATCGGCAACAACGGCGTCATCGTCGGGAGCGTCTCGCAGTCGCTGGCCATGGCTGAGACCTCCGTGAATCTGCGCGGGTTCATGTTGAACGGCGGCGAGGTCACGATCTTCGAGCCGCCGCCGCCGTTCACCAAGAGCGAGGCGTGGGCAGCGAACGCAACCGGGCTCGTGGGCATCCACGTCATCGCGCAGGGGATCGCCACGGCGGGGGCGATCTACGACATCAAGACCGGATCGCTCGACGTGTGGAGTCCACCGCCTGGCGTCAAAGGCTGGGGGATGCGCGACCTCAACGACCATGGAGTGGCCGCGGGCCTCATGGTCATGCATGGATCGCCGGAGGTCTTCCCGGCGATCGCGAAGGACGGCGTCGTCGTCAATCCGAACTCGTTGTTCAACGGCCCCCATCTGTCGGACGAGCTCACGAGCATCCGCAACGATGGAACCGTGATCGGCAGATGTGTCACCTCGGGATGCGCGATGATCCACAAGCCCCTCGGCGCGCCCGGAGATCTCGATTGCGACGGCGTTGTCGGCCCCGCGGACCTGGCTGCGCTGCTCGGGCTCTGGGGCAGCGCCGATCCCGCTGCGGACCTCGACGGCGATGGCGTGGTCGGAGGAGAGGACCTGGGCATCCTGCTGAGTGCGTGGAGCGTCAAGCCGTAGCGGTCTGCAATGAGGGCGGTCGAGGTCGCGCGGCGGCACGGCGACAAAGTGGCCTCGGGTCGCTGCTCGCCCCCCCGGCACCGTGAGCTGGGGGCTCGGCTGCGAAGCGCCGGTTCCGAGGCCGTTTCCGTGCGAACCCGATGGAGAGTCGGGGCCGGCTCCGAGCGGGCTCCGGTGGTGGACCTGAGCCGGGTTCCCTCCGCAGGCCTGACGCCGACGAGTTGGACGGAGCGTCCTCGACCGCAGCGCTCTCGGAGCTTCGGGCGGGGCCCCATGCCACATACGCAAGTCGTTCAGTATCAGGTGGTTGCATGTCATCTCGGGGCGATCTTTGCGTCGCCGCGGTCGCCCCGTGGCCCCGGTCCTGTCGCCGACCCGAGCCGGCCGCGTGAGCAGGGCGCTGCCTTTCCGTTCAGATGTCGCCGTTTGTGGCGGCGCTGATCGGAACCGCACCCGCGACAACGTGCCGCACCCGGCGCCGGTCGCGCTCGCCACGCTCGGAAGGAGCCCCTCCATGTCGTCTCCATGTCGGTCCCGGCCCGCGCTGCGCGGCGCTCAGTCGCCCGCTGCGCCGCGGCCATGTCCGGACCTTCGAAGAATCGCTGCGCTGAGCGTCGCGCCGATCCTGATCGCCGTCGGTGCGACCCTCCTTCGCGTCGAGCCGACGCACGCCGATGCCGCCTTCGCGCGCGGCATCGCGCCGCCCAGCGCCCAGTCGGTCGGTGACCAGACCAAGCGCGACCAGATCGACGGTGTGCACGTGGACGGCGGCCGCTGGGGCCGGGCCTCCGCAGGCGCCGCGGCGCGATCCGGGGGCGAAGGCGGTGTTGCCGGTGTTCAGATCTGCACTGGTCCGGAGATCACCCAGTCCTTCGACCCCGACACGCTCACGGTCGGGACGGGCATCACCTGCGTCACTCCCGATGGCACCGCCGCGACCTCCTGGGCGCGGAGCTTTCCGATGGCCGATCCGGTGGCGGTCGAGTGCGTCCGCTTCGGCGTCGAGCTGAATCAAGGCGGCCCGTTCCAGGTCTCGGTGACGCTCCTGGTCGGCGACGTGACCGGACCGCCGCAGAACCTGATTCCGCTGGCCACGACGACCGTCGACATCCCCGGCGGCTCGAGCCAGGAGTTCTTCATCGCGAGTTTTCCCGGCGGAATCCCGGTCGTCGTCGGCTCGGACCTGGTCGTCGCCATCGAGGCTCCGTCGAGGCGGACCTCCGAAGGGGGCGATGGGGGAGGCTTTTTTCCCGGCATGAACGTGCTCGGCCAGAGCGCGCCGACCTACATCCAGGCCGCGACCTGCGGCGTCGGCTCGTACACGACGATGGCAGCGGTTGGCTTCGCCAACAACGCGCTCGCGCTGACGCTCTCGCTCGCTCCGCCGCCGCCGCCCGCGTGCCCGTACCCGCCGCAGTGCTGCGACCTCGTCTGCTCGCTCGACCCGTTCTGCTGCGCGGTCGTCTGGGACTCCGCATGCGACAGCCTCGCGCAGGAACTCTGCTTCGCGACGCTTCCGTGCGATCCGCCCGCGCTGGCGCAGCTCTTCCTGCTTCGCAGCGGCCAGTCCGGCGGCGTGCCCGGCGCGCCCGGACAGGCGGATGACTCGGTGCGCTGCCACGCGCCCGGAGGCACCGGGTGCTTCAGCGCGTCTCTCGGCGGTTCCGGTCTTCCGTTTGCGCTCGCTGCGGGCGGACCTCCCGCAGAGGTGGTCACCCCCGTCGGCGCCTGGACACCGACGCTCCCGAGCGATCCGGCGGCGCGCTGGATCAACTGGAACGCCGCGCCGGGCTCGAGCTTCGTCGGAGCTCCCCCGCAGTCGACGCTCTACGCGCATCCGTTCACCGTCACCGGTTCCGCAGTCACCGGCGGGACCATCACCCTCCGATGGGCGGCCGACGACCGCCTCGGCGATCCCGCCGGCGGACCCGCTCCGGTCGGCGCGTATGTCAATGGACATCCGCTCCCGCTCCTCAGCGGCGGGAACTTCGCGGGAGAGACGATCGTGACCTCGGCGATTCCCGCGTCGGCCCTCGCCATCGGCACCAACTACCTCTACCTCTACCAGCGCGACATCGGCTGCGCCGTGAGCGGCGTGATCTACAGCGCGGACATCGTCGTCTGCGCCCTCCCGCCGATCACCGAGACCTGCGTCAAGCCGCCGCCGGGCATGCGCGGATGGTGGCCCTTCGACGAGACCGCAGGGACAGTGGCCCACGATCTCACGCCGTTCAGTCACTTCGGGTTCCACCAGCCTCTCGCAGGCGGACCGACTCCGGTGCCCGGGATCGTCGCGGGCGCGCTCGCATTCGACGGCCTGAACGACTCGGTCGTGGTTCCGCCGGCCGCGGCGCTCGATGTCTCCTGCGGGGCCTTCAGCGTCGATCTCTGGGTCAAGCGCAACCCGCCAGGTCCCAACGCCGACTTCCAGACGCTCGTCAGCCACTACGTCTCGAACGGCGGCTGGATCTTCGGCATCGACACCGCCAACGGGACGCTCGGCGTGGTGCTCGAGGGAAGCGCCCTTCGCTGCGTGCACAACTCGATCGGAACCGTCGCGGTCGGCACCTGGACGCACGTGGCGCTGACCGTCGGCGCCTGCTGCGGCTCTGGCGTGCGCCAGGTCCAGTTCTACATCAACGGCGTCGCGACCGGGTCGGCCGCCAGCGCCTGCTGCGATCTCACCAGCCTCGGCGGCCCGGCTTCGATCGCGATGGGCAACGCGGTCTGGATCAGCGACTGGTTCTCCGGCGTCATGGACGAGGTCGAGTACTTCTGCCGCGTGCTCTCGCCGTCCGAAGTCGCCGCGCTGCACGCCGCCGGTCCGGCGGGCAAGTGCAAGCAGTCCTGCCACGCGAGCTGGGATCGCCAGCTCTGCGCCAACTTCGGGCTCTCCACGAACGTCGACGCGACGATCGTCAACCACTCGACCGTCGCTCGCACCTTCACCTGGTCGATCGCTCCCAGCGGCGCCTGCCCGCTCGCGGGCGTCACCTACGCGCCGAGCTCCGGCGCGGTCTTCGTGCCGCCGGGCGGATCGGCCACCATCGTCTCGTCGGCGTCGATCCCGAGCGTGGTGAACCTCGGGCAGGGGTGCTTCGACGTCACCTTCACCGACGTCGGCAGCGGAACGACCTGCACGGCATCGGGCAGCTTCATCGCGGAGATCTGCGGCTTCATCGTCCTGCCCGGGCCCGCGATCGTCGAGGTCGGGCCCGATCAGTCGGCGACCGGCACGTTCCGCATCATCGCCGGTCCGCAGGGTGCCGATGTGCCCTTCTCGATCGTCGCGATGCCTTCCGACATGATCTCGACGGACACGCCCGTCTCGATCAACGGTCTCCCCCCCGGCGATCCGGTGATCGACTCGGTGACGCTTCAGCCGAATCAGATGGCCGAGATCGTCATCAGCATCGCCTTCCCCGTCTGCGGCGCGATCTTCGACTTCAACGACGTGATCCTCTTCGCCAGCCCCACGCCCGGCGCGCTGCCGATCGGCCTCGCGTCGTTCGGAGTCCGCATGGCGGCGTCGACGCCCTGCCCGGGCGACCTCAACGACGACGGCGTCGTCGATGGCGCCGACCTGGGAATCCTCCTTGGCGACTGGGGAGGCTCCGGGCCTGGCGATCTCAACGGAGACGGTGTCGTCGACGGCGCCGACCTCGGAGCCCTGCTGGGCTACTGGGGGCCCTGCCCGTGACGTCGTAGCGCTGGAGCGCTCCGACGACCCCGCGCGTTCGTCGGACGATGCGGTCCATCAGCACCGACGCCCGAGGCGCCCGCCTCGGGCGTCGGTGTGCGCGGGTGCCGCGCCCCGCATCGAGCGGGTTGGTGCGGAGGGCGCGCGATCGATGCAGAAGTTCGGGAGGCGCCATCGGCGCCGCGGTCCGAACGGCGCGCGCACGAGGAAGGTCGAGGGCAGACCAAGGGGCGGATCATGGAGCGGGGAGAGGCGACGATCGAGGGGAACGCCTCGACGGCGCAGCGGCGGATCGGCATCCGGACGGGCGTGGCTCCCATCGCCTTCCGCTACCATCCGGCTCGAATGGAAGGACGGTCCCTCGCCGAGTTGCAGCGCGCCGCGATCCAGCGGATGACCGAGTGCGTGATCCGCACCCGCAGGCGGGAGGAGGAGCTCGTCACCGCCCGTGACACCGCCGTGCGCAGCAGCGAGAAGCGGATCACGGCGCTTCGCGAAAGCGCGGGAAGCCGGTTCACCGCGGCGGTCGCCGCCGCCGAGCGCGCATGGGCCGACGCGCATCGTCAGGCGGAGGAGCGCTTCGACGGGGAGATCGCCGCGACCGAGCGGGAGGAGCGAGCGATGCTCGAGCAGGTCGAGCAGCGCAGCACGACCCGGGTCGCCGAGGCCTCGACGGCGCGGCAGGAGGCGATCTGGCTCGCCGAGACGGTCTTCGAAGCGACCTCCAACCAGCCGCAGGAGAAGCACGACCAGCATCTGAGGGCAGTCGCGGGGTTCAGGCAGGAGTTCGACCGCATCGAGGCCGACGCCGCGCGCTGGATCGCCGCCTGCCGAATGCCCGAGGCCGACGAGCCCGCGCCGAGCGACTTCGCGGCGGACGACGCGGACCGCCGTGCCGCCGAGGCGGCGGGGACGCTCGCCTCGAAGCCGGAACTGGAGCGCTGCGCCGACGTCGCGCGGGAGAGCCTCGCGGCCCTCCGAGCCCAGCGCGGTCCGAGGGTCTTCCGCAGCGGCGCCCCGGTGGTGCTGGCGCTGGTCCCCGCCGTCGGCGCGGCCGCCGCGGCGCTCTTGCACCGGGGCGGCACGCCTGGGCCGGAGAGCACGACGACGGTCGCGGTCGCAGCCGGACTCGGCCTGCTCGCGGGGATCGTGCTGCTCGTCGTCCTGCACATCGTGCTTCGCCGCAGCGTGCTGCGAGAGCACCAGCGCCTCCGCGGCGCCGTCGCCCTCGGACGGCAGGCGGCGATCCGCTGCGAGCGCGAGTCCGGCGAGCTGCGCGATCGCCAGATGGGGGAGCTTGTGGCCCGGCGCGATGCGGACATCCGGCACGCCGAGCAGTCCCACGGTCCGATCCTGGAGCAGATCGCCCAGCGCCGCGTCCGACGGCTTGCGGAGATCCGTGATCGCTACCCCGCCGCGATCGAGCGGCTGCGGAAGGACCGCGCAGAAGCGATCGCTTCCCTCGCCGCCCGCCGCGAAGCGGCCCTCGCCGATGCCGAGGCCCGCCGCGTGGCCGAGCTCGCCGAGGGCGAACGTGCCCACGCCGAAGCCGTTGCGACCGCGACGGAGACCTTCCGGCGCGAGTGGGCGACGCTGACCGACGGATGGCGCCGCGAGACCGGTGCGGCGTGGAGCGACCTTCTGCGCGTCCGCGAGACGATCGAGCAGCGATTTCCCGCCTGGGATGACCCGTCGTGGAGCTCCTTTGCGATGCCGCGCGACTTTCCGCCCGCGCTCCCGTATGGCCGCCACCTGATCGATCTGGCCGCGCTCGAAGGGGGGCTGCCGGCGCATCCGGACCTCGCGCTCCCGGGGCCGCCGAGCTTCGAGGTCCCGGCGCTGCTGGACTTTCCCGAGCAGGCGTCGCTGCTCATCCGCGCCGCGGGGGCGGGGCTGGAGGGCGCGGTGCCGCTGCTTCAGGTGGCGATGTTCAGGCTGCTGACCGCGCTGCCCGCGGCGAAGGTCCGATTGACGATCATCGACCCCGTCGGCCTCGGGCAGAACTTCGCCGGGTTCATGCACCTGGCCGACGACGATGGCGCCATCGTCACCGACCGGATCTGGACAGAGGATCGGCACATCGATCAGCGGCTGCTCGACCTCACCGAGCACATGGAGAACGTGATCCAGAAGTACCTGCGCAACGAGTACGAGACGATCGGCCAGTACAACGTCGATGCCGGCGAGGTCGCCGAGCCCTATCGCTTCCTCGTCGTTGCGAACCTCCCGGTGAACTTCTCCGAGTCGGCATCCCGCCGGCTGATGAGCGTCGTCGCCAGCGGACCGCGGTGCGGCGTCTTCACGCTCATCACCGCCGACACGCGCGCCGCGACGCCGCCGGGGCTCCAGATGGACGACATCGCGCGCGGCTCGACGGCCCTGAGAATGGTCGACCAGGCCGCGACCGGCTCGATCGCGGATGGCGCCGCCGCGACCGCGAGCTTCGCCGCCGAGGATCCCGTCTACGCCCCGTGGCCGCTTCGGCTCGACAGCCGGCCCCCGGAGACGCTGGTGACCGCGGTCCTCCGCGTCGTCGGGCGCGAGTCGAAGGAGGCTTCGCGCGTCGAGGTTCCCTTCCGCATGATCGCACCGCCGGGTCCGTGGCCGGTCGATCCCGAGGCCGATGACGGAGGCGAGGCGACCGGTGCAACGGCTGGGACCGCGACCGGGGCGAGCGCCGGGACCGCGACGTCGACGACATCGGGCGCGTCGCGCGCTGACGGCTCGCCGTGGTGGTCGCGGTCCTCCGCGAGCGAGCTGCGCGTTCCGATGGGGCGGGCGGGCGCGACGAAGCTCCAGGATCTCGCGCTCGGGCAGGGCGTCTCCCAGCACGTTCTCATCGCGGGAAAGACGGGGTCGGGCAAGTCGACGCTGCTGCACGCGCTGGTGACCAACATCGCGCTCTGGTACCCGCCGGGGGAGGTCGAGTTCTATCTCGTCGACTTCAAGAAGGGCGTCGAGTTCAAGACCTACGCCGCCAATGACCTTCCCCACGCCCGCGCCGTTGCGATCGAAAGCGACCGCGAGTTCGGCCTGAGCGTCCTCCAGCGCCTTGATGCGGAGCTGCGCCGGCGCGGCGAGCTCTACCGCGATCTCGGCGTTCAGGACCTCGCCGGCTACCGCCGCGCCGTCGCGGACGACGCCGCCGCCGAGCGGCTTCCGCGCACGTTGCTGGTGATCGACGAGTTCCAGGAGTTCTTCACGGAGGACGACAAGATCGGCCAGGACGCGACCCTGCTGCTCGACCGGCTGGTGCGCCAGGGCCGCGCCTTCGGCATCCACGTCATCCTCGGTTCGCAGACGCTCGGCGGTGCGTACTCGCTCGCGCGCAGCACCATCGGACAGATGGCGGTGCGGATAGCGCTGCAATGCACCGAGAGCGACTCCTACCTGATCCTGAGCGACGACAACGCGGCGGCGCGGCTGCTCTCCCGCCCCGGAGAGGCGATCTACAACGATCAGGGCGGGCTCATCGAGGGGAACAGCCCCTTCCAGATCGCATGGCTCAACGACGACGATCGCGACCGCTACCTCGCCGGGGTGCGCACGATGGCGCGGCGCCGCGGCGTCGGACGGAGCGAGCCGCTGATCGTCTTCGAAGGGAACATCCCCGCGGACCTGGAGCGCAACGCGCCGTTGGCGCAGGCGCTTGCGGCTGCGGGCGGCGCCGAGCCCGCCCGGCGCCACGCGCGGGGCAGCGCGGCGCCGCGGGCGTGGCTGGGCGATGCCATCGCGATCAAGGACCCGACCGCCGCGGTCCTGCGCCGCCAGAGCGGGTCGAATGTCCTCATCGTCGGCCAGCGCGACGAGGCGGCGGTGGGGATGCTCGTCGCCTCGACGGTCGGCATCCTCGCGCAGAGGCCCGATGCGACGGTGCTGCTCTTCGATGGACTGCCGCCGGACGCGCCGGAGGCCGGGCAGCTCGAGCGCCTCGCCGAGCTGCTCCCCGGCATGGCGCGGAGCATCGCCTGGCGCGACGCCGCCGAGGCGATCGGGATGGTCCACGGGGAGCTGCGCCGGCGCGCGGATGAGGATGCCGCCGACGCGCCGCCCATCGTGCTCTGCATCGCCGGGCTCGCCCGGTACCGGATGCTCCGACAGGAGGACGACTTCGGCTTCTCCGGCGACGCCGATGCCCCGCCCTCCACCGAGAAGCAGTTCGGCGCGATCCTGCGCGAGGGTCCGCTCGCGGGCATTCACGTCATCGCCTGGGTCGACACCTTCAACAACCTCGGTCGCGCCCTCGATCGGCAGGCGATGAAGGAGTTCGAGCAGCGCGTCCTCTTCCAGATGGGACAGTCGGACTCGAGCAGCCTGATCGACTCGCCCGCCGCGAGCCGCCTCGGGCTGCACCGGGCGCTCTTCTTCAGCGAGGAGGCGGGAACGCTGGAGAAGTTCCGTCCCTACGCGCTGCCGGACCGCTCGTGGCTGGAGCGCACCTGCGCGGCGCTCCGCGCCGCCCGTCCCGGCGATCAGAGCGCCGCGACGACCTGGATCTCGACCGCGAACCCGTGATGCAGCGCCGGGACCGGCACCGTCGTCCGCGCGGGCCGGTGCGCGCCCATCACGCGGGCGTAGGCCGCATTGACCTCTGGCCAGCGGGCGATGTCGACGACGTAGAGGGTCGCCGAGAGGACGCGATCGAGCGAGCTGCCCGCGGCGCGGAGGATCGCCTCGACGTTGCGCAGCGCCTGCTCCACCTGCCGATCGATCGGCATCTCCGGGTCCATCGGCGCTCCCGGCACCACGGGGAGCTGCCCCGAGACGAAGACGAGACGCGAGTCGCCGACGGCATGCACCACCGCCTGGCTGTAGTGCCCTGCCGGAATCGGCGCGGCTTCGGTTGCGATGCACGTCATCATCATGATGGTGGGTGAGGGGTTGCCTGGCACTCCAGCGCCTCGTGGCCGCGATCGTCCGGGCGGGTGCGGGGGAGATGCCCGGGTTCTTCCGGAGGTGCGGGCCGAATCCGACCCTCGGGGCCGGCGCTTCCGGCACGTCGTCGCCGCGACGGCGGGTCGGTCGCCCTTTCGGCGAGGCGATCGTAGAAGTCGCCCGCCGGCGCGTGAGCGGTCGCGTCGCAGGGTGTTCCCGGGGAGATCGGCGCGCGGTCCCACGACGCCTCGACGGTCGAGGCAGCCCTGCAAGGCCCTGGCCGGGAGAGCCGCTCGCCGATCGCTCGACCTCCCGACAAACGGGGTCCTCGAGGGAGGACCAGGTCGAACGCGACGCTCGTCAGGGCTCATCGAGCCGAACGCGGAAGGAGCAGCTCACCATGCGACCGATCGGCGGATCAATGGCTCTGCGGAGCCGCAGCACACTCCTCGCGACCGCACTCTGCCTTGCGGGAGCGACCATCTCGCCTGGCGAAGTGTGCACCCCTCGGTGGCACGCGCCCGTGGCGCACCAGGAAGGCGCCATCACCGGATCGTGCAATGCTCTGACCACCTACCGCGGAGAGCTGGTTGCCGGCGGCGCGTTCGTGACCGCCTATGGAGTGACGGTCAACCGCGTTGCGCGCTGGGACGGAGCGTCGTGGAGGCCCCTCACGTCGGGAGACCAGGCCGGCGTCGACGGCCCCAGCCCGATCACGATGGTGCGCGCGATGGCCGTCTACAACGGTGATCTCATCGTCGGCGGCGAGTTCGTCTCGGCGGGTGGTCAGACCGTGAACCACATCGCCCGCTGGGATGGAACGGCGTGGCATGCGCTCGCTTCCGGAGGGCAGGTTGGCGTCGGAGGCGGCGAGAACTTCTTCAACCAGTCCAGGGTGTGGAGCATGGCAGTCTGGGATGGGAGCTTGTACGTGGGAGGCAATTTCTCGACGGCCGGCGGTCAGGTCGTGAATCGCATCGCGCGCTGGGACGGCACTTCGTGGCATGCACTCAGCGCCGGTGGGCAGATCGGCCTCGGCGGGGGGCAAGGAACGATCGTCGCTTCGCTCGCAGCACACGACGGGAAGCTCGTCGCGGGCGGGAACTTCACGACGGCAGGGGGTCAGACAGTGACCCACATCGCACGGTGGGATGGCTTGGCGTGGCATCCCTTCGCCGCTGGCGGGCACGTCGGACTGCCAAGCGCCGTCTTCAGCCTGCGCTCGTTCGATGGCAGTCTGTTCGCAGGCGGCTCGTTCCTCAACGCCGGCGGACAGGCGGTCAACCGGGTGGCGCGCTGGGACGGCGCGGGGTGGCATCCGCTCGCGTCGGGTGGGCAGACCGGCGTCGCCGACGGCGTGGGTGGCGGATCGACGGCGGTGTTTGGACTGTCGATCTACGAAGACGCGCTCGTCGCCTGCGGCAACTTCACCACCGCGGGGGGAGGCACGGTGAATCACATCGCCCGCTGGGACGGCGCCGCGTGGCACAAGTTCGCCGTCGGCCCGGATGTCGGCGTCGATAAGCAGGTTTACGCGCTGGCCGTTTGGAAAGACATGCTGGTCGCCGGAGGTGACTTCGGCACGACCGTCGGCGGCGAGGCGATCAGCCGCGTCGCCATCTGGGGACCTTCGCCATGGGAGCCCCTCACGGCGGGGGGACAGACCGGTATCGGCGCGGGAGACGTGTACGTGCAGGCGTTGGCGAGGTTCAAGGGCGATGCGGTGGCCGCAGGCGCGTTCGCGACCGCCGGCGGCCAGTCCATGAATGGGATCGCCCGCTGGGACGGAGCCGCATGGCACCCGCTCGCGACGCGCAGTCAGCCCGGGACGAGCGGCTGGGTTGAGGCCTTGGCGACCGTCGGAGCAGGCGAGCTCGAGAGCCTCTACGTGGGCGGCGCGTTCGCGACTGCGGGCGCCCAGAACGTGAACAACGTCGCCCGCTGGGACGGCACGACGTGGCACGCGCTCGTCTCCGGCGCCGAAGTCGGCGTCAACGGGAAGGTGCGAGCGCTCGTGGCGTGGGGAGGCGGCGTGATCGCCGGGGGTGACTTCACGACGGCTGGCGGACAGGTGGTGAACCACATCGCCCGGTGGGATGGCACGAAGTGGATCCCCTTCGCCGTCGGAGGATGGGTGGGGGTGAACGGGCCCGTCCACGCGCTCGCCGTCTTCGATGGCGTCCTCGTCGCCGGCGGAACGTTCACGTCGGCCGGGGGGCAGGCGGTCGGGCGGATCGCCCGATGGAACGGCACGGGCTGGCTTCCGCTCGGCGCAGGCGTCTCGACGGAGGGCGTTCCGACGGTCATGGCGCTCTTGCCGCACGACGGCGACCTCTACGTCGGAGGCCAGTTCACCAAGGCAGGAGGGCAGACTGTCAACAACCTCGCCCGATGGGACGGCGCGGCGTGGAGCGCTCTCGTCGCCGGCGGGCTGACCGGCCTGAGCGGCCCCGTCACCGCGCTGGAGACATGGCAAGGCAAGCTGATCGTCGGCGGGTCCTTCGAGAGGATCGGTGCGTCCGGCGCGACCGGTCCGGTCGTCAGCAGGCTCGCTGCCTGGGACGGTGCCGAGTGGACCGCGATCTTCGGAGGCAGTCAGGTCGGCGCGAGCGGCTCGGTTCTTGCGCTCAGGCGATTCCAGCACGATCTGTTCGTGGGAGGGACCTTCCTCCGCGCCGGCGGGAGGCAACTCAACGGCATCGGCAGACTCCGCGACTGCGACCCGGAGGAATCCTCCCTCCCGGGCGATCTCAACGGCGATGGTCTCGTCGACGGCCAGGACATCGGCCTTGCGCTCGCGTCGTGGGGTCCGTGCCTTGACTGCGACGACTGCCCAGGCGATGTCGACGGCGACTGCGTGGTCGGAGGCGCGGACCTCGGGGCGGTTCTCGCGAGCTGGAACTGATCCCCGACCGGCGATCCTCGACGATTCCCCTCGCGGGCGCAGAGGAAGCCCCCGTGGGCAGCGATGGCGCTGGCACCCGCGGTCGAGCCTCGGGCTCGACCGCGGGCGCGAGGTGGAGGCGAGCCGCGGCGCCGTGTCGGCGCGCCGCGAGGTGCGCTACTGCCTCTCCTGCCAGGGCTGGGGATTGACGGGCGGGAAGTCGGTGTCTTCGCGGACCACCCAGAGACCCCAGTTGGAGACCGGTCGGCTGGTCGGGATGCGCCAGCGCCGTTCGAAGGTCGGGCGCCACGACTGGAACGGATCGGTCGTGAGGCCGACGGTGATCAACTGAAAGAGGTCGCCGCCCGCCGGATAGATGACATCGACCTCCGCCCTGGCGCCATCGATCCTGACCTCGGTGACCTCGAACGCCACGCGATCAGAGGGCATCATCGGACGCGCGTCTTCGCCGAGTCGCCCCTGGACGTTGTTCCAGATCCACTCCGGCACGTTCGGCGGCAGGTTGAAGACCATCGGTTCGTTCGGCGCATGCCGCGTCCGGGTATAGCGCAACGAGGTCGCCATCACCTCTGGAATCGGCGCAACCCAAGGCTCGACTGACTGCGTGCCCGGCGTCGGCGGAAATGTCGCCCGCGGCGTGCACGCGACGTTCGCGCTTCCGAGAACCCCGGCAGCGCCAAGCGCAGCCAAGCCTGCGCGGCGGCGGATCGATCGATGGAGTTGACGGCGGTTCATGGGGTGACCTGGCGCAATCGGGCGTCGGAACGAGCGCCTGCGGCACGGGAGCACGAGACCGCTCCATCGCGGGCGCCCGAGAGCCTCGGGGGGGGGTTCCGGGGCGGCGCACCGGGCCGAGAGGGCGCGAGTCTATCGCCGGCCGCGCGGCTCGGCGCGCGGCGATCGCGCCGCAGGTCGGTGGGTCGGGGGACCTCGGAGGCATGCGCGGGCTGGCGGGAGTGCGCGGCGAGCTTCCGCGATCCGGTGCTGATGAACGACCGGTCCGCAGGCGACACGCGCGATCTGGCCGGTGACGACGGCGAGTCTGCTGGCAACTGACGAAGGCCAAACCTCGTCGGGGAGGGACGAGGCCGTCCGACACGCTGAGGGGTCGCGACGAAGCGGGGTAACGCTCGTCAAGCGAAGGCCCGCGGGCCGGAGGGTCATCGACGGTGGGGCGAGAGGCACGACGGGGCTCGACGGGGTGCGACCGGCCGCGACTGGGGCGAAGGGTGCTCCAGACGGCGACGCCTCGACATCGATCCTGCATCCCGCCGGGCCGGTCGGGCGATCTACCCGCTGGTCACCGCTGAATGGAGGAGTCGTCGAACCGCGGGCGTCGCAGCGCGTCCAACCCGGCCGCCCCACGCCCCCCGCCCCCGCTCAAGCTCCCGCCCCGCGCCCCTGCCCACGCCTCGCGCCCCGCCCCGCGTCCGCCGCCCCAATCCCCCCGGAGCGCCTGCGCTTCCCCCGCGCCGGGGCGACCTTTGCCACCGCCTGCCTCGGCAGTCCCGCCGAGACGCACGCGCTTTCCTTTGGAGTCCGCCGCTCATGACCACCACCCATCCGACCCGCAACGCGCCAGCCACGACCTCGATCTCCGCGAGGGGTGGCGCGGCGGCGCCGCGATCCCTCCCGTGGTCTGTGCTCTGGGGCTTCGCTGCGACCACCGCGGCCAGCGCGGGACTCGCCGCGGGAGCGACCTCTCCCTCGGCGCCATCAGCATCGGTCGGCGCCGTGCAGAGCGCGACGACCCCCGCCGAGGTCATCGACTCCGCGCCGCGTTCGGAGCTCGCGCCGCACCCGGCGTTCCGGCACTGGGCGCCGGACCTGACTGCGCTCCGCGCTGCGGCGGTCGCCGGAAGCGTGATGGTCGAGGGAGTTCCGCTCGATGGCGATCTGGTGGACTTTCTCGCCTGGCCGATGCAGGTCTCGCTTCCGGTCGTCGTCGCAGCGGAATTCGACGGCGACCGCGTCGTCGAGCGCCCGCTCCCCGGCCCCGATGTCCTCCTCCTCGAAGGCCATGCGGTCGAGGATCCCACGCGGAAGCTCTTCCTCGCGATCGAGCCGGCGGGGCGCGAGCGGGGTGATCGCATCGAGGGATTCGTTGCGCAGAGCGACCGCACCTATCTCATCTCGAGCGGCGGCGTCGGCATGCGCGGGCCGACGCTCGTCTATCGCCCCGGAGCGACGCCCGCGGAACTGCTCGAGATCCTCATCCCCACGTGCGAGGCGGAAGCGCTGGCCGGGTACGCGGAGGCCGCGGCGGAAGCGGGGGCCCTCGGGGGCGGCGTCGCGGGCGCAGCGAGCTGCCGCGCCATCGAGCTCGCTGTCGAGACCGATCACGAGTATCTCGCAAACCTCTTCGGGGGCGACACGCAGGCGGCGACGAACTACGTCGCGACGATCTTCGGTGCCGTCTCCTCGATCTACCAGGCTCAGGTCTCGGCGCGGGTCGAGGTCGTCTTCGTCCGGCTCTGGGTCTCTCCGTTCGATCCATGGAACCAGAACACGACGTCGGCGCAGCTTTCGCAGTTCCGGGATGTCTGGAACGCGGCGATGCAGGGCCTCCCGCGCGATCTCGCGCACTTCCTTTCCGGTCGCCAGCTCGGCGGCGGCGTCGCGTGGCTCAACGCGATCTGCTCCGACGGTTTCGGCTACGGGCTCTCGGCGAACCTCAACGGCTTCTTTCCCTACCCGATCGTCGACAACAGCTATCAGAACTGGGATCTGATGGTCGTCGCCCATGAGCTGGGCCACAACTTCGGATCGCCGCACACGCACAACTACAGCCCTCCGCTCGATGGATGCGGGCTGGGGAACTGTCAGCAGGCCTTCGGCGGCACGATCATGAGCTACTGCCACCAGTGCCCGGGCGGTCTCTCGAACATGGTGATGTCCTTCCACCCCTCCAACGTGGAGACGATGCTCGCCTTCCTCGCGGGCATCCCCTGCGCGGCCGGTGGAGCGCCCGGATCGCTGACGCCCGACAGCGCCGTCGCGGGTGCCGGGCTGCCAAAGCGCATCGACGTGCTCGCCAACGACTTCTCCGGCGACTGCTCGGCACCGCTTCTCGCGGGTCACGCGCCGGCGAGCGCCGCGGGCGGAGCGCTCGCGATCAGCCTCGGCACCGGACCGGATGGCCGTGACGAGATGCTCTACACGGCGCCTGCGGGCCATGCGGGCGCCGACGCGTTCGTCTATTCCGCGCAGCTCGCCGGAGGAGCGACGCTCGAGACCTCGGTCTCGGTCGAGGTCCTTCCGCTGCGCGCGCCCGACGGACCTTCGGCGGCGACGCCGGGTCTCTTGACGAGCTACTACGCGCTGGCGGCTCCGTCGGTCCTCCCCGACTTCTCGCAGCTCGTTCCCATCGCGGCCGAGGTCGTGCCGCTGATCGACTTCCCCTCCACGAACGGGCCGTTCGCCGGAAGCGGTCTCGCCGACGATGTCGGGGCTGTCTTCATGGGCTGGCTCGAGGCCCCCGTCGATGCGCTCTACGAGCTCTTTCTCGAGAGCGACGATGGCTCTCGTCTCTTCATCGGCGATGCGATGGTCGTCGACAACGACGGGCTGCACGCGATGGTTGAGCGCTCGGGGATGATCGGTCTCGCCGCCGGCCGCCATGCCCTGCGCATCGAGTTCTTCGAGCGCGGCGGCGGCGCGGGCGTCATCGCACGCTGGAAGCGCGAGGGTGTCAGCAAGAGCATCATTCCCGCGATGCGGCTCTCGCACACCGCCACCGCAGACCTCGACGGCAGCGGGATCGTCGACGGCGCAGACCTCGGCATCCTTCTCGGGGCCTGGGGCTCGGCCGGTCCGGGCGACCTCGACGGCAACGGCGTCGTCGACGGCGGCGACCTCGGCATCCTGCTCGCCGCGTGGAGTTCGTGACGGGCGGAGGCGCGGTCCTCGCGGACTCGCCCGCCAGAGAAAGACAGAGGGGGCGGCGGTTCGTCGCCTTCGGCGCCCGCGCGGCAGGTAGGAATCTCCGAACCGACGCCTGGCCGCTCCCACTCGCGTTCCCGCGACCGGTTCCTCGGCGTGGGCACGGCGAGGGTCGCCGTCGGCGAATGGAGGGCCGCCGCCGACCGTGAGGCCAAGCGCCCGGAGCGAAAGCTCGCCGAGTGCGACCGCGCGATCGTCGGCGAAGGAGCGAGACGAAGTCAGGCGGCAGCCCGCGGCGGAGCGCGCGACGACGACCGCGCGAGGGGTTCACATCGCGGGTGTCGGGAGTTGGCTTGAACCGCGAGCCAAGACAACGCCGGACGCGAATGGTCACGTCGCGCGCGGGCTGTCTCGACCGGCCCGTTTCTTCCTCGATCGTGACACAGCATCGGCGCTCGGGGTCTTCGTCGGACCAGGCTCGGTGCACTCGAATCGGAACTTGCTGGCCTCCAAGTAATCGTCGCTCAGCTCGATTGCCAGCCACCGTCGCTCCAGCGACTCTGCGACCATTCCAGTTGTGTTCGAACCCGCGAAAGGATCGAGCACCACGTCGTCATAGGACGTCAGCATCCGAATGAAGAAGTCGGGAAGGATGGCAGGGAACCGTGCAGGGTGGATACTGAAGCCAGCGGCTTTGCATCGCAGAGTGTACGGATCATTCGCCGCATTGTTTCCGAACTTGAGAAGATCAGTCTGGGTGTCTTCTCCGATGACGTTGGGCGGAATCGATCCGCCGCTCTCCGTCCCCGCGAAGCTCGCTCGGATCACGTGGCCAGCGGGTCGTTTCGTAGCCCTCAGCCCGCGAGCGGCGAGTCGGAGCATGTCGGCGCTGTAGGGTCGCAAGACCTCCTTATTGGTTGCCTTCGGCCACTCGGTCTTGGACAACCACCAGACGAACTCAACCGAGTCCTTCACCCGGATTCGTCGGACAGTCACCCACTCGGCAGGTACGGGCATCTTCGCGGGGTTGAACCAGAAGAACTCCTGCGCGAGATGAAACCCGACCTCCTCAACCAGTGCGACCAGTAGCTTGTAGGTGTAGATGGATCTCGTCGGCGACCCCGGAATCCATGACCCGCCAACATTGAGCACGAAGCTCCCGTCCATAGCCAGGATGCGACGGATCTCCCTCGCGAACGGAAGGAGCCACTCCACGTAGTCGGCTTGGTTGGCGTTCCCGTACTCCTTCTTGAAGTGAAGAGCGTACGGCGGGGACGTAAGCACCAGGTTGACCGACCCGTCCGGGATCGCCCGCATTGCCTCCAACGAGTCTGCGCAGTAGGCGGCGCCGAGCTGGGTCGTGTAGAACGCCTTCAGGCGCAGCAGGTTGCGCACGTGCGGAGTCGTGCCAGGGCTGAAGCCTAGATAGCTCTGCGAGGTCATTGCCGGTGATCTTCCACGCCTAGTTTGGTTTGGAGTATAACACCTGTCACCCTACCGGCGAACTGCTCCCGCCGCCACTGACCCCGACCTCAACGGACACCGATGGCTCTGGATCCGCTCGCCGATGCCAAGTCGCTTCTCTCAGGACTGTCTGATGACGGCCAAGCGGAGATCTTGGCGTGGTTCAGGGCGCGATTCCCGATCCACCCCCTGGAGAGCCGATGGGGCGCTCCGGCCGAGGTCATTCTCGAGGCGATCGCGCGGGCTTCAGATCTGTCACAGCGGGGTGTCCTCGGCCTCATTGCCGAAGCGTCATTCAAGGTCAATGTGATTGATCGACTCAAGGGTTGGACCAGCATCGAGATCGCGGGAGACGCCGCGTTCGACTTCTGCATCAGCAGGGGTGAAGAGCAGTTCAGCATTCAGGTCAAGCGCCAGCGACTCGAGCGCCGCGTCCCGAAGATCTACCGGCGTGGATCATCGCTCTTCGTGGTCGAGACGCAGCGCACGCGCTCCGGCACCGACTCGGCTGGCGAGAGCACTCGGCCGTACCGCTTCGGCGACTTCGACATCCTCGCCGTCTCGATGCAGCCGTCGACCGACGATTGGGCCTCGTTTCGGTTCGCTCCGCAGCGGTGGCTGCTGCCGCGCGCCAGCTCACCGAAGCTCCTTCGAGTCATGCAGCCGGTGTCGTTGGCGCCGAATGAGGACTGGTCGTCAACCTTGCTGGAGTGCCTGGATCGAACGCGTTCGCAGGTGAGCCGCCGCGTCTCAGAGTCCTGAGGCGCCGCGGCATTTGGGCGATGAAGGTGTCCGTTCCGCCAACCCCGTCTTCCATAGCCCAGGCGGCCCCGCGACACTCG
>CALMPF010000054.1 GCA_937871505.1 uncultured Planctomycetia bacterium | reverse complement strand
GCTTCAATGGGGCCGCGGCTCATGAGCCGCGGAGGGTCGGCGGTCGCGAGGATATGCTTCCGCATGGCTTGGCTTCAATGGGGCCGCGGCTCATGAGCCGCGGAGGGGGCCAAGGACGGCTCCGCCAAGCTCCCGCGCGGATGGCTTCAATGGGGCCGCGGCTCATGAGCCGCGGAGGGGACTCTTCCGCTTCCTCGGCCGACGCGAAGTACCCCGCTTCAATGGGGCCGCGGCTCATGAGCCGCGGAGGGGATCGTCGATGTAGGCACCGCGGGGACGGCTGGGTCGCTTCAATGGGGCCGCGGCTCATGAGCCGCGGAGGGTCAGGAACGTGGTGACCTCCTGATACCCACCGCCGTGGCTTCAATGGGGCCGCGGCTCATGAGCCGCGGAGGGAGCGTCCAAACATCCGGGCGCCGCCATCCGAACAGCTTCAATGGGGCCGCGGCTCATGAGCCGCGGAGGGAGCAACAACGGCACGGCCGTAGAATGCTGGAATGCGCTTCAATGGGGCCGCGGCTCATGAGCCGCGGAGGGGCCGGGCGACGCCCCCAACTGGAGATAGACCGATGCTTCAATGGGGCCGCGGCTCATGAGCCGCGGAGGGCCTGACCGGATCGACCGTCACCTGCGTCTCGTTGATGCTTCAATGGGGCCGCGGCTCATGAGCCGCGGAGGGTGGAGCACTTCCCGCACCGACAGACTCAGGATGTCGTGCTTCAATGGGGCCGCGGCTCATGAGCCGCGGAGGGGCTCCAGATCCGCCTGCGATGAGCGGCACCACGCGGCTTCAATGGGGCCGCGGCTCATGAGCCGCGGAGGGGGGGCGATGGGCGCTCGACGTCCCCGACGATCAGCGGCTTCAATGGGGCCGCGGCTCATGAGCCGCGGAGGGTCGGTGGAGCTGAGCGCCGCCGCGGCGAAGGACGGGCTTCAATGGGGCCGCGGCTCATGAGCCGCGGAGGGGAAGAGGCGGAAGCATGCGCCGTTATCAGGCTGCGGCTTCAATGGGGCCGCGGCTCATGAGCCGCGGAGGGCATGAAAGGGTCGAGGATGGTGTGCGCATCTGGAACGCTTCAATGGGGCCGCGGCTCATGAGCCGCGGAGGGGACAACGTGCTCGTCGGCGCCGGCGCGGGACTGCGGCTTCAATGGGGCCGCGGCTCATGAGCCGCGGAGGGCGTGCCGATCACGTGGGTCTCGGACCGGCTTGGCAGGCTTCAATGGGGCCGCGGCTCATGAGCCGCGGAGGGGAGGCGGAAGCGGAACGGCAACGGATCGAGGCGATGCTTCAATGGGGCCGCGGCTCATGAGCCGCGGAGGGGGTCGGGGTGGACGATGAACCACCATGAGTCGAGGGGCTTCAATGGGGCCGCGGCTCATGAGCCGCGGAGGGCGGCGATTTCCCGCGCGCGACGCTCGCGATCCAGTCACTTCAATGGGGCCGCGGCTCATGAGCCGCGGAGGGATGCTCCAGATCCGCCTGCGATGAGCGGCACCACGCGACTTCAATGGGGCCGCGGCTCATGAGCCGCGGAGGGGCCGACTCGGGCGCGATCTTGACCTTCACCTTGTCACTTCAATGGGGCCGCGGCTCATGAGCCGCGGAGGGCGCACGCATCAAGCTCGAGCGCGCCCAGGCTGCGACACTTCAATGGGGCCGCGGCTCATGAGCCGCGGAGGGGCTGAGATCCCATGAGCGCCCGGCGTTGTCGCGACTTCAATGGGGCCGCGGCTCATGAGCCGCGGAGGGCAAAGGAGCACGCCGACGCCAGCGCCGAGTGTCACTTCAATGGGGCCGCGGCTCATGAGCCGCGGAGGGTATGCTCGCATGTGGCCGCGTGCGTCTTGTCCCAGAACTTCAATGGGGCCGCGGCTCATGAGCCGCGGAGGGGGGCGCGCTCGTAAGGAACTGATCTTAGGGCACCTGCGAGGGCGTCCGCGAGCGTGAACGGACTCTCTGCTGAGGCGGGGCCCAAAACGCGCGGACGGCCAGGAGAAAGCACCCAAAAACAGGCTTGATCGGCGGTCGCGAGCGTGCCCAGACTCCCCCGTCACCACCGGCGCACTCGTGGGGATTATGGGGCAATGTCCATTCGTCAACGAGGGTGCTCCCGGCCTGCCCGCCTCAGGACGACGATTCTGCCGCAAGGACTCCGAGGCCGCAGTGTCGCCCAGCCCCTAGCGAGAGTGGGCCGGATGTCGGTTGCAGAAAGGTCAGGCGCACATGGACTGCCGGGAGGTGTCGGAGATAGCTGGGTCGCTTGAACGCGCCCAAAGGCTGATCTAAGGCGCCTCCGCCGCGCGGCTGCCACGCGCTCCGCCGCGATTCGATCGAAGCTACGGCGATGGGGTCGATCCCGGCGTGCCGGAGCGAGTCCAGCAGGAGCCGTTCCCGCTTGGAGCTCTTGTTGTCGTCGTAGCCCGGAAGAACGACCGGAGTGACGGACACCCAGCACACTGCCGCCTCACGGCCTGAGCGCGGCGCGTAGCGAGGGAAGACCCGCCCGAACTCTGCCTCATCGGGTTCGACTGGGTCGAGCCGGGCGACCGCCCTTCCCGAGTCCTCGTCGAGCAGTTCCGCGCCAGCAAGACGCTGGGCGGCCCACCGAGCGGACTGGCCATCGCCGCCGAACGGCTCAGCGACGATGACGCGCCGGATCATTCCATCGGCATGCGCATGGCCGATGCTGGGCAGAGAGAGATAGGACAAGCGAGGGTGCGGATCGTCCGTTGCGCGGCGCTTGGGACTCCCCTCAGGACCGTGACCGGCGACCACCCTTAGCGACCATTCATCCGTGCGCCAGCCGCGGGGGTCGATGTCGCCCTGCGCGGCCTTGCACGCGACGTGGCGGAGCATCGCCGAGACGCGATTGGCGTACGTCGCAGGACACGAGGCGTAGCCAGTATCGAGTTCGGCTGGACGGAGGAGAAACGCGGCGAAGTGGCGCGGAGGGACAGCGCTGGCGCGGCGGTACTCGACGGTCGTGAACGCACGGAGGGGCGCGACGGGATGGAAGATGCCGCTCTTCAGACGATCGAGGAACGCAGCGTGGCGAGCGAAGAGACCATCGAGAGTGCCGCTGACCGGGAGGCGAAGGCCCGCCGGGCCGATCGACCCGGGTACCCACTGCTCGCCGACGAGGGAGTCGGGGTCAGCGGCGCTCACGATGCGGGCATCGCCCATGGCGACGTCGATTCCCCAGCCCATCGCAACGATGCAGCGGGCGGTGGCGACGAGGGTGTGCTCGTGGCGGCGAGCCTCGTGCTCGTCCGGCGCTTCAAGCGGCCAGCGGTAGTGGACGGTCTGGCCATCAAGCAGATACGTCGGTCGGAAGACCTTCAGCGTGCGATCCTCGAAGGCGGCAAGGCCGTCGCCCCCGGCCCACTTCGCTGCAACAAGATCAGCGGAGTTGTTGGGGACATACCGAGGCACAGGTTGACCAGTGATGGCGCGCGGCGCGACGATCGTCGGCGGCGACGAGGCACAGAGGCGCTCGAGCCACTTCAGCGCGGCGACGGGGGCCTCCGCGGTGAGCGATCCGCGGGGCCTTTCGTTGCCCCCGCCCCAGCGCGCCGCGGCGCCGGCCACCATCGCCTGGAAGAGCCGCAGCGGCGAGGGAGGCCACTCATTGCCAGCCGCATCGTCCTTACCCATCCGTGCGTGGCAGGTCGGCTGAAGGAACGTGACGGAAACGAGGAGATGTGAGGGCATGCAGCGCTACTCCTTGGCTCCCGTCTCCGCATTCTTCCCCCTCGTACCCTTCCTGTCCCCCTTCTTGTCGGCGACATCGCGCTGCGCGCGCGCCTTGTCGAACGCCACGGACTTGGATTCGCCGACGCCGAATGCACCCGCCGTTGTCGTCGCGAAAGCGAGCGCATCGTCGTGGACAAACCGCTGCGACTCGCGCGTGCCGTCACAGTGGACGAGCGTGAACTCTCGGGGCGAAGGCGCCGCGTCGGGGTCGAGCACGAGCGTACAGCCTTGGCGCAGATACCCAACGAAGGCACTGGGGTGCGTGAACGCGACGAGGGACAGCCCGAGAATGTAGCGGCGGAGCGGCAGCGAGTTGCCCTCGCCCGATCTGAGCAGCCGCAGCGCGGCAAGGTTGAGGGTGGCGTCGCGCCGGATCCCTCCGGTCGCGAGCACCCCACCGTGCGATCCCGAGGCAGGATTGTGGACAAATCCTCGCTGTGCAAGCGGGCTCTTCCTGTTGCCCTCCGCTTTGCTCTTGTCGTCCTCGCTGAACACCTCAAGTGCGGCGTAGTCCAGAGGAGGTATGTAGACCGCGCCCCGGGTCAGACGGCGCACGTTGAAGGCGCGGATCGCGGATGAGACGATTCGTGGTAGCTTGACCTGAGTGACCCGGGAGTCCCAGACACCGAAGACCAGCGAGGTCGGCGCGATCTTCGCGAGGGGTTCCACGTTCCCCTTCCCGGCGCCTTCAAAGGCGGCCTTCAGGTCATCGGCCAGCTCCGTGCACCGCAGGAGCGCGTCGCCCGCTCGATGCCCCGCATCGAGGATGTGCACGCTTCGCTCGCCGGCGGTGATGGTGATCTGCGGCACCAAGTTCCGGTACTTCTCAGAGGAGAACTCCGGCTCGACTCGGTTGGCTTGGGAGCCGACCGAGTCGATGAGGCAGACATTCTCGCTCCCGGGCCGACCGTCGAAGGGCCCGTCGATGTTGTATCCCCCAGGAAAGCCGTCACCCGCTGCGAACGTTGCGGGAAAGACGACGCCTTCGTGGCCCTCGACGGGCATAAGTCGTTCCCGCATGACGAGGGCAGCGGGTCCGCCGTCGGTCAGCCAGGCATCGAACTTCACCAGCAGGTCAGTCATGGCGTGTCTCCTTCGGTCACTCGAGTAGCGGGGAGGAATCCCTTGTGCTTGCGCTGATCTGTGCGGAACGCATTCTGAAAGCGAAACTGTTCGCCCTTGGCAGCGGCGAGGACTCCGCACGCGGCAGCCGCGGCGGTGGATGGTGGCAGGGCGACATTCCACGCCCGGTAGACGAACACGCGCGGCAGACCGGCGGGCATCGGACGGAATCGCTGGAGACCGACCAAGGACAAGGACTCGACCGCCGGGCACGCTGCGGAGGTCATGCTGAACGCGTCTGGTGCGAAGCCGATGTCGAGCGACTTCGCGTTCCCGCCACGAAGCGAGTCGAAATAGAACGGCTCTCGCTTTTCAGGCTTCCGCCGAGGCGAAGCGGGGTCGATCGGGTCGCGGACGACGCGACGGTCGTTGAGCGGGTCGAGGCTACTGACATCGATCGCCTCGCGCATCGCCCTGAAGATCAAACCAGCGTTCATCGATCCCGCCCAGGGCTTGAGCGTCTTCTCCGTCCACCAATCGAGCGTGAGGTTGAACGGCGGGCCGAGCCACATCGGGCTCGCGAGTCCGCCCTCGTCGCTCGAGTCATCCTCCGCGTCATCGTGGGTCTCATCTCCGATCTCGAGCTTGGCCTGCAGGAACGCCCTCAAGAGCGCATCCAGGGCGGCGGTGCGATCCGGTGCCTCGATCATGAACCCGCCAGGGTCGAAGGCTGCGACTGATCCAGGCCACAGCCTCGCCGCTAGCTCGAGCAATCCGCAGCACGCGAAAAACTGCCCAGGGTTGGTCAGATTCACGGGGATGCGGATGGTCTGGCTCACGTCGCGCCTCCTTCGCCCACCGCACGCGACTGGCTGAATGCCTCTGCCCGGCGGCGATCCGTCGGGTTCGTCATGGGTGAGACTCGCGCGCGAGGAGTCGACGCCTCCGCGTCCGCGCAGCGGAGGATGGACTCCAGCCATGCCAGTCCCCAGCGGCCGTAGCGGTGCTGGAGCCGACCGAAGCGCTGCATGACCTCCACGGCCAGCCTCTCGTTGTCGGCGGTGGTTCGGGGCCTTCCCGGTGACGGGTCTCCGCGATCGAAGTGCCGACTCTCGAAGTGCGGACGGCCCCATCCATGATGCGCGGCGATCAGGTGCAGGACCAAGTCGCGCATGTCGGGGTCGAGAGACTTCATGGCGCTGTCGTCCCCCGCGTCGTGAAGCGACCCCAGCTCATGGCGGTACCCCGCGAGCGATCTTGGATGCTGGTAGCGATCGCTCTTGGCGATCGGCCCGCCGGGAATCTCGCGGTGCGGGTCGTTCATGGCATATCGCTGCCAGCCAGTTCGCGCCTTGCCCGAATCATGCCAATTCGCCGCAAGCTGAAGGGCCGAGGCCTCCTCGGCCTCGAGCCCTGTCGCCAGCGCGATTCGTGTCGCCGCCTCGCGCACCGCGTCGTTGTGAGCCGTGAGCCCGATCCGTTCGCCGAGCTCGCCCTGCGCGCCCCGTGCGACGCGGTACTCGATCCGCATCGTGTCTGCACCAGTGTCGCCGGAGCCAGCGAGGGAGACGAAGTGGCGTGTCACGAAGGCCCCTGCTCCTCCAGCCGGCAGGTCTCGCAGGAGGAACTCCCGGCCGTCCGAGTGCACAACCACCCGCTGGCGATCGCTGGTGCCCCTGATCGACTCTTCGGCGATGTCGAGGTCGCGATCGTTCTCGGGTGCCGGAGCCGCTCCGTCGAGCAATCCGTCCTCGCGGAGCCCGCCCGCCTCGACCGGCAGGACAACGGTGGCGAAGGCCAGCAACCGCACCGCCTCCTCTCTGTCCCGTGTGGACTCGGGTGCAAGTTCGGACAACCTGACCCAGCGCACCGCCGAACCTCGGATCACCACGACCCACGGATCGGCCGCGAGTGTCGCGGGCATCGCCCGTCCGAGATCGGGAGCGTGATCGATGTCGGCCGCGCCGAGGCCCTTCGGGTCCCGTTCAGGCTCAGTCGAATCGGGCCTGGGCACCGGTCCTTCCACGGTGCGGGGCTCCTTCCGCAATCGTCTAGCGAGCACCGCCAGCGCCCTTTGAACGCGATCCGTCCGATCGCGCAACTGCTCCGCCGTCCGGAGGGGGAACGCGTCGAAGACGCCCTTGAGGTCGTCTTGGGAGCTCGGGAGATCCTCGCCTGCCTCGTCTTTCCCGCCCGCGGTCGCCAGCAGTCGGAGGTCCGACCGCCAGGCGATGTGCGTCTCCGGCGACTCCCACTCCGCAACGCCGTGAAGATAGGGCTCCACGGCCGGACGGCCAGGCAGTGCATCACGCCAGCGCCCTTCAGGGCCCCTCGTCCAGCCGACCGACGTCATCGACCAGTGATCGAACAGGATGTCAGTGGGTGAGAGGATCTTCGGCACCGGCGAAAAGGCGGCCTTCCGCTCGGCTTCGGAGAGGCCAGCGATGATTCTTCCGAGCCCTGCGGGCGACACGTCAGCGCCGGAGCCCATGACCCGACACAGGATCTGCCCGGTCTTGCGGCGAGCCTCCTCGTAGCCATCGGCGGCGCCCCTCCTCCGCTTCGGCGGCTCGGCATCCTCAACGCCAGCGACGGTGCGGGCGTCGTCAGCGGCAGCCGGAAGACTGGTAGCTTTCGCGCCGGTCCCAGTCATGACGACGACGATCTGAGCCTGCCGCGACTCCCCACCCCGTCGGTTCACCCGCCCGAACCGCTGGGCCATGCTGTCGAGCGTGGTGAGATCGCACACGAGGTGGTCGGCGTCCCAGTCCGCGCCAACTTCGCCGGCCGAGGTAGAGACGAGGAACAGGGAGGCTTCGGGGGCCGATCTCGAAGGATCGGGCCGGAAGGCCGAGAGGATCGGGCCTTTCGCCAGCGCATCGCGTTCATGACCCCGAATCGTCCCCGTGAGCAGCGCCACTCGCGCGGTGCCTCCCGCTCCAAGCGCCTTTGACAGGAGGGCGGCCACCGTTGACGCCGTCTTGGGCGAGCGGACATAGATCAGGATCCGCCCCGGCTGCGCTCCGAGCCGCTTCGCGTGCGTGACGATCGTGGCGCACAACTTGTCCTCGCCTGCGATGTCGAGGAGCAGGTGCTTCTTCGCGTCGAGCCGATCCCTCACAATCGGGTCGAGCATTTCAGCGGGTGTCAGGCTGAAAGCGTTCGTTGGCCCGCCATTGGCCGCGAGGGATGTCGGGGCCTGCGCGGTTGCGCGAGACGTGTCGCTCGATCGAACCGGACGAGCAGTGGCGGAGAGACGCATGACCTGGATCACTCGCGTGTCGCTCGCTCGACCCTGCTCAGCTTGAATGCTCGCCAACAGCGCGTCAAACGCCGGCTCCAAGTGTGCTTCGTCATGCACGACCAGCGCGTCCTGACCAACGAGGCCCGCGTGGTGCGCCCGAGCGTATCGCCCGTCGCCATAGCCGGAGAAGAGCAGCTTGCTTCCAATCATGTCGACGGTGCCGACCACGATCGCCAGGCGTGCCGGACTCTGTCTCCACTCGCCGTTGTCAGCCAGTTCGCCGCGAAGCGTGCTGACGGCAAGGGGCGGCCGATCGTGGTCACCCGCGAGCGTCGCGAGCGCCTTGCACATGGTCGAGAGCGCGGGAGCGTGTTCTTCGGCGATGGTCCGCTCGCGGTGGCGTTCCCCACCCTGGAACACCGACGCGTTCGCCCATGGCAACTTGTCTCGCTCCGCTGATCGGTGAAGACGAGCGAGAATCTGCGTGGCGACATCCGTCGCCTGATCGACCACCGTCCGGCGATTGACGACGTAGATCAGCCGTCGGGGCAAGCGCGCGCCGCTCGCTGCGGCAATCAGCCAGATCGGGATGACCGCGGTCTTCCCCAATCCGGTCGGAAGCCCGCACTCGCAAGGGACATTACCCTTCATGAGGAGTTGCCAAAGCCTCGTCTGCCAGTCGAAAGGATCGAGCCCACCGGTCAGCGCCCGGAATCGGTCGACGAACGGCTGTGTGGCGACGGTGAGGACCACTGATGAGTCAGAGTACCAAGATCTTGCTCTCGTGATCCGGCAGTCCCGTAGTCGGGTGCCGAGATCGAGGAGGCGGATCGGACGCTGCCGCACGGCGCCTCGCGGAGAATCGGGGCGCCCACCATTCCTCGTAGCGCGACGCGGCCGGGCGGCCGCTGGCGACCGACTCGATGCTGTTGACGCTCGAAACGAAGCTCGGTCGGCGCGTGCGCGCACCGCCGCCCGGGCGACCACGAACGGCGGGTGACGCTGAGAAGGAGGGACCGAAGCAGAATGGACCGGAGCAGAAGCGACCAAAGGCCGAGAGCGGCGTGACAGGCAAGGAGAGCAAGAAGCCGGCGGAGTGAAGCCCGCCACCGCCCGTCGCCGCGGCGCTTCCGACGCGCGTGTTCGAATCGAGAGCTGGTGAAGGCGTGTAACGGATCCGGCTCTTTCGACAAGATGCGAGTGGTATTCAGGCGACCGGTTCTTCCTGTTCGAGGAATCGCCGGCGGACCTGGGACGGGGTGAGGTGTCGATGGCGCCGGAGGATCGAGTGTTCGTTGAAGCGACGGGCGAAGTCGAGGCGGGCGTCGCGGACTTCCGCAACGGCGCTCGCTCAGCGACTGGAGCGCAGAGCGCGGCGCTCCGCAACCCTCGTACCCTCGGTCGATGATCCCGTCGCGCTCCCTTTCAGGCTGCGGCCAGCGCCCGTTCGCCGCGCTCCGCCGCTTCGTCGCATCGGCTCTGTTCGCCGCGCTCCGTCGCTCCGGGTCGACGTCGAGCCGGCCTCGGCCGGTCACGGCCGGGCACCGGGGATGTGCGGCGCGGCCGGAAGCCGTCGCTGCGGTGCTCGCGCTGCGCCGCCTGAGCACGTTCTGCCTCGTCGTCGCGTGGCTCACGCTGGCCCCGGCGACCGCGCTCGAAGGAGGCAGCGTCCTCTACACCTGGCGGTCGACGCAGGGCGCTTCCGACGAAGCGGGTGCGAGGAGCGACTCCGGAGCGACCGGATCGGCGAGTGCACGCGAGTCGGGATCAGCCTCTGGAGCAGCCGCTGAAGCAGCTTCCGGTTCAGCGCTTGGATCGGGTTCTGGATCGGGTTCTGGGTCGGGGTCTGGACCGGGTTCTGGCTCGGGGTCTGGACCCGAGTCTGGTTCGACCTCCGGCGAAGCGGTTGCCCGCGGGAGCGCTGCGCTCCGCGGGAATGACGGGGGCGAAGCGCGGGGAGGGACCGACGGCGGTCCGGCCGACGCGGGGGAGGGCCTTCCTGCGCGTGCCGCGCGCAGCGCGTCGCACGGCCGCGCCATCGGGGGGATCTCCGAAGTGGTCGTCGACGATCAGGACGGAACCATCCTCTCCCACCGCGTGCTCGTCGAGGGCCCGGCGCTGGCGTTGGTCGAGCGGATCGCGGTCGATGCCTCGGGGCGGGTCGCGGTGGTCACGGTCGCCCGCGCGCAGGGGCCGAACGTCCTCGTGCTCTCGGTCGAGGAGCCGCCCGCCTTCGAGCCCGTCGGTCTCACGCTCGACGGCGAGCCCAACTCCCTCGCCGCCGCGGGGAAGATCGCGCTCGTCGGATCCCGCACGGGGAGCATCGCCGCAATCGACCTCGAGTCCCGCGGCCTCGTCGCGCGGATCGACGCCCGCAGCGCGATGGACCCGCCCGGGCGCCGCCCGGAGGGGTTCGCCTTCCTCGATGACGGCGCGCTTGCGCTGGTCTCCTTCCAGAAGGACGACGCCCGCGGGCGCAGCCGCGGCAACCGCGTGGCGCTCTTCCGCCTGCCGGAGCTCGAGCTCGTCGCCGACCTGCACCTGCCGCGCAGCATGCCCGAGCACCACCATCCGTCGGACATGCGCGAGCAGGGCCCCGGTCCCGAGGTCATCGTGCCCTCGGGGCGTTCCGGCGCCATCGCGATCACGTGCGATCTCTACGGCGCGGTTGCGATCGTCGATCGCGCCGCGATCGAGGCGGGTCGCGCCGATGGGATCGTGCTGCTCTCCGCGGCGGTCGACGAGGCCTACGGGAGCGCCTTCCCGGATCGCGTCTGCCGCGTCGAGCGCGGCGATCGCGAGCTCCTGGTGGTCTTCAACGCCGGAGCGCCCGGGGGCGGCACGATCGTCGAGCCCGCCTCGAAGCGTGTCGTCGCCCGTTTCGCCGCGCCGCATGGCCTCGACACGCCGACGTCGTTTCGGGGCGGATCCCGCGTGATCGCGGCCAGCCCGGGGAAGCTCAAGGTCCGCGGCGCCTCGGAGATCGAGAAGATCGGCGTCCCGCGGCCCGAGCTGGCGATTCTCGGGCTCGATGATCCGGCGGCGCCGACGCTCGAGCTCGTCGCGACGCCCGGAGACTGCTGGGCCATCGCCCCCGGCGACGCCGACGCGGAGCGGTTCGTCGTCGTCTTTCACGGCACGGGAGGCGATCGACGGATCTCCGTCTACGACCTCGAGGAGCGCCGCTTCGTCGCCGAGCGCGCTGCGTCCGGCGCCGTCGAGCGGATCGCGCACCGGACAGGATCGACCGATCGATGAGGAGTGCCGCGATCGCGGAGCGCCCGACGCGCGGGATGGGCTCGGCGCCGCCCTCGGCGAGCGCCTTGGCTCGGGTCGCGGGGCCGGTCTCAGGGTTGGTCTCAGGGTTGGTCTCAGGGCTGGTCTTTGGGCTGGCCTCAGGGTTGGGAGGCGCTCTCGCGTTCGCACTGGTTCCGCCCGCTGCCGGCGCCGCGCCGCTCGGTCTCGTTCCCGTCTCGGAGCTCCATGATCAGGCCTCCCATCGCGCACCGCCATCCGATCCGACCGCACGCGCCGGCGCCGACTCCGGCGCCGATCGCGAATCCCGCCCCGACCGCCATGAGCAACGCCCGATGAACCGACTCGCGCGCGAGACCAGCCCGTACCTTCTTCAGCACGCGGGCAATCCGGTCGCGTGGTTTCCATGGGGCGACGAGGCGTTCGCCGAGGCGCGGCGGCGCGACGTTCCGATCTTTCTCTCCATCGGCTACAGCACCTGCTACTGGTGCCATGTGATGGAGCGGGAGAGCTTCGAGGATGCCGCCACCGCGGCGCTGCTCGAGCGGAGCGTGGTCGCGATCAAGGTTGACCGCGAAGAGCGGCCCGACGTCGACGACCTCTACATGACGGCCTGCCAGGTCTTCACCCAGCTCGTCGAGGGAAGGGCGAGCGGAGGGTGGCCGCTCAACGCGTTCCTCGACCCGCACACGCTGCGGCCCTTCTTCGTCGGCACCTACTACCCCCCGCGCCCCGCTCACGGGCGACCCGCGTTCACGGAGCTGGTCGAGGCGCTGGCGAACGCCTGGGGCACGCGCCGCGCCGACGTGGTCGAGCAGGCCGACCGGCTCGCGGAGCTCGTCTGGGAGCAGCTCGCCGCACGGGCGCCCGCGCGGACGCTCGATGGCACGGTGATCGATGCCGCGATCGCGACGTTGATGCGGCTCCACGACCGGGTCCACGGGGGCTTCGGCGGCGGGCCCAAGTTCCCGCAGCCGCCGTACCTGACGCTCCTCGTCGACGCGGGATGGTCGAATGCGACCATCCGCGATGCGCTGGTCCACACCGCGGATGCGATGGCCCGCGGCGGGCTCTTCGACCAGGTCGGCGGCGGATTCCATCGCTACTGCGTGGACGGGTCATGGACGGTCCCGCACTTCGAGAAGATGCTCTACGACAACGGGCAGCTCGCGTCCTTCTACGCGGCGCTCATCGAGCGGCGCCCGGATGCGTTCCATGCCGAGACGCTTCGCCGGACGCTCGACTGGGCGCTCCGCGAGATGACGACCGACGAGGGGCTCTTCGCGTCGGCTCAGGATGCCGAGGTCGATGCTCGCGAGGGGGCCAGCTTTCTCTGGACGCCCCGGAGCATGCGCGCCGCCTTCGAGGAGGCGGGCCGCCCGGACCTTGCGGAGTTCGCCATCGCGCTCTACGGCCTCGACCGGCCCGCGAACTTCCGCGATCCGCATCACCCCCAGTCCGAGCCCGCGTGGGTGCTCCGGCTCGATGCGAGGCCCGGAAGCGGAGGCGGACGCTCGCGCGAGGTGCCCGAGGGGGCGGAGTCGGCCGCGACGGCCGCAGCGGAGTCACCGCTGCGCCGCGAGATCGATGCGATTCTCCTTGCGGCGCGGAGCCTGCGGCCGCAGCCGATGACCGACGACAAGGCGATCGTCGCGTGGAACGCGCTGATGATCGCCGGGCTCGCGGATGGCGGACGCGCCCTCGGCGAGGAGCGCTTCGTCGATGCGGCGCGGCGGGCGGCGGAGGCGATCCTCGCCCATCTGCGCGATTCGGAGGGGGGCCTGCTTCGAGTCCGCCGCGCCGGGATCTCGCGCGTTCCGGCCTTTCTCGAGGACCACGCGCTGCTCCTCCGCGCGTTCGTCGCCCTTGCCCGGGCCACGCAGGATCGGCGCTGGATCGACGAATCGCGAGCGCTCGTCGAGGCCGCCGAGCGCCGCTTTGCCGATCCGCGCGGCGGCTGGTTCGACACCCTCGATCAGCAGGGGGATCTCTTCGTCCGCGCCGCCTCGATCGAGGATGGCGCCATCCCCAGCGGCACCGGGGCGATGCTCGTCGGGCTGCTGGACCTCGCGGAGGCGCTCGAATGGGACGATCCCGCGGCCGCCGCAGACCTGATCGCGCTCGCAGCCCGGGGGCTGCGGGCGCGGAGCGGCAGGCTCGCGGAGCATCCTGCGGCGGCGGCGCTCTCCGTGGTCGCGGCGCGGCGCCTGCTCGCCCGCGATCCGACGCTGCTGCGCTCCGACGCCGCTCAGCCGATGGCGACGATCGTCGGGCTTCCGGCGCCGTCGATCGCGGCGCGGACCGTCGCCTTCGACGCCGAGGCCGGGCTGCGCGAGGTCGAGATCACCATCGTGGTTCCGCCGGGATGGCATCTCGACGCCGGTGCGGTCGAGGGCGGTGGCGAGCGAAGACCGGACGGGGCGATGGTCGCGTCGGGTCTCAGGTGCGAGCTGCTCGACGATCGCGCCGATCCCGCGCGCGGAGCCGCCTCCGGGCGCGGGGGGGCGCCGACGCTCGAGCTGCGCACTCCGCGCCCGGAGCCGCTCGAGAGCGACCCGGAGAGGCTTGTCCATCGCGGGACCGTGAGGCTTCGCGCGATCCTGCGCGGCACCGAGGCCGACCGGGCGCCGCGATTCCGGGTGACGCTCCAGCCCTGCACCGATCGCGCCTGCATGCCGCCGATCGAGCGCATCGTCGAGGTCGACGGCGATCAGGTCGATGCTGCGCCCGGAGACAGCGGCACCCGGAGTCCGAAGCCCCCGGGCCAGAGCCCGAAGCCGGAAGCCTGAAGCCGGAAGCCTGAAGCCTGAGGCCCGCAGCCGGCGACCGAGTGCCCGAGCGCGCGCACCGGCGAGCGATCGGGGGAGCGGAAGCGCGGTGGGGCGCCGCTACCGCGAACGACTCCCGGGACTCCCGAGCATCGTCGCGGCGCGGAGGAGGTAGGGCAGCGCGGAGAGCGCCGTCACCGCGACGGTCACGAAGACGAGCGTGTCGCGGGCGATGCGGATGCGGGAGTCGTCCAGCGCCCAGGGGTTCACCGCCACGAAGAGGGCCACGGGCACGCAGACGGACTGGAGCGCCATCTTCCACTTGCCCCAGCGGTCGGCGCTGAAGTCGCGCCCCATCGACTCGAGCACGCCGCGCAGCGTGGTGACGAGCAGCTCTCGTGCGAGGATGACCACGACCATCCATGCGGTGATGCCCGTCGTGGTCGTCGTGGCCGGGCCGATCCAGTCCTCGTCGCGGACGTAGACGGTGAACCCCGATCCCGCGAGGAAGATGAAGGCACCGAGCACGAGGACCTTGTCGCAGAAGGGGTCCATGATGCGCCCGAAGACCGAGACCACCTGCCAGCGGCGGGCGAGCCATCCGTCGAGCAGATCGGTCACCGCCGCGACGATGAACATCGCCACCGCAAGGTTGCCCCAGAAGGTCCGGTCGACATCGTGCGGACGCCGCATGGTCACCGCGAGCAGCGCGAAGAACGCCGCGGCGATCAGGAGGCGGGAGACCGTGATCGCGTTGGGCAGCATCCGCCGGATCGCATCCGGTGCGGACGCGGCGGGCGGGGCCCAGCCCTGCGCGCCGGCCGGGCGCGCATCCGAAGGGTCTTCCTGCGGGCGCGACGGCGCTGCGGGCGACATCGGCTGAGGCGCACTCGGATCGGTTGCCATCGACGGAGCGATGGTAGTGGCGCGCGCCGCCGTCGTCAGGAGCGTCGGCGCGGCTCACGTCGACCCTCGCCTCGGGCGCCCTCGGGCGCTCGTGCAGGCGCAGGCTCGGCGGCTTCGGTCGCGGGCGAGCCTGCGGGAGCGCTGCCGCCTCATCCCCACGCGGCGAGGAGGATCGCCAGGTCGACTTCATCGACGACGCCGGTGCCGTTGAAGTCCGCCGAGCCGGGGCCGCCCCACTGCTGAAGGAGGAGTCCGAGGTCGGACCCGTCGACGCCGCCGTCGCCGTTGAGGTCGCCCACGGCGGGAAAGAACGGGATGTAGTTGACGAAGATCGACGGTGACTCGCCGAGAACGGCATTGACGGCGAACGTGCCCTCGATCGGGTTGAGGAAGCCGTCGAGGTCGACGACGAAGGCTGCGGCGTCGAACCCGAAGAGCGGTCCGATCACGCCCGCGACCAGCCATGATGCGGGCTGGAAGGGGTCGAAGTCCGGCAGCGGCGCCGGGCTGCCATCGTCACCCTCGACGGTGCGCAGCGCAATCGCGATCGGCGACCCGGGAGCGGCGCTGATGGCGAGGGCGCCCTCGACGACGAAGGTGTCCCAGCCCACGCCCGGGCCGCGCTCGTCCGACCAGAGTGCAGTGGCGAGGTCGACCTCGTAGATCGAGCCGCCCGGCCATGCCTGGTCATCGGCGTTGATCGTGAAGCCGCCGATGGCGGGCCGCCCCGCGATCCTCGAGCCGGGCGAGAGGATCGATCCCTTCTCGGAGAGGTCGACGGTCGCGAGGATCGCACCCGCACCGCCCAGCGCCGCGCCGGATCGGACGACGATGTCGCTCTCGATCGATCCGTCGATCTCGAGTCGGCCGTGGAAGATCTCGGCGACTCCCGAGGTGAGCACGTTCCCGGTGAGGGCGAGCGCTCCGCCGCCCGACTTGATCACGCTGCCGCCGGCGGGGGCGCCGGGGAAGAGCTCGCTTCCGTCCGCGATCGTCCCGTCGAAGACGCCGTCGGCGCCGAGCGTGCCGAGGACCAGCTCGCGATCGCCGATGAAGACCGAGCCGGCCCCCGTGAGAGCGCCGATCTCGATGCCCGCCGCGGCGAGCTGCGAGATGTCCAGCGTGCTGCCCGCGTCGGCGGCGATCGTCGCCGCGCCGCCGAGCGGCGAGCCCCACATGCGGCTGTTCCCTCCTTCGGCGATGAAGCGGCTTCCGGCGCGGAGGACGATCGAGCTGTTGCCGAGGTTGGCGCCGTCGCGGACGATCATCGTCCCGGGAAACCCGGGGACCGACGAGGGCCTCACCTCGATCGAGGGCTTCTGGGCGAAGGCGCCCTCCTCGATGATGAGCGTGCCGCGGCAGTCGATGGAGGCGAGGGCGAGGGCGGACTGACCCTTGAAGATCGCCGTCGCGGCGCCGTCGAGACCGATGGGGCAGAAGGCCGCGTCGGTCTTGTCGGCGAAGCGCAGCGTCACCGCCGAGGAGCTCTCCTCTGCGAAGAGCGCGAAGGAGGCGGCCCCTGCGTAGCCGTACTCGGTGAACTCGAGAAGGCTGCCGTCCAGCAGGATGAAGTCCGCGTTCCCGGCGCTCCCCGCATCCGTGGTCGTGATGCGCAGCGTCGCCTGCGAGCTCAGGGTGAACTGAGGGCGGATGAACGTCTGGTTGGCGATCCCGTTTCCCGAGAGCGTCAGGTCGACCCACCGAAGCGCAAACTCATAGCCGACCGTGTCCGGATCGAACGCCATCTCCCCGAGCGTGTGGCTCGCCCGCTTCTCGCTGGTGCCGGCGATCTCGATCGCGGAGACGAAACTGTGCCCGAAGGTCGCGGTGCCCGTGGGGACGGCGACGGGGAACCAGTTGAAGGCGTTGAAGAAGTTGCCGTCGATCGGGGCGGCCAGCCAGCTCGCGTCCTCGCGCGGAGCGGCCGATGCGCCGGGGACGGCAACCAGCGCTGCGGCCAGAGCGGCCGCGATCGCCATGCCGCACGCGAAGCGATCGGCAGCGGGGGCCCGGTCTCCGCTGCGGCGGCGCCGATCGGCCGAGCGCGGCGCATCGATCGTCGCGGCGCAGGAGCCGGCGACGCCGCGGGCGGCCGGGCGGTCGGGAGCGGAAGGGGTGCGCGAAGCAGCAGCGGTTGGCGGGGTGTTCATGGGCGATGCAGCGGAGGGAACCCGATCGACGGGTGGAGTCTCCGACGACCGGATCGCGCCTCCGCCCTGAGCGGTTCGAGCCGCGCGCCGGATCGTCGTCGGCGCCGCCTTCGACCGGGAACCGGCGCCGCCGGGGATCGATGCGTAGGGCGACTCCCGCGACCGTCAACCTGCCTTCGTCGATCGGCATCGAATGCGCCCCTGCCCCGGCAGGGCGTCGGACGCCGGCCCGCGGCGGCCGGTCGCGGCGCCCCGCGCGCCGGTCTGCCGCGCCGGCCGAGCCTCCGCGGCGCACCCCGGCGCGCCGCCGCGCCGGGTCACGGCGTCAGCATCCAGCGGACCAGCTCGCGCGGCGTCGGCGTCTTGCCCTGCATCAGGACTCCGATGCGGAAGACCCGGGCCGCGAGCCAGATCATCCCGAGCATCGCCGCGAAGCCCCACGCGATGCTGGCGAGGATCTGCCACGCGGCGATCGGCTCGTTGGCGGTGGTCACCCGCAGGATCATCACGAAGGGGATCAGCGGAGGGATGAAGCTCGTCGCCAGCGCCAGCGCGCCGTTGGGGTTCTGGCTGATCGGGAACCAGAGCATCAGCGGCACCATCAGGACGATCATCGCCGGCGCCACCAGCGACTGCGCCTCGTGCAGGTCGTTGGCGGCGCTGCCGACGCCCGCCATCACCGAGGCGATCATGAAGTACGCCATGACGAAGTAGATCGCCAGGTAGACCAGGTGCATCCAGGGGACGAGGTCGAGCGTCGCCATCGCGGCGAGGCTCGCCATCCCGACGCCGCCGTACGTGATCAGCATCACCGCGCTGACCATCCCCTGACCGAGGATCTTGCCGGCCATGAGCTGCATCGGGCTCACCGCGCTCAGGAGCACCTCGATCACCTTGCTGCCCTTCTCCTCGATCGTGCTCGTCAGCAGGTGGTTGGCGCTGACGAAGACCGACATCCAGAGCAGGAGCATGAAGGCCGCCGGAATGAGCAGCTTGGTCGCGAGCTGCTCGGCGCGGTCGCCGCCTGCGGGATCGAGCCGTCGAAGGTCGGTCCGCGGCGCGCGCACGAGGGCGCTGGCCGCGTCGTAGTCCACGCCGGCCGCCGCCGCCCTCGTCCGCGCCGCGGCATCGGCGATGGCGCCGCGGAGGAGGATGGTGTGGTTCGGCAGGAAGCCGGGAGGGACGAAGAGCTGGACGCGGGCGGAGCGATCCGCCTCCGCCGCGGGATCGAGGACCTCCGGGGGCACCACTGCGAGCGCCACGAGCTCGCCGGCGAGAACGAGTTCCTTCAGCGCCGCGAACTCGCCGGTGGGATCGTCGCTCGGGTTGACCACGCGCAGCGCGACGTCGACTTCGCTTCCGGCATCGCCGGCAGCGCGATCGACTCCGTCGCGCCCGCCGGCGCCCTCCCGATCGCCTTCGGTTCCGTCGATGCGGGCTCCGCCGCCGTCGGCGCCGTTCGCCGCATCGGCGTCGGATTCCCCTCTCCCCGTCCGCCGATCGAGCGCGTCGGCGACGGCCTCGGGGTCGGCGGCGCCAGTTCCGGCCGAGCGCGGCCGCGAGCCCGCGCGCCCGTTCCTGGCGATCTCCAGGATCCGGTCCTCGAGCCTCGCTCCGCGCAGCTCGGTCTCGATCTCCTTGGGCAGGCGATCCGAGGCGGTGACCACCGCCACCGTGCCGCGGAGGGGGAGCAGCTCCTGGCCGACGAGCGACGGCAGGAGCGCCACGAGGGCGATCATGATGAGCGGCACGCCGAAGGCGCCGAAGAGAAAGCCCTTGGTGAGCGCCGTGTGCCGGAACTCGCGCCATGCGACGGCGCCGACCTTGGAGAGGGGGCCGTTCACGCGACCTCCCCGGCGACCGCCGCGTCCGCCGCTGCGCCCGCGAGGGCCATCTGCGCCGACCGCGCCGCCTCGGTCCCCTCCTCGCGGCGGACGAGGCGCACGAAGATCTCCTCGAGCGTGGTGCGCCGCAGCTCGACGCCGCGGAGCGGCATCGACTCCAGCGCGGCCCGCATCGTCGCCTGCGGATCGGTCCGCTCGTCGAGGTGAAGCTCGATCCGCCCGTCGGCGAGCGGCCTCGCCCCGACGACGCCCGGGAGCTCCTCGAGCAGCGCGGGAGCGCCGTCGCCCGGCGCGTCCGAGGCGGGGAGCACCACGATCGTGCGCGGGTCGAACGCCTCGCGGATGCGATCGAGGGGATCGTCGAGGAGCTTGATTCCGTGGTTGATCAGCACGATCCGCTCGCAGAGCGCCTCCGCCTGCGGTAGCAGGTGCGTCGAGAGGATGATCGTCCGGCCCTTGCGGTGCAGCTCGTGGACGAGATCGCGCATCACCCGCGCATTGACCGGATCGAGTCCCGAGAACGGCTCGTCGAGGATGAGAAGCTCCGGGTCATGGATCATCGCCGCGATGAACTGGACCTTCTGCTGCATTCCCTTGGAGAGGTCGCTGAGCCGCTTGCGCACGACCCCGGGCAGCTCGACGCGATCGAGCCAGTCCTCGACGCGCCGGTCCATCCCCCGCGAGGGCACCCCCTTCAGCTTCGCCATGTAGGCGAGGAACTCGCCGACGCGCATCTTGCGGTAGACGCCGCGCTCTTCGGGCAGGTATCCGATGCGGTCCTTGGAGTCCAGCGCCGATCCGCCGAGGACGCGGATGGTCCCCTCGTCCGGAAGGATGATCGACATGATCATCCGGATCGTGGTGCTCTTCCCGGCGCCGTTGGGCCCGAGGAAGCCGCAGAGCGACCCGCGCGGGAGCTCGAAATCAAGCGAGCGCACCGCGATGGTCTTCCCGAAGCGCTTGGTGACGCCGGTGATCGAGATGGCGCTGCTGGCGATCGGCATGGGGGAGTCGGGATGGAGCGATCGCCGGGAGTCGCCTCCCGGCGATCGCAGGGCAGGTCGGTGCGCGGCCGCGTCCGGCGCCGGACGGACGACGCGAGCGCAGCGGAGTCCGAGCCGCGCTCAGCGGCGGGGAGACTTCACTTCTTTTCCGCCGGAGGGTCCGCGGGCTTCGCGCTCTTCTTCGCGGCGTCGATGAGCGCCTGCACGTCGGCGGGCGGGGCGAAGTCGGTCGCCTCGAGGACGTCGAACTCGACCTTCTCGACGCGGAGCGTCTGCTTCTGGCCCATGACGACGATCTCGGTCAGCGCCGCGAGCTTGATGCCGTCGAACTCCTTGTACTCGACGAACGTGGTCGTCGAGGGAACCTCGCCGCCCATCATCTGCACCGTCGTCGACATGCCTGCAAGCAGCCCGGTCTCCTTGTTGAAGAAGGCGTTGGTGACGTTGCCGTCCTTGTCCTTCAGCTCGACCTTCCACACCGGCTGCCCGGCGAAGGTCTCCGACCCGACGGTCCGGGACGACTCGTACTGCTCGAGGAGCTTCAGCTCCTTCTGGAAGATCGCCTCGCGGCGCATCTGCTCGAGCTCGGCGCCGCTGAGGAGGATCGGGCCCCGCATCGGGTCGTTCGACCAGCCGTTGGTGCCGTCGAAGCCCTGCTTCATCGTGCCCATGCCGGGGATCTCGATGACGGAGAGCATCAGGTTGGGGGTGCGCTGGGCGATCGTCGCGTCGGCGCTCATCGCGCCGAGGCCGCCCATCTCGAAGCGCGCGGTCACGCGCCGCGAGGTGTGCTTGCTCAGCTTCTCCGCGCCGCCGATGGCCTTGATGTACGCGTCGACGAGCTCCTGCGGCGAGGGCGCTGCGGCGTCGGCGGGCTTGGCGTCGTTCGCGCCGCCCGGGGCGAAGTTCGGCGGCGCGATCGGCTCGGTCGGACGGGGGCGCGTCGGGGGCGTCGCCTGCGCCGGCGGCGCCGCCGCGACCAGCGGCGTCGTCATCGCGATCGCCAGCAGCGGCGCTGCGAAGAGGCGAAGCCCGGCGCGCGGGAGCGGGCGCGAGGTGTCGGAGGTGAACGATCGATCGAGAGCGTGCATCATGGTGAGGGCTCGGAAGGGGGTGGCCCGCTCGCGGGCCGAGGAGTGAAGTGACTCGGAGTCGGCCTGTTCGCGGGCGATCCACGCGAGCGCGGCGAGGAGCGCGGCGTCGCGCCCCGCGAGCAGATCGGCCCGGTCGAGGGCGACGATCTCGTCGGGGACGACGCCCCGGCCCTCGAGCCGGGTGCCGTCGGACGTGGTGAAGTCCGCGATGGCGTGCAAGAGCGTGTCGCCCGAGGGCAGGCGCGTCATCGCCGCCGGGAGCGCCGCGCCCGCGGTGGTGCGACCGAAGACCCGGACGCGGCCGAGGGCCTGAAGGCCGCCCGCGAAGATCTCGCTCGTGCTCGCGGAGAGCTCGTCGACGAGGATCGCGACGGGGCCGGCAAACGGCTCCACGAGCTCGCCGGAGAGGCTGGTGCGCCGCGGGTTGACGAGGAACTGGATCTCCCCGTCGCGCGCCCGCATCCGGCCGAGGCTCTCCGAGGTGGCGTTGAAGTGACCGGCGATGCCCATCGAGAGCGCCCCGATGCCCCCGGGGTTGCCGCGGAGATCGATCACGATCCCGTCGGCATCGCGGAAGCGGTCGAACGCCTCGTGGACGGGACGCACGATCGGGACCATCCAGACGGTGAAGCCGATGATGCCCACGCGATCGGCGCCGGCGGCGCCGGCGGCGGCGAGCTCCGCGGAGGTCGCCATGCGGACGTCGGTCCGCGCGACCATCGGCGGCAGTCCGCCGAAGGCGATCACCGTGCCCGCAGGCTCGACGGCGACGAGGCGACGCTCGAGCCGGGCGCCGCTCCCGTCGCGGAACTCGATCGCGGTCGAGGCGCCGCGGTCGGTCGCGAGAAGCTCATTGGCGAGCGCGTGAGTGACATACGTCCGCCACGGGCCCTCCGGCATCGACGCGACCCGATCGAGCCGCAGAGCGACCTCGTCGCCATCGACGCGCTCGACGATCCACCCCGGCGCGACGCCCGCCCGCGCCGCGGGGCTCCCCTCCTCCACGGCGACGACGACGGCCTGGCCATCGACGACGCGCACGGCGAGACCCAGCGTGCCCGGCTCCCCGGATGACTCCGGCTCCGACGAGGACCCCGCCGCCGACGCTCCGCCGGCGCTCGTCGCTGATCCGGGTGCGCCGGAGCCGCGTCGATCGCCCGCCGACCCGGCTGCGATCCGCTCCGGTTCGGCCCCGTCTTCGCCGGGGAGGATCGCGAAGTGCGACTGGCCGAGCCGCTCGAGCATCGACTGGAGAACGACTCTCAGCTCCTCCTTCGAGTCCGCCGCTGCGGCGCGCGGCCGGAACTCGACGTAGACCTGCTCCCAGTCGACGCCGCCGAACGTCGGGTCGTAGTGCGTGTCGCGCACCGTGGTCCAGGCGACCTCGAAGGTCTCTTCGGCGATCGCCGGAGCGATCGGGGTCGTCGGGCGGCGCGCTGCATCCGAGGCGCGAAGCTCGGTCCCGCTCGCGGTCGCCGAGGAGCCGGTCGCCGAGGAGCCGGTCGCCGAGGAGCCGGTCGCCGAGGAGCCTCGTTGCGCCGCGTCGACCGGCGCAGTCCGGCAGCCGGGGGCGAGCGCGAGCAGCACCGCCGCGCCGAGCGCGGCGGTGCGGGCGGCGGACTCTGCGTGAACGGTGAGCTTCCGAAGGAGCCTGGGCATGGAGGTGAGCGGGTGACGAGCGGTGTTTCGGAGACGGCGTCGCCGGGTTCGACCGGCTCGCGGCCTTTCGAATCGCGGGTGGGTCCCGCCGGCGATCGTTGCCGACCGCCTCGCTCCCTCTCGCCGAGGGTGACGAAGGCGATGGTAGGAGCCGGTCTCAGGCCGTCAGGCCGTCAGCGTGCGCCGAGCTGGCGCGGGATCGGGCCGGGAGGCCGGGGGGTCAGCAAGGAGGCGGCGCCCGCGGCACGCGGCGCGCGGCACGATGGTCGCGGGACTGCGATCGCGGTGGGGGGATCGAGGCGGGGGATCGCGGCGGGGAATCGAGGCGGGGAAGGCGGCATCCTCCGAAGCACGGAGTTGCGGGTTCGCACCTCGGTGCCGGCGCCCTTCGCGCCGGCGTCGATTCGCGTGCCGACGCGCCGCTTCCCCTCCCTCCGATCCCGGTCGCCCTCGTGCTCTGCGCTCACTCGGTCGTCGCGGCCGCGGCAGGCGAGGAGCCGACCCTCCGTGCTGCGGCGCTCGTCAGGCCCGCCCCGGCTTCGGCCTCCTCAGGCTCGGTGCCCGCCGTGCGAATGCCGAGCCATCGCCCGAGGTCGTCGAGGATGGAGTACGCCACCGGCGTGTAGAGGAGCGTGATGAGCAGCGCGAGCATCTGCCCGCCGATCACGACGACGGCGATGGCGCGGCGCTCCTCGGCGCCGGGACCGGTGCCCAGCGCGAGCGGGAGCATCCCGCCGACGAGCGAGAGCGTCGTCATGAGGATCGGCCGCAGCCGGTCGCGGTTGCCGATCAGGATCGCCTCGTCGCGCGGCAGTCCCGCGCGCCGGAGCTGGTTCATGTGGTCGATCTGGAGGATCGAGTTCTTCTTGACCACGCCGAAGAGGACGAGAATGCCCAGCGCCGAGTAGAGGTTGAGGGTTCCGCCCATCAGCCAGAGCGAGAGCAGCGCGAAGGGAAGGCACAGCGGCAGCGAGAGCAGGATCGTGAAGGGGTGGACGAGGCTCTCGTAGTTCGCCGCGAGGATCATGTACATGAAGATGATCGAGAGCGCGAAGGCCCAGAGGAACTCGCGGAACGTCCGCTCGAGCTCGCGGCCGCGGCCCTGCACGCGGATGGTGTAGCCCGCCGGCATGTCGAGATCGTCCGCGACGGCGAGGAGCGCCTGCACGCGGTCGCCGAGCGAGTAGCCGGGGGCGATCGACCCGCGGATCGAAGCCGCCCGCTGGCGGTCGATGCGGTCGATCCGCGCCGCCGCCGTGGCGGGCTCGAGCGTCGCGATGCTGCGGAGCTCCACCGTCCCCCCCGAGGCCGCGGGAATGAGAAGCCGGGGGATCCCGCTCGCGTCGCGCCGTCCCTCCTCCGCCAGGCGGAGGGCGACGTCGTAGTCCTCCCCCTCGCGCGGATCGCGGAAGCGGCTGATCTCCTCATCGCCTCCGACGAGCAGGCGCAGCGCGAGCCCGATGTCGCGCGCCGAGACGCCGAGATCCGCCGCGCGCTCGCGGTCGATGGTCACCCGCAGCTCGGGCGTGTCGAGCTTGAGCGTCGTGTCGAGGTCGGGCAGCCCGCCGAGCTCGCGCCCGCGGCGTCGCAGCTCGTCGGCGAACGCGGCGAGCTGCTCCAGCTCGGGTCCGCGGATCGCCAGGTCGATGTCCACCGGAGCGCCTCCGATGGTGAAGGCGGGAAAGTTGCGCACGCCGATCCGCACGTCGCGGTGGGCGCGCAGCGCGCGCCGCAGCTCCTGCATCACATCCGCCTGGGTGGCGTTGCCGCGCCACGCCGCGGCCGGGTCGCCCGCGAGGAGCGCCCGCGCGAAGCGGCCGATCGACGGATAGCGCTCCGCATGCGGGGCGATCCGGACGTAGATGTTCGCGCTGTTCACCTGGCCGAGGAAGCTCCCGCCGGTCGAGACCATCGTGGTCCGGACCTGCGGATGCGCGCGGATCTCCGCGTCGATCGCCCGGGCGGCCTCGTCCATCGCCTCGAAGCTGATCCCCTCGCCGCCGGAGATCTGCACGGTGAACTCCGCCTCGTCGATGTCGCTCGGGAGGTAGTCCTGCCGGAGCAGGCCGTAGAGCGGCACGCTCGCGAGCATGATCGCGAGCCCCGCGATCGCGGCGATCCAGCGGACGCGCATCGTCCCGCGCAGCATCGCCAGGTAGCTGCGCTCGACGAGGCCGTAGAGCCCGCGACGGCTGCGCGGCTCCTCGGCATGGGGGTTTCGGGGCTTCCCCGCCGCAGCTCCTGCCGCCCCTTCCGCAGCTCCTCCGGGCGGCCTTGCCGTCGCCTGCCGCGCGGCCCGTTCGCCGCGGAGCATCCGCGCCGCGAGCGCGGGGGTGAGCGAGAAGCTGACGACGAGGCTCACCAGCACCGCCACCGCGGCGGTGATCCCGAACTGGTAGAGGAAGCGGCCCGAGATCGACGACATGAACGAGACCGGGATGAAGATCACCACCAGCGAGAGCGTCGTCGCGAGGACGGCGAGGCCGATCTCGCGGGTGCCCTCGATGGCCGCGACCATCGGCGGCATCCCCTTCTCCTCCACGAAGCGGAAGATGTTCTCGAGCACGACGATCGCGTCGTCGATGACGATTCCGACCATGAGCACCAGCGCCAGCATCGTGACGCTGTTGAGCGTGAAGCCGAGGGCCCACATCATGGCGAAGGTCGAGATCACCGAGGCCGGGATCGCCAGCCCCGCGATGAAGACGCTCCGCCAGGAGCGCATGAACCCGAGCACGACCAGGCACGCGAGGATCGAACCCAGCACCAGGTGCACCTTGATCTCGTGCAGCGCCGCCTCGATGTACTGCGACTGATCGCGGATGATCTCCAGCCGCGTTCCGGGCGGAAGCGCCGGCCGGAGCCGTTCGAGCTCGCGCTTGACGCCGTCGATCACCTCGATCGAGTTGGCGCCGGACTGGCGGCGCACCTCGAGCGAGACCGCCGGTTCGCCGTCGAGCCACGTCGAGGAGCGCCGCTCGCGCGAACCGTCCTCGGCGCGGCCGACGTCGCGGACGCGGATCGGCGCTCCCTGCACGGTGGCGATCACCACCTCGTCGAACGCCGCGGCATCCGCGAGGCGACCCATCGTGCGCAGCACCTGCTCGCGCTGCGGGCCGGTGACGTTGCCCCCGGGGACGTTGGCGTTCTCGCGGGCGATCGCATCGCGGACGGCGGTGACCGGCAGGCCGTGGGCCGCGAGGCGCTCCGCGTCCAGCCAGACGTTGATGGTCCGCTCGAGTCCGCCGACGATCTGCACGCCGCCGACGCCTCCGCTGCGCTCGAGCTGCGGACGGACGACCTTGTCGGCCAGCTCGGTCAGCTCGCGGATGGAGCGCGAGCCGGAGAGGGCCAGCGTGAGCACGGGGGTCGAGTCGTTGTCGAACTTGGAGACGATCGGCGGCTCGGCGGCATCCGGCAGCCGGCGCAGCGCCGTCGCCACGCGGTCGCGGACGTCCTGCGCGGCCGCGTCGATGTTCCGGTCGAGCGAGAAGGTCGCCACGACGATCGACTGGCCGTTGCCGGAGATCGAGCGCAGCTCCTCGATCCCCTCGACGGTGTTGACGACCTCCTCGATCACCTGCGAGACCTCCGTCTCGACCTCCTCCGGGGCCGCGCCGGGCAGCGCCGTGCGCACCGAGATCGTCGGGAGATCGACCGAGGGCAGGCGATCGACGCCGAGGCGCGAGTAGCCGACGGCGCCGACGACGACCATCGCGAGGATGAGCATCGTCGCGAAGATCGGGCGGCGGACGCAGATGGCGGCGAGGGTCTGCATGAACGTGGGCGATGATCCGGCGGCCGGGGCGGAGGCCGTCGGCCGGCGATCTCAGGCGGGCGGGAGCACGACGAAGGGGCTCTCGGGAGCCGGAGATTCCGCGGGAACTTCGATGGCGGCGCCGGTGACGGCGGGGATCACCACCCCGCCCGCCCGCAGCAGCGCCGCGTAGAGCCCGCGGGCGCGGTAGAGCTCGAGGGCCTGGTCGAGCTCCGCGGCGAGCTGCTGGTCGAGGGCGATGAGCCGCTCGAGGTTGGTCGCGAGGCCGACCTGGTACGACGCATCGGCCTGCCGGACCGCCTCGCTGGCCGCGCGGACCTGGATCTCGAGCTCGACGAGCCTCGCGCGGCTGGAGCGCAGGTCGATCTCGGCGTTGGCGATCTCGCGATCGATCAGCCGCCGCAGCCGATGCCACTCGAGCACCGCGACGCGGAAGCGCGACCACGCATCCTGGACATCCGCCTCGATGCGCCCTGCGGAGAAGATCGGCACGTTGAGCAGCAGCAGCCCCGCCCAGTCGCGATCGGTGGGGACGGTGTCGCGGCGGACGAACCAGTCGAGGTTGAGGGAGATCGACGGCGCGTACTGGCCGATGGCGACGTCGACATCGCTTCGCGCCGCCCGGGCGGCGGCCTCGGCGGCGACGAGATCCTGGCGCATGAACCGGGCGAGCCTCCGCAGATCCGCGGCGGTCGGCAGCTCCGCGGGAACGTCGAAGCCGTCGGAGAGCGGCGCCGTGCCCACGGGGATGCCGATGACGAAGGAGAGCGTCTCGCGGCCCGTCTGGACGAGCCCCTCGGCATCGAGCAGCGCGACGCGGGTCCCCGCGGCCTGGGCTTCGGTCTGGAAGACGTCCAGCGGGCGCGCGACGCCGGCTCGCTCTCGGCCGCGGATGTCGCGGAGGCGCTCCTCCTGGAGGCCGAGCGAGCGCGTGAGCACGCCGACGGAGCGCTCGGCGACGAGGACGGCGTAGTACGTCCGAACCACGTCCAGCGTGAGGGTGTCGCGCAGGTCGAGCAGCAGGGCGCGGCGGTTCTCGACATCGGCGTCGCGCGACTTGAGCCGGTTGACGTTGCGCAGGCCGTCGAAGAGCGTCACGCGCGACGCGACGGTCACGTCGAAGAGCGTGGTGTCGGCGCTTCCGCCGGAGAACTCGCCGCCGCCTGTCGAGGTCGCGCGGTCGCGAAAGACGAAGCTGGGAACGAGGTCGACCGTCGGGAGGAAGAGCCCCACGGCCCGGCGGCGCTCGGCGTATGCCTGGACCACCGCCTCCCCCGCGATCGAGAGCGTCTCGCTGGTGGCGACCGCGAGGCGGGCGGCATCCGCGAGCGAGATCGGCCCGCCGGTTGCGCGGGTCGACTCCGGCGGCGCCGGCTCCGCGAGATCCACAAGGGCGCGGTACATCGCCACGTCCCTGGCCTGGTCGGAGCACGCCGACGCGGCGACGAGCCCGGCGCCGGCGAGCAGGAGGGCCGGGAATCCGGGCCGGCGCCCCGGCGCCGCTCCGCCCCGTCGCAAGGCGCTCGACGCTCGGCGCGGGCGCGCGAGCGCTGCGGCGCTGCATCCGCGCGCGGTCGTGCAGCCTGCGGAGCGCGGCCCCGGGCGCGATGGATGGGGTCCGACCTCGTCAGAGGCGCCCCGTCGGCGGGCGATGTGCGGCACGTGAGTCGGACGGACACCGGGCACGGGAGCATCCTTCGCAGGAATCGCGGCTCGCGATCCGATTTCGTCGGTGAACCTGCGAATGCGGCGGCATCGGGAGAGGTCCAAGCTCCGCCGTCGCGCGGAGTCGGACGTGCCGGAGGCGGGAACCGCGGCCGCGCCGCGCTGCTCGGGGCGCTTCGCGCGGAGCGTGCGCGCAGCGACCGGCGCCTCGCGCTCGCGGATCGAGCGCATAGGCTCCAGCCGTCTTCCGTAGCACGAGATCCCTCCCGGATCCTCCTGCCTCGCCGAGGCTCGTGCCCTTCAGATGCTCGGAACCAGCCCCCGCCAACGCCTGGCCGCCGCCCTCCTCGCCGCGGCGGCTGCGCTCTCCGCCTGCGAGGGGCGCGGAGGTTCCGCGGAGCCATCGCGAGGCCCCTCGTCGTCGGCGAGTCGCGGCGGCGGTCTTGCGCGCGCGGCCGCCGCCGCCGCGGCGCCGATCGAGGTCGCCGTCGCGCCCGTCCTCCGGGGCGGGATCTCCAGGGTGATCGACGCGACCGGGACGCTCTTCGGCACCGAGGAGGCGACGATCTCCGCGAAAGTCCCCGGGCGGGTCGTCGCCACCTTCGCCGATGTCGGCGATGTCGTTCCGCCCGGCGCTCCGCTCGCGCAGATCGAGCCGATCGAGTACGAGCTCGCGCTGGAGCAGCGGCGCACGGCGCTGCTCGTCGCGCTCGCGGCGCTGGGGCTCGAGGAGCTTCCGGCGGAGGATTTCGATCCCGAGCGCGTCCCGACGGTGCAGCGAGCGCGACTCGAGGCCGCCAACGCCGAGGCGCGCTTCCGCCGGGCGACGCAGCTCTGGAACGAGGTGCCGCCGCTGATTTCGGAGCAGGACTACGCCGACCTCCGCACCGTCTGGGAAGTCGCGGGCAGCAACGCAGCAGTCGCCCTGCTCGAGGTCCGCTCGCGCCTTGCAGAGGCCCGCAGCCGCGCCGCGGACCTCGCCATCGCCGCGCAGCGCCTCGACGAGACGTTCGTGCGGGCGCCGTCATTGCCGATCGCCGCAGGGGGAGTGGCGGCGTCCGACGGAGCGGCATCCCGGCAAGAGGCCTCCGCGGCATCGGCCGCGAACGGATCGGCGGCCCCCTCGCCCGAGCCGGCTTCGGACCCCGCCGCCGAGCCGCTGCACTACGCCGTCGCGTCGCGCTTCGTCTCGCTCGGCGAGTACGTGCGCGAGGCGACTCCGCTCTTCCGTCTCGTCGCCGAGGATCCGATCAAGTTCCGCGCCGAGGTGCCGGAGCGCTTCGCGGCGTCGATCCGCCGCGGGCAGTCGCTCGCGCTCCGCGTCGAGTCGTGGCCGGCCGAGTTCCCCGGCACGATCACCCGCGTCAACCCGCAGGTGAACGTCGCGAGCAGGACGTTTCAGATCGAGGCCGAGCTCGCCAACCGCCAGGGCCACCTGCGCCCCGGCGCCTTCGCCCGCGCGACGATCATCCTCGGTCCCGACGACGACGCCATCCTCGTCCCCGCCGCCGCGATGACGACCTTCGCAGGCGTCACCCGCATCTACTCCGTCGTCGACGGCGTCGCGAAGGAGCATGTGGTCACGCCCGGCCGCCGAGTCGACCTCCGGGATGAACGGGCCGCAGGAGCGGTCCGAGGTGCGGGGGGCGACCGGCCAACGCCGGACGGCCGTGGCGCGATGGGAGGGCCAGGCGATCGCGCCTCGATCGGGGACCGAGGCGACGCCGTCGCGTACATCGAGGCCATCGGGGCTCCGCCGGACCTCGACGCCGTGATCGTCACCAACCTCGCCCGCCTCGCGCCCGACGCCGCGGTGCGCGTCGCTTCGGCGAGCGCGCCGGCCGCCCGGTGAGGGTGAGCTGCCGCCGGATCCGGTACGCTGTTCCGCAGCCGCATCCGCGCCCGCGGTCTCCGCACCGGCGCCCTCGACGATCGTGCTCGGCCGGAGAGCGTCGGAGTCCAGCGCATGTCCATCCGCACCGTGCTTCTGTGGGTCTTTGGCGCGCTGCTGGCGTTTCAGGGCGCGATCGCGGCGATCGCGTGGCGCGTCGATCGGCTTCAGGAGTCGATGGCCGCGGCGCAGACCCGTCGGCTTGAGTCGTGGAGGCTCGCGACGGAGCTTCGCGGCAGCTCAGACGAGCTGACGCGGATGGCGCGGACCTTCGCGGTCACGGCGGACCCGGCCTACGAGTCGTACTTCGACGCGATCCTCGCGATCCGCAACGGCACCATGCCGCGGCCGGAGGGGTACGGCGGGATCTACTGGGACTTCGTGGTGGCGTCGCGGGCGCCGATCTCGGCGACCGGCGAGGCGGTCGCGCTTCAGGAGCTCATGCGGCGGCTCGAGTTCACCGCGGAGGAGTTCGGCGCCCTTCAGGAGGCCCAGCGCCGCTCCGACGCGCTCATCGAGCTGGAGGCGCGCGCGATCAACGCCGTCAAGGGTCGCTTCCCCGACGGCGCCGGGGGCTTCACGGTCGCGGGCGAGCCCGATCTCGCGCTCGCCCGCGAGCTGCTGCACGGCCCGGAATACCACCGCGCGAAGGCGGAGATCATGGGTCCGATCGCGGGCTTCTTCGACCTGATCGATCGGCGCACCGAGGCCGAGGTCGCCGCGGCGAGCGCTGCCGCCGAGCGCGGTGCGCGGCTCACGTTCGCCCTGACGATCGCCGGCGCTGCGCTGGTGCTCGCGGCGTTCCTGCTCATCTTCCGGCTGACCATTCGTCCGATCAGGGCGATGATCGTCCGGATCCGCGACATCGCCGAGGGCGACGGCGACCTGACGCGGCGCATCGACGCGACCCGGCGCAACGAGCTCGGCGAGCTCGCCCGGTGGTTCAACCGCTTCATCGAAATGGTCCAGGGCATCGCCCGGCAGGTGACGGAGAGCTCGACGACGGTCGCGGCGGCCTCGGCGCAGATCGCCGCCACGGCGCGCGGACAGGCCTCGTCGGCCGAGCGCCTCGGGGCCTCGGCGCGGCAGATCGCGGTGGCGGTCGACGAGATCTCGACGACGGGTCACTCCCTGGCCGGGTCGATGACCTCCATCGGCGAGGCCGCCACCGCCGCCTCCGGCGCCGCCCGCTCGGGGCGCGCGGGCCTCGATGCGATCGAGCCGACGATGCAGGGGCTGATCGCCGCCGCATCGAACGTCACCGCGCGCTTCGCGGCGCTCAGGGCTCGGGCCGAGGCCATCGGCAGCGTCGCGGGGGCGGTGGGCACGATCGCGGGTCAGACCAACATCCTCTCGGTCAACGCCGCGATCGAGGCGTCGAAGGCGCGCGAGCACGGCGCCGGCTTCCGCGTCCTCGCCGAGGAGATCCGCCGCCTCGCCGACCGCAGCGCCGCCGCCGCGATGTCGATCGAGCGCGACGTCGAGGCGATGCAGGCCGCGATGGCCGAGGGCAGCGACGAGATCTCCCGCTTCGGCGAGACCGTGCACACGGTGGTCGACCGCGTGCAGGTCGTCGCCGGCCAGTTCGGCGAGATCATCGAGGAAGTCCAGGGATTGAGCGGCCGGTTCCAGGCGGTCACGGCGGGGGCCGAGCAGCAGGCGGTCGGCATCAGGCAGATCGGCGCTGCGATGCGCGACCTCGACGCCGATGCCGAGCGCTCGCGCGCTTCGGTCCACGAGCTCTCGGGCGCGGCCGACCAGCTCCATGAAGCCACGGCGCTGCTCCGCGGCGAGGTGGCGCGGTTTCGGCTGGAGCGGTGAGCGCGGGAGCCGACCGGAGCGCTGCGGCGCTCCCCGGCGCCGGCCACCGCGGTCGCGCCGTGGCGAGGGCGCCGCCGCCGCGCGTCACTCCTCCTGCGCGGCGGGCCAGCGCGGCGTGCGCTGGCCCGGCGCATACGCGGCGTCGTCACGGCCGGTCCAGCCGGTGTAGATGACCGCGTCGCCGCGGCCGACGTCCTCTTCGGCCAGGGCGAGCAGCCGCTGCGGGCGCAGCGAGATCACGAGGATGCGGGCTCCCGGGCGACGCATGCGGAGTTCCTGCACGAGGCCGCCGTTGAAGTCGCTGTGGAACTGGCCGACGAGGTGGACGACGCGCCCGGAGCGCCTCGAGTCGCCGAAGACCGCCAGCGGCGAGCGGAGCTGCTCCGCGATCGAGGCGGCCATCGTCGCATCCCAGACCGATTGCGCGCGGAAGGTCGCGGCCATCGCCTCGGCGCTCGGCGGTGGATTGCCCGCCTGCTCCGCCATCCGCTCCATCAAGGCGCGGAAGCGCAGCTCGTAGCCGTCGTCAGGAAGCCGGCGCGGCAGCGTGAAGAAGGCGCGCTCGTCGGCTGGGAGGGCCTTGAGGGCGTCGAAGCCCTCGAGTCTCGCCATGCGGACGAACCGCCGCGGCGCGTTGGCGGCGACGACCGGCGCGCCGTGGCGCCGGGCCACGTCGATCATCGGCAGGTACCACTCCTCCCACGTCCCCTTGCCGCCCCAGTCGGCGGAGCTGGTGCGCGCGGTGAAGGTCGCGGCGTCGATCGTTCCGGCGAGGTACTCGTCGACGATCGGCTGCTCGTCGCGCTCGAGCATCTCCATCGAGAGCGCGGTCTCCGGATCGAGCGACATGATGTTCTCGAGCAGCGCCAACTGCACGGAGTGGCCGACGGCGTCATCGTGGATCTCGCCGAGAATGACGACGTCGGCCCAGGCGACGCCCGCCATGAGATCGGTCCACGTGAGGATGCGCCCGTCGCTGCCGACGAACATCGGCAGCCCCGTCGCCGGGAAGGGGTGGGACGGAAGCGCCGCGGCGGCGGGGTAGCTCGCCTGCGGCCGCGTCTCGAAGTAGCGGCTCGTCGAGCAGCCGGCAAGCGCCGCGGCGAGCGCGCAGAGCGCCAGGCCGGCGCAGCGGGAGCGGGGGCACGGGCGCCGCCGGCCGCGCGCCGCGCGCAGCGAGCCCGATCTGATCGCCACCGCATCGCATGCCGCGAGCGCTCGTCGGAAGCAGGCGCGAACCCGGACACGGAGGCGGTGGACGCGGCGGGACATCGGAGGCCGCAGTGTACGGGCGGGGACTCCGTGGCTGGCGGAGCGGCCCGATGCGAGCTCTGCGCCGCAGCGCTCGGCGCTCCTCGGCACCGAGCGAGCGTCGTGCCGCCGAACTCCGCCGGGAGTCTGCGCGGGACGCGCGTGCGCTGGACCGCGGCGTGGAGGACGCGACGGCGGGCGCCGCCGTCGAACCGCGCTCGGCGCTCGCCGGCGCGCGCTTCGCGCCGGAGGCGGACTTCCCGGCATCGGAGCGGAGGGCGGGGTCGAGGCAGTTCAGCCCGCGGGGTGCGGCAGCGGTCGCCGGTGCGTTCAGGCCGGCGTGCATGCCGGATGCCCGAACTGGTTCCGGGCGGCTCGGTGACGCATCCTCACTCGGGGAACTCGGTGCCGGGCGGGCTCGCGAGTCCCGGGAGGGAAGATGGTCGCGGGAGAGCGACTTCTTCCTTGAACGTCTGCCCGACCTTGAGCGATGATGGGAGGTTCCCCAGACGAGGCGGCCCCGCGACGATCGCGGTGCAGCGGCGTCGAGGCGCCGTGCGCCCTCCAGCGTCGTCCAACCTCCTCCGGCATCGGCGCCGGTTCCTGCGTCCGCCTGCTTCGCTTCGCGTCCCGCGGCGCTCTCCTGCTTGCCGCGGCCTTCCCCCGGATCTCCGCGCCTTCCCGCGCGTTCAAGGAGTCGAGATGTTCCGAGCCCTCTCCCGTCGCGATCGCCACGCTCTCGCGCCGTCGCGTTCCGACTTCGGTCGCGGCGCCTGCATCGGCACCCCACCGGATCCCGGCTGCGCGGCCTCAGCCGCCGCCGAGCGCGACGGACACCGCGAGGGCGCCGATCCGACAGCGACCGCCGGGCCGCAGGGGGCGTCCAGCGGGCGATCGCCGGCTCCGGCGCGCCTGCGCAGGCGCGCGGCCGATCTCCTCGGCCTTGCGCTCGTCGTCCCCGCCCTCCTCGGTGCGGGTGCCGCGGCTTCGTCCCTCGCCGCCGACAGCGTCGTCCGCGTGCGCCTCTACGACCAGCGCGAAGTGCGCACGATGCTCGCCCTCAGCGAAGACATGTGGTCGCATGGGATCCGTCCCGTCGGTCCGGTGGGGGGACCGGAGGGCGTCCGCGGTGGGATCGCGGACTTTCAGGTCTCGCCCGAGGCGCTCGAGGCGATGCGCCGGGCCGGGCTCGACTTCGATGTCCTCATCGAGGATGTCAGCGCCCTCGTCGCAGGGGAGCGGGCGCGGCTCGCCGCGGCCGAGGGAGGGATCGCGGGCGATCCGGGCTGGTTCGACGAGTTCCGGAATCTGGCCGCGATCGAGGCGTACCTCGACTTCCTCGCCGCGGAGCGCCCCGACCTCTGCACGATCCAGACCATCGGCACGAGCCTCGAGGGACGTCCGATCCGCGCCCTGCGCGTCGCGACCGCGCCGGGTCTTCCCGCGGTCCTCTACAACGGCGGTCAGCACGCGCGGGAGTGGGTCAGCCCGATGACGGTGATGTTCATCGCCGATCGCATCGTCCGCGGCGCCGCGGAGGATGCCGAGATCGCGGCGCTGCTTGAGCGCGTCGAGCTGATCTTCGTGCCGATGGTCAACCCGGACGGATACGTCTGGTCGTGGGACGAAGTCCGGCTCTGGCGAAAGAACCGCCGCGACAACGGCAACGGCACCTTCGGCGTCGATCTCAACCGCAACTGGGGATGGGAGTGGGGCGGTTCCGGCAGCAGCGGCAACCCCGCGAGCGAGACGTACCGGGGTCCGGCGCCCTTCTCGGAGCCCGAGACGCAGGTGCTCCGCGATTTCTTCCTCGCCACGCCGTCGATCGTCGGGACGATCGACTACCACAGCTTCAGCCAGCTTCTCCTCTATCCGTGGGCGCACACCGTCGATCCCTGCATCGATGCGCCGCTCTACGCCTTCGCAGGCGCCGAGATGGCCCAGCGCATCGCCGCCGTCTCGGGCAGCGGCTACGTCCCCGGGCAGGTGAGCACGCAGCTCTACCTTGCCGCAGGGGCGTCGGTCGACTGGACGTACGGCGCCCGCGGGGCGATCTCCTTCACCGTCGAGCTTCGCGACACCGGCGCCACGGGCTTCATCCTCCCGCCGGAGCAGATCGTGCCCACCGGTGAGGAGAACCTGCCCGCGGCGCTCGCCTTCGCCGACATCGTGAGTCGCCCGGCGGTCGTCGTCGTTCCCGAAGGTCCGCCCGCAAGCGTGCCGGCGGGAACGTCGAGCGAGGTGATCGTCGGTGCCTTCGATCGTCTGGAGAGCGTGGCCACGCTCGTCCTTCGAAGCCGCGTGGGCCTCACGGCGCCCTTCGCGAGCGCGACCATCGGAAGCGGAGCGGGCTTCGCCGTCGCGGCGCTCCCGGCGGCGCCGTGCGGCGCGCTGATCCAGTGGTATCTCGAAGCGACGACCGACGGCGGCTCGGTGGTGACGCTTCCCGCTGCGGGCGCGGCCGCTGCCTTCGAAGCGGTCGCGGTCGAGAGCGCCGTGAGCTGGTTCGACGACATGGAAGTCGATCGCGGATGGACGGTCGGCGCACCCGGAACCCCGGGCAACGACGCGACCAGCGGGCACTGGGTGCGCGTCGATCCGGTCGGCACGATCGCCCAGCCGGAAGATGATCACACTCCGGACGGACTCCTCTGCTGGGTGACCGGTCAGGGCGTTCCGGGCGGACCGGCGGGGGCCGCCGACGTGGACAACGGCTCGACCACGGTGACCTCGCCGATCCTCGATGCCTCGGCTCCCGGCACCAGCCTCGAAGCGTGGATCTGGTACTCCAACAACCTCGGCGCCAACCCCAACACCGACTCGATGCTGGTCGAGGTCTCCGCGGACGGCGGGTCGAGCTGGTCGCTGCTGGCCGCGATCGCCGAGAGCACCAATGCGTGGGTGCGCTTCGAGTGGCCGCTCTGGCCCGCCGTGGGCCTGACGGAGACGCTCCGCGTGCGCTTCGTCGCCCGCGATCTCGACCCGCAGTCGCTCGTCGAGGCGGCGCTCGACGATGTCGCGCTGATCGTCCGCTCCTGCTTCGAGGGCATCGTCGGCGATCTCGACCGCGATGGCCGCGTCGATGGCGCCGATCTGGGCATCCTGCTCGGCGCGTGGGGAAGCGTCGGGCCCGACCTCGCCGCCGACCTCGACGGCGACGGGAGCGTCGGGGGCGGCGACCTCGGCATCCTGCTCGGCTCGTGGACGGGGTGAGCGGCGGAGCGCTCAGGCTCGCTTCGCGGATCCAGCTCGCTTCGAGGTTCCCTTCCGCCCTGTCGTCGCCTTCGGGTTCCGCGCGACGATGTACGCGATCCAGCCTTCGCAGGCTTCGCCGCGGGTGCTCGGAGTGAAGACGCCGTTGCCGCCGCCCTTGCGGTCGCTGCCCTCCCAGTAGACGGTGACATCCTCGAAGCCCGCCTCCGAGATGAGCTCGCGGATCTCCGGCAGCGTCCAGAGCCGCCAGCGGTAGCTGAAGGCGCGGCGCAGCTCGGTGCCGTCGGGGAAGCGGAAGTGGATGTGGTTGACGGCCTCGCCGGTGATCGGGTTGTAGTGGTGCTGATCCCAGACGTAGACGAAGCCGTCGAGCGACCGCTCCTCCTCGATCTCGCGGAAGGAGTCGCTCCCGCCGTAGGCGTCGCAGAAGAGGATGCCGCCGGGCACCAGCGCCTTGCGGCAGCGCCGGAAATAGGTCGCCAGAGTCTCCCGCTCGCGGAAGAGGAAGTACGAGAAGTTGAACGCCGTGAGCACGTCGACGGGTTCGCAGCGGACGTTGAGCACGTCGTCGCAGTGCAGCTCGATCCGACGAAGCTGCTCGGGCTTCATCCTCGCACCGGCGCGGCCGAGGCCCCACTCCAGGACCGACGGGTCAAGGTCGACGCCGATCGCCCGGTGCGACTTCCGCCTCCGCACCCACTCCCCGCAGAGATGGAAGGTGCCGCAGAAGTCCTCGCGGAGGAGCTGGGGGGCGCGGCCGAGGAGCTTCCGGCCGATGCGCTCTATGAACTCGACCTCCGCCTCGGGGTTCTGCACCGAGAGTTCATAGAGCTCGTGCCGGTCGCTGGTGGCGGCGGTGCGGTGCGTGGCGCCGCGCCGGCTGCGGCGCGTGCGCGGGGCGGCTGCATGGGTCTTCGATCCTGCCATGGAGGCCGCGATGGTAACGCCGGAGGCCGGTGGCGCGGGGTTCGCCCTCCGCTATGCTGGCCGCGTGAACTCCCTTCTGGAACTCGCCGCGATCCACGCGCCGACGGCCGAGCGGCTCCGCTGCGAGCTCGCCGAGGTGGAGGTCGTCTTCGAGCGCCAGCTCGCGAGCGATCTGCCCGCGGTGAACGCCCTCTGCCGACACGTCGAGCGGTACCGGGGGAAGATGCTCCGGCCGACGCTCGTGCTCCTCACCGGACTGGCCTGCCGTCCGGAGGACCCGGATGGGCCCCTCTCCGAAGGGCATCGCGTCGTCGGGGCGGTGACCGAGATGATCCACATGGCGACGCTCGTCCACGACGACGTGCTCGACGAGGCGGAGATCCGCCGCAAGGGCGCGACGGTCAATCACCTCCGCGGCAACGAGATGGCGGTGATGCTGGGCGACTACCTGATCTCCAACGCCTACCACCTCTGCTCGAAGCTCGGCGCCGCCCTCGGCGATCCGACGATCGCGGTCATCCTCGGCGAGACGACCAACACCCTCTGCGAGGGCGAGCTGGTCCAGCTTCACCATCGGGACAACCTCTCCCTCGACGAAGCGACCTATTTCGAGATCGTCCGGCGCAAGACCGCCGCGCTCGTCGGCGTCTGCTGCCGTCTGGGGGCGTCCCTCTCGGGCGCAGCGCCGGAAGTCGTCGACGCGCTGCGCCGATTCGGGATCGCGCTCGGGATCGCCTTTCAGATCCAGGATGACCTGCTCGACCTCGTCGGGCGCCCCGAGGTCGTCGGCAAGAGCCTCGGCCGCGATCTCGACAAGGGCAAGCTCACCCTCCCCGTGATCCTCCATCTCGCGGCGGCCGATCCGCCGGCGCGAAGCGAGGCGATCGAGCTGATCGGCGCCCGCGATGCCGAGACGCTTCGCGGCCGCCTCGGCGAGAGCGGCGCCATCGACGCGGCGCGGGAGCGGGCCCATGCGCTGGTCGAGGAGGCGCGCGATGTGCTTACCGCCGTCCCCCCGACGCCGGCGCGGGCGCTGCTCGCGGCGATGGCCGACGCCGTCGTCGCCCGCGACTGGTGAGCTACGACCGCTTGCCGATCTCGCGCTGCCAGCGCTTCGGTCGGGGATCGGTGACGGAGGTCGCGGCGATCGCCCGATTCGGGAGGACGAGCGAGTCGATCACGGCGTCGGTCATCCCGCCGGGATGGCCCTGCCAGCGCACGACGCCGTCGGCACTGACGATGGCGCAATGGGGGATGCCGCGGACGCCGAAGGCGTTGTTCATGCGGCCCGCTGGATCCACGGCGATGGCGTACTTGAAGTCGTCGACCTTCATGCGCGCCTTCGCGAGCCCCTGGTTGAAGGCGCCCTTGCTCTCGTTGCTGACCGCGACGACGCAGACATCGTTGCGGTACTTGTCGGCGATCGCGTTCATGTGCGGGATGGCCGCCATGCAGGGTCGGCACCACGTCGCGAAGAAGTCGATGATCAGCAGCCGTCCGCGCGGTTCGTCGCGGTCGCTGATCCACTCCGCGACGTGGAACGGCGGCGCGGACTGACCGCGCAGGTCGCGGGCGGAGGTGACGCTTCCAGAGAAGGTCGGGAAGGGGACGGGCGTCGTCGGTGCGGGGGCGGTTCGCTTGGTCGGGGCGGCGTCGGGAGCCGGCGTCTCCGCGACCAGCGCGGTGACGGCCCGGGCGAGGCCCTGGGACGAGAGCCCTGCGTAGCGCACGTTGCCCGTGCGGTCGATCACGATATTGACGGGACGCCGGAAGGCGCCGAGGTCGTCGCTGATGACACCGGTGGTGTCGACCATGGTCGGGAACGGCGTCGGGTTCTTCGCGATGAACTCCTCCGCCTTGTCGGCGCCTTCCGGCGTATGCAGGCCGATCAGCGCGACGTCGCCGGACGAGAACGCCTTGAGCTCGTTCGCGAGACGCTGGAGCGCGCCCCGGCCCCCGGCGTTGCGGTGCGTCCACGTCTGGATCACCACGACCTTGCCGCGGAGGTCGTCCCAGGTCCGCCCTCCGCCGCTCGGCCCCTCGCCGTTGATCCAGGTCACGTCGCCGGGCAGCGCGGGGGGTTCGAACCCGATCAGGTAGTCGAGCGTCTCGCGGTCTTCCTTCGGCATCCGCTCGAGCCACGCGGGGTCGACGGCGCCGGGCTCGCGTCCGCTCTGGCGGCCGGACTGACGCCCGTCGGGTCGAGCCTGCGACCGTCCGTCAGCGGGCGCTCCCTGAATCGCTTCGGGGACCGCGAGGGCTGCGCCGCCGAAAGGGGAGCCGCCCGCGAGGAGCAGGCTGCTCGCGAAGGCCGCTGCGGCGAGCGCCGCGATCGAGAAGGCGCGGGAAGGGAGCGAAGTGGTCGGCATGGCAGAGGGCTCTCGAAGGGGATCCCGTCAGGTGATCGAGCCGGAGGGCTCACGCGGATCGTCGAGCGGATGGCGTCCGCCGCCGCGGGCTGACGCCAAGTGCTGCGGAGACGAGTCCGGAGGCGCGATGCCGCGGGTCGGTCTCTACGGTAACTCGTTCGGCGGCGCCGGGAAAGCGACGGGGGCGGGCGGGGGTCGAGCTACGCTCCCCGCTTGCGCCGGCGCGAGGACGCCATGGATCGCGCGGGCGACGCAGGATCGATCAACCGTCGCGCTGCACCGATCGTCTCCGCGCCGGGAGAGGCGCCAGCCCGGCGCCAGCCCGTTGGGGGCGGGCCGATTCGATCCAGGGCGTCGCCCGCAGGGTTCCAGCCCCGGCGGGCTTCCACGCCAGACTCTCTCCCCGCCATGTCCGCCCTCGAACCGCACTCCGACCACTCCTTGGCGAGCGATCCCGCCAGCGGTCCGGCTGCGCGCGGCGGAGGCGCCGCAGGGGGCTCCGACGCTGCGGCGGTCGAGGCAGCGGCAGGCGGCGACGCGCTGGTCGCGGAGAGCGCCGCTGCCGCCTCCGCGGTCGCCCCCGGCTCCGCCATCACCTCCCCGACCACCTCCTCCACCACCGCCCCTACCAGCTTCCCCACCCGCTCCCCCACCCGCTCCCCCACCCGCTCCCCCCCGGGGGGGGGAGGAGGGGCGCCCCGCGAGCCGGTCTGGACGCGCGCAGCGGCGCGCGAGGTCTGGACGATGGCGTGGCCGACCGTCCTGACCATGACCAGCTACACGGTCATGCAGTTCGTGGACAAGCTCATGGTCGCGCAGGTCGGCCCCGACGAGCTCGCGGCGCAGGGCAACGGCGGCATCTGGGCATTCAACCTGATCGCCTTCGCGATGGGCGTGCTCACGCTGGTCAACACCTTCGTCGCCCAGAACCTCGGAGCGGGATCGCCGCAGCGCGGCTCGAAGTACGCCTGGGCCGGGCTCTGGTTCTCCGTCTTCATCTGGATCGCCGCGCTGATCCCCTTCGCCTTCGCGCTTCCCTGGGTCTTCGGCGCGATGGGGCACTCGCCGACCATCACGAGGCTGGAGACGCTCTACGGCCAGATCATGCTCGTCGGCGGCATCGTGCTGCTCGCGAACAAGACGATGAGCCACTACTTCTTCGGGCTGCATCGGCCCGGGGTCGTCGCGATCGCCGCGATCGTCGGCAACGCGTTCAACGTCCTGCTCAACTACGTGCTCATCTACGGCGAGGAGGGGCTTCCGGCGCTGGGACTCCCCGGCGTGCCGGGCGTGCCCGCCCTCGGCGTCGTCGGCGCGGGGATCGCGACGGTGATCGGCACGGGGTTCGAGCTCCTGATTCCGCTGGCGATCTTCCTCTCGCCGAAGATGAACCGGCTCTTCGGAACGCGCAGCGCATGGCGGCTCGACCTCGCGGCGCTGAAGGACCTCGTCCGCCTCGGCTGGCCCGCCTCGATGCAGTGGGGGAGCGAACTCCTCTGCTGGTCGATCTTCATGTCGATCTTCGTCGGTCGCTTCGGCGAGGACGCGATGGCCGCGGGGTGGGCGGCGCTCACCTACATGCATCTGAGCTTCATGCCCGCGGTGGGGTTCTCCGTCGCCGTGAGCGCCCTCGTCGGCCGGTTCATCGGCGCGGGACGGCCGGACATCGCCGCGGCGCGGGCCCGCCTCGGCCTGGCGATGGCGATGGTCTACATGACGCTCTGCGCGGTGGCGATGCTCGTCTTCCGCGAGCCGATGATCGCCATCTTCGTCGGCGGCGATGTCGGCGCCGAGCGCGCGGAGCGGATCATCGCCATCGGCGGCGTCCTGATGATCTGCGCCGCGATCTTCCAGACCGCAGACGCGGCGGGCGTGGTCTGCACCGGCGCGCTGCGCGGCGCGGGCGACACCGTCTGGCCCGGCCTGGCGACGATCGTCCTGAGCTGGTCGCTCATCATCGGCGGCGGATGGGCGATCCTGGAGCTGGCGCCGGCGCTCGAGTGGCTCGGACCGTGGATCGCCGCCTCGGCGTACATCATCGTCTACGGCGTCGTGATGCTCTGGCGCTGGGAGAGCGGGCGCTGGCGGTCGATCCGCGTCCTGCGTTCGGAGGAGAGCGCCGCCGCGAGCGCGGCGCCGATCATCGCCGGCCCGCCCCCCGCCATCGGCGCAGAGTCCGCCGAGGACCTCGCCGGGGACATCCTCCGCGAGCTCGAAGCGCGGCGATCGTGAGACTTCGCGCGCCGGCGCCGCGTGCGTCCCGCCGCCGGCTGCCCGCTCCGCGGTCGGCCCTCCGGTGAGCTGAGGCAATCGCCTCGATCTGGGTCCATGGGACGCCGAGATGCTCCCGCCGAACTCGCCGCGCGGCGCCGGGGCGACCTGAGGCGTGCGCCGCCACCGAGAGGCCGGGGATCGAGCCGCCGCGCGTTGGAGCTGGCCGCGCGCGACGGGGCTGGCCGCGCCTGCGCCCGGTGCGAGCGCCCGAGCGGGGCTGCGGAACCCGAAGCGCCGGGCCGCCCGCCGCGCTCCCGCGAGCTCGTTCGGTCCCGATGGCGACCGACGCATACCCTCCCCGCTGCCATGAGCACTGCGACCATCGACGGACGGAAGGCGGAGTCCCACTTCAAGGCGGGACTGGCACTCGAGGAGAAGGGCGACCGTCTCGGGGCGCTGGGTGAATACCGGCTCGCTGCCGCGGGAGGCGATCCGGAGCACCTGTTCAGGCTTGCCTACAGCCTCGACCTCGTCGGAGAGGAGGAGGAGGCGGTCCGGGCGTACGAGCAGGCGGTGTCGCGCAGCCCGGCGCACGTCAACGCCCTGATCAACCTCGCGATCCTCTATGAGGATCGCGGAGAGATCGCCAAGGCCGAAAAGTGCCTCAAGCAGGTGCTCGACACCAACCCCGGACACGCGCGGGCGAAGCTCTACATCCGCGATGTCCGCGCGTCGCGCGACATGTACTACGACGAGGAGCACGCCCGCGACGTCGCCAAGCGCAGCGCCGTGCTCGACACCCCGGTGACCGACTTCGAGCTCTCGGTCCGGGCGCGGAACTGCCTCCGGAAGATCGGCGTCCGCACGCTCGGGGACCTGGTCAAGATCAGCGAAGCCGAGCTGCTCGGCTACAAGAACTTCGGCGAGACGAGCCTCACCGAGATCAAGGAGATGCTCCAGTCGAAGAACCTCCGGCTCGGCCAGGCCATCGAAGGCTCGGGCGGCCGCGGGCGCCCTGCGGAGAAGCTCGCGCACGTCAAGGGGAAGGTCTCGGAATCGGTCCTCAACAAGCCCGTCAGCGCCCTGGAGCTGACGCTGAGGCCGCGGCGGGCGGTGCAGCAGCTCGGCATTCAGACGCTCGGCGAGCTCGCAGCGCGCACCGAGGCGGAGCTGATGGGCGTCAAGAACTTCGGCGCCAACAGCTTGGACGAGATCCGCGCCAAGCTCGCCGAGTTCGGCCTCTCGCTGCGCAAGCTCGACTGAGCGGGCGTGGCGCTCGACCTGCCGGGCGCCGGAGTGCTCACGATCAAGGACGATCCCGGCCGATAGAGAGTGGTGCGGCGCCCGAATCGGCGCCGGACGCGTCGCGTCGCGCCCTCCGCGGTCGCTCTGCCCCGCGACGGCTGCTCGTCGGCGTCGGCAGGGGCTCCCGGTGAGTCAGCGCCGCCGCCCGCGCACGTCGGCGGGAGCCAACCCGGCCGCCAGGCCGGTCATCCGCTCGGGCCGGAACGCCCCTCCCGCCGGACCCGCCCGGAAGCCGCTCGACCGGGTCCTCCGCAGCGCGGGACGCGCATCGAGCCACGGCGCCGGCCGCACCCGAGAGCGGCCGCTCAGCACTCCAGTTTCGAACTCCGATCCGTGTCGTTCCCATCCCACGATCCTCGTCACGGTGTTCCCTCCGCCCCGGCCGTCAGACCAGGCGCGGGCGGACAGACGATCATCTCCGCCGCGGCCGGCGCCGGTCCGGCGACGGCCGCGGCCGCAGGCCCCGGGGCGGCGCATGACCGCCGCGCCTTTCTCATCCGCACCGGGCTCATCGCCGCGTCGCTCGGAGGCGCCGTGGGTCTCTCCGGCTGTGGCCTCGGCTCGTCGCGCGGCGGCAGCGGCTCTCCGGTCGCGCCGATGCCGTCGCGGACGCGCGAGCGGCTGCCCGAGGAGGCGCCGCCGCAGCCGATGCCGCTCGTGGAGCGCTTCGATCCTCCGGCGCGCGAGCCCCTGATCCGGGTGCGTGTCGCCCGCAGCGCCGGAGCGAAGCCGATCGTCCTCGGCGGCGAGGGCAGCGGGCGGCAGTGGCTGCGCGTCTCGCGGGCCACGGAGCGCCCCGGCGAGGGCGCGGTGCTGCTCGTGCTCGCGGGGCCGCTGAGAGTCGATGCGGAGCGCAACGGATGGTCGATCGTCGACGCCACCGGTCACCGCACGCTCGTCGACGGCGGCGACCCGATCGAGATCGCATCGCAGCGCGGAGAGCTCCCGAGGATCGTGGTCGAAGGCACGACCTATCCAGGTATCGTGCGGCTGGTCGCGCGGTCGCGCGGCGACGTCGCCGGGATGGCCTCCGACGGCGCAGGCGTTCCGGGGGTGGCGGGTGGGGCGGGGGTCGACGCCATCAACGTCTGCCCGATGGAGCAGTACCTCCCCGGCGTGCTGGCGCGCGAGCTCTACGCGAGCTGGAACCTCCAGACCTACCTCGCCCAGGCGATCGCCGCCCGCAGCTTCGCAACGTTCGAATCGCTCTACTGGGCGTCACGGCGCCACTTCGACGTCGTCGCGGGACAGGCGTCGCAGGCGTATGTGGGGCTCACGGCGAACAGCAACGCGAACCGGGCGGCGCGCGAGAGCGTCGGGACGCTCCTGACCTACGCCAACCAGGTCGTTCCCGGGTACTACTCGAGCTGCTGCGGCGGCGTCTCCGCGAGCGCCGTCGATGCGATCTCCGAGCACGCCGTCAACGACGTGCCGCCGCTGCGGGCGCGCCCGCCGCAGGCGTGCTGCGCCTGGGCGCCGGTCTTCCGCTGGACGAGCGAGCAGGCCTCCGGCGATGCCGGGAGGCGCCTCGCCGCGTGGAGCGCGGAGCGTCAGCACCTGCGCCTTCCCGCGATGGGGCAGGTGGCCGCGATCGAGCCGACGCAGGTCAACCCATATGGCCGTCCGATCCGATTCCGCATCTCCGACGGCCGCGGCACTTCCGCGGAGCTCCTCGCAGAGCAGCTCCGCGTCGCCCTGAACGCATCGGCGCCGGGCCTCGCCGCTCCGACGCGCCCGGTGCGGTCGGGCAACCTCAGCGCCGTGCTCCAGCGCGGAACCCTGGTGTGCAGCGGACAGGGCTTCGGGCACGGCGTCGGCCTCTGCCAGCACGGTGCCGAAGGCATGGCCCGCGAAGGCGTCCGCTGGCGCGCGATCGTCGAGAACTACTACCCCGGCGCGACGATCAGTCGTGCTTGGGCCTAACACTACAGCGCCCCTTGCGCTCAAGTCCCGAGCCTGACTGAGCCGATGAA
>CALMPF010000053.1 GCA_937871505.1 uncultured Planctomycetia bacterium | reverse complement strand
TTCGACGCAGCAGAACGCCGCTTCCGGACGCCGCAGCAGGAGACAAGGGGCGCTGGAGTGCGAGGTTCTCCGGCCCGCGACGGAGCGATGGTGCGTGGGTGCAGGCGATCCTCCATGAGACGCAGCGTGGAGCCAGAGCCCTCGGAGTCGGCTCAGCGGTGCACGTCGCGGTCATCGCGGTGGTCAGCGCCATGCTCGTGTGTGCGTACCTCTCCATCGATCCCGCGTGGCTTCACCTGAGGTCGGAGGCGGCGGGCGTCGATCAGATCGGGCGGAACGGAGCCGACGCCGCGGAGTCCGCACTCCCCGCGCGCCTCCATCGGACCTCTGATGGAATCGCGATCTGGGGCACCCTGCTGACCTACGCCTTCGTTCTTTCGATGTTCACGCTCAGCAGCCCGTTCCTTCCGGCGCTCGGCGTCATCCACCCGATCTCCCGGGCGCGCCGCGCTCGCGTCGTGTGGCTCGCCACGCAGGTGCAGGAGGGAGCGATCCTGATCGCGCTGCTCGGCGTGAGCGTCGTGGTGGCGGCATGCTTCGCCATGCTGAGCGGAGAGGATCAGCGGGAGGGCTTGATGCTCCGGGCCGCCGCGGCGGTCGCGGCCTGGGCGGCGATGCCGCTCGGGCGCTGGACGCGACTGCGGTGCATCGAGTCGATCTCCACCCCGACCGCCGCCCTCGCCCCCGCCGCCGATCCCGCATCGCCGAGGTTTCTCGCCGCCTCCCTCCTGAGCGCCGCCTTGGTCATTGGAGGTGCCGTCCTGCTCGGCGCGATCTGGCAGCAGTCGCGCGACGCGTCAGCCGGAGAGCGGATTGTCATCGCGACGCTCTCGGTCGGCGCGATCGCCGCAGTGCGCTGGCTCTGGCTTCGGGCGCTGATTCGCTTTCACCGAAGGCGCGATCTGCCGCCTTCGTGACGGGGCGGAGGAGCGCTCGCTGCCGCGCTGCCCTCAGGCCGTGATCGAGCGCAGCGCCGCGATCGGCTCGCCCTCGCCATCCTGGGTGACGTAGACCGGCCGTCCCTCGGTGACGTAGGCGGTGTCGGGCGCGATGCCCAGCGCCGCGTAGAGGGTCGCATGCAGATCGATCAGCCGCACCGGGTCCTCCACGGCGATCATCGGATGGCGATCAGCGGTGCGCCCGTGGACATGGCCCTTGCGGAAGCCGCCGCCGAAGAAGACCATCGAGCTGGTCGAGCTGAAATGGCCGTGGAACCCGTACATCGACTCCCGCTCGATCACGAGGTCTTCGCCGGTGTGGCTCTCGCTGGCGCCCTCGGGCTCGATTCCCGCCGCGGGCTGGCTGGCGATCGTCCGGCCGAACTCGGTGGCGATCACCACGAGCGTGCGGTCGAGCAGCCCCGTCCGGTCGAGGTCTCGGACGAGCTGGGCGATCGGCCGATCGACCTGGCGGGCCATCTCCATGGCCCGGCGCCCGCCATTCTCGTGCATGTCGAACCCCTTGAAGGGGGCGTACTGGTACTCGACCTGCACGAAGCGGGCGCCGCGCTCGACAAGTCGCCGGGCCAGCAGCAGCCCGTGGCCGAAGCGGTCGCCGTTGTGATACGAGGGATCGATGAGCTCGCCGGGCGCGATCGCGGGGTCGTACGCGGCGATCAGCTCGGCGGGCTCCTCGCTTCGGTAGTCGAAGGCGCGGCGGACGGAGGAATCCATCATCGCCCGCGCCTCCTCGATCGAGCGACGATGGGCCTGGGCGCGCTCCGCGGCGGCGATCTCATCCGGGCCGCGCTCCGCGAGCGCCTCGAAGAGCGCCTGGCGGCGATCGAGCCGTTCGCGCGACATTCCCGCCGCGGCTTCGAGCGTCGCGAGGCCGCGCGTCGCGTCGGGGACCATGAACGGCGCCGCGCCCGGACCGAGGAACCCCGGTCCGATCGCCTCGGCGATGAAGAGCCGCTCGCTGTCCGAGGTGTCGATGTCGCGGCCGATGTAGATGTACGGAGGCACCGATGGATCGCGCCGCCCGAGGCTTCGCGCGACGATGGCGCCGATGCTCGGCGCCTTGAAGCCCGCCGGGTGCAGATACCCGGTGAGCATCAGGTACTGCGCCCGAAGGTGGATCGCCCCGAACTTGCGGTCGCTCGAGAGCGACCGGACGAGGCACGCCTTGTCCATCACCGATGCGAGCTCGGGAAGCCCGGCGCCGAGCCGGATGCCGTCGGCCGCGGTCGGGATCGGCGGGGCGGTGCCGAGCAGCTCGCTGCCGCGCATCCCGCGCCGATAGGGCGTGAAGACCTTCGGATCCCAGAAGTCCGTCTGCGGGATGCCGCCGGGAAGCCAGATGAAGATGCATGCATCGGCGGTCGCCGCCGGTCCCGGGGCCTCTCGGCCGGATCGGCCGAGCGACGGTCCCCCCACCAGCGCGGCCGAGGCGCCGGCAAGCGTCGAGGCGAGGAACGTGCGACGATCGATCGACGTTCGAGGCATGAGCGAGGGTAGCGACGCGGTCCCTCCGGCGCGTCCGCTCAGCGGCGGTGCATGAACTCCGGCGACGCGGCGATCGCCCACGCGAGATCCCGCAGGGACTCCAGCGCAGCGGGCGCCGCGCGCCGAACGATGAAGACGCGCCCCCACTCCGCCCGGCCGCCCGCCTCGTCGAAGCTCGCGCCGACGACGCTGCGATGGCGTGCCCCGAGGCCGATCCTGCTCGCGGGAACGGTGAGCAGCGCCCAGGCGCCCGGCGCCGGGAGCGGGCCGAGGGCCCGGCGCGAGGAGGTTTCGGCGCGGCCCCAGGGAATCAGGTCCGCGCCGAGGTACGCGCGGTGACTCCACCCGCCGTCGCGGCTGCCGCCGTCGTTGAGCTGAAAGAGGACCTGCTGCGCCGGCCGCTCAGGATCGACACGCACCTCGACGACGACGAGGTCGAAGGGCCCGAGATCGACCTCGCTCTGCGGGTCGATGAACCAGTGCTGCGACCGTCCGCCGCGATCGGCGGGCGGAGTCGATCGATGGATGGAGGCGGCTGGCGGCGCGAGCGCGCCGTCGGCGATCCCGTCACGCGCTGCGCCGGCGTGGCGCGCGGCGTCTCGATCGACCTCTCGACCGCCTTCGCCTCCGATCGTCGCGCCCGTCTCCCATCCGGCCGACCGTCGAGCGCCCTCGCGCGGCGCTCCGTCGAACCAGAGGAGGGCCGATCCCGCGGCGATCGCCTCGTCGAGCGGGGGAACCTCGACTCCGGCGTGCGTCGCCGCGCGTCCCGCCCGAATCGCCCCGGAGGACCACGTCGGCGCGAGCCACGCTTCGGCGATCGCCAGCTCCTCCGGCTGCGGCTCTCGCGAGAGCAGGGCGCGGAAGAGCAGCGCCGCCGCCTCGGCCGCCGCGGGCTGCGCGAGCGCGAGGTCGAAGAGCGCGCCCCACTCGATGAGACCGGCGAACTCCGCGCCGTTGAGGAGCTCGAGTCCCGCGACGATCGAGGGATCCTCGGAGCGCGCGGTGGTGACGTCGTTGCGCGCGGCGGGGCGGCCGAGCGCTCGGGTCAGCCCGGTGGACTCGCCGCTCCTGAAGAGCCGCAGGGCCGGATCGAGTTCCTGCTCCATCGCCACCTGGAGGCTGTCGAAGACCTGCTCGGCGGTCAGCCGCCGCAGCGCGGGCGAGCGGAACCACCGCGGCGCATCGGGCTCGTCGACGTCGAAGCCGTCTTCGAGCGCCGGGTCGTGCACGTGCTGATAGACGCGGCTGGTCAGGATCAGCCGCGTCGTCCGGCGCAGGTCGAATCCGTGCCGCATGAGGTCGTCGGCGAGAAATGCCAGCAGGTCGGGGTCGCTCGCGGGACGATCGTCCCTGAAGTCATCCGCAGGCTCGACGAGCCCGAGGCCGAGGAAGCGCTTCCAGAGCCGATTGACGATCGCCGGGGCGAAGCGCGGGTTCCGTGGGTCGACGAGCTGACGGGCGGCGAGCGCGCGGCGAGCGGCGGCGCCCTCGGGAGCGGTTGCAGCGGCCTCCTCGCCCGGATCGAAGGGGAACGCCGCCGGGATGATCCGTCCGGTCCGCCGCTCGCAGCGGACGATCTCCTGATCGCGCTCGGCGAAGAGCCCGGCGAAGGCGACGACGCGCCGCTGCGGCCACTCTTCGTTCTCGAAGTGATTGTGGCAGGAGCCGCACTTCATCGCCGTCCCCATGAAGACCTGGGCGACGGCCGCGGCGCTCTGAAGCGTCTCGGTCTCGTTGGCGCTGCGGATGAAGTGGGCGATCACCTCCAGTCCGTTGGCATCGCCGCGCTCGGGCGGCTTGGCCCGCGGCATCCCGGGGTCGATGATGCTCGCCGCGAAGATGTCGTAGGGAAGCGCGTCGCGCACGGCGTCGTTGACCCAGCGCTGCCAGTTGCCGCTGGTGGCCATCCCTCCGTTGACGCTGACCGGACTGCTCGCGAGGGCGTCCTCCCAGAACGGCGTCCAGTGGTCGGCGCAGTCCGCCGCGCGGGCGAGCAGCGCATCGACGAGGCGCTCGCGGCGGTCGGGTCGAAGATCGGCGAGGAAGGCCTCCCGCTCGGCAAGCGTGGGCACCACGCCGATCAGATCGAGGTGGACGCGGCGCACGAAGGCGCTGTCATCGCAGAGCGGCGGCGGAGAATCGGCCTCGGGGAGGCCGGCGTCGCGCCAGCGCCGGGCGACGAAGCGATCGATCGGGTTGGGGCTCGCGAGCGCCCACGCCGGAAGGTCCGGATCGTCGGGCGGCGCGAGCCGCGGCAGCCCGGCGAGGAGTTCCTCGCGCCGTTCGACGAGGGCCGCTGCGGGATCTGGAGTCGTCGTCGTCGCCGCGATCGCGACTCCGCCGAAGATCAGGAGCACCGCGCGGGCGGCGGTGGCAGTCGAGCGGCGCGCGGGCGGTCGCTTCATCGCGTGGTCGGGGAGGAGGGGCGTCTGGCGGATCGGTTCGGGCAGCCCACCTCGGAGAGCGCTGCGACCGACGGTGTCAGCGTACCGCTCCTCGCCCGCCGTTACCATGCCCCCACGTCATGACCGAACTCGCCTGGGGCATCGTCGGCCTTCTGTTCGGTGGCGCCCTGGGCGGGCTGGGCACCGCGACCTGGCTCGCCGCGCGCGTCCGGGCCGAGCGCGAAGCGCGGATCGCGGCGGAGTCGCGCACGGCCCATCTTGAGAACGCCGTCGCATCCGCCGACGAGGAGAGGCTGCTGCTGCGGCAGGAGACGGCCGGGCTGCGGGCGGAGATCGCGGCGGCGTCGGCCCGCGCCGAAGGGCTCGCGGCGAGCGCTGCGGAGCGGGCGTCGCGCCTCGCGGCCGCCGAGGATCGGGCCGCCGAGACGCAGCGCGCCCTGCACGCGGCCGAGCGGCAGCTTGCTGCGGTCGCGGAGCAGCAGAAGGCTCGGGACGCGCAGCTCATCGCGCAGCGCGAGCTCCTCGCCGAGGCGGAGAAGCGCCTCATCGACGCCTTCGCCTCCGCGAGCCAGAAGGCCCTCGGCCAGAACAACGAGCAGTTCCTCCGCCTCGCGGGTCAGTCCTTTCAGACGCTGCTCGCGGAAGCGAAGGGAGACGTCGAGAAGCGTCAGCAGGCCATCGACGCGACGATCAAGCCGGTCGCGGAGGCGCTGGCGGCGCAGCAGAGGGCCATCGCCGAGCTCGAGCGCAAGCGCGAGGGGGCGTATCAGGGGATCGATGCGATGATCCGCGGGGTGAGCGAGCAGCAGGTGCGCCTTCAGCAGGAGACCGGGCGCCTCGTCGCGGCGCTGCGCCGGCCGGAGCAGCGCGGGCGCTGGGGTGAGATGCAGCTCCGCAACGTCGTCGAGCTGGCGGGGATGACCGCCCACTGCGACTTCGCCGAGCAGGTCTCGGTCGAAGGGGAGGGCGGAAGGTATCGGCCCGACATGGTCGTCCGCCTGCCGGGCGGTGGACAGGTCGTCGTCGACTCGAAGGTGGCGCTCGATGCGTACCTCGACGCGCTCCAGCCCGACGCCGACCGAGAGGCGTGCCTCGCGCGCCATGCAGATCAGGTTCGGACGCACGTGCGCAGCCTTGCCGAGAAGCGCTACTGGGACCAGTTCGAGCGCACGCCGCGGCTGGTCGTCCTGTTCATGCCTCTGGAGAGCGCCCTTGGCGCGGCGCTGGAGCGCGATCCCGATCTGCACGCCCGCGCGATGGGGCAGAGCGTGCTGATCGCGACGCCGACGTTGCTGGTCGCGCTGCTCCGCGCCGTCGCCTACGGGTGGCGGCAGGAGGATGTCGCGGCCAACGCGCGGCAGATCGCCGAGGCGGGACGGGAGCTGCACGACCGCGTCGCGATCTTCGTGGATCGGCTGGGCAAGGTCGGAGAGCAGCTCGGGAAGGCGACGAAGGAGTACAACGCCGCGGTCGGCTCGCTCGAAGCCCGCGTGCTTCCCAGCGCTCGCCGCCTGCGCGACCTGCATGCGACGACCGCGGCCGAGATCGGTCCGATGGAGCCGATCGAGCTCGAGCCGAGGGCGCTTGCGTCGCGCGAGGGGGAGCCGCCGAAGGAGGTCTGAGCGCGGCGGGCACGATCGCTCCGGTCGATGCGGAGCCGCTCGGGGCGCGGCTCCGGGCGCGGTGGAGGAGGGGGGGCGAGAGCGGCGCATCCGGAATCGGCACGGTTCGTTCGGCGCCGGGGTACGATCGCCTTCGACATGTCCGACCTGGCCAGCGCGACCACAATCGAGGCGAACGCGCCCATCGAGTCCGCCGCAGAGCGGTTCCGCCGCGACTTTCTCGCGACCAAGGCAGAGATCCGCAAGGCCGTCGTCGGCCACGAGGAGATCGTCGACGGAGTGCTGATCTGTCTCTTCGCGGGCGGACATGCCCTGCTCGAGGGCGTCCCCGGCCTCGGGAAGACGCTCCTGATCCGCTCGCTGAGCCAGGCGCTGCACCTGCACTTCTCGCGCATCCAGTTCACGCCCGACCTCATGCCCGCGGACGTGACCGGAACGACGATCGTCGTCGAGACCGAGCGCGGGCGCGAGTTCCAGTTCCGCCGGGGTCCGATCTTCGCCCAGATCGTCCTCGCCGACGAGATCAACCGCGCCACGCCCAAGACGCAGTCCTCGCTGCTGGAGGCGATGCAGGAGCGCTCGGTCACCGCAGGCGGACAGACGCACCAGCTCGAGCGGCCGTTCTTCGTGATGGCGACGCAGAATCCCATCGAGCAGGAGGGAACCTATCCGCTCCCCGAGGCGCAGCTCGACCGCTTCTTCTTCAAGCTCGTCGTCGGCTACTCGTCGCGCGACGAGCTGGGCGAGATCCTCCAGCGAACGACCACGGGCGAGGCGCCGACGATCGAGCGCGTCCTCGACGCGCCGGCGATCCTCTCCCATCAGGCGCTCGTGCGCCGCGTCGCGGTGGCGCCGCACGTGCAGGACTATGCAGTGCGCTTGGTGCTCTCGACGCACCCGCAGGGGCAGTTCGCGACGCCGAAGGTCAACCAGTTCCTCCGCTTCGGCGCCAGCCCGCGAGCCGCCCAGACGATCACGCTCTCCGCCAAGGTCAAGGCGCTGCTCGCCGGGCGCGGTCATGTCTCGGTCGAGGACATCCGCTCCGTCGTGCTGCCTTCGATGCGGCATCGCTGCCTGCTGAACTTCGAAGGCGAGGCGGAGGGACTGACCACCGACGAGATCCTCCAGAACATCGTGGAGACCCTTCCGCCCGACGTGCGCGGCGCTGCGTGAGACCGCGCCCGTACGCGGCCGACTTGGTCAGGCCGCACGCGACGGGAGTTCAGGGAGCTCGGCCTGCTGCTTCAGGTTTCTTCAGGCTCCGTCGGGCTCCATCAGGCTGCATGAGGGGCAGGGTCCTCGGCGCCAATTCAGGCTCCCCGCACGCCACCGCACGCCACCGCCGCACTCACCGCAATGGTCCCTCCCGAGCGACAGGACGCAACCGGCGCCGTCGAGCCCGCCGAACCGGCCGGGCTGCATCGGCTCCGCGCGCTCTTTCCCGATGAGTACGTCTGGTTCGTCTTCCTCTCGTCGCTGGACATCATGCTCACGTGGGCGATCCTCGGACGAGGCGGGACCGAGGTGAACCCCGTCGCTCGGCTGGTCATCGACCGCTTCGGGCTTCCCGGGGCGATCGTCTTCAAGTTCTCGCTGACGATCTTCGTCATCGCGCTCTGCGAGGTCATCGGCCGCAGGCGCCGACCGACGGCGCACCGGCTGATCCGGCTCTGCATCGTCATCTCGGCGATGCCGGTTGCGTGGTCGCTGGTGCTTCTCTTCGTTCACACCTACGGACCGGCCTGAGCGCGCCGCGTCGCCCCGGCGCTCGCCCCCCCGGGGGGGTGGGGCGGCGGTCCCGCGGCCGACGACCATCGCCGCCGTCGGCGCGTCTGCTCACCTGGGCGACGTCGCAGTCCACGCCGCGAGCAGGACGCCGAGGTCAGCGCCGTCGATCTCGCCGTCGCCGTCGAAGTCCGCCGAGCAGCCGTCGCACGGTCCCCACTGCGAAAGGAGGATGCCGAGGTCGGCGCCGTTGACGATCCCGTCGCAGTTGAGGTCCTCCACCGGGAACGGGCAGGGCGGCGTGAACTGGAAGCCCGGCTCCGGGAGCATCCACGCGACCGAGTTGAGAAAGAGCGTGCGGGCCTTCTCTCCCCACTGCCGGAAGGCGAAGCAGCCGGTCGTGGTGTTCATCATCCACTCGTCGTCGTTCACGACGACGATCCGCCCGGCGCCATACTGGAAGGCCGCCGCCATCGGCAGGTTCGACTCGGCGATCGGGACGCCGAAGCGCCCGAGCGACTCGACGCGGCAGTGGAAGACGATCGAGAAGAGCCCGGTGTTGCTCCCGAAGGGCCCATCGATGACCGGATGGTCGGACTCGACGAAGAAAAAGAGCCCCGGACCGCACTCGATCGCCGGGGAGCAGCCGAGGAAGCTGCTGACGTTGTTGGTCCCCTGATTCGCGAAGACGAGCACGCCCCCTCCCTGCTCGACAAAGAGCGCCAGCCACGCCTGCTCCGCCTCTGAGAGCGCGTTGTTGGGGAATCCGAGGGGCTTGTCAAGAACGGGATCGTCGGGATCGAACGCGAGCGAGTTCACGAAGACCAGATCGGCGTTCTGGAGCGTGATCTCGTTGATCGCTCCGACCGGTTCCACGATCGTCGCGGAGCGCCCGATGATCCCGCCGAGCCCGAAGTTGGCTGGATCCAGCAGCGCGTCGCGCGCCGCCATCGATGGAACCCCGGTCGCGAAGGCGTAGGAGCTCTCGCCGCACGGAGCCGAGCGCACCTCGTCGAGCGACAGGACGCGGAAGGGCGTGAAGATCCCGCTGGCCGACGCCCCCTGTGCGGCGCAGGCCGTCGCGATCGTGGCGGCGAGAACGGTCGCGGCGCCGGTGGCGGTGCGTGGAAGGCCAGAGCCTGCGGCCCCGAGCTTCGCGTACGACGGCGGACGGCGATTCGACGTTTCCATGGCGTTGCGTCTCCTCTGGGCGTCGCAGGTCGAGTCGCGCGGCGCCCGGTGGGCGTTGGAGTCCGCCGCAGGACGCTCCCGCCGGCGGAGTTGCGTCTCGCCGCGGCGAGGCACTCCGAGGATATCGCAACGAACACCCCGGATGACCGCGCGGGCTGCGGCCATCCGGGGTGCATGCTGCGCACGGCGCTCCGGTCGGATCGCTCAGCCGCCGCGCGGCGTTGTCCACGCCGCCATCAGGATGCCGAGGTCGGCGCCGTCGACGACGCCGTCGCCGTTGAGATCGCCGGGTCCATCGGTCCCCCACTCGTCGAGGAGCAGACCGAGATCGGCGCCGTCGACGATGCCGTCGCCGTTGAGGTCGCCGATGATGGGCGGGGCCGGGGGAAGGTAGATCACGAAGAGCGACGGCGAGGGATCGTCGGCCGCCTCGACGGAGAACGTCCCGTCGAAGCGATTGAGGAAGCCGCTCGTGTTGATCTCGAAGCTGTCGGGGGCGAAGGCGAAGAGGCCTTGCTCGCCGATGGCGACCAGCCACGAGTATGGCTGGGCGGGATCGAAGTCCGTCAGCTCGGCGGGGGCGCCGGTCTCCGGGTCGAGCGTGCGCAGGACGATGGCGATGCGGTTCGCGGGGCTGGCCGCGATCGTGATCGCGCCGGTGCAGAGGAAGGAGTCCCATCCGCCTGCGGGATCCTGCGGATCCGCCGTGGCCCGACCGAGATCGACGTCAAAGACCGAGCCGCCGGGCCAGATCAACCCGTCGTTGTCGAGCGTGAGACGCCCGATCGGGTCGCCCGGTCCGAGGACCGAGGTCATCGCGCCGAGGTTGAGGCTTCCGCGGAGCGTGCCGGTTCCGCCCAGCGCGGTGACGGAACCGACGATGACATCGCTCTCAAGAGAACCGTTGAGGGTCAGTCGCCCGCCCTGAATCTGCGTGGATCCGGAGAAGGTGCTGTCGCCCAGCAGCCGCAGCGTTCCGAATCCGACCTTGGAGAGGTTGCCCGTGGTCGGCTGGTCGGGGTCGGTGCTGCTTCCGTCGCGGATCCTCCCCGCGAAGGTGTCCGAGGTCCCCAGCCCGGCGAGCACGAGCGTCGCCTCTCCGAGGAAGACGTCGCCATCACCCGAGAGCGATCCGATGCCGATCGCCTCCGGGCCCATCCCGGAGATGTCGACGGTCGACCCCGCGGACATGACCACGGTGGCGAAGTCGCCCGAGGGCGCGCCGCCTCCGGGCCCGTCGAGGGCGACGGCGGAGAGCAGCGTCCCGGCTTCGAGCGTGACCGAGGCCTGGGCGAGGGTTGCGCCGCCGAACAGCGCGAGCCCTGCGACGATCTCGGGCGAGTCGGTCGGCTGGCAGATGATCGTCGCGTGTTCGGCCGACGCCTCGCCCTCGAAGGTCACCGCGCCGCCGCTGGTGATGAAGGCGCTGCCTGCCGAGCTCCGATCCTGAAAGACGAGGATGCTCTTGCTCTGGATGTTCGAGGCGCCCGCGGTGGAGTTCTCGACGAAGGCGAACGCGGCGGGACCATCGTTGAGAATCGACGCCCCGGCGGCCGTCGAGAATCCCTCGAAGAGGAGCTTGCCGTCGGCGGCCAGCAGGATGTTCGATGCTCCCGCGGAGGCGTCATCCGCGAACTGAAGACCGAAGAGGGACGTCCCGGCGCCTGAACCGGCGGTGATCTTCGCGCTTCCTGCGGTGGCGTTTCCCGTGAAGCGCGCCCGCGCGGCCCCGGCGATGGAGATCGAGCTCGATCCGGCGGAGGAGTCGCCGTCGAAGTGCACGATCACGGCGCCCGCGTCCGTGAGCGAGAAGAGCGTGATGAAGGCGCTCTCGGCATCGGCCTGATCCTCGAAGAGAAGCGAGCTCGACGAGGTCAGCGCATGCTGCGAGTGGTCCGCTCGCGCATCGCCGACGAACCTGAGCTCGGATCCGTTCTGGAGATCGAACAGATGGGAGGCTCCGGAAGACCCGGCGATGCCATCGCTGAAGCGCAGCGCCGCATGGCGCAGCTCGAAGGTGTAGTCGGGCGCGCCGCGCAGGAAGCTGAATCCGACGAGGATCAGTTCGATCGGGCTCATGGGCGTGCCCTTGATGTCCACCGTCGTGATCGACGAGGCGCCGAAGGAGGCTGTGTCGGTCGGTACGACCATCGGCGTCCAGTTCGCGGCGTTGAGGAAGTCGGCATCCTCGGGCTTCTCCAGCCAGGTCGAAGAGCTGCCGAGCGGCGCGCCGAGGGCTGCGCCGCAGAGGAGGGCAGGAAGCGCGACGGCCCCGGCGAGCCGCCGCGCCGCCGGGTGATCGAGGGGGTGGAAACGGATTGACAAGCGCGTCAAGGGGGACCTCCTGGGGTTGCGGGACTCGCCTGAGCTGGGTTCAGGGGCGCGCCGCGGAAGGTGGCGCACCGGCAGTTGCATCGCAGCTCCGTCGCTGCGGAGGGTCGGCGCGCTGCAACCACTTCTCACTCCCGCAATGCGAAGGAACGCGCCGGAACCCCGAATCGAACTGCGGGAATCGACGGCGCCGCAGGGGGCCCGGCCCGCGACGACCCTCACCGGAGGGTCGGAGCTTCGCGGGGCGCAGGGGCGCTGGAGCGCTGGTCCCAGACCGGCGGACCGATCCGCCCGGCCGCTGCGGGGAACCCGCGGGGCTCGGAACGCTCGTCGTCAGCCGCCGCCGCAAGTCCCGGGACGTCGCCTCGAGCCCCGCATGCGGCGGTCGCCGCCCCAGCCACCGCGACGGCCGCGCCCGGTCGCCCGTGCGAGGCGGCGCTGACGCGCATGCGCCGCAGCCGCTGCGGATCGTGGAGCAGGGTGCCGATCTTCCACGGGAGCGTCGCGCGCTCGCGGCAGCGCAGCGCGGCGCCGATCTCGATGAGATGCTCGGCGTTGCGCTCCTCCTGTCCGGGCACGGCATCGACGATGACCATGGGGAGCCCTCGGGAGAGGCACTCCGCGCTGGTCAGGCCGCCGGGCTTGCCGACGAAGAGATCTGCGGCGGCCATGAGTTCATGCATCTGCCGCGTGAACCCGAGCACCCGGAGGCTTCCGCCCGAGGCGTCGGCGAGCGGCGTGAGACGGGCGCGAAGCTGGTCGTTCCGGCCGCAGACGACGACGAACGTCGCATCCGGGAGGGCCGCCACGAGATCGGATGCGGTGCGCTCGACCGGCCCGAGTCCGAGGCCCCCGGTGCTGCAGAGCACGACCGGACCTTCGACGGGGAGTCCGAGCGATCGACGGGCGGCGATCCGGTCGGGCGCCTCCGCGAAGCGCGCGTCGATCGGGATGCCGCTGACGTCGACTGCGCTCCCGGGGATGCCGAGGGCGTCCAGGTAGGCCGCTGCCTCCGGCGTCCCGACGAAGTAGCGATCGATCTCCGGGTGAAGCCAGAGCGCATGCGGATGCAGGTCGGTGACGACGACGCCGTGCCACGGCGCCGCGACCCCGCGCCGGCGAAGCCGGGCGACGATGCCTGCGGGGAGGAAGTGGGTGCAGACGATCGCATCGGCCCGGGATCTCTCGATCCGTCGTCGGAGCCGTTGCAGGCAGAAGTCCTCGGCGGCGTCGCGAAGCGCGTGGCGCTTCCAAGGCCGGTCGATCCGGTCGTACGCCCAGCCGACGCACCGGGGCAAGCGCTCGATGCAGGCGACGTAGCCGTCGCGATAGAACGACCGGAAAAGGCCGCTGGCGTCGGCGAGGGCGTCGACAAGCTCGATGTGGGCCGTGGGAGACCCGGCGCGCAGGGCCTGCTCGACGGCCTCCGCCGCCCGGCTGTGACCCGCGCCGACTGATGCGGTCAGGATCAGGATCCGGTCGATCCGAGGGGCTCGCGGGGATGCCTCCATGCTCGACAGAGACGATCGGCGGCCAGCCTTCGGATCGAGTTCAGGCTCTGTTCGCGGGGCGCGAGGAGCGGGCGCGGGCCGCTTCGGCACCGTGCTCCGCACGGCGCTGCCGTCCGCTCCGTTTCAAGGGTCTCGCCCCGATTGCCCGATGAACAGTGGACCCGGCGCAGGACCGCGCAGGGGAAGGTCCGAACCGGCCCGACGAGTCGTCTCGTCGTCCGCGCGTCGTGCCGATCCGCGATGGAACCGCTCGCGATGCCAGCCAGACTCACCGATCGTCGATGCCTCGCACCCCCACTCCGCGCGGCTCTGATCGGGCTGCCGCTGGCCCTGGCCGCGTGCGCCAGCGATCAGATGCGCCGCCCCGCTCCGGTCGTCCTGCCGCCGGACCGGCAGGGGTACGTCGACGCCGGACGCATCTTCTCGGCGCGGGCCCCCCAGCCCGGCGAGCGCTTTCCCGACCTCTGGAGCGTCGGGCTCGACGGACGTCCGATTGCGCTCGACCAGCTCCGCAATGGAGGATCGATGCTCGTCGTGACCGCGTCGATCACCTCCCCGATCGCGAGGCGGCAGCAGGCCGATCTGGAGCTCATCGCACGTCGCTGGGGCGACTGCCTCTCGGTCATCGTTCTCTACACCATCGAAGCGCACCCGACCCGCGACGCATCGCCGTACTCCGGACTGGTCTGGGTTCCGGCGGAGAATGTCCGCGACCGGTTTCAGTTTCGCCAGCCGACGACGCTCATGGATCGCATGATCCTCGCGCGCCAGTTCAACGATCGGTTCGTCCGCGGCGCGACGCTCGTCGTCGATCCGATGGACAACGTCGGCTGGAGGATGATGGGCCATGGTCCGAACGTCGCCCTGCTCGTCGACGAGCAGGGCGAGGTGGTCATGACCCAGGGGTGGTTCGACCTGATCGGGCTCGGTCCCGTCCTCGAACGCCGCCTCGGCCCGGGGCGCGCGGCCGAAGCCGTGGCCTCGCCCACCGCCATCCATGGATCGATCTCGAGCCCCGATTCGCCGACGCGCGGATGGCTTCCGCCGGGGCTGGCACCGGAGCTCGCGGCGCTCTTCGCGGAGTGACCCTCCCCGCGCACCCCGTCGGGTGCGCCGTCGCAGTCGATCAGCGCCGCCTGCTCGATGCGCCCGAACCGCCGCGCGACGCCGTCCGCGCGGGCTTCGCCTCCCGTCGCGATCGACCGGCCTTGGCTGTCGCTCCGTTGATCGCTGCGCTGCCCGCCATCACCGATTCGATCTCGTCGATCTCCTTGGGGATCAGCGACGAGAGCACCGTCGCCGACGCGCGGCCGATCAGCACATCGTCCTCGATGCGGATGCCGATGGCCTCCTCGGGGAGATAGACCCCCGGCTCGATCGTGATCACGGCGCCGACCGGGAGCGGCAGATCCGGGGCGGGGTCGTGGGTCTCGATGCCGAGGTGGTGCCCGATGCCGTGGATGAACGCATCGCCGAAGCCCGCCGCGTCGATCACGCGGCGGGCGATGGCGTCGAGTTCCATGAGCGTCCGGCCGGCGCGGGCCGCCGCGATCGCGGCCTTCTGGGCGGCGAGCACCACGCCATAGACCTCGCGCTGCCGCGGCGTGAAGCGCCCGTCGGCGGGCAAGGTCCGGGTGATGTCCGCGCAGTAGCCATCGACCGAAGCGCCCGAGTCGAGGCAGAGCAGGTCGCCGGAGCGGATCTCGCGGTCGTTGGCGTGGTAGTGCAGGACGGTCGAGTTGATCCCCGCGCCCGCGATGGTGCGGTAGGCCGTGCGCCGGGCGCCGCAGTCGACGTAGGCGCGCTCGGCGAGCGTCTGCACGTCGAACTCGGTGATCCCGGCGCGGAGTCCGCGCATGACCGCGTGAAAGCCCGCGCTGGTGGCGTCGACGGCGCGCTGGATCGCGGCGACCTCGGCTGCGCTCTTTCGCGATCGCAGCTCGGGGATCGCCATGGATCGATCCTCGATCGCGCAGCCGGGCACGCGCTCCGAGACCCTGCGGAAGAGGTCGAGGTCCGGCGAGACCGGCGCCGTGTGCGCCGCCAGGGGGTGCAGGCATGCGCAGCGCTTCGAGCGCTGTGCCGCGAGGAGCAGCCACCGCGGCAGCGCGGGCGTCCGCTGGATCGTCGCGATTCCGTACTGGGCCTTGAGACTCCCGCCGATTGGATCGCGGAGGCCGTCCCACTGGTTGAGCTCGGGGTCGATCGGCCGCAGGAAGAGGGTTGTCCGGCGCGCAGCCACCGGGTTGAGCGGATCGAGCAGGAGCATCGCCCCCGGCTCGTCGGTGACGCCGGTGAGATACTCGAAGTGGCCGTGCGGCCGGAAGGGCGTGGTCAGATCCGCGACTGCGTCACCCGCGAAGACGACGCCGATCGCGTTTCCGAGGGACTTCAGCAGTCGTTCGCGCCGATCGGCGAGTTCGTCGAGCGAGATCATGGGGAGTGGGTTTCCGTCAGAGGGCCCGGCTGGAGTCGACCGGCTGCGATGGCCGACGACGGCCTCTGTCTGCACCGGCGGCGTGAACGCGGCGTGCGCAGACCGTCCTTGCGGACGCCCTCCGCGCTCGATCCCGATCCACGATGGATCCACGGACCGTTCCCGGCGGAGCCGATGGCGACCGACGGGAAGCGACCGCTGAGCACCGCTACCGGGCCGCCACCGCCGACGCCCGACCCTCGAGCACGCGCGTCGCGTAGCTGTGCATCGCGTCGCGGAGCTGCTCGAAGCTCTCGAGGACGTAGAGGATTGGCTGATAGTGGTCGATCTCGAAGGACGTGTCGCAGACCCGGTCGAGGTCGAACGGGCGCCGCTCAACCTCGGGCGAATTGAGCGAGTGGACGCTCTCCCCGGGCGACGAGATCAGGCCGGACCCGTAAACCTTGAGCTGGCCCTCCTCGCGGATGAGCCCGAACTCGACCGTGAACCAGAAGAGCCGCGCCAGCCGCTCGGTATGGCCGTCGTCGTTGCACTCCAGCGCGGCGCGGCCGTAGGTCTGGAGGAAGTCGGCGAAGACCGGGTCGGCATGCAGCGGCACATGGCCGAAGACATCATGGAAGATGTCCGGCTGCGGGAGGTAGTCCAGCGAGGACTTGGGGCGGATGACGATGGTCGTGGGAAACTCGCGCCGGGAGAGGCAGGCGAAGAAGGACTTCGGCTTGAGGTACCCCGGCACGGCGCGGGACTGCCATCCCGTCAACGGCTTGAGCCTCGCGTTGATGTCCTGAAGCGGCGGGATGCGATCGCGCCGGAGGTTGATCGCCGCAGCGCCGTCGAGGTAGGTCCTCGAAGCATGCTCGGCCAGATACTCCATCTGCCGGTCGAAGAGGAGCATCCACGCCTCCTGGTCCGCAGGCGTGTACCCCTCGTAGTTCTGCTCGATGAAGAGCTGGGAGGGGTCGTTGTAGCCCGGCGCCCCGAAGTTGTCTGCGTACTCCTGGGCCCGGCGGGCCTGGACGCTGTCGATCATCGCGTGGTTGAGGCTGGCGCTGTCCATGGAGATCTCCGCGAGCGATGGGGACGAGACTGGCCGCACGATCCTGCGGGCGGCGTCGGGATGGTACGCGCCGCGTGCGCGGGTCCCCGCTGCGGCGGCGCGGCCCGCAGCCGCCGCGCTCGTCGGCGGGTGGCCGGTCACCCGCCGACGGCTGCGAGCACGTCCTCGAGCGATTCCATCGACTGGGCGACCTCGAGCCGTCGGACCTCGAACGCCCCGCGCACATCGATCCCGCCGGGGTCGACGCCGACGGCCACGGGCGCCTCGATCGAGACTCCGAGCCGCTCGCGGCATGCTTCGCGGAGCGCGTCCCGGCGGGCGTTCAGGGCTCGGCACGCGCGGGCCTCGATCGCAGCGAGCGGGTTCGGTCTCATCAGCGCGAGGCCGTCGAGGAAGTGAACGCCGGTCCGCGCCGCATCGATGGCCATCAGCGCCCAGCGGACATCTTCGGGCTCGCCGTGGTACGCGCGCCACCGATCGGCGAGCCCGCCGCGAGGACCGGATGGATCGAACGGCTCCAGCGAGACCTGCAACTGGAGCGGCATCTGTCGGCGGACTCCGGCAGCAGGCTCGCCGGAGGGGTCCGGGAGAGGCTCCTCCAGCGCCTCGGCCTCGCTCGGGAGCATGAGGACGGCATCGACGCTCTCGAGCATCGCGACCATGACAGGCGCCACGAGGTGACCCTCCGGCGCGATCACGAACCGCAGCGGCCGGACGTGCTCGTCGAAGCGAAGATCGCCGGAGAGGGTCCGACGCAGGGAGCGATGCGCGGCGTCGGCGACGTCGGACTCGGACATCGGGCGGAGTCTACCCGAGCGGCAGGCGCATAATCTCCGAACCCGCCCGCTGCGGGAAGAGGACCGCCTCTCGCGCGCCGAGGCCATCGCCCACGCCTCGGACATGCCTCGGCGAGTGGCCGGTCGGGAGCCGCGCCGTCGCCATCGCCTGCGGCCGATGGCGGCCGACCGGCTCGCGCCCGTCGCGTCGCTGCGGTTCGAGGCCCCGAGCTTCGGGTATCTGAGCTCTGAGTGCCGAAGCGCCGAATCGAGGATCGGAAGAGACTGATGAACTCCCTGAAGAACCGCATCGCCCGCTGTTCGATCATCCTCTGCGGCGCGCTGGCGCTCCCCGCCCTCGCCGCAGAGCGGACGCCCCCGCGAGCGGAACATGGTCTGCGGCCGCGCACGCCCGCGCTGAAGCCGGAGCGCATGACGCCCGGACCATTCGCCTCGACGGCGGCGATCTACGTCAAGTTCCGCGACGACGCGCCGGTGCGCCTGCGCGACGGCGTCCTCGACGATCTGGGCACCGCAGCGCTGGCCGCGGTCGCGGGGCAGCTTGCCGAACTCGCCGATCCGGCGCGCGGCGGCCGCTGGGAGCGTCTGCACGGAATTGCCGAGGATCGCCTCGACCGGCTGCGCCGAGAGGCCCAGGAGCGGCTCGAGCGCGCGACGGCCGACCTCAACACCGAGTTCCTCCTCTGGCTCCCGGCGCTGGCCGCGGTCGGGCCGACGATCGATGCCTTGAACGCCCTCGACATCGTCGAGATCGCCTGGACGATGCCTGAACCAGTTCCGCCGCCGACGCCGCCGGACTTCACGCCGCTCCAGGGTTACTTCGGCAGCGCGCCTGACGGAATCGCCGTCGCCCAGGCGTGGGGAGCCCTCGGCAGCCGCGGCAGCGGCGTCCGCGTCGCCGACTGCGAGTACACCTTCAACCCATCGCACACCGACCTGCCGACGGTCACCGTCCTCGGCCCTCCGCCGGTCGACCCCGGGTTCGGTCCGAACCACGGCACGGCCGTCCTCGGCGTCGTCGGAGGCATCGATCAGGGGTGGGGCGTCACCGGCATCTGCTCGGATGCCGAGTTCTTCTTCGCGGGAACCTACACCTCGGGCGTGGTGAACATCGCCGCCGCGATCACCCACTGCCTGGCCGTCTTCGCGCCCGGCGACATCATCATGCTCGAAGCCCAGATGGCCGGGCCCCTCTACCAAGGTTCGGCCTCGCAGTTCGGGCTGGTGCCGGTCGAGTGGGACATCTCGACCTACAACGCGATCGTCACCGCCGTCGGCAACGGCGTCGTCGTCGTCGAAGCCGCCGGGAACGGAAGCCAGGATCTCGACGCCCCGATCTACGCAACCGGCAATGGCGGGCATTGGCCGTTCCTGCCGGAGAACGACTCGGGGGCCATCATCGTCGGTGCCGGTGCGGCGCCCTCCGGGAGCGACGTCGATCGCGCCCGGCTGTGGTACTCGAACTTCGGCGCCGCGCTGGACCTCCAAGGGTGGGGCGAACAGGTCTGTACCACCGGGTATGGGACGCTCTACGCGGCTGGCGGGCCGAACCAGTTCTACACGGCGACATTCGGCGGGACATCCTCGGCGACTCCGATCGTGGCTGGCGCCTGCGCCCTGATCCAGTCGATCCACCTCGCTGCCTCCGGTGGTCCCTTGCCGCCGCCGCTCCTTCGGGAGGTCCTCGTGCAGACCGGCTCGCCGCAGCAGGGTGGGACGTTCCCGGCCTCCCAGAAGATCGGGCCGCGACCGGATCTGGCCGGAGCACTGGTTTCGCTGGGCCTGCTCTGCCTCGGCGACCTCGATGGCAGCGGCGGCGTCGACAGCGCCGACCTCGGACTGCTCCTGGCGGCGTGGGGAGCGTGCTCCGGATGCCCTGGCGATCTCGACGGCGACGGCGTCGTCGGGCCGGTCGATGTCGGCCTCCTGCTGGGAGCGTGGGGTCCCTGCGGGTGAGTGGCGAGGCGCGCTGACGCGCGGCGCCGCGGCTCCTCGATCGCGATGCGGCATCATCCGAAGCTCGAAGCGGGCGCCGCCGCACAGAGCTTCCGGCGAGGATCTACACTCGCCCGCGCGGATGAGCAGCGGCAATCCCAGTGACTTCGGGACCTTCATCGGGCCTCATGACGCGGCCATGGTTCCCGCGACCGATCGGCGCCACTATCTCGCGACGCTCCGCGGCGAGGAGGTCGGGCGCTGGATCGAGATCGGGGTCGAGCCGCTGGTGCTCGGCCGGGGCGCGCTGTGCACGCACGTGATCCCCGATCCGGCGCTCTCGAAGCGGCACTGCTCGATCGTGCTCCGCGACGACCGCGTCGAGGTCGTCGACCTCGGCTCGAGCAACGGCTCCTACATCGACGGCGAGCGGATCAGGCAGTCGACGGTCCTCCCGGTCGCGTCGACGCTGCTGGTCGGCAATCACGTCTTCAGGCACGAGGTCCGCGATCGCGCCGAGGTCGAGCGCGAGCTCGCCCAGGCCGCCGACCTCCGCCGCGCGCGCTCGTACGTCGAAGCGCTCCTGCCACCGCGGCGCACAGAAGGGCCGCTCCGGCTCGACTGGGTCTTCATGCCCTGCGCCACCCTTGGCGGCGACGCCTTCGGCTGCCAGGACCTTCCGGACGGGAGGATCGCGTTCTACATCATCGATGTCTGCGGGCACGGCGCCGGCTCGGCGCTGCACTCGGTCGCCGCAATCCACCGGATCCGAAGCATCGCGGCAGTCGGGCAGCGGACCTCTCCGGCCCAGGTCCTCGAGGATCTCAACGCGGCCTTCGACATGGAGCGGCATGCCGGGCTCTACCTCTCGATCTGGTTCGGGACGTGGAACCCTGCGACGCGCGAGCTCGCCTACGCGTCCGCCGGGCACCCTCCGCCGCTGATGCTCGCGGCCGCGGAGGCGACGCGCCTCGCATCGGGAGATCCTCCGATCGGGATCGCTCCGGAGACGAGGTACCGCGAGAGCGTCATCGTGCCTGAGCCGAACGCGAGCATCGTGCTCTTCAGCGACGGGGCGTATGAGATCCGCGCCGCCGGCGGTCACCGCTGGGAGTACGAGGACTTCGTCCGCCTGCTCGGCGAAGCCCGCGATCCGGGAAGACCCGATCCGGCTGAGCTCCGCGACCGCATCCTGCGGGCATCGCGGTCGCCGCGCCTCGAGGACGACCTGACGATTCTCGTGGTCACGTTGCCGTGATCGTCGAGTCCGCGCACGCCCCTCGCGGCGGGTTGAGGCCGCGCGGACGTGCGCCGGCGCACGCCTCCGACGTCAGGGAGCGCAGCCTCCCCATGCCGCGAGCAGAAGGCCGAGGTCGAGTGCGTCGACCTCGCCGTCGCCGTTGAGATCCTGCGCGGCGCCGAGCACGACCGGCCCCCATGCCGCGACGAGAATCCCCAGATCGAGTCCGTCGACGACGCCGTCGTCGGTCAGGTCGCCAGCGCAGGTCGGCGCGGGGAACATCGCGTAGGCCCGGGCGGCGCCGCGGTACGAGCCGGTGCCGACGATCACACCGCCTTCGCTGATGCCGGTGGCGGTCGCGAAGGTCGAGCCAGTGAAGTCCCAGCCGCTCTCCGGCGGGATCAGGTCGGCGAGGCGGTGCGTGGTCGTGCCGTCGAAGTAGAACGGGATCGACGTATTCCCGGCCGCAGTGCCGACGGCCCGACCCGAGGAGTTCACGCCGGCGACGGCTCCCTGATCGGTCTGCGGCGGAAGCGGAACGGCGGTGAAGCCGTCGCGGTCGTGCCAGATGAAGGGGAGATTCGGACCGCCGTCGAAGTTGCTTCCGCCGCCGACGTGCCCGGCATTGCTCAGGGCGATGCAGAGGGCGCCGTTCCCGCTCGGCAGCGATCCGATGGCGAAGGCCTGCGCTCCGGGATCGAGCAGATACCCGATGTCGATGGCGAGGTCCTTCGGATCGACGCCGAGGCCCACGATCCGACCGGCGTCGTTGATTCCGAGTCCGGTCTGGAGAAACGCGCCCTGCCGCGTCGTCGTGGCGACGATCGTCACCGAGTCAAGGCTGTAGACGGCGCCCTTCTCGACGAGGGACCCGACGGACCCGACGATCACGCCGGCGGCGTTGATGGCCAGCGCCCGGCCGACCGACTCGCCCGGAGGGAGCGGCAGCAGCATCGCGGAGGCGCCCGTCCAGGCGACCGGCCGCGGCTTCGCTCCTCCGGCATCGATCGACGCGACGCCGACGACGCTCCCGCGATCGTTGACGGCGCGCCCGACGGCGAAGGGAAGCGCCGGGTCCGCGAGCTCCGGCAGTCCCACCATGCCGATGGGCGCGGTCCAGATGAACGCGACCTCGCCCGTCTCGAACGACTTCACCGATCGGCCCGTGACCACGCCCCCGGGCGAGATGCCCAGCGCCTGCGATCCGACGTGGTCGCCTGCGACGAGCCCGAGGTCGACGATCGTGAAGGTCGGCGCTCCCGCGAGCAGCGTCGCCGTCGCCCAGAGCGCGGTGACCGATGCCGCAGCGCCGCCGCGGAGAGCGCGGCGCGGACGATCCGAGCGAGGCTCCGCGAAGCGGTCGATGGCTGGGGCGAGGTGCGGGAGAGGGAGTGTCTTTGACATGGCGGGAGCTCGCTGGCGAGCGGGGATGAACGGGGCCGAGGTTCCGGTTCGACGGATCGAAGAGCGCGAGGCATCATTGTCCGCAGGGTCGTGCACCGTTGCGCAGCCGCGCTCCTGCTCCGGTCGTCCCACGCGGCGTTGCGCGGCGTCGAAGCGGGTGATCGGGTCGCGAAGGCCCGCAGCGCTGCCTTCGCCGCCCCGACCGCCTCGCGCCCCCCGGCGAGACGTCCACTTCAGTCGACCTCGCGAGGAAGCCGAGCCGCGCTGGAGTGCCCGGGCGAATCGCCCTTGCGCCGCTCGCCATCGAGCCGGCGGATCGCTCCCGCCGCTCGCGATTCCATGCGGGATACAGGAGCGCCGCCCCTCGCCGGTACACTCGCGGCATGACGCTGCTCGCGGTCTCGCTGGCGCCGGAGTCCCCGGATGAGATCGACGCGATGCTGGAGCTGGCCCGTCGCAGCGTCGCCGAGGGAGCGGAGCTGATCGAGTGGCGGATCGACCGCGTCGCGGATGCCGCCGATGCGGCCGCGCTGGTCTCCAGGCTCGTCGGCGGCGTGCCGGTTCCGTGCATCGTGACCTGCCGACCGATCTGGGAGGGCGGTGACTACGACGGCGACGACGCCGCGCGGGTCAGTCTTCTCGAGGCCATCGGGACTTCGGCGCCGCCGCCGAGCTACTTCGACGTCGAGCTGGCGCTCTGGTCGCGCAGCGCCAACCTCCGGCAGAAGATCGAGCTGGTCGTCGCGCATCGCGGCCAGCACCGTCCGGTGTCGACGCGGCTGGTGCTCTCGTCGCACGACTTCGGCGGCCGGCCCTCCGACCTGCTCCGGCGCCTCGCAGCGATGGCCGACGAGCCGACATGCGCCGTCGCCAAGATCGCGTGGCGGGCGCGCTCGCTCCGCGACAATCTCGAGGCGTTCGAGCTGCTCCGCGCCCGGACCAAGCCGACGATCGCCCTCTGCATCGGTCCCTTCGGGCTCCCCAGCCGGGTGCTGGCCAGGAAGTTCGGCGCCTTCCTCACCTTCGCTTCCGCCGAGGGCGCCGCGCCGACCGCGCCGGGGCAGCCGACGGTGCGCGAGCTGCGCCGGCGCTATCGCTGGGATGCCATCGGGGTGCGCACGCGTCTCTACGGGGTCATCGGCTGGCCCGTCGCGCAGTCGCAGGGGCCGGAGCTCCACAACGCCGGATTCGAGCGAGTCGGGCATGACGGCGTCTATCTCCCGCTGCCGGTGCCGCCGGAGTGGGAGCACTTCACCGCGACGGTCGGCGCCTTCGTCGACGATCCGCGGCTCGACTTCCGCGGCGCGAGCGTGACGATTCCGCACAAGGAGCATCTCGTCCGCTTCGTGCGCGAGCGCGGCGGGCGCGTCGACCCGGCGGCGGAGGCCATCGGCGCCGCCAACACGCTGACCGTCGACGAGCGCGGCGAGATCGCCTGCTTCAACGACGACGCCGACGCTGCGTGGCGGACGCTGATCGAGGAGGGCGGCCTCGATGAGCATGCGGCGCACACGCTCAGCGTCGCGATCATCGGCGCCGGGGGCGCGGCGCGGGCGGTGGCGTGGGCGTGCGCAGCGCGGGGTGCGCACGTCGTCATCTTCAACCGCAACGCCTCCCGCGCGGAGGCCCTCGCGGCGGAGCTGACGATGCGCCTCCGCGCTGGCGAGCGAGCGCGGACGGGAGACGTCTCCGCCGGCTGTTGGGAGGCGTTGGCCCGCGGCTGCTTCCCGGTGCTCGTCAACTGCACACCGGTGGGGATGGCGGGCGGTCCCGAACCCGACGCCTCGCCGCTTCCGGCGGAGTTTCCTCTCGAGCCCGGACTCGTCCTCTTCGACACCGTCGCCGTGCCGCAGCGCACGCCGCTCATCCGCGCCGCGCTCGCGGCGGGGGCCGTCGCGATCGGAGGTCGTGGCATGTTCCTGCGACAGGCGGCGGCGCAGTTCCGGCGCTGGACCGGCCAGCCCGCGCCGGAAGGCTGGGGCGAGGCGCTCGGCACGGTCTCGGCGGAGGGAGCTCAATGACCGGCGGCGTCCGCCGCGCGACGCCGGAGCTCATGGCGATCCTGAACCTGACGCCGGACAGCTTCTTCATCGGAAGCCGTCTCGGAGATCATGACGAGGCGGTGCGGCGCGGCGTCGAGGCGGCCGCCGCCGGAGCGGCGATCATCGACGTCGGAGGCGAGTCGACTCGGCCGGGCGCCGAGCCCGTGAGCGCGGCGGAGCAGCTTCGCCGGACGGTGCCGGTGATCGAGCGCCTGCGCGAGGCGTTCGATGGCCGCGCGCCGGGTGCGTCGGCGGCGACCGCCGGCGGCGCCGCGGGGGTGGACGTCGCATCGCTCGGTGCGGTGCGGATCTCGATCGACACGACCAGCGCCGACGTGGCCGCGGCCGCGCTCGCCGCAGGCGCGAGGATCGTCAACGACGTCTCCGCCGGACTGGACGACCGCGCGATGCTCCCGCTGGTCGCGGAGCGGCGGGCGACGATCGTCCTCATGCATCGGACCGTCGCCCCGCGCCACGACCGGTACAGCCATGAGTACGCGATCCCGCCGTGCTCCGGCGACATTGTCGCGGCCGTCGCCGCGTTCCTGCGCGACCGGGTGGTCGCGGCGCGGGAAGCCGGGATCCCGGCGGGGTCGATCGTCATCGATCCGGGGTTGGGCTTCGGCAAGAGCGTGGAGCAGAACTTCGCGCTGCTGCGCCGGCTCGATGAGCTCTGCGCGGTGCATCCGACGGTGCTCGCGGGCGCGAGCCGCAAGAGCTTCATCGGCCATGTCGGCGGTGCGGCCGATCCCTCCGATCGCCTCGCCGGTTCGGTCGTGGCTGCGGTGGCCGCGGCGCGCGGCGGCGCGTCGATCCTGCGCGTCCACGACGTCGCCGCGACCGTGCAGGCCCTGGCGGTCGCCGAGGCGGCCGGACTCGGCGATACGGCACGGGTGCGCGCTGGACCATGACGCGTTCGACGAGGGCGACCTGGGCACGCTCCGCGCGCGGTTCACGGTCCTGCCTGAGGGGCACTCCGCCGGAGTTCGGCGCTCGTCGCCGCGCTGACGCGCCGCATCGGTGCGCTATCCTCCCCTTCCCATGGCCAGCTCACTCATCCACGAGTTCACCGACGCCAACTTCGCCTCAGAGGTCCTCCAGTCGAGCACCCCGGTGCTCGTGGACTTCTGGGCGCCGTGGTGCGGCCCCTGCCGCGCGCTCACGCCGACGATCGATGCCATCGCCGCGGAGTATCAGGGCCGGGTCAAGGTCGGGAAGCTGAACATCGACGACAACATGGAGCAGGCCGCGGCGCTGGGGATCCGCTCGATCCCGACCTTGATGGTCTTCAAGGGAGGGAGTCTCAAGAAGCAGCACGTCGGGCTGATCCAGAAGCCGGAGCTTGCCAAGCTGCTCGACGCGGAACTGGGCTGATCTCGGCCGTCCGCACCGGAGGAGTGAATCCCGGGCCTCCGACCCGGCGGGTGCGCTCGTCGGTCCGCGCCCGTGCCGCCGAGTTCTCCGCTGAGCGCTCCTTGCTCTCGTCTCGGAGTCTCCGCGAGCGGGCGGGTTGCCGGGCGCCCCGGGCGTTACAGAGCGGGCGACGGCGGCATGGGGTGCGATGGCGCGCAGCGTGACGCCGCAGCGCCCGCCGGCGGCATCTCTACGATCGCGCCATGGCCGCCACGTGTCACCGAGCCGCAGCGCAGGGAGCGTCGACCTCGGGTGCGGTGGTTGCGCTGGCGCTCGCCCTCGCGCTGGGCTGGGCGGGGAGCGCGGTCGGCTCCTCCGCGACGGTCGCCGGGCGCGGAGAGGCGCCGACTCGCCTTCGCGAGCGGGGCGCCGGGGGCGGGGCTCGCGGACCCGCCGAGCGCCTCGATGCGCCGCCCGTCCGCGCCACGGACCTGGTTCGCCTCGCTGCGGTGCCCGCCATCACCGTCAGCCGCGACGGTCGGCGGGCGGTCTACGTGCGCCGCGGCATCGAGCCGGTGGAGTGGCGCGGAGAGCCCGTCGCGCCGGAGTATCGCTCGACGCTCTGGATGATCGATCTCGTCGCGGAGGATGCGGTGCCGCGCCAGCTCACGTTCGGCCCGGGGATCGACACCGACCCCGTGCTCGCGCCGGATGGCCGCCGAGTGGCGTTCCTTCGCCGGGGTCTTCCGACTCCGAACTCCGCCGGCGCGCCTCCGCAGGTTCATCTGCTCCCGCTCGATGGCGGCGAATCGCAGCCGCTCACCGCGCTCGTCCACGGATGCGGCGAGCCGCAGTGGTCCCCTGATGGACGGATGCTCGCCTTCTCGGCGCCGGTCGACATCGCCGAGCTGCCGGGCGAGCCGGCCTGGGCGATCGGACGTCCCGGTCGGCTGTGGAACGACGAGCCGTTCACCGGGACCGCGGCTGCGCCGCGCGGGACGGTCGGCTCGCCCGACGGAGACATCGTGCAGCGCCGTGCATGGCTGGCCGCCAACGCGGCCGCCGGCAATCCGGTGGTGATCGATCGCGTGGACTTCGTCGACGACTCGGCGATCCGCGACCGCCTGCGCTTCGAGCAGGTGCACGTCGTCGATCTCGACGAGCTTCCGCAGCAGCCGCGCCGGATCACGGGTGCGTTCGTCGATCATGTCGATCCGTCGTTCATGCCCGACGGTCGCTCGGTGGTCTTCGCCGCGAAGCGCGGCGGCGGCGTCCACCCCGATCGCGTGATCGAGAAGGAACTGCGGGTCGTGCCGGTCGGGGGGGGCGATGAGCGACTGCTGCTCGCGATGGAGGGCTTCGTCCTCGAGCAGCCGCGCGCGGACCCGCGCGGAACGCATCTGGGGTTCCTCGCCACCCGCAGCGACCAGCCCGCGTTCCGGCACGCCGTCGTCGGGGTTGTCCCCATCGTCGCGCCGATGGGACCGACGGAGAGCGCCGGGATCGCCGGAGGCGAGCCCATCTTCGTCACGGAGGGTCTGGACAGGACAGTGGTCCGTTGGGCGTGGCAGCCCGGAGGCGACGGCGTCTTCTGCGTCATTCCCGATCGCGGGGGCTTTCCGCTGCTCTCGGTGAGCCCGGGCGCGCTTCAGCCCGTCGAGATCGCGCCCGGGGATGATGCCGGCCCGGTGGGCATCTACGCCTTCGGCGCCGGCGCCGGGACGATCGTCTGCGTGCGCACGACGCCGCAGCGCCCGGCCGTGCTGCTCCGCATCGACGCCCGCGGGACGCAGGAGATCATCGATCTCAACCCCTGGACGGCCGAGCGCAGCGTGAGCGTCCCCATCGAGCGCTGGATCGATCGTCCGGACGGCCGGAGGATCCAGGCCTTTGTCATGCCGCCGGCGCGGATCGTGCCCGGGCGCACCGCGCCGGTCGCCCTGATGATCCACGGCGGCCCCGCCGCGATGTGGGGACCGGGCGAGCTGACCGCGTGGCACGAGCTTCAGCACCTCGCCGGTCGCGGGTTCGGCGTCGTCTACGCCAACCCCCGCGGCTCCACCGGCTATGGCGAGGCGTTCCTCCGCGCCAGCCTCGGCGATTGGGGCCCCGGGCCTGCGGGCGACGTGCTGGCGGCGCTCGACGATGCGCTGCGCTTCGAGTGGGCCGACCGCCGGCGCGTCGTCATCGGTGGCGGGAGCTACGGCGCCTATCTCACGAGCTTCATCCTCGCGCGCGACCAGCGCTTCAGGGCCGCCGTGGTCGATCGGGGCGTCTACGACCTGCGGACGCTCTTCGGCGAAGGCAGCGCCTGGCGGCTGGTCGAGTGGGCGTACGGCGGGAGCCCCTTCGATGCGCGGTTGCGCGACCGCGTCGATCGCGACAGCCCCGTCAACGACGCCCAGCGAATCCGCACGCCCCTTCTGATCACGCACGGTGACGACGACCGCCGCGCCGGGACCGCGCAGGCGGAGATGCTCTTTCGCGCGCTCCGCTTTCACGACCGTCCGGCCGAGCTCGTGCGCTACCCCAACGCCGATCACGACATGCACCGCCGCGGCGACATCCGCCAGCGCGTCGATCGGGTGGTCCGCATGGTCGAGTTCTTCGAGCGGTTCGTCTCGGGCGGGTGAGGGCGGGGCCCCGGGCACGGCGATCCGGGCCGCAGGGGCGTATGACCGAATGCGCGGCCACCTTCGGTGCGCGGCCTTCCAGGCCGCATCTGGCGGAAGGCCGCGCTCTCGGCCACGTCTGCGCCGGACGCGGGCCGCGCCGCGCCGGATCTCTCGGTGTGCCGACGGACGCCGGAACCAAGTCCGGTTGAGCAGGAGCGGACGGGACGGCCGCGCACCAGCGACCGCGTGATCCGTCATGCGCCCCGCTGCAAGCTGGGCGAGCCGCCGCCTTGCTGCTCCGGGACCGACGGGCTACGATCGCCCCTTCGTCGGCAGGACTCTGGCCGCCTCGCCTCCCCGGCGCGGCCGGCGCCTGCTCCGGCGAGGCAGTCAGTTCCCCCGTTCGATGGGGCTGTAGCTCAGCTGGGAGAGCGCTTGCATGGCATGCAAGAGGTCGTCGGTTCGATCCCGATCAGCTCCACTGCCTTCGTACTGGATCCCGCCCGGGTCCCCGTGAGCCGGTTCCGTCGTTCGCGGGGCCGCGCCAGGACGTCCGATGACGGCCCGCCTTAGCACTACGGCGCCCCTTGTCTCCTGCTGCGGCGTCCGGAAGCGGCGTTCTGCTGCGTCGAAGC
>CALMPF010000052.1 GCA_937871505.1 uncultured Planctomycetia bacterium | reverse complement strand
TGCAAAGAGTCCAGCGGCGGCATCGCCGCCGTCGGCGCCCCCCCCGCCGCCAACCGCACGAGGCGGAAAATCCCCCCCCCAAGCGCCCCCCCCGCCAGCCCCGCCCGCCACCCCGGCGACCCCCGCCACCCCGGCCCCCTCCGGCCATCCCGGCACGATGCCGATTCGCCAGTCCTCGGTCCTTCGGTTCCGCCGCGCCTCGTCGCACCCGGCCCGAGCTTCTGGTCCGACGATTCCCTTGCGATCGCTCCCGGATCGCGGTAGCGTTTCGGAGGCGGTGCGACGGTGGGAATGACGGTGGGAACGGTGGTGGGAGTTGTGGAGTTGGCCGCAGGAGTGAAAGTGGGAGCAGTTCGGCGAACGAGTCGCCGGAATCCTGGAGGAATCACATGAGCGGACGCAGTCGTTCGGGCGGCGAGGGGCGAGCCCCGAGAGGGCGGCGCGGTGGCGTTCATCCGCGCCCGGAACCCGGACAGGGTCTCGGCCAAGATCGGGCTGCGGACCCCGAGGGCGCGGGCGCGGAACCGGCGCCCCTCCAGACGCCTCGACCCGTCAGACGCCGAGGCAAGCCCACCAAGGAACGCCTCGAAGCGCTCATACGCCTCGCCCGCTTCTACCGCGGATGGCCGACCAAGGAAGTCGCAGCCCATCTCGATCGCCACGTCCACAATCTCGTCCCCGAGAGCGGAGTCCCCAAGGTCGATCTGGTCGTCGGACTCGCCGAACTCCTCGACTGGCCGGTGGAGGTCGTGATCGACGACCTGTACGCGCTCTCGGCGCCGCCGCCCGTCGGGTGTGCCGCGCCGCACCCAGCCGAGCTGCACGATCGGCTTCGCATGCTCTGGGAACTCGTCGACTCCGATCGGCTCGACGATGCGGTGCGAGCCGGCGAGGAACTGCTCTCGTCGACGCTTGAACCGAACGCCTTCTGCTACGCGTCGAGCGTGCTTGCCGATGCGCTTGAGGGTCTCGGACACTATCTTCAGGCGATCGATGTGCTTCGCCGCGGCTTGCGGCTTGCGCGCCGCGAGAATCCGCTTCGCGGGACGATGCGCGCCCATCTGGCCTACTGCCACTACGTGCTCGGCGACTTCTGCGAGGCCGAGGCGCTCGCGACCGCCTCGATCGCGGAGCTCGCATCGGTCCCTGCGACGGATCAGCGCCGGACGATCGTCGCCGCCTCTCACTTCATTCGCGGAAGCTGCCTTCGGATCCGATGCGCTCTCGGCGGAACTCCATCCCGCGAAGACGCGACCGCCGCGCTCAGCGATCTCACGATTGCATCGGCGATCTACGAAGAACGGGCGGAAACGGAGGATCCAGCGCGGCTTCGTTCCCTCGCTCAGACCGCAGTCTTCGCGGCGCTCGAGGTCCGGGTCATTCTCGGCGAACTGGAACCGCGGGAGGCGATCGGGTTCATTCTCCACCAGATCGAGGCGCTCGACCCCGAGCAGTCCATGACCAAGCATGAGGCCGAATCGCTCGCCTGGGGGTGCGTCTTCGGAAGCACAATCGTCATGCGGCACCTTCGTGCCGAAGCCGATGCCGATCGGCTTCTCGCGATCCTGACGAATCTCGCCGACCTGCTCGCAAATCGACTTGGCCATTGGGCGCTGCGAGAGCGATGCTGGACGATCGAGCACCTTTGGCGAGTCGACTCGGAGGGCGGGGACTTCGTGTTCGATATCGACGACATCCAGACGCTGACCGGGACGATGGGGCGGTTCCCGATGTTCCGCGAGCGAGGATGGGACCTTCTGGCGCGGTGGCGACGCACCGGAGATGAGACATGAGCACCGCCCCGTCGCCCCGATCGGCCGTTCGACGCGGGTCTCGCCGCTCGGAGCTCAAGTGCCTTGCGCTCCTCGTCGCGATCGGTGGACTCCTCGATCCCGGCGCCCGCTCTGCGGATGCGACGACTCTTCACGTTCGCCGTCCAGGACTCCTGATCGGTGGCCATCCCATCACGCCACCCCCCTCCCCCAAGCTCCTTCCCTACCTCCCCCAGTTCTGGACGCTCCTCGCCGCGTACAGCGCCGCCGCCGTGGACGACAGGACGCTCCCCTTCTCCCTGTGGCTCATCGCCAGCGGCATCGTCGATCCCGTCGAGCATCATGCGATGATGGCGCTCCACGCCTGGTGGTCTGATTCGATCCGGCGGCAGGCATTCCAAGGCAGCTTGGCTCCGCCGCGACGTTGACCGAAGCGGCGTGTGCTGCAAGCAGACGCGGCGCCGACGGGGTGCCGACGGCCCCGGCCGCGGTGCCATCGACGCCGCGGCCGCGATGCGTCTCCGGGGTGGCGCGCCCGCTTCGCTCGACGTCACGACGAAGCCGAGGGGCGTTGTCATGCTCGTTCGAGCGGGCCGGGAGGCTGCCGCTCCGACGATGGTGTCGCCACGTTCGGCGAACCCGACGTGAGCGACCGCTGCCGATCTCGTTGACGAGAGTGATCGGGCGCGGTCGCGGTGAAGCGGCGCGACTGGACGATCTGTGCAGGCTCGCCGCTTCCCGCGGCGACTCGGCCGCCCCTCGCAGTTCCGACGCCCGGCGTTCCCCACTCAGCTCACTCTCGGAGAAAGCCATGACTCGCTCGACCGCCGCGCTCCTCGGCTCGCTCATCGCCCCGGCACTCCGCACGTCGGGCTTCGCCGTCGCCCTCGCCCTGCTCGCCTCCGCACCGGCCGCGGCGCAGTATCCCTGCGACGTGAACGGCGACGACGTGATCGATGCCGCCGATCTGTCGGCGCTGGAGCCGCAGACGAAGACCTTCCTCGTCACAGGCTTCGGGACCGGTCTCCCGTGCACATGGAAGATCCATGCGGAGTGTCTCGGCGCACCGTTCGCGATCGTGGCCGCCGGAACGGTGAGCTCGGGCACCCCCTCGATGCCGACGACTCCGGCTGCCTTCGCCGCCGCCTTCGCTGCGAGCATCAACGCCGCCTCGCCGACGCCGGTGGTCCTCGATGCGGGCACTCTCGCCGGGTTGCCGCTGCTTCAGATCGCTGTCGGCCGGGCCGCGCCGACCGATCAGTGGTACCTCGAGCTTTCGGATGGGACGATCCTCGGGACCTGCAACGTCTTCAGCGGAGCGACCTGTCAGTGCAACCCCACGATCCAGCTCATCGAGATTGCCAATCCCTGCAATGCCGACTGCGTCGCGGACGTCGATGGAGACGGGACCGTGGATGCACGCGACCTCGGTCTCATCCTGGCCGCCTGGGGAACCGCGGAGCCCTGCGCCGATCTTGACGGCGACGGCACCGTCGACGGCAGCGATCTCGGGATCGTGATGGCCGCATGGGGGCCTTGCACGCCCTGATGCACAGGCGCCGGTCCTGCGCTTCCCTTGCGAGCGTCGCCGGTCGAGATCCATCACGAACGCGGGACGTGTGGCCGCACCGGCGACGGGCTTGGACCAGACCACGCGGAACGAGAGTCGGTGAACCCGTTCCGCGTCGAGCGGATCAGCCCGCGGGCTTTGACCGCCTCCGCCCAAGCCCGGGAGACAGGGGCAGCCCGCGGGATCCTGCCCTGCTCGACCACGCAACGAGGCCCGTCTCGGTGCGCGCGCGGAGTTGGGCGACCGGAGATGGGCGACAGGAGATGGGCGACCGCTCGACGCTTCAGCGCCCGCCGGCGTCGATCGCGGCGCTCTCCTCGCGGGCGGGGCCTCACCGAAGATCTCCTCGGCCTTCGCGGCCCTGTCCGGAGCACCGGGCAGCAGCACGCCGCGCCTCGCGGACGAAGCGGCGGCTGGCGGCGATCGAGATGCCGGCGACTTACCGGCGCGCTGAACCTGCGGTCGAAGTCCGCAAGCGAGTACCCGCTTCCGACGGCGACCGACCGGGGCTTCCCGATCGGGATTCGCAGGGCCCCCAGTCCTGCACGACCAGTCCGGCGCGACCAGTCGAGAGCCGCCGGTCGAGACCTGAGCATCCTGTGGCGAAAGCCGTTCGGGCTGCGGACGAGCGGACAGGTGCATCGCATCGTCGACTCCCCGCGCGCCCTCGCCTCCAATGCGCTTTCGCCACAGGCTGCTCCGGGCTCTCGTTCGCGGCGACGCGTGATCTCCTGATGCCTCAGACGTTCTTGCCGATGATCATCAGGGCACCCATCGCGGCCTGGGCGAGCGAGAACGCCGACTGCACCCCGAGCAAGACACCGAGGGCCGACCACGATCGGAGTCGGCGACGAAGCCAGAGGCCGGGAAGCACCGCGGCGGCCAGCCACACCAGCATGAAGATCGCGATCAACGCTCGTTCGGAGATGGAACCGAAGAGCGCGATGACCATGAGGGGGAGCAAGGTGACGCCGCCGAAGAGCAGAAACGCCTCGGCCTGCCCGTCAAAGAGCGAGCGGGTGAGCATGATGCCAAGCAGCGGCCACGGCATCATGACTGCGAGCGACGCGACGGAAATCGTCGTGCCGCCCACGAGCGTGCCGGCCTTCGACGCATCGCGCGGCCGCTTCTGCCCGTCGCGCAGCAGAGCGGGGCCGGGGCTCGCCTCAGCGTCACCGGGGAGAGTCACTGGTGGCCTCTCCGCACCAGCGGACCGCGCCTCTTCCCGTCGTCCCCGTCAGTCGCCGCCACCGGGTCCTTGCGGGCAAGGTCGAGCGCCTCGCCGATTGCGCTCGTCATCCGCTCCAGCTTGCCGGCCTCCCACGACGGCCTCTGCGCGCCCTCGAAAGCCGGCTGCATCGCGACGACGGGGTCAGACAGCATCCCGTCGCGCCAGGTCGCCGAGACCGTCGCGACATGCCGCAGGGAGCCGTCCGCCTCGGCGATCCACACCGGCTTCGTGATCGAGATGTGATCCCCTCTCGGAGTCATGGTGTAGACCTCCGCGTAAAGCGGATCGAACACGAAGGAGCGCATCGCGTCGCGGAAGAGCACGCACTCCGCGGACTCGAGCTCGGCCACCTTCTCGAAGCTCCCGGCGTCTGCGTCGATGACTGGCAGCGCGCTGCCTCCGACGTACACGCCTCGCGAGTCGGCGAAGACGTGATTGTGGAAGAGCCGGAAGCTCCTCGCGTCGACCTGCGGAATCCGGCGGTCGCCAAACCACACATGTCGCGCATCGGCGGCGTAGGGGACGTCGTTTCCGAACGTCCGGAACGTGTTCACGTCCGCGCCTTCCAGCCGGGTGGTGCTCCAGTAGACGTGCCGTGCATCGCGGTAGAACGCCTGGTTCAGATGCCGGAAGCTCGCGGGATCTGCGCCGGCAAGAGGGGTGAACTGGTAGTAGACGGTGCTGCGGTCCTTCCAGACCCATCCGGCGTTGACGACCCGGGCGGTGGCCGCGTCGGCGCCCTCGATCGGCACATCCGTGCGATAGACGCGAGCCGCGTCCCTCGCCAGGTTCCGGTCCATGACCTCGAACGTCGCGGGATCGGCGCCCGGGATCTCGACCACCCAGAACCGGCCCGGACTGATCCATTTGTAATAGACGGTGTTCTTGTCCTTCGCGTACTCCTCGCTCAGGGCGGCGAAGCTCGCCGCATGCACGTGATGAGCGAGTGCGACGGGGCGACCGAGCGTCGCCTGGAACCTGTCGAGATCCTCCCGGCCGGCCCGGTCGATGCGCACGCCGTCGAACAGGATGTGCTCGCCCCGGCGCGCGTACCCGTGGCCGAGCGACCAACTCGCCTCGTGATCCTGCGGAGAAGGCTCCCCGGCTGCCGTGGGAACCGAAGCGAAGACGGCACGCCCGATCGGCGCTGCGCCGTCGCGGATGAGGGCGGCACTGATCGCTGCGGCGCCGAGGAGAGCGATGACAACCATGGTGGAGACTCCGGCTTCACTCACAGGCCGGGCGAGGACCGAACTCAACGGGAGCTGATCTCGACCGCGGAAACCGTAGGATCCTCCCAAGAGAGCGCAGCGGTGGTACACCGAGGTGCGCTTGCAGCGGGTTAACGCTACAGCGCTCCTTGTCTCCTGCTGCGGCGTCCGGAAGCGGCGTTCTGCTGCGTCGAAGCTCGCTTCGGATGACCGGAACAATGCCCCACGAGGCGCTGCACCGCCGGCAGCGACTCTCACCTGGAGGAACGCACATGAGGCTGTCGGATCGAGCCAAGGAGCTGGTGGCCGAGCTGGGCAAGGGGGACCTGCGACTCGGCGAGATCAAGCGGCGCGGCAAGGAGATCGGGAAGGACCACGATCTCGCGATGGAACTCTGGTCCACCGGCGAGCGCGCCCCGCGCCTGCTCGCGGTCCTCACGTTCGATCCCAAGCTCCTCGGCGAGACGGTGATCGAGCGGCTCGCCGCGGAGCTGCTCACCGATGCTGGGGCGGAGCGCGACGCGATCGCCGACTGGATGCTCGCAAACCAGCTCATGAAGGACAGGAAGCTCGCCGCGCTGATCCCGACATGGGAGCGGCACGGATCCTCGATCCTGCGCCGCTGGTTCTGGTACCACCAGGCTCGCCTCCGCTGGACGGGTCAGACGCCTCCGGGCAACAGCGCAGCCCTGCTGGCGTCGCTGGAGAGCGACATGGCGACGGAGGCGCCCGAGGTGCAGTGGGCGATGAACTTCTGCGCCTGTCAGATCGGTCTCCACGAGCCCGCGCATCGCGCCCGGTGCATCGGGCTGGGCGAGACCCTCGGGCTCTACCGCGGGGAGCGCGTTCCGAAGAACTGCACGCCGTCCTACATCCCGGAGTTCATCCGGATCGAGCTCGCCAAGCGTCGGTGAAAGTCCTTCAGCCCCACGCGCCGAGCAGCAGGCCGAGGTCGGCGCCGGGCAGGATGGCGGCGTCGCGACCAGAGGCATGGGCGCGACGCCGCGTGTCGCTGCGCGCTCGAAAGGCCACGCTGAGGATCCCCTCGCGGCTTGCTCCTGGCACTACAGCGCCGGATGCGTGGCCAGCATCTCCGCATGCCAAAGGTCGCAGACCTCAAAGGCGGCCACCCTGACATGGTTGGCCAACTTGGTCCTCTCCCAGCTTGTCCTGCTGGCGGCCGGGCGATCATGGCGGCTCCTGCCTCGAAGGCACCGGTGGGGACAAAGAGGAGTTTGAGCTGCGTGCAAGCGGCATCTCACAGTGTGTGAGAACAGCATCCACAGGTGCGTAGGAGCGGTATCATCAGGCATGGCGGACTATCTCCCGCGGCTGGTCGACGACATCCTCGCGAAGCTCCTGCACCAGTTGCCCGCGATCGTCATCACCGGCCCTCGGGCCTCGGGCAAATCCACCACCGCGCTGCGTCACGCAGCGTCTGTGGTGCGCCTCGATCGGCCTGCCGAGGCGGTCGCCTTCCGAGCCGATCCCGACGCAGCGTTGAAGGAGTTCGCCGAGCCTGTGCTCATCGACGAGTGGCAGGTCGTCCCAGCCGTCATGGGTGCCATCAAGCGGGCCGTGGATCGATCACCGAAGCCGGGGCGTTTTCTCGTCACCGGCTCGGTGCGCAGCGAGCTCGGACCGCAGCTGTGGCCGGCGACAGGTCGAATCGTCCGGCTGGGCATGGGTCCGATGACGGTCTCCGAGCGCAGGTCGCTCGAAGTTCGACCGCTCGTCGACCGCGTCGCCGCAGGAGCGCCGCTGAAGCCCGCAACCGCGACGCCAAGCCTCCCTCAGTACCTCGACCTCGCGCTGGCCAGCGGCTTCCCCGCCGCGACCATCGCGCGGACGCCGGACGCCCGCCGCAGATGGCTGGAGAGCTATGTCGAACAGCTCCTCACCCATGACGCCGCAGCGATCGAGTCGAGGCGCGACCCGGCGAGACTTCGCCGCTTCTTCGAGGCATACGCCCTCAGCACGGCAGGCGTGGTCACGGATCGAGCGCTGCTGGAGGCGGCGGGAGTCGACCGTCGCACGGGCATCGCCTATGAGCACCTGCTTGAGGAGCTGTTGGTCGTCGAGTCGCTTCCATCGTGGTCGACCAATCGCCTGAAGCGGCTGGTGCAGTCGCCCAAGCGCCATCTGGTGGATCCAGGCCTGCTCGCCGGCGCACTGGGCATCGACCGGTCGGCGGTGATGCGAGAAGGCGATCTGCTTGGCCGAGTGCTCGAGACCTTCGTGATGATGCACCTGCGCGCCGAGTCGGTCGTCGCCGAGGTGCGCCCGCGGCTCCACCACCTTCGGACCGAGCAGGGGCGGCAGGAGGTCGACATCATCGCCGAGTTCGGCGCCGGATCGATCATCGCCTTCGAGGTGAAGGCGGACGCCGCGCCGGACTCCCATGCGGCGAGGCACATGGCATGGCTCCGCGATCGGCTCGGCAAGCGCTTCGTCGCGGGCGTCGTGCTGCACACCGGACCGTCGTCGTTCACCCTCGACGACCGGCTGTTCGCGGCACCGATCAGCACGCTCTGGGCGGAGTGAACGAGACCAGCGCCGTCGCAGGTCACGACGAGGCAGGCTCGCTCGCGGCGTGCAGCCGCGCGCGGCCAGCATGTCACATTCGGATCGAGCTCGCGAAGCGTCGGTGAGAGACCATCAGCCCCACGCGCCGAGCAGCAGGCCGAGGTCGGCGCCGTTCACGGTTCCGTCGCCGTTGAGGTCGGCTCCGCAGCTCGCGCTGCCCCACGCACCGAGCAGCAGGCCGAGGTCCGCGCCGTCGACGGTGCCGTCGCCGTTCAGGTCGCCGAAGACTCCCGAGACCGTGAACTGCACCGCCGCCTGGGTGGCGTTGTAGGTGACGGTCACGTTGTCGCAGCTCGCGACCGTCTCGAAGACGCCGACGCGGCCGGCGCTGTCGAGGAAGGTGTGCACGGTCGCCGCCGCCGGAGCGTACCCGCCGACGCGCGTGAGACCGATGGCGCCTGCGAGCGTTGCGACGCCGGTGACGTTCAGCCTCGAGTGCTGCGACGACGCGGGTCCGGCATACTCGGTCGCGAGCGTGCCGCTGGCGGTCTGCGTGTAGTTGCCGAGAACGGCGAGGTGGTTCGGATAGCTCGGTTCGATGGTCCCTTGATTGATGAACGTGGCGCCGGGACCGCCGATCTGCCGGGCTCCGCCGGTGCCGGCCTTGGCGACGATGCTTCCGCCGGCGAGGTTCGTGAAGGTGGACCCGGCCGGGATCGACACGACGCTGCTCCAGCTCGTGTCGATCGACTCGAGCCGGATGATGCCGGCGTTGGCGGCGCCCTCGGCGACGCCGAGCGTCGCATTGGCCCCGGCGTTCGAGCCGCGCACCCAGAGGGTCGCCGTCGGACTGGCTTGATCGAGCAGCGTGTTGCCGCCCTCGGCGATCACGGTGCCGGTGAAGGTCGGCCCGATGGTGATCGCGCAGCTCCGGACGATCGGCGGCTGACCGATCGCGCCGCCGATCGCCTCGAGCCAACCGTTCAGCACGAGCGAGGTCCCCGAGCCCGCGAGCGATCCGGCGACGAGCGAGAGCGTCGGCTCGTTGAGCGAGAGGCCGCCACTGACGACCAGCGATCCGTGGTTCGCGAGGGTTCGGCCGAGCCCGTTGAAGGTGAGCGTCGTCCCGGCGGAAACCGCGATCTGCCCGTCGTTGCGCAGGTTGCCCGCGCCGACGATGCTGCGTGGGCCCCCGGCGCCGAGGATGACATCGACGAGTGCGCCTTCCCCGTTCACGAACTCGAAGCCGGCTGGAATCGACAGGTTGCTGGCCCACGTCGAGTCGATCGACTCGAGCCGGATGATGCCGGCGTTGGCGGCGCCCTCGGCGACGCCGAGCGTCGCATTGGCCCCGGCGTTCGAGCCGCGCACCCAGAGGGTCGCCGTCGGACTGGCTTGATCGAGCAGCGTGTTGCCGCCCTCGGCGATCACGGTGCCGGTGAAGGTCGGCCCGATGGTGATCGCGCAGCTCCGGACGATCGGCGGCTGACCGATCGCGCCGCCGATCGCCTCGAGCCAACCGTTCAGCACGAGCGAGGTCCCCGAGCCCGCGAGCGATCCGGCGACGAGCGAGAGCGTCGGCTCGTTGAGCGAGAGGCCGCCACTGACGACCAGCGATCCGTGGTTCGCGAGGGTTCGGCCGAGCCCGTTGAAGGTGAGCGTCGTCCCGGCGGAAACCGCGATCTGCCCGTCGTTGCGCAGGTTGCCCGCGCCGACGATGCTGCGTGGGCCCCCGGCGCCGAGGATGACATCGACGAGTGCGCCTTCCCCGTTCACGAACTCGAAGCCGGCTGGAATCGACAGGTTGCTGGCCCACGTCGAGTCGATCGACTCGAGCCGGATGATGCCGGCGTTGGCGGCGCCCTCGGCGACGCCGAGCGTCGCATTGGCCCCGGCGTTCGAGCCGCGCACCCAGAGGGTCGCCGTCGGACTGGCTTGATCGAGCAGCGTGTTGCCGCCCTCGGCGATCACGGTGCCGGTGAAGGTCGGCCCGATGGTGATCGCGCAGCTCCGGACGATCGGCGGCTGACCGATCGCGCCGCCGAGGGCGCTGATCGATCCATTGACGACGAGAACGGGAGCGGTGCCCGCAAGGCTGCCTGCGGCCAGCGTGACGTTCGGTCCGTTGAGCGCGAGACCGCCGGCGACCGCGATGGTGCCGAAGTTCTCGAGCGACCGGCCCGCGCCGTTCATCGTCGCGGTCACGCCCGCCTGCACCGCGATCTGGCCCTCGTTGCGGAGGTCCCCGGTGCCGCCGAACGTGCGCGGTCCGCCCGTGCCCGCAGCGACGAGGAGGACTCCGCCGGGCTCGATCGTGAACTCCGCGGCCGCCGGGATGAACAGATCGCTGTTCCACGTGCTGTTGATCGACTCCATCGTCAGCGTGCCGGCGCATGACGAGCCGTCCGCGAGCGTCAGTGTCGAGCTCGCGAACGCATTGGAGCCCTGCACGAGGACGGACTGCCCGGGGTGAATGCGGCCGAGCAGCGTCGCGTTGCCGTTCACGACTGCGGCGAAGGGAGCCGTCGCCGCCGGCCCGATCTTCAGCAGCGAGCTGCTTCGGAGCCGCACGGCAGCGTCGACGACGCCGCCCGTGTAGTCGAGCGTCCCGCTGACGACGTCGAAGAGCCCCTCGACCTCGAGCGCGCCGCCCGAAACGACCAGCGTGCCGAACGTGAGGCTCAGGCTTGCGATCGAGCTTGTGCCGACCGAATGCGCGACGGTGATGGCGCCGCTCAGGACGACGTCATCGCCGGCTCCGGGAACCCCATCGGGACTCCAGTTGGCGGCGTCATGCCACGAGCTGGTTCCGGCGCCGCCGTCCCAGGTCTTGGTGGCCGCGGTCGCGGCCGGCGAGACGGCGATGAGCGCGATGAGGACGAACGGGCCGACACATGAACGAATGCCTTGCAGCATGGGTTGAACTCTCTCCGATGAGACGCTCCGGCGACTTGAAGCGCACGGGTGATGCATCGATGCGGTTCGCCGGCGGCGGAGCAGAGGGTAGGAGGCGGCTTGGAGTAGGGAATCACGACTCGCTCGCTCCCGCGACTGCCGGACTGCGGCCGGAGCTCGCGCCGCGTCGGATCGTCCGGGCGAGCCCTTCCCGGACCGGCCAGGCCGCGCCGGGCCGGGCTTGTCCTTTCGCCGCGCGCCGGATCGCCGTGAGCTCCTTCGCCCTTCGTGGCGCACTCCGCGCCGTGCTTCCGCGTGGTGTGGGGATGCGTCCTCGCACGGGAGGGCCACGAGCGTCGATCACCCCAATGCGGAGAGCCAGATGAAGTCAATTCCCGGCCGCGTCGCGTCGCTTCCCTCGCGTCCCTCGCTCCCTCGCAGCATCGCCTTCGCCCTCTCAGCCGCGGCGATCGCCGGCGGTGTGCAGGCCCAGAACAAGTCGTGGCTCATCGGCAACGGTCAGTGGGGCACCGCCGCGAACTGGTCTCCGCTCGGCGTGCCCGGCTTCGGCAATCACGTGCTCCTCGGCGACCTTCCGCAGGTCAAGAACTCGTGGGTCACGCTCAACCAAGGCACGCTGATCAACGGTCTCACCATCACCGACGGGATGACCCTCTGGGGCCTGAACGGCCAGCTCGTCGTCGGCGGACCGACCTTGCTCTCGGGCAAGAACGTCGTCGGCAACGGCATCTACCACTCCCAGGTCATCGTCGCCGACGGCCCGGCGTCGCCGGATGCCGCGTTCGGCACGGTCACGATCGAGGATGAGGGAAGGCTGCGGCTCGACGACGGTCACGCGGCGCTCGCGGGCGTCCTCTCCGTCGGGCCGGAGTCGATCGTGCAGGGCAGCGGCGTGATCGACCTGCACAGCAACGCACCCACGGCCATGAGTCTGGGCGGTCGGATCATCGCGCAGGTGGGAGGGCTCGCCGTCAACCAGCTCGGGGCCGGTCTGATCGACCTCGATGCGGGTCCGCCGCAGTCGGTGGCCGTGCGAGCGACGGCGGCCTCGATCGACGGCGACCGCTTCGCGACGATCACGATCGACGGCACGGCGATCGCCGGCGCCGTGAACCGCGAGATCCAGCTTGGGCGGGGCAATGAACTGACGATGAACCTCGCCCAGCCTTGGACGCTCGGCCCGCTCGGCGAGCTTCGGATCCTCGGGAGCCCCTACGGCGGACCTGTCACCAGGGTGAACGGCGCACCGCTGGTCGTGCACGGCCGGATCGACGCCGCGTTCGGCTCGTCGGAACTCCGGTTCTTCGCGCCGACCACGATGATGCCGTCATCGTCGCTCGACGTCGCGCCGAACGCGTCCGTCGGCTTCACTGCCCCCGCGACGGTCGTCGGAGGCGCGTTCACGCTCGGCATCGGCGCGGAGGTCGACTTCGACGGACCGACGACGCTCCACGGCGGCCACATCACCACGCACAGCGGCAGCTCCGCCGACGGCCGTGTCGCCTTCAAAGGCCCGACGACCTGGGCGGGGGGAACGCTCGTGATCGATGGCGCGGCACGGCAGATCGGCAACGCCACGGTGACCGGGCCGACCACGATCATCGCCGACCGTTTCGACATGGACGGCATCCCCTCCGACCATGCGACGTGGACCCTGCACGCTCCGCTGACCGTGAGCGCCGGCGCGATCGACGACGGGAACGTCGTCTTCCGGGGCACCATGAACATCTCCGGAGCGGCGCTCGGCAAGCTGACGATCGAGCTGACCGGACCGACGCCGCACTGGCTCCTCGGGCTTCCCGGCGAAGGCGTCGCGAACCTCGGTGGCGTCGGCGCGCTGATGACCACGCGGATCGACGGTTCGCCCGTCTCCGCGTCCTCGGCGGTGAACGTCTCAGGCCGCGTCCGCTTCGGCAGCGAGAGCGACTGGCGCGACACCGCGGCAATCAACTTCCAGCAGCCGACGGCCCGACTGCGCCTCGCGGGCAGCTCGACTCTCGACCGGCCGACGGTCAGCGGCGGCGGCCGGATCGAGGGAGAGGCCGGCGGCATGCTGACCGTCGCCGGCGCGACGATGCTCGAGTCGACCGACCTCAGCCTCGCCGGAGGGTTCACGCTCGGCCTGCCGACGCCCGCCGGTACCGACACGGTCGGCGTCACGATCGTCCGGAACGCCATCTTCGCACCGACCGCGACGTGGCGCGTCGCCATCGGAGGCCCGATCCCCGGCGCCGCGCACGACGTGCTCATCGCCACCGGTCCGCAGAGCACGCTGGCGGGAGAACTCGACGTGCGCCTGATCGACCTCGGAGCCGGCGTCTACCTGCCGTCGATCGGCGACTCGTTCGTGGTCCTCGAGGCGCCCTCCGGCTCGACCTCGGGCGCGTTGCCCGCGCATCCCATCTCGCACGCACCGAACAACTCGGTCATCTGGTCGGTCGCGGGCGAGAGCGACGCCGCAGGCGATCGGGTGCGCCTGACCGTCGTGAACATCGTCCCGTGCCCGGGCGACCTCAACGCCGACGGATCCGTCGACGGCGCCGATCTGGCCCTGCTGCTCGCAGCGTGGGGCCCCTGCGCGACATGCGTCGCGGACCTCAACAACGACGGGATCGTCGACAGCGCCGACGTCGGCATCCTCTTCGGCGCGTGGGGCGGCTGCCCGCTGCCGTAAGGGGCTCCCCGCGCCGTGGACACACCCGTGCGCTTCCCGGGCTTCCGGCTCGTCACGGCTCACGCCCGGCGGCGTGGACGCAGAGGCGCGGCTCGAACCGCCGAACTCGTTGCCGGGCTCAGGGCGTTCACCCTCATCCCGCTGGAAGGCAGGAAGCTCCAGAGGGGTGGCTGTCGGGGAAAGTCGAACGCATTGGTTCGGGGGCCGGACGTCGCGAGCCCAGCCGGCGCGCGACGACGCCCGGAGTCGAGGGGGCTCGATCTCCGGGCGTCGTCCATCCAGGGCGGGACAACGGCCCCTGAAGCGCGCGGCCGCTGGTGTCGCTCACATGCTCACGGGCACGCCCCCCATCCGCTGAGCAGCAGTCCCAGATCGGCACCGTCGACGACGCCGTCGTTGTTGAGGTCTGCACTGCCGGTGCCGCCCCATGAGCTGAGCAGCAGGCCGAGATCGGCGCCATCGACCGCGCCGTCGCCGGTGAGGTCGGCGGGGCAGGGGTTGGGCGGTGCCGTCGGCAGTGTGGTGACGGGATCCGACAGCGTCACCGATCGGAATCCGATGAACCCGAGCTCGAAGTCGCTGATCGGTGCGTCGGCGCCGGGATCCGTGCGACGCACTCGGATGCGGTCGATCACGATCGGTGCAGGCTCTCCGGCGAGCGCGCCACCCCGGAGACCGGCGTCGAGGACGAAGCTCGTGAGCGGTGGGAACACCGCCGTCACTCCGCCGTGCGCGCCGGGCAGACCATCGCCGAATGCAAGCGGCCAGTTCGCGACGGTTCCGATCGTCGTCACCCCGTCGGGCTGGACCATCACCGACTCGAGCACGGCGCCATCCAACTCGAGCGCGACCTCGACCGTTGCGCCCGACTCAAACTCGATGGCGACGTCGAGCGAAACGTGTCCGTTCCGCCAACCCCGTCTTCCATAGCCCAGGCGGCCCCGCGACACTCG
>CALMPF010000051.1 GCA_937871505.1 uncultured Planctomycetia bacterium | reverse complement strand
CGACGAGTGGAAGCGCCGGCAGACGGCCGGCTGAGGGGGTTGGCGGAACGGACACGAATGTTCTCGGCACAGCGCGCCGAATGCATGGTGCGATCCCGGTCTTTCCCCGGTCTTCCCCGAGGGTTCCAGGGCGAGCACGGCGGAGCAGGAGCGGCCGGGACGGCCGCGCACCGGGGACGGTCGCGGAGCGGCCGGGACGGCTGCGCACCAGAGGATGGTCGTGGAATCGGTCATGTCTCTCGCGTCGGATCGCGGTCACCCCGCCCTGAGCGCCAGTTCCTTCCTCGCCCACGCACGCCACGTCTCGGTCTCGCCCCGCATCGCGATCTCCTCAAGCAGCGGTCTCAGCCTCGCGTCGCCGCGGCCCTGCCGGACCAGCACCCGCGCCTGCGCCTGGATGCTCGGAACGAATCCCGGGGCGATCTCCGTCGAGGTCTCGTACATCGCCAACGCGTCGTCGAGGCGACCTCCTCGCTCGAGCGTCAACGCCAGATTGAAACGCGGATCCGGATGCCCGGGCAGCAGCTTCCTCGCCCACTCGAACTCACCCGCAGCCTCGTACAACCTGCCCTGCCGAAGGTAGAGCACGCCGAGGTTGTTGTGCGCCGGACCGTGATAGAGATCCGCCGTCAGCGCGTCGCGCAGCAGCGCTTCCGCCCGGCCCGGATCCTCTCCCATCACATCGACCGCTTCACCGGTCAGGCGCTCGGCAAGCGCCGTCCGACGATCAGCCTCGGTCATCGGCGCATACGGCCCGGTCGTCCGAGGTTCCGTCGCGCAGCCGGGTGTCATCGTCGCAGCCATCATCAATGCGAATGCGATGACACCGGCAATCGGAGATCGACTCGTGGGAGAGGGTGTTCTCATTGCAGCGGTCCTTCCGGACGCGCGTTCCAGGCGGTGGCGATCCCGTCGGGAGGCACATGCTCCGGCGCCATCGAGACTCGATCCTGTGACGGCCCCTCGGGCCACCAGCGCGGGAGGAGCGCGCGGCGGCCCGAGGTCGGCCATCGCAGATGGTCGAACGTCGACGTCTCGATGCCGATCGTCGACCGGAGCAGCCATGACATCGGACGCCAGGTCGGCGGACGGACCGCGGCGCTCGCCACGATCCGCAGCGGCGCGGCATGACGTCGACCCTCCGTGATGAGGCGCACTTCATGCTCTCCCGGAGCGAGCCGCAGCTCCGACGGGACCCGGTGCCGGAACAGACCGATGCGATCCGCCACGACCTGCGCCGAATGCACCACGGCGCCGCCCGGACCGACGATCTCCACCAGCACGCGGCTTCCGGGCTCCGCAGCGCCGGCGAGGATCACGCCGCGGCCGGACGTCGCCGCAGCCGTCCGTCCCGCGGCATCGACCACGCGCACGCCGGGCACGATCACGCGCAGCGGCTCCGGAGCCGCCGAGACGGCTCCCGCGCCTCGCGCGGCCCGGGCGTCCAGAGCGGCGGTCGCGTCACGGGTGCCTCGCGCATCCCGCGCACCCAGGACTTCATCCGTCCGCCCCACGGCGCCCGCCGGATCATGAAGCGTGACGAGCCCCGACGCGTCGACGGAATCGACCCAGATCGCGTAGCTGCGACCCGCCTCGCCGACGTGGAAGAGATCTTCCTCGCCATGCACCATGTGACCCGTCTGCCCCGTCTGCCCCATGAGCGCCGTCCATGGCTGCGCCACCGCAGGCTGACGGTCCACCGCGATCACCAGACGTGCACCGACCGGCGGCACGCTCGCGTCGGCGAGACGCATGCGCACGCCGATCAACGGATCGGCCGCCGCATCGCTTCGATCGATGATCGACACCGACGCGCCGCCCGCGACCACCTTCAGCGACAGCGCTTCGCGCGCCGGATCGCCGCCGTCCCCCCGTCCCGTCCACGTCGCCGTCGCCTCGAGCGTCACGTCGGCACGCACCGCGACGGCGAACGAGAGCTCCAGTTCCGCCAGCGGTGATCGCGCCTGGGCGGGAAGGTCGGGCCAGAGATCCGTGTACGCCTCGCCGCTCGCCGCGTCGAATGCCGCGGCAAGCACGATCAGATCACCCGACTCCGGATCGATCTGCGTCCGGACGCGCACCAGCGCGCGCGGCGCCGAGGCAGGCACGAACTCCATCCCCTGACGCCAGCCCTCATGCCGCAGCGCCATCGGCGCCCCGCCCACGGCGAGCGACGTCAGACGCAGCGTCGAGAGATCGGCGCCGGCGCCCATCGCAATCCGCAGCTGCACTTCGCCGGCGTGCCCGCCTTCCGCTCGAGGCTGCGATGCGCTCACCCGGTACGGACGCACCACTCCGCTCGCGACCGCACGCTCACCCGCGCCCCCGGCGACGAGCGCACTCGATCCATGCGTCGCGATCGCCACCGGCCGCGACTGCGGAGTCGCCGATGCGACCACCGGAATCACCGAGGCGCGCCCGAGACCCAGCGGAGAGAGGCCTGTCGACTCCACGTCGACGCCACCGACCATCAGCACGATTCGATCGCCCCGGAATGACGGCGCCAGCGCGATCACGACGTCGATCTCGCGCGTCGCACCCGCCGGCAGGCGATCGAGGCGGATCTTCGCCTCGCCGGGCACCCCACCCGCGACGATCACGACGCCCTCGAGGCCCGAGCGCAGCAGCACCTCGACGTCAGGAGCCGTCGGAAGTCCGAGCGACACCTCGTGATCGACCGCATCGACGTTGCCGACATTCTCCACGACCACCCTCGCCGTCGCGGTCGTCCCCGCCGCCATCGACGCCGGAAGCTCGAGCCGCGTCCGAATCTGCGGCCCGGTCGATTCGACCACCACCACGGCGCCGCGCAGAAGCGACTCCACGCCGCTTCGGGAGACGGCCACCACGTCGAAGCGGTCGGCGAGCGGCTCCTGAACGACAGGCCGACCCGCACCGCGATCGGCCAGGGGATCACCGGTCGATCCCGTCGCCAGATCAAACGTCACTTCCGCCGTGCCATCGGCGGCGAGTCGCACCCGCTTCGACGCGATCGTGCGAAGCCGGTCCGCACTCCGGAGCGCCACCCCGCCCAGCTCGAACAACCGCGAGCCGTGCACGACCACCGTCGCTTCATCGCGACCGAGCACTTCGCGGGCGACGCCCGTCACCTCGAAGGGCCTCGCCTCGGCACGCACCCGCGCCAGGTTCGGCTCGCCGGAGCGCGCCCGCGCCGTCGCGACCAGCGTGTACACACCTCGCTCGAGGTGCGGAATCTCGAGCCGCTGCGATGCGCTCGCAGGCAGCGCTGCGGCTGCAAGCAGCGCGGTCGAGGAATCCAGAATCGACGCGGCAGACCGCGCAGAAGATCCCGCGGTCCGCAGCTCGCCCTCGATCACCTCGCCGCGATGCAGCTCCAAGGCGCTCCACGACGACGCCGAGTCGTGATCGAGCGCGACATGAAGCGTCTGCTCGCGATCCACGCGGATCGTGAAGAGCGTTCCTTCCTGAGCCAGCGCACCCTGGTACGTCTCGCCGAGGAGCAGCTCGATCGGAACGATCGCACGAGAGAGCTCCGACGACAAGGGACTCGATCCGACGTCCGACGACGAGGCCGCGGCACGGCCGTCCCCGCCCGCGACCGACGCCGCCACGACGGCCGTCCCGGCATCCGGACTCCCGGGCCCCGGATCAGCATCCGCGCCCGCGCCCGCACCCGGCGCATCCGTGTCGCTCGCCACGCCGGGGATGGAGACTTCCGTGCCCAGGCTCGGATCCACGGCGCTCGGCGGTGGCGAGCAGGGATCGGAGACGCCAGCCAGCGTGATGCCGCTGCCGGAGAACACGATCTGCACGTCGGCGTAGGTGATCGCTCCATCCATGTCCAGGTCGCCGCGGACCTGCTGGAGGTTCGACGGATCGATCGGATCCGTCCCGAGAAGTCCCAGCACCTCGCCAAGATCGGCGAAGTCCACGAGCAGGTCGCCGCCGACGTCGCCGCGCAGCGACGAGACCACGATCGAGGTCGCGCCCCCCAGCGCCTGGCCGAAGGAGTCGGCCACGCCGAGGATCCGGATGCAGTAACTGGCCTTGTCGGGAAGCGCCGGAGTGAACGTGATCTCCGCGACCGCGCCCTCGTCCAGCAGCGCCGTCGAAATCGCGACGCCGCCCAGCGGCACGACCTTGTTGCTCGCGTCCCGACCCGAGACCTGCACGCCGCCGGCGCTCCATGCCGCCGCGCTCACCGGCTCGGAGAACGCCAGGCGCAGCGTTCGAATCCCCGACGAACGCGGCTCGACCGCCGTCCCCGACGGGCTCAGCGGAATCGCCGCCTCGCCGACGCCGTTGCCGTGAAGCGCCACCAGCGACCACGACGCCACCGCGGGCGGCGGCGGGGGCGGCGGCGGCGGCTCGGTCTTCGGATCCTCGAAGGACACCGTGTATGTGTACAGCCCCGGCTCGCCCCCGATCGGGAGTCGATCGAACAGATGCAGGTACGCCGGCTGGACGTTCTGCGACGGATTGAGGATCGCCCGGGTCTGCCACGCGTTCGGGCCGACCAGAACCGACCTGCCGTCGGAGCGGACGACCGACGTGACGACCATCGCGCCGTTGGAGGGATCGGGGACGCGGAAGTACACCCACCCTTCCGGGAGTGCGACCGTCACGTCCACCGTCGGCTCCAGCGGCGTCGCCGGGCCGCTCGCGACTGCACCGAAGACCGTGGTCGCCGGCTCGACGGTGCCGTCGCTGAGGTGCAGCGCGTCGGGGAACGTCATGAACTGGTTCAGCGTCAGGTAGTCGAACAGGCCGTCGTCCGACGGAACGTCCGCACGCACCGGACGGAGCGTCGGGAAGATCTCCACCGTGTCGATCAACGACACGCCGGGCGCGCCGAGACCGTTGAGATTCTCAAAGGTCGCGGAGTAGCTGACGAACTCACCCTGGAGCGACGAGGTCATCAGCCAGAGCGCGCCGGTCGAAGAGAAGGGCGCGACATTGCCGAAGTTCAACTGAAGCGACGGCGGAATCTCCCGGCCATCCAGGAGTGCCGTGATGATCTGGAAGTCGATCAGAAGGCCCAGGTCGTTCTGGACGATCTGTGGCTGCGCCGTGCTGATCTTGAGGTCATTCGCCGGACCTGCGCCCTTGTTCACGATCTGAAGTCCCAGGGCAAACGGCACCGCAGGCTCCACCTCTTCCGTGAACGGATCGTCCGAAAGCACCAGCTTCTCGATGAAGTACTTCAGATCGAGGTTGGCGTTCGGATGCACCTGGATCGACACCGGCAGGAGCGGAACATCGCTCACGGCGCCCTCGAGCGCGTATGCAAGCGTCCCGCTGACGAAGTAGTCCGTCGGCTCGCCGGGAGCGGCATCATGCGTGGGAACGATGATCCATGTGGCGACTCCCTCCTGCCCGGCAGGCAGCGAGCCGCTGCCGTCCACGGCGCCGAGATTCGTCAGCGTCGGTCCGAGCACCTCGAAGAGGTGCTGTGCAGGAAGCCCGAACGCGTCCCGGATGTCGATCGCCACCAGGATCGACTCGAGCGGCAGCTCCTCTCCATTGTTCTTGAGCTTCAGCGTCGCCTCGAACGCATCTCGCGCGATGACCACGTTCTGGCTGATCTGAATGGTGACCTGGGCGCAGATCGCGCCGCTGTCCTCGCCGATGTCGGCGAGCGCGGCAAACTGATGTGCCTCCCAAGCATCGTTCAAGTCCTCGAATCCGGCGGCCTCGGCCGACAGCTCGGCGAGAAGCGCTGCGGTCACGAACATCTCCAGAACGTCGGCGGCGGCGAAGTCCGGATCCCATCCTTCTGGAAGCTGGTCCGGATGGGTAATCCCCATCTCCCAATAGTCCAACGAACGATGCCATCGCGACACCAAGCTGTCAAGATGAGCTGGCGTCAGATGTGACGGCAGGCTCTCGAGCAGGAGTGCCTGCTCCGACGCCGAGAGTCGCTCACCCTCTTCCGATGCTTCTTCCGTAAACTCGTCGAAATCAAGCAGCAACTGTGCGAGCAGCTCCTCTTCTGATTCGTCAATGACGAACCACTCTGCGTCGCCGAGCACGTACGCCACCGGCAGGACCTGGGCGATTGTCCCGTTGATCGTCCCCAGCAGCGTCTCGATCGCAGGCAGCACACCGGCGATCCCGCCGCTGTCGCCATCACCACCGAAACATGGAGTCTCAGAGCCGCCCAGAACGAGCGTGATGACATCCCCGACCGTACATGGACAGTTCCCCGGGCAGCCCAACAGGCATTCACGAGTGACTCTACAGACGCACGCGAACTTCTTTGTCAGCTTGAATGCTTCGGAGACAATGCAGTTGATCCTGGTTCCGCCACAGCGCACGGCTGCCTTCCAGACTCCTCTCAGTGATCCCGACGCCACAGCGACGATTCCGTCGACGATGCACTTGCCGGTGTTCACCTCACACGAGCCCTTCACGCAGGTGGCGATCCGGACAACGCAATTCACCAGACAACTGTCGCAGAACGACGGGAAGTTGAAGGAGAGCGGAGGAAAGTACCAGACGTATCCGCCGTCCGACCCGCCGCCCTTAGGACGCTCAAAGCAGTGATAACACGGCGGCGGCGGATCCGTGATGGTCGGCGGACAGCCCGGCACCTTGCATGTGATCGGCTTGCTGTAGATCTGCCACTCCCCGCAGAAGAGCTCCCACAGGGCCCAGAAGCCGACGGCCGCGCAGATCGGTCCCGCCGCCGGACCGCCTTCGCTTCCGAACGCCATGTCCTCGAACACCACCGGGATGACCAGCGAAGACTGCGCCGCAAGATCCCCGAACCCCGTCGCCAGCGGCGTGATCTTGTACCGCGGGTGATCCGCGACGATCAACTCAAAGGCGTTCGCTGCAATCAACCCGTGATTCGTCACCACCAGGTCGACCTGCATCACCGGACCCTGCATCGCCTCAAGATCGATCAACGCCGGCTCGATCGTGATCACCGGCACCGGCACGTTCGTCTGGAAGATCGTCTCGATCGTGATCGTGTACTCGTCCTGGATCTGCGTCGGCACCACCGTCCACTCGTAGCTCACCACCGACGCCGGCATGAACACCTCGACGTCGTGGAAAGAAGCCTCTGCGGTCCCGGGAAGGAAGATCGAGACCTCCGCCGCGCCGTGCGTGCTCTCCGTCGCCTTGAGCTTGTAGTACCCGCTCGTCAACGCCGGGAAGACCACCTGCCCGTTGGACTCCGTCACCCCCGTCGCGACCACCTGATTGTTGAATGCGTTCCGCACCGCGATCGTGGCGCCCGGCACCGCCGGGAAGTCGTTCTCCGCGTCCCAGTAGGTGAACTCGTCCGTCGCCTTGACCCGGAGATTGCCGATCGCCGACGAGATCGCATCGATCGTGAACGGCACCGACACGCTCGTGTTTGATCCAGACACCGCCAGGCTTCCCGTGTACGGCCCCAGAGGCTGTCCCACTCCCGGCGAGAGCACCAGCACGATGCTCCGCGTCTCGCCAGGCTCGATCGTCCCCAGCGATGCCGGCACACCCAGTGCCATCCACGGCGCCGCAGGCAGCAGCACGTTCACACCCGTCGCCGCACCCGCGCCGATGTTCTTGACCTGGAACTCCACGATCGACTGCGTCATCGCCCTCGACGACTCCGGAACGACCATCGACCCGCTCACCGATCCTGGCTGCGCCACGAGCTGCGCCGCCGGTGGCTGGATCGACACGTTCAGCGTCGTCACCGCCGTCGCCCCTTCCGCGGAGCTCAACGCAAGCTGCACCGGGTAGACCCCGAAGTCCTCGCCGGTGGCACTGACCGTGTATCCCACCTGGATCACGCCCAGCGAAGGCAGCACGTTCGACGAGAGGTCGATCTCGACGTCCAGGCCGCGAGGTGCACCCTCCGAAGTGATCTCGCCGACGATCCCCGTCAACGCCACGTTGCCATTGTTCAGAAGACTGATCGACCCCGTCGCAGACTGGATCTTCGGGTACACCGTCACGTTGCGCGATGCCGGCTGCGTGCGCATCCCGTAAAGCACGAAGCTGTCCTGCACTGCCGGCGCCACGTTCCCGGGAGGTCCCGCCGTCAGCGCGTAAATCCCTGCCTCCGTCGGCAGCGGGGCGAAGCTCGCCGCGTAGTTCCCCTGACCATCCGTCGCCGCCGAAATGAGCCGTGTCGTCCCCTGCACGTTCACCGCCACGGAAACCGCCGCGTCGGCGACGGGCTTCCCCGTGCTCGCCAAGGTCGCCGTTCCAGAGAGCGGCACCGTCACCGGAGGTACGCCGGTCTGAAGCGGTGTGGACACCGTCACCACATACGTGTCCGACACGAACGTCGAGTCGGCGAGCGCAATGTTGTCGTCCTCGCCGCCATCGAGGCCTTCGTTCAGCGCGTTCGTCCGGTCCACCTCCACCTTGATCCGATACGTGCCCGGCATCAGAGGATGGCTGGACACCACCGACTTCGTGTACGACCCCAGAGGTTCCACCGGACCGGTGAGCACCGTGTTCCCCACCTCCACCTGCTGACCGGTCGACTCGTTCACCGCCCAGACCCGATCGGTCCACGCCCCGCCCGCCACGACGGGACCCACATTCGCCACGGTGTACTCGACGCTCAGTGACTGACCGACAAGGCCGTCCGCCGGCGTCGCGATCTCCGAGATCACGAGGTTCGGACGATCCGGCTGCGTGATCTCGATGAGGCCGGCCGCATACGCCTCGTTGTTCCCGGCCGGACCCGTCTCAACGACCACGTTCGTGATGTCCGTACGCACCCGAATCGCATATGCACCGTCCGGCAGCGTGCCCGGCACCGTCACCGCCAGCGAGCGGGGAACCTGCACACCCCCCGCCAGCGGAACGGTCGCCACCGTCGTGCCGACCAGTTGCGGCGATCCGACCGGAACGCCCTTCGCGTCGACCGCGTCGATGAAGACGCCCTCGATCCAGATCGGATACGCGACCGCAAGTCCCTCGTTCTTCAGCGTCCATGACACCGTGATCGAGGCGTCGCCAACCGCCGACGTCGGCGCCGTCACGTTCGACACCACCAGATCGGGACGCCAGATGACGCCCGGCGAAGTGCTCGCCGCGCAGTTGTCGGATGGGTTCAGCTCGATCACCGAACCAGACGTGTTGCTGCACACCACCAGCCAGAACTGATCGCCCGAGATGTTCGGTAGGAACACATCCGCCGTCCGGGCGACCGACGCGCCCGGCGCCAGTGTGCCCTCGAACACCCGCGTCGCCACCAGCATGTCCCCGCCGACCTGGGAATCCGTCGAGGCGTACACCTTCTCCGCCCACGGACCCACCGCAGCGGCAGTGCCGATGTTCGTCACCGTCCACCCCACCGTGATCGGCGTTCCCACCTCGCCGCCCGGAGGCGTCTGGACCGCCGTGACCACAATGTTCGGAAGCGGCGGAAGCGACATCTCCACCGCTCTGCTCGCCTGCACGTTGTTTCCCTCGTTCAACTCCGCCACCTGATCCAGTGCGTCCGTCTGCGCGATCAGATACCGCACGCCCGGGACCGAACTCTGCGCCAGCGGAATCGTCACCAGCGCGCTTCGCGAATACGTCGCTCCGATCGCCAGCGGAGACTCCCCGACGATCGTCTGGGCGAAGAGCTGCACCGCACCCGCACCGAGCCCCGGCGTCGGAGAGAGATACACCCGATCCTGCCACACACCTGTGGCCGCCAGGCTTCCTGCGTTGCCCACCATCCACGTCACCTCGACCTCATCGCCGAACAGCGCCGAGGTCGGCGCCACCATCGACTGCACCACCAGGTCCGGCGCGGGAACGCCACTGATGGCGATCAACGTCTCGGTGATGAACACGTTGTCGTCCTCGCCACCTGGCTCGGAGACGTTGTTCACCGCGTCGGTCACGATCCGCAGGCGGTACATCCCTTCCGGCGTCCCGAGAGGAATCGCCACCGTCTCCTGACGCACGTACGCATCACCCGACCCCAGAGGACCCGCCACCGCAAACTGCGCCAGGCTCAACGCCGCACCCCCCGCCTCGGGAACCAGCGACACCGAGTCCACCCACGAACCCGACGCAGCCCCCTTCCCGGCGTTCTCGACTGTCCACGTCACCGTCATCGGATCGACCGGCGACGCCGTCCCCGAACGGGGACCGCTCGCGGAGAGCACCACAAGGTTCGGGAAGAGGCAGTCGATGCAGACCGGCTCGATCGCACAGTTGTTCGTCTCGTCGAGCTCGACGAGCTGACCCCCGGTGTCGACGCAGACCACCAGCCAGTACCCGCCCGGAGGAACCGCAGGAACCTGGAACTCCTCCACGCGCAACACCGACTCCCCAGGCTCGATGACGCCCCTGTACACGAACGTCGCACCGGGAATGTCGTTGCCGACCTGGTCGTCCAGCGACGCCGAAAGCGTCTCGCTCCATGACCCGGAGGTCGCCGCGGTGCCGATGTTCGTCACCACCCACGCAACGCTCACCACCGAGCCCGGCGACGCGTTCGGCGGCGGCGTGACGGAACTCACGATCAGATCCGGACGCGACACCTGTTCGATGACGATCGGCTGAGACGCCGCCGTGATGTTGTTGCCTTCCGCCTCGGCGCCTTCGAGGAACTCGAAGATCTGATTGTCGGCATCGGCCTTGACGAAGATGTGGTAGCTCCCCGGCTCGCCCGGCGCCGTCACCGAGATCGATCGCGCGACACTCGCACCGGGCTCGAGCGACGAAGTGCCCACGACCTCGCCGAGCACGATCGCGCTCGGACTCTCGAGGTCCACTCCCGGAGAGGTCGCCGCGTAGACCCGGTCCACCCAGGGCGCATTCGCGACGCCGTCACCGACGTTGGTCGCGGTCCACTCGACTGTGAACCGACTCTCCACCACACTGCTCCGCGGTATGACCACGGACGCGATGATCAGGTCGGGATACGTGGTGCCGGCAACGACTGTGACAACTGCGTCGCAGGTCGCCGTGTTGCCGGCGAGGTCGGTCACGGTCAGCGTGACGACGTTCAGGCCGACGTCGTCGAGGGTGAAGGCGCTGGGCTCGACGGCCAGTGAGGCGACCTCGCAGTTGTCGGATGAGCCGCCGTCGACCTGCCACGCCGCGATGGTCGCGTTGCCATCGATGTCGAGCTGGATCGTGATGTCCTGGCAGAGCGCCGTCGGTGCGACGGTATCGAGACCGAACTGAACGCTCACCGGGTCATAGATGAGTGCGATGGTGCACTCCGAGGGAGAGACCGTCGCGAACGTGCCCGCAAGCGTTCCCCCACTTGTGAGCAGCGTCATGGACGCCTCCGGCGTCGGAGTGAACCCGAGGCCGAAGGTGGTGGCGAGCGAGCCGTCGAGCGCCACGTCGCCGCTGGCGACGAGTGGCACAGGGTCCTCCCAGGCGCCGAACGTCTTGGCGAGCGAGCCGGTCGCCAACTGGCTGTACGCACCATTGATTGCGATCTCGCTGCCGACATCGAGCCCGAGCGAACCGCTGTTGGCGAAGGTGCCGCCCAGCGGCGTGGCGGAAAAGTCACGACCGCTCCCGAGCAGGAACGATGCGCCCGGCTGGATGGTCGTCAGGCCGTTCACGGCCGCGAAGTTCGAACCGCTCCCCGAGAGGGTGACCACGGCACCGCCGGAGAGCGTGCGCACGGTCGCCGAACCGGGGAAGTTCAGCGTCGTTGACGGCGCGAGACCCCATGTTCCCCCGGTCAGGGTCGTCCCTGAAAGATTCGTGACGATGTTGGCGAGCCCCAGCGTCCCGCCCTCGACCTGCACCGTGCCGTCGTTGGTGAAGGGGAGGTTCGCACCGCTGTTGATGAAGTTGATCGTGCCCGTTCCGGTCTTCCGGAAGAGTCCCTCGTTCACGAAGGCGTTCGTTCCAGACACGCCCCGGGCGTTCACCGCGGCAGCGGCGATGAACTCGCCCTCGTTCACGAGCGTCCCGCCGTAGAAATCGATGCGGCCGGTACTGGTCCCAGTCCATGTCAGCGTCCCCTGGTTCACCAAGGTGCGACTCAGGTTCTTCGCGGATGTCCCGCTCAACGTCGACGTCGACGTCGCAGCAAGCGTCGTCGTCCCGCTCCCGCCCATCGTGCCAGTCGTCCAGTTCAACCCGCCCGTCACCGTCACGGGGCCGCTCCCGCCCAGTGTGCCGCCCGAGATCGTCAGGTTCGTCAGCGTGAAGTCATGCGCAGTCGTCGTCGTGCCGGCAGTCACGGTCAAGGTGCCGCCGACGCTCAGCGTGGTCGCGGTGAAGTTGTTCGTTCCCGACAGCGTCGCATTGCCCCCGATGGCCACTGGAGCGTTGAAGGTCCGGGTCCCGGTGTCTCCCCCGAAGAGGTTCCCGGCACCAGAGATCGTCGCGCCTGCGAGCAGCGTGTGCGTCGCACCAAGCGACAGCGTCGTCGACGCCGCCACCATGAACGGCCCGGAGTGGACCACCG
>CALMPF010000050.1 GCA_937871505.1 uncultured Planctomycetia bacterium | reverse complement strand
CAGGCCCGTTCCGGGTGCCCCCCCCGCCGCCCTGGCGCCCCCGAACCTCACTGCGCGGCGGCCGGCGCCCGAGAAGCCGGGGGGGACCGGTCCCCCCCCGCCGTTGAAGTCGGCCCCGCACGGCTCGCCTTCGGGGATCGAGCAGGGCGGACAGGACGTCAGGCAGCCGCCGCCCGCCGCGTCGTCAGCATCCGCGCCGGAGCCGTCGGCGCCGACCGCCCCGTCCGAGAGGCCTTCGCCGCAGAGCGCCCCTGCTCCGCCCGCGCAGATCGAATCCCAGCTCACGTTGCAGCAGAACGGATCGACGGCGCAGACCACCTCGCAGCAGCACGCATCCTCGCAGGCCGGGTTCCCATGCGCTTCGAAGCAGCTTCCCGAGTTCGGCTCGCCGCAGACTCCTTCGGGCGGCGGGCAGAAGCCGAAGCCGCCGAGCAGCAGGCCGAGATCGGCGCCGTCGATGTCGCCGTCCATGTCGATGTCTCCGACGCCCATCGTCCCCCAGTTGCCGAGGAGAATCCCGAGATCGGCGCCGTCGACGATGCCGTCGTCGTTGAGATCGGCGGGACAGAGGAAGGGCGCCGCGTAGGCGCACCCGGTCAGGTCGATCCGGTACCAGAGATCGACGTCGGTCGGCACGCCGCCCGCGGTCCGGCTCCATCCCGAGATCGGCACTCCTCCGCCGAGGCCATCAGGGCCCGAGATCTCGATGCGGGACGCCTGATCGAAGATCGGCCCCAGCGGGCTCACCGGATCGTTGTCGTGGACGCTGACCGCGATGAGGTAGAGGCCGGGCTCCTTCACGATGACGCCGGTCCCGTCGTTGCTCGCGTTGCCGATGAACGAGAAGCCGATCGCCCGCTCGCAGGGATCGTCATCGTTGCCGAGGAGTCCGTCCCCGCAGACCTGGAAGAGCCAGAGCTGGGTGTCGAACGCGACGACATCGCCCGGCTGGGCCGGAGGCATCGGGGCCACGACCGTCCGAGCCGTGAAGATCCCGGGCTGGTCGATCCGGAGCAGATACATGTCCTCAAGGTCGGGGCCGCCGTCGGCGATCGCGTTCGACCGAAGGCGTCCGACGATGCAGGTCAGCGGGCCGCTGCCGAGCGTCTTCTGAGCGGTCTGAGGAAGCGATCCCGCCCCGCCGTGCTGGTCCTCGCACCAGCACTGCGCCGGCGCGGGAGCCGCTCCCCAGACGAGCAGCGCGAGCGCGGCAACCCAGACGAGCGAGGTCAGGCGGGCGAGCCGGCGGAGCCGGGCGACGCCGCGGCGCCGGAGCTGGGAGCGCTGCGCCGCCCCGGCCGGGACCGGCGTCTCCGAATGGACGCGGCGGCTGCGCGAAGCCGTGGCCGGACGACGGATGAGCGCGGCGTCGCATCCTGTGCGAAGCGCGAAATGCCCCGAGGTGCCGCCGCGCGTCGAGCGCGCGGGGGGCATCCCACAACCTGATGGACCACAGAGCATCGCGCTGCCTCCCCTCGGCGAGCCCGGGCGACCGGCGAACCGGGGAACTCCCCCCGGATGTCCATCGCGCCGAACTCGTCTTCAGTCCACCTTCCCGCAGCGGAGCGCGAATGTCAAGAGCGGGCGCGGCCTCCCCCTTCTCGCCCTGCGGCTGCCGTCGCCGGAAGTCGGTTGCCCGGCCGCGCCGGTTCGGATCCGCGCCGCGATCACGATCGCCGCGTCGTGCTCCGGAGCCACTCGACCATCGCCTCGCCGCCAAGCGCCCCGCTGGTGCGCCCGACTTCGCGCCCGTTCCAGAGGACGACGGTGGTCGGGACGCCGCCGACGGCGAAGCGGTTCTTGACGTCGCTGCGCTGCTCGATGTCGATGTGGACGCGAATCGCGTTGGCGTCGATCCAGCGGCGGACGCGAGAGTCGGTCCAGGTCGTTCGCTCCATCACCTTGCAGGGACCGCACCAGGGAGCTCCGAAGTCGACGACGACGAAGCGCGACTCGCGGGCTGCCCTGGCGACCTCCGCCTCGAAGAGGCCCCCCCGCTGCGGCATCTCCCGCGTGGACGTCGGGGCCGCCTTCGGCCGCGCGACCGCGACCGGCGATGCGGGGACATAGCCAGTCCTCGCGGTGGGCGCGGTGCACGCGCTCAGGAACAAGGTCGGACCGACCGCCGCGCTCAGGATGATCGAGGCGGCTCGGACGAGCGGGGAAATCAGGCGACACGACACCGGGCGGACCCTCCGTGGTTTCCGGTTCCTGCCGCGGCGGGTGCGCCGTGAGCGGCGCCGGCGCGGCGGCGAAGCGAACTCGCCCTCCGCACGCGCGAAGACGAGCGTCGCGCACCTTCCAAGGCGCAGCGCGACCGATCTATGTCGTCATCGGGCTCGGCCGGGCTTGAGGATGCGGGCGCGGGACAGCCCGAACCGCTCCCAGGAGCCGGAATGGGCGGAATCCGTTCGGGTCGCGGAGCTGCGCGCCGCGGGACGGCCGCGCGCGCGTCGGCGCTATCGGTCCACGTCGCGGAGATGCTGCTTCAGGAACGCCGTCACACGCTGCCCGTAGTAGAGGCGGTTGTCCAGCTTGGCGAACCCATGTCCCTCATCCGGGGCGATGAAGACCTGCGGATCGAGCCCGCGGTCCTTGAGCGCGACGGCGAGCTGCATCGCCTCCTCGACGGGAACCCTCGGGTCGTTGAACCCGTGGGCGATGAAGACCGGAACGTTGATCTCCTCGATGTACGTCATCGGCGAGACCGACGCGAGGAACTCGGGATCGCTCAGCGGACCGTACTCGGCCTCGCGCAGCTTGCGGCGGTAGCCCGCGGTCTTTTCGAGGAACGTCTGGAGGTTGACGATGCCGACCACCTTGACTCCCGCGCCGAAGAGACGCTGCGGCTGATCGCCCCGGTTCACGCGCTTCTGATCCTCGACCAGGCACGCCATCGCCATGTAGCCGCCGTATGAGCCGCCCATCGTCGCGATCCGGCCCGGCACGGCGATCCCCTTGCTGACCAGCCACGCCGCCGCATCGACGCCGTCCTTCACGCTGTCCCAGCGCTTCCGGTAGTCGTCAAGCGAGAGGAAGGCGCGCCCATATCCCGACGAGCCGCGGACGTTCGGCAGCAGGACGCCGAAGCCCTGCGAGACGAGGTACTGAAGCTGCGGGTTGAACGTCGGGCGATGCTGTCCTTCCGGGCCTCCGTGATACTGGACGACGAAGGGGATCGGGGTTCCCGAGGCGTGGCCGGGCGGCAGATACACGAACGCGGGAATCTCGAGCCCGTCGAAGGCCGGGTACTTCACCAGCGCCGGCAGCGGAAACGACGAGAGATCGAGCCCCTGATCATCGACGAACGTGACCTGCCGCGCAGCCGGCACGATCTGGGCCCCGCCCGCCGGAGGCACCTCGAAGGTGAAGGCGACTCCGGGGGTGCGCGCGTTGGTCAGGGAGACCACGACCCGGTCGCCGACGATCCCGGTGATCGACGCCACGCCCGGCTCGAGCGCAGGCATCTCCACGGGCTCGAGGCCCGGGAGCCGATAGAGGTGCGGCACGCCGAATCCCTCCTCGTTGGTCGTCACGGCGAGCAGCGTCCGCTCGCGGTTCATCTCGGCGCCGTCCACCTCAAAGGGATCGAGGGCCGAAAGCGGGCGCGAGAGCGCGCCGTCGGCGAGCTCGTGACGGTGCAGGCGCGTGATGCCATCCGCAACGTCGCTGAGCATGAAGATCGCCTGCTCGCCGGGGGCATACGCGACGCCCACGGCCGCGACCGTGCCGCCATCCGCCGGTTTCGGAGTCAGGTCGCGCAGCTCGCCGCTGCGCAGGTCCAGCTCATAGAGCGAGGTGTCGGTCGCCGAGCGGAACTCGCCCACGATGGCGCGGCCGCCATCGTCGGTCACGTCCGCGATGCTCCACGACCCGGTGCGGTCGAGGATCCGCGTCGACGTTCCGGCCGGGCCGCCGGCGAACGGGTCGTCCGCGAGATCGAACCGATGGAGGTGGAAGTCGTTGGGACTCTCGGCGTTGGCGCTGTAGAGGAAGCCCCGCGAGTCGGCCAGCCAGGGACCGACGGTGTGCCGGACGCGAGGGCTCGCGAGCAGGGGCACGATCCTCCCCTTGCCGCCATCCGCGCTCGGATCGAGCAGCGAGACCTGGGTGTTCTCGTTCCCGCCGACCGCGTGCATGAGCAGGATCAGCGTGCCGTCCGGCGAGACCCGGAACGACGAGAGGCCGTCGGGAAACGCCGTGAGCTTCGTCGTCGCCGTGCCCGGGGCCGCCCGTTCGCCCTCGACGCGGTAGAGCTGGAAGATCCCGTCCGGCCAGTCGCGGACGTAGAGCGTTCCGTCGGCGCCGAAGGTCGCGGCGCCAGGCGCCCGGATGCGGAGGTACCGCTCGATCGAGGGCGGAGCCGCATCGCGTGCGCTCGCATCGCGGCTCGGCGCTCCGGAGGTGGCCTGCGCGGCGGCACTTCCGGCGATGCAGAGGGAGGGGAGGCAGGCGACGACACACGCCGCGGCCACGATCCGGAGGGCGGTTCGGAGAGGCATGAACTGAGCGTAGCCGGATCTCGCGCGGGAGATTCCGGAGCGTCACGACCGGGAGCACGCCCGCGAAGCCGATCCCCGAGCGCTCCGTCGCGCGGGGTCGCCGACGGCCGGGTCGGCCCGGGCCTGATCGCACCCTCTCCGAACGAGGGCGCCTCTCCGAGTGACCGCTGCCTGCGATCACTCGGAGCGGCCCCCTCGACCTGGACGCTCAGCATGCCACCGCGCGATCGCGGCGCTCGCATCGAGCTCGTCTCCACGGGCACCGCGGACCCGTCGCGTCGGGCGAGGCGCAACTCACGTGCAGGGTCCCCAGGAGGCGAGCAGAAGACCGAGATCGCCGCCATCGACGATGCCGTTGCAGTCGATGTCGAAGCTGACGCTTCCGCCGAAGCCGCCGAGGAAGATGCCCAGGTCGGAGCCGTCGATCACGCCGTCACGGTTGAGGTCCGCCGGGCAGCAGTTGATCACCGCGGTCGCCGCGCAGAGCAGGTCCCAGGCGATCTCGCAGCAGGCGATGTCGAGGGAGCAGATCGCCAGGCAGCACTCCTCGCTCTCGCAGCCGAGGCCCGTGTGCGCCGAATAGCAGCACGCCTCCTCGGAGCACTCCGGCGGAAGCGGCGGGCAGCCGCATGCCGGGAGCGTCGAGGCGATCTCGACGCAGAGCGCGTCCCACTGCTCGATGCAGCAGAAGCGATCGATCGCGCAGACCGCTCCGCAGCAGCGTTCGTCAGCGCAGAACGGAGCGTCACCCGCTTCGCAGCAGTCGCCCGACGACGGGTCGCCGCAGCTCGGCTGGTCGGGACATCCGCATGAGATGAGATCGCTTGCGATCGCGACGCAGAGGGAGTCCCATCCGATCGAGCAGCACTTCGGATCGAGCAGGCAGACGGCAGCACAGCACTCGGCATCGGCGCACGCCGGACCGTCGTGCTCCTCGCAGCATGACCCCGCCGCAGGATCGCCACAGCCGCAATCGCGCGGATCGACCGAGCCGGGATCGTCCGGACATCCATCGATGCAGTCGGGAACGCCGTCCCCATCGCTGTCAGTCTCCGGCGCACCGCAGCCGCAGAAACCCGGCTCGATCTTGTTCGGATCGCGCGGGCATCCGTCGATGCAGTCGGGGACGCCGTCGCGGTCGCTGTCGACGTCGGACTCGCCGCATCCACACGCTCCCGGATCCACCTTGTCGGGATCCTCCGGACAGCCGTCGAGGCAGTCAGGGACACCGTCGCCATCCGTATCCGTGTCGGGAACGCCGCAGCCGCAGAGTCCCGGCTCGAACTTCTCCGGGTCCTCCGGGCACTCGTCGGCGCAGTCGGGAACGCCGTCCCCGTCGCTGTCGACATCGGAGACACCACAGCCGCACGCCCCCGGGGCCGTCTTCTTCGGATCGTCCGGGCAGCCGTCGAGGCAGTCAGGGACGCCGTCGCCGTCGGAATCGATGTCGCTGATCCCGCAGCCACAGGCGCCAGGGTCGGTCTTCTTCGGATCGTCGGGGCAGCCGTCGAGGCAGTCAGGCACACCGTCTCCGTCGGAGTCGATGTCGCTGATGCCGCAGCCACAGGCACCGGGCTCGGTCTTCTTCGGATCGTCGGGGCAACCGTCGATGCAGTCAGGAAC
>CALMPF010000049.1 GCA_937871505.1 uncultured Planctomycetia bacterium | reverse complement strand
CCCCATCTGCTTCGCTTCTCCTTGCAGAACATCCGCTTCCGACCGCCTCGCGACGCACCCGAGGGGCGCTGGAGTGTTCATCTGGCGGGCCGTTTCCGTCGGGACGCACCGGCGATGCGGCGCACCGATCGCATGACGCCCGGATCAGCGTCGCCACCCGGCGCGGAGATCGTCCCCGACTCCGCACCTGACCGCGCAGCACCGATGGACGATCAGCTCCCTCGCTTCCCGTCGGCCGCGTGCCTCATCGACGGGGTGTGGCGTCCGGCTCATCGCGGCGGCGCGTTCGCCGTCGTCAACCCTTCCACCGACGAGGTCGTCGGAGCCGCCGCCGATGCGGGCGCCGAGGAAGCGAACGCAGCCCTCGATGCCGCTGCCGCCGCCCTTCCTCGCTGGCGCGAGACGCCGGGGCCGGAGCGAGCCGCGGCGCTTCGGCGCTGGGCTGCGGCGCTGGGGCGGCATCGCGAGGAGCTCGCGCACCTGCTCACGCTCGAACAGGGCAAGCCGCTGCTGGAGTCGCGCGGCGAGATCGACTACGCGCGGAGCTTCTTCGACTTCGCCGCGGGCGAGGCGGAGCGCCTCGGCGGCGAGCTCATTCCAGCCTCGACGGCGGGGAAGCGGCTGCTCGTCCTCCGTCCGCCGGTCGGCGTCTGCGCGGCGATCACGCCGTGGAACTTTCCCGCTGCGATGGTCGCCCGCAAGCTCGCGCCGGCGCTCGCAGCGGGCTGCACGATGGTCCTCAAGCCCGCCGAACAGACGCCGCTGACGGCGCTGGCGCTGGCGAGCCTCGCAGAGGGGGCGGGAGTGCCCGCGGGCGTCGTCAACGTGGTCACCGGAGATGCCGAGCGCATCGGCTCGGCGTTCTTCGCCCATGGAGCGGTGCGGAAGGTCTCCTTCACCGGCTCGACCGAGGTCGGGAGGCTGCTCATCGAGCGCTCGGCGCCGAACATCGTCCGTCTGGCGCTGGAGCTTGGAGGGCACGCGCCCCTCATCGTCTTCGACGATGCCGATCTCGCGCGGGCGCTCGACGGAGCGATCGCGAGCAAGTTCCGCAACGGCGGCCAGACCTGCATCTGCGCCAACCGCTTCTACGTGCAGGAGTCGATCCACGACGCCTTCGTGGCCGGCCTGCGCGAGCGCGTCGCAGCGCTCCGCGTCGGCGACGGGCGCGACCCGACGACGCAGATCGGACCGCTGATCGATGATGCCGCGCTGCGCAAGGTCGAGGCGCACGTCGCCGATGCGACCGCGCGCGGCGCCCGCGCCACCGTCGGAGGCGGTCTGGTCGAGATTCCCGGGCTCGCGCGGCGCTTTCATGCGCCGACGGTGCTCGAAGGAGCGACGCCGGAGATGCTCGTCCTGCGCGAGGAGACGTTCGGGCCGGTCGCTCCGGTCGTGCGCTTCCGCGACGAGGTCGAGGCGATCGCGCTCGCGAACTCCCTCCCGTTCGGACTCGCTGCGTACTTCTTCACCCGCGACGCATCGAGACTGCTGCGCGTGGCGGAGGCCCTGGAGTTCGGTGTCCTCGGCGCCAACGACGCGATGCCCTCGACGGCGCAGGCGCCCTTCGGCGGGATGCGCCACTCCGGCTACGGCCGCGAAGGCGGACGGGAAGGCGTGCTCGCCTTCACCGAGACGAAGTACCTCTGCTGGGGCCTCTGACGCGGCGCGGAGCGGGCGACGGGCTCGCGGCCGCTCGCAGCGCTCCAGCGCAGGGCGGCCGCAGCAGGCGCCGCCCTGCGCTGGAGCGTCAGGCGCCCCCGCCTCGGGATGCCGGCGCGGGGTCGGCATCCGGGCCATGGACCGCGGCCTGCTCCGAGCTGCGCTGCGAGATCAGGGCCGCGATCCGCTCGACCGCGGCGTCGAGGTCGCTGTTGACGACGAAGGCGTCGTATGCCCCGCTGCCGCGCGCGATGGCGACTTCGCGCTGCGCCTCCGCGAAGCGGCGTGCAATCGCCTCGGGATCATCGCGGCCCCGGTCGCGCAGGCGCCGAAGGAGCTCCTCGTCGTCCGGGGGCAGGATGAATATCAGAAGCGCTTCGGGCATCGAGCGCCGCACCTGGAGCGCCCCCTGCACGTCGATGTCGAGGATCACCACCCGGCCTTCGGCGAGATGCCGCTCGACCGGATCGCGCGGGGTGCCGTACCAGTGGCGACCGAAGACCTGGGCGTGTTCGAGGAAGCGCCCCTGCTCGAGGGCGCGCTCGAAGTCAGCCTGCGTGATGAAGTGGTAGTCGACGCCGTCGCGCTCGCCTGGCCCGATCGCGCGCGTCGTCGCGGAGACGCTGAAGACCGCCCTGAAGCGGTCCCTCAGACGGCGCGTGATCGTCGTCTTGCCGACTCCCGAAGGGCCGGAGACGACCAGCAGCAGTCCGCGGCGGGCGGTCATTCGCGGAGTGTAGTGAAGCCTCCGCCGGCGGCGGCGAGCGCGCCTGCGCGCGCGGCTCCCCGCTGCGGAAGGAGGCCGGATCGGATCTCGCCGCAGGCGGCCCGGCGCGCCGACGGACGGTGCGGCATCGGCGCGACGCCGACGCGGAGAGCGCTCGACTCACGCACGCGTGAGCAGCGCTCGGATCCGCGAGTGCGCGCTTCCTTCCGCTCGATCGACGACATCGAATGTGGCGGCGCGGAGCCCGGCGCCCGATGCAAGCCCGAGGAGCTCGTCGGGGGTCAGCGGCCAGGGCGGGCCCTCCTCGTGCCGCGCGGGCACGTCCGTGGCGCGGCAGATCACCAGCAGTGCCGCATTCATCGCGGTGATCCTCGCCAGCGCCGACATCGTGGTCGAACGGGTCTCCGGCGGCAGCGCCTGGAGCGTGTGGACCTCCACGACGAGGTCGAATCGATGCACCCAGCGCGGCGGCGGTGCGAAGAGGTCGGCCCGAAAGAAGCTCTCCGCGGCCTCCGGATCGATCCGCTTGGCCCACTGGATCGCGGTGGGACTGATGTCGAACGCCGTGACCTCGAACCCGCGCCGGATCAGCTCCCGCGCGTCATGTCCGAGTCCGCACCCGACCACCGCGACGCGAGCGCCGCAGCGGACGACTCCCGCCGCGTCGTGGTCGAGCCACTGCACCAGCAGCGGATTCGGTCGGTCGTGGTCCCAGGGAATCAGCGTGCGATCGCCGGAGGCTTCCGCCTCGGCGTACATCGACTCGAACCGATCTTCGTAGCGCGCCACCGACTCGGTCGGCGCGGAATCGGACGACGGTCGCATGACCACCTCCCGCTGACCATCCAGTGTCCTTGGTCCGTGTTCCGAATCGCATGCTCGCGTCACATGATCGCGGAGGGGCGATTCGGGGCATTCGGTCGGCCGCGAACAGGCGGATTGTACACGCCGCCGCGCTGCGCGAGACCCCGGGCCCTCCAACCGTCTGCGAGATCGGCCGCACTCCGGGAAACCCCGCTGCGATGCGCGCGGCTCCGACGAACGAGCGTGCCGGAGGTCGCGTGACGCTCTCGCGGCGGTGCGTGGCGACCGGGCAGCGGTCGCACGAACCCGAGGCGCTCTCGCCGCCGGGGATCTCCCGCGACCATCCCGATGGGCGCGGATCGATCGGCCTCAGGGCCGCCGAATCCCCCGGCGGCGGATCCCATCCTCGACGCGATCAGAGGCTCCGCTCCCGAGCCTTCCGGCGCTGCCGCTGCCGGCAGAGGTTCGGGGTGCGTTCCTCCTGCCGGTCGGGCCGGCGAGGCCAGTCAGGCCGATCACGCGTGAATCGCGCGACCCTCGACCGCGAGCGCCGCCTCGTGGATGCTCTCGGCCATCGTCGGATGCGCGTGCAGCGTGGAGATGATGTCCTCGACCGTCGCCTCGAGACGCCGGGCGAGGCAGAACTCGTGAATCAGCTCGCTCGCATCCTCGCCGATGATGTGGGCGCCGAGGATCTCGCCGTACGGCTTGCTCGCGACGATCTTGACGAGTCCCTCGGTGGCGCCGACCGCGATCGCCTTCCCGTGCGACTTGAGCTGGTACGTGCCGACCTGGTACGCGATGCCCTTTGCCTTCGCGTCGCGCTCGGTCATTCCCACCGAGGCGATCTGCGGGTTGCAGTAGGTGCAGCCGGGGATGGAGTCGTAGTCGACGCCGAGGGTGTGGTGGCCCTCCATCCGCTCGACGCAGGTGACCGCCTCCTCGCTGGCGACGTGGGCGAGCCAGGGCGGGCCGATGACGTCGCCGACGGCGTAGATGCCGGGCACGCTCGTGGCGTAGGCGGGTTCCTTCTTCGCGCGGTAGTCGGTCTTGATGTGGCCCTTCTCGACGGCGATGCCGAGCTTCTCGTCGAAGAGGCCGTCGAACCGGCCCTGCACGCCGATGGCCACCAGGACGACGTCGGTCTCGAGCGTCTCGCGCTTCGACTCGTCGGCGACATCGATGATCGCGACCTCCGCGCCGGTCCCCTTCCGCGCGACGGACTTCACCGTCTTGCCGGTCATGAAGGTGATGCCCTGCTTCCCGAAGGCGCGGGCGGCGACCTTCGAGATCTCGTCGTCCTCCAGCGGCAGGATCCGATCGAGCATCTCGACGACGGTCACCTTCGTTCCGAAGGCGTTGTAGAAGTAGGCGAACTCCATGCCGATGGCTCCGGAGCCGACGATGACCATCGACTTCGGCCGCGCCGGGAGGTTCATCGCGTCGTACGAGGAGACGATCGTCTTGCCGTCGAAGGCGACGCCCGGAAGCTGACGCGGCTTCGCACCGGTGGCGATCAGGATCCGATCGGCGGTGAGCGTCTGCTTCGCGGGGCCGCCGGTGCCGTGGTAGTAGTCGCCGGCGGGCTCCGCGACCTCGACGGAGCACGGCGCGTGGGCGGACTTCCCCGAGAGGATCCGGGCGTGGCCCTGAACGTGGTCGATCTTGTTCTTCTTGAAGAGGAACGCGACGCCGTTGTTCAGCGTGCCGGTGATGTTCCGGCTGCGGCCGATGACCTTGCTCCACTCCACGGGCACCTTCGCCGCGTCGACGTCGATTCCCCACTCCGGCCCGTGCCGGATCGCCTCCATGTAGAGCTCCGCGTTGTGCAGGAGCGCCTTGGTGGGAATGCAGCCCCAGTTGAGGCAGACGCCGCCGAGCTTGTCGCGCTCGATGCACGCGGTCTTCATACCGAGCTGCGCGGCGCGGATGGCGCCGACGTATCCGCCGGGTCCGCCGCCGATCACGATGAGGTCGTAGTGGGTTGCCATGGCTGAGTCGAGAGGCGCCGGACCGGCGGTCGCGGAGTGGCCGCGGCGCGCGGCCACGCCGGAAGGGCGGAGGGTAGCAGCGCTCCGCCGCGAAGGTCCGGCGCGCGCTGGTTCGTCCGCCCCTTCCCGGGCAGATCGGGCGCGAGCCGCGCCGTTCCCCAGTCCGCCATTTCCCCGGAGGGCGCGCACGATCGGACGCGCTGGGCTTCGGTCCTCCGCCGCCCCGAAGTCGCGGCGAGTCGCCGAGCGGCATCGACGATTCCCGCGAGGGCCGGCTGCGCCCGACGGGACCAGCGCGTTTGCTCGCCCCTCCCGCCGCCCCTTACCATCCCGGCCAGTGCGGACCGCCATCATCAGCGACATTCACGCGAACCTCGCCGCGCTCACGGCGGTCCTCGCGCACATCGACGCACGCAACGTCGATCGGATCATCTGTCTGGGCGACATCGTCGGCTACGGGCCGGATCCGGTCGAGTGCGTCGATCTCGTCGCCGAGCGGTGCGAGTGGTCGCTGATGGGCAACCACGACTTCGGCGTCCTCTACGAACCGACCAACTTCAACGCCGCCGCAGAACAGGCAGCCTTCTGGACCAGGGCGCAGTTCGAGCGGCAGCGCGACGACCGCGCCCGGGCGATCCGCCGCTGGGAGTTCCTCGGGAGGCTCCGAGTCCGCGTCGCCTTCGAGACCTTCCTCTGCGTCCACGGGACGCCGCGGCGGCCGATCAACGAGTACCTCTTTCCCGAGGACGCCGTGAACTCGCCCGTCAAGATGCAGCAGGTCTTCGAGCGCGTCGATCGGCACTGCCTCGTCGGGCACACGCACGTCCCCGGCGTCTTCACCGACGAGCCGGACTTCTACGCCCCGGACGACCTCGGCGGCCTCTACGTCCTCAACGAGAACGAGAAGGCGATCGTCAACCCCGGCTCGGTCGGCCAGCCGCGCGATCTCGATCCCCGAGCGAGCTACGCGATCCTCGAAGCGGGTGCCGACTCGACGCTGCGCGTGGAGTTTCACCGGATCGAGTACGACGTGAAGGCGACGGTGGACAAGATCCTCGAAGTTCCCGAACTGAGCGACTGGCTCGGCGAGCGGCTCTACGAAGGCAGATAGGCCGGTCGCTGCGGAGAGCCTGTGAAGGCGATCCCGTGACCGAGCGCCGGGAGGCATCGGCGGGCTGAAGGCCGAACTGTCCGCAGTCCCCCGGAATGACCCCATGAGAGGATGACGACCGCCCGTGCGGCCCGCGCGCCGCTCCGGACGCTCTCCGCGCTCCCTCGTGGGCTTCGCTGCCATCCCCCAAACCACCTGTCACCCCCGGTCACCCTCTGTCACTCTCTGTCACTCTCTGTCACCCTCTGTCACCCTCTGTCACGCCTCTGTCACGCCTCAAGGGGCGGCGTGTCGCGGGCCTCGTGCCGCGGCGGCCGCGAAGGCGGACGAGGTGTGCGGTGACACCCCCACCGCGGGTAGAAAGCGGTCGCATGCGCTGGCCGGCTTTGAGGCGGCCAGCGATGGCCCGCTCTCGGGCGATCAGTGACACTGCAACCGGGCCAACCAATGGCCATGCGATGAACTCCGCAGCCGCTTGGCGACTGGTTCGCCTGGCGCAGGCGACACCCAGAGAACGTCCCCGATGAGTCGCACGAACATCCACATCGTGCCCGACGGAATCGGCTGGGCGGTGAAGCGTGCAGGCGTCGAGCCCCGACTCTCTCGCCAGCGGACGCAGTCGGCGGCGGAGAATGCCGGACGGACGACCGCGACCGTGAAGGTCTGACATCGCTGGCGTCGGGACTCCCCGTGAACTGGGAGCCGAGACATGAGTCGAAACAAATGCCCGACATTCTCAGATGCCTCTTCGATTACCATCCGGCACAATGGGAGGGAGGGAGGCTCGAGTCGACGCCTTGATCTTCACCGCCGCAGACGGCGAGGACATCGCACTGGCCAACGTCGAGGACGGCGCGATCGACGGCACCTGGGCCGAACTCGATCGGGCGACGACGCACGGCTACATCGTTCGCACACGGCGCTACCGCGGCATTCACGGCCGGCCGCTTCGCATCGCGACCGTGCACGCCTATGGCATGGGCGAGGGGCCTGCGACGCTCTTGGCCGGAGCGCTCATCCCCGCCCTGAAGCCCGAGTGTGTCGCCATGTGCGGCGTCTGCGCAGGCAACCCCGGCGACTCGCCGGAACGGCCGTGGACCAACCTCGGCGACGTGATCGTCGCGGAACTCGTTTACAAGTACGACCGGGGCGAGCTCGTGCATGCCGATGGGAAGCGAGAAGCGATCTTCAACGCCGACACCAAAACCATCAACCTCACGCCTCAGTGGATCCAAGCGGCGCGGGCCTTCAAGCCCGAGTTCCTCAACTCACCCGGAGCGGCGTGCCTCGCACGGCGCCCCCCGCTCCCCGCCGGCCGCATCGCAGAGTGGAACCTGCACGTCCACCCACTGGGCACAGGCAGCTCGCTGGTGCGCGACGCGACCATCTGGTCGCGGCTGCGGGGCGCCCAGCGATCGGTGGTCGGCATCGACATGGAAGCGGCCGCAGTCGGCGAGGCGGCCTTTGCGCTGAATGTGCCGCACTTGCTGGTGGTCAAGGGGGTCATGGACCACGCCGAGCCGGGGCGCAGTCACGGGTTCAGGGTGTTCGCTGCCGAGGCGGCAGCGGAAGTCCTGGTGGCCTTCCTGCGGCAGCAACTCGAGCCGACCTCAAGGGGTCCCGAGGACGTCCTGCACTCCGGTCTGATCGGTCGGGCGACAGAGCGGCTTGGCTCTGGGGCTGCGTCGGAGCCCGTGGGGCCAGACTCCCCGCCTGAACGCCGGGCAGCGCATCGCCCTCAGGCGGCCAGCGCCTTCCTCCTGGCCGGCCATGCGACCGTCGCATTCGACGAGACCATCCGGCGCCGCGAGATCGCGGAGCTGGAGTCCTGGTGCGCCGACCCTTCACCGCTGGCGATGCGCCTCTTCACCGGGCCGGGCGGCGCCGGCAAGACGAGGCTCTTCCAGTGGTGGTGTGCCCAGTTGCGCGATCGCGGCTGGTATGCCGGGTTTCTCCTGGAAGGCACGAAACCCGACGACATCGATCTCCTCTGCACCTCGGAGCGCCCGACGTGCGCGGTGATCGACTACGCCGAGGCCCGGTCGGGACTGGCCGAGCATTTGGAGACGATCGCTCAGCAAGCATCCAAGCAAGGGCGACGATTTCGGGTCATCCTCGTCGCCCGACAGGTCGCCGACTGGTGGGCGATCGTGAGAGATCGCGACCACGTGAAGCCCTATCTGGACGCTGACCCCATCGAGCGGCTGAGTTCCGTGGAGATCCAGGAGAACGACCCGCAGCGGAGCACCCGGGCCAGGGTCTTCCGAGACGCTCGGGCCGCGTTCGCGGCGGCGCTTGGCAAGCCCGATCCGCAGCAGGAGATCGATCTCGCCGATGAGCGCTTCGCTCGTCCGCTCTACCTGCACATGGCCGCCTTGGCCGCGGTGGAGAACCTCGACACCAACCCTGCAACGCTGCTGAGCGTCATCCTGGACCACGAGCGGAGTTTCTGGGGACGGGGATGGAAGCAACTCGGCGCCGATACCGGCGGCGATTACGAAGCGATCGCGTTTACGGAGCAGTTCGGCCTTCTCGTCGCCGCCCTCACGCTGCGGAACGGCGCCGCCACAAGAGACGAAGCGTCAGGACTGAACCAGGATGTCGGCGGTCCGGACCACCCCAGACTGACTCACTTCGTTGAGAGTCTCTACGCGACGTCGAAGGACGCTCCGAGCGAGACTCAATCCGAAGCGAATCGCATCGCCGCTGGCTCGAGTCTTCGCAGTCCTTCACGGGACGCTCCTCGTGAAACCGGCTACCTTCGCGGCCTCCAGCCAGACCTCCTCGGCGAAGCGCTGGTCGAGCAGGTCCTGGCAAGTCCGAGGACGCCATCCCGGTTTCTCGAACAGGCCCTTCAGTCCGCAAGCGACGAGCAGATCAAGCACGCGTTGACCGTCCTTGGCCGCATCGCGCTGCGTTCGACCACTTCGGCCAGTCGTTGGATGGAGCGGGTGATTCGCGCCGATGTGCCCGGCCGTGCTCTTCCGGCGATGCTGGCGGCGACGGCGCTCGCCGAGCGCAGCGCGGAGGCGTCACTCGGTCAAACCCTGTGGCGGGTGCTGGAGGACGCCGGGGAGGGAGTCCCGATCGAGTCGATGATGAGCAACCTTCCGGCGGTTCAGCAGACGGTGAGCCTCCGCGAGGTCGCCGAGTGGGTCGTCCGCCGGGCGAGAGAGGCGTTGCCGGGGCGGCAGTCAACGGAATCGGACCACCTGGCTGCGACACGCGGTCGTCTCGCGGGGGAGCACGCCGGCAGGCTGTCCGAACTCGGCCGCCGGGAGGAGGCCCTTGCGGCGGCGGAGGAGGCGGCGGGGATCTACCGGTCGCTGGCGCAGGCGCGGCCGGGCGCGTTCCTGCCGTATCTGGCGATGAGCCTGAACAACGTGGGCAACAGGCTGTCCGAACTCGGGCGCCGGGAGGAGGCCCTTGCGGCGGCGGAGGAGGCGGTGAAGATTCGCCGGTCGCTGGCGCAGGCGCGGCCGGACGCGTTCCTGCCGGACCTCGCGATGAGCCTGAACAACGTGGGCACCATGCTGTCCGAACTCGGGCGCCGGGAGGAGGCC
>CALMPF010000048.1 GCA_937871505.1 uncultured Planctomycetia bacterium | reverse complement strand
CGGGCTGTGAAGGGGCGGAGGGAGTGGAGGGAGACGGGCCTCGTCGGGACGCCGACGTGCGCGGCTCCGCAGCGATGCCTCGGTGGGCCGCCGTGGGCCGCCGTCGCCTGCCTTCGAGAGTGGGTCTACCGAAGCAGGTCTACCGAACCAGATCTACCGCATCAGGCCGTCCGCATCAGGTCGTCCGCGCGACCGAGTTTCCGGAGCGGAACTCGTCGGCGCCGGAGTCGCCCATCGCGCGAGGCGGACCGAAGGCGGGCGCGCCGGTCTCCATGCTCCTCGCCGCGCCGACCGTCCCTCGATCGCATGATGCGACTCCGCCCTCCTGTGCCCGTGTCAATCGAAGAGCTCGAGCGCCTCATCCCAGCGTCGCTGCTCTCGGAGGAGGTGCTCGATCGCCTCGCGCACCGCGCCGTGCCCGCCCGGACGCACGGTGGTGAAGCGCGCCACCGCCCGGACCTCCGCCGCCGCGTCGCCGACGGCCATGGGGTAGCCGCACGCACGCAGGATCGGAAGGTCCGGAAGGTCGTCGCCGAGCATCGCGACATGATCGGCGGCGAGCTCGAGCTCTTCGAGGAGCGCTTCGAACGCCTCCCCCTTGGACTGCGATCCCTGCACCACATGGCGGATCGAGAGCTCGCAGAGGCGGTGGCGCAGCGCCGCCCCGCGCCGTCCGGTGATCACCGCGACCTCATGGCCGAGCGCCCGCCAGAGCCGCAGACCGGTCCCGTCGCGGACATGGAATCGCTTGATCTCCCGTCCGTGATCGTCGATCGAGATCGATCCGTCGGTCAGGACGCCGTCGACGTCGAGACAGAGCAGGCGGATGTCCGCGGCGTCGCTCAGGCGCCCTCCTTCAACGCCGCGACGAGCTCCTGAAGCGCCTTCTTGCCGTCTCCGAAGAGCATCAGGCAGTTCTCCGCCGCGAAGAGGGGATTGGGAATCCCGGCGAAGCCGGGGCTGAGCGAGCGCTTGACCACGACGACGGTGCGCGCACGGTCGACGTCGATGATCGGCATTCCCGCAATGGGGCTTGCCGGGTCGGTGCGCGCCACCGGGTTCACGACGTCGTTGGCGCCGATGACCAGTGCGACGTCGCACTGCTCGATCGTCGAGTTGACCTCGTCCATCTCCTTGAGCCGGTCGTAGGGCACGTCCGCCTCCGCGAGGAGCACGTTCATGTGGCCGGGCATCCGCCCCGCGACGGGATGGATGCCGAAGTCGACCTCGGCGCCGCGCTGGGCGAGGAGGTTCGCGAGGTCGCGGACGATGTGCTGCGCCTGCGAGACCGCGAGGCCGTAGCCGGGCACGACGAGGACGCGCCGTGCGCCGTCGAGGAGCATCGCGACCTCCGCGGGGGACGTCGCCTTCACCGTCCTGTAGACCTCATCCGCGGCGGCGCGGCTTCCTCCCTGCTCCGCCAGGGCGCCGCCGAAGAGCACGTTGGCGAGCGAGCGGTTCATCGCGCGGCACATGATCCTCGTGAGGATGAGGCCGCTCGCGCCGACGAGAGAACCCGCGATCACGAGGACGTTGTTGCCGATGACGAAGCCGGTCGCGGCGGCCGCGAGGCCCGAGTAGGAGTTCAGCAGCGAGATCACCACCGGCATGTCGGCCCCGCCGATGGGCGTCACCAGCAGGATGCCGAGCGCTCCGGCCGCCAGCGCAAGCAGCCAGTAGATCCACACCGCGTGCGGGTTCGCCACCAGCAGCGCCGCGAGCACCGCGGCGATCACGAAGAGCGTCGCGCTGACCGCCTGCTGCGCGGGGAGCCGGATGCGCTCGACCCACGCCATCTCGCGCAGTTTGGCGAAGGCCATGACGCTGCCCGCGAGCGTCACCGCGCCGACGAGGCAGCTCGCCGCCGTGGCGCCGATCGTCACCGCGTCGATGGATGGCGCCGGGATCGTCGCGGCTCCCTCGGCTGCGGCCTGAGCCGCTGCGCGGGTCATGTGGATCCGCTCGTGCAGGTCCGCGCCCGCGACGAGCATCGACGCGCCGCCGCCGAGGCCGTTGAGCAGCGCGACCATCTCGGGCATCTCGGTCATCTGCACGCGCCGGGCGAGATACGCCCCGGCCGACGAACCGAGGAGAAGCCCCGTGACGATCCACCCCCAGCCGAGGATCCCGCGGTCGAGAAGCGTCGCCGCGATCGCGATCGCCATGCCCAGCGCCCCGAGCGTGTTGCCGCGCACCGCCGTGCGCGGGTGCGTCAGCCCCTTGATCCCGAAGATGAACAGGACCGACGCGAGGAGGTACGCGAGGTTGCGCAGGTTCTCGTCAAGATGCATCGGCGCCCCCTCCCTTCCCGGCCGAGGCGCCGCCGGTCGACCGGCCGGAGCGGAACATCCTGAGCATCCGGTCGGTCACCATGAATCCTCCGACGACGTTGACCATCGCCAGCGCGATGGCGAGCGTGCCGAGGATCGCGGAGATCAGCGTGTGCTGGTGCCCTGCCGCGACGAGGGCGCCGACGACGGTGATGCCGCTGATGGCGTTGCTCCCCGACATCAGCGGCGTGTGCAGCGTCGGCGGCACCTTGGTGATGATCTCGAAGCCGACGAAGACCGCGAGCGTGAAGATGGTGATGGCGACGATGAAGGTCGTCATGGCGTTGACCGAGGTCGGAAGAGCGGAGCGGACCGGGAGCGCCCGACGGTCGAATCACCTCGCGGCGGCGGCGGACGGATCCCGCTGGCGCTGCTCGGCGGCTCCGGCGGAGCGCAGCGCTTCGTGCACGATCTCACCATCGCGGCAGAGGAGCGTCGCCCGCTGGATCTCGTCTTCGAGATCGATCACGAGCCCGCTTGCGTCGGGGGACGGCGGCTGCGTGCCGCCCTTCCGCGGCGCCTTCCCTCCGGGGAGCATCGGAGCGAGGAAGGCGGCGAGATTGCGCGCGTAGAGCCGGCTGGCGTCGTGGGCGACGCGCGAAGGAAGGTCGGTCGGCCCGAGGATGAGCACGCCGCCATGGTCGACGGCCTCGTCGGCGCGGGCGAGCTCGCAGTTGCCGCCGCGCTCGGCGGCGAGGTCGACGATCACGCTTCCCGGGCGCATGCCCTCGACCGCCGCGCGGACGATCAGCAGCGGCGCCCGGCGCCCGGGGATCGCGGCGGTCGTGATGACGATGTCCTGTTCGTGGCAGACCTTCGCCAGCGCCGTCCGCTGCCGCTCGTAGAACGCCTCGTCCATCGCCCGCGCGTAACCGCCCCCCCCTTCGGCGGCGGCGACTTCGCCCGGCGCGAAGAGCTCGACGAAGCGGGCGCCGAGCGACTCGATCTGCTCCTTGACCGCGCTGCGCACGTCATACGCCGAGACGATCGCGCCGAGGCGCCGTGCCGTCGCGATCGCCTGGAGCCCGGCGACGCCGGCGCCGATCACGAGGACGCGCGACGCGGGCACCGTCCCCGCGGCGGTCATGAACATCGGAAGGAAGCGCGGCAGGCTCGACGCGGCCAGGAGCACGGCGGCGTAGCCCGCGGCAGTCGCCTGCGAGGAAAGGACGTCCATCGCCTGGGCCCGCGTCGTCCGCGGCAGGAGCTCCAGCGCGAAGGCGGTGATCCCGCGCCGGGCGAGCTCCCCCGCCACCCCGGGCGTGCCGAGCGGATCGAGCATCCCCACGAGGGTGACGCCGCGCTTCGAGGCCGGATCGCGCCGCAGCGCATCGAGATCGGCCGCACCTCCGCCGTCCTCCCCGGCGCCGGGAGCGCAATCGACGCTCGGCCCGCGCACCGCGCAGAGGACCGTGGCGCGGGCGAGGACCTCGGCGCGGGCGAGCACGTGAGCGCCTTCGGCGGAGTACGCGGCATCCGGGAAGCCCGCGGCGCTCCCCGCACCGGCTTCGACCAGGACATCGGCCCCGCCTTTGCGGAGGGCTCCGACGACCGACGGAACGAGGGCGACGCGCCGCTCTCGGGGCGCCCGCTCGCGCACGACGCCGATGGTCGGCTGGGCCTGGGCCGAAGGGGTCGGAGCGGAGGCGTCGGACATGCGCCGGGGCAGGGTACCAGAAGCGAGAGCGCCGCCGCACCGCCCCTGCGTGGGCTCGGCCCGCCGAGCAACCTCCGGCGAAGGTCGTTCGGGCGCGCGGCCCGGCGGCCGCGATCCCCGGGCGCCGCAGCGGCGTCAGGCCGGGACCGGAGCGCTGGCCACCGGCCGCCCCCTCCGACGTGTACCCTTGGCCGCCCGTGACGGAGCGTCTCGCCCTTGACCTGCACGCCCAGCCGGACGACCTGACCTGCGGACCGACCTGTCTGCACGCGCTCTATCGCTACTACGGTCTCGAGCTCCCGCTGGAGACGGTCATCAACGAGACACCGCGGCTGGACGACGGCGGAACGCTCGCGGTGCATCTGGGGCGGCATGCGCTGCGCCGGGGGTTCCGGGCGAGAATGTACGTCTTCAACCTCAAGCTCTTCGATCCGACGTGGTTTCCCCCTGTCCGTCCCGCCACCGGCGGACCCGGCGCGGGCTCCGCGGCGCCGCCTCCGATGGCGCGCCTCCGCTCGATGCGCGGCGTCGCCGATCCGGCGGCGCTGGCCGCCAAGCTGCGCTCCCAGCGCCCCACGCGGACTCGGCCGAAGGTCCGCCTCGCGATCGACGCCTACCTCGACTACCTCGCGCTTGGCGGCGAGGTCGCGATGGAAGACCTCACGAGCGAACTCCTCCGCCGCTACCTGGTGCGCGACATCCCGATCCTCACCGGCCTCTCGGCGACATGGCTCTACGGCTGCGCCCGCGAGATCGAGGGCGACCCCGGGCGGCTCCTGCATGACGACGTCAGGGGGGATCCGACGGGTCACTTCGTCATCCTCGGCGGCTACGACCGCGCGGCGCGCGAGGTCTTCGTCGAGGATCCGCTTCTCCCCGACGCCCCCTCGGCGCAGGTCCACCGCCGAGGCCGCTCCTATGCAGTGGACATCGATCACCTCGTCTGCGCGATCCTGATCGGCATCATCACCTACGACGGAAACCTGCTGGTCGTGCAGCCGCCGCAGGCAGACCCGCCCCGGACCGCAGCTCCCGCCTCCCATCCGCCGACGGCACCGCACTGCCGGTAGGAACTTCCGGCCCCCTCCCCCATGCCCGCCCTCGTCATCGTCGACGACCTCTCCGACTGGTCGCTCGAGCTTCCCGGCGTCCAGGTCGTCACCAGCCGCGCCTACCTCACCGAAGAGGCGTACAGCGCCCTTCGCGGCGCCAAGGTCTTCAATCTCTGCCGCTCCTACCGCTACCAGAGCTTCGGCTACTACGTCTCGCTGCTGGCGACGGCGCGGGGACACCGGCCGCTTCCGAGCGTGGTGACGGTCCAGGACCTCAAGACCGCGGGAATCGTGCGCGCCTTCGGCGGCGAGCTCGACGAGCTGATCCAGAAGAACCTCCAGCGCATCACCGGACGGGAGTTCGATCTCTCCATCTACTTCGGCCGGAACCTCGCGGCGCGGTACGACCGGCTCGGGCGCGAGATCTTCAACCTCTTCCCCGCGCCGCTCCTGCGCGCCCACTTCACCAGCGACGGCGAGCGCTGGCGCCTCGCGAGCGTGCGGCCGATTCCCCTCAGCGAGGTGCCCCCGACGCACACGACCTTCGTGCAGCAGGTCGCCGGCGAGTACTTCGCAGGAAGGCAGCCGGGCCCGTCGCGGAGGCGCCAGGGGCAGTACGACCTCGCGATCCTGCACGATCCCGCCGCCGAGTCGGGGCCTTCGAACGAGAAGGCGATGCGCCGCTTCGAGCATGCCGCAGAGGAGGCGGGCTTCGACGTGACGTTCATCACGCGCGAGGACTACGGGCTGATCGCCGAGTTCGATGCGCTCTTCATCCGCGACACCACCGCCGTCAACCACTACACCTACCGCTTCTCGCGGAAGGGGGTCGCGGAAGGCCTCGTGGTCATCGACGACCCGGAGTCGATCGTCCGCTGCTCGAACAAGGTCTATCTCGCGGAGCTCCTCGCCCGGCACCGGATCTCCACGCCGCGGACGCTGGTGATCGACGCGGAGTCGATCGCGCGCATCGAGGGGGAGCTCGGCTTTCCCTGCGTGCTGAAGCAGCCCGACAGCGCCTTCTCGCGCGGCGTCGTGAAGATCGACGGTCCCGAGGCGCTCCGCGCCGAGGTCTCGCGCCTGCTCGACGCCTCCGACCTGATCGTCGCCCAGGAGTACCTCCGGACGGACTTCGACTGGCGCGTCGGCGTGCTCGACGGGGCCGCGCTCTTCGCATGCCGCTACCACATGGCGCCGCAGCACTGGCAGATCGTCCGCCGCGATCGGCCGGGCAAGAGCGAGTTCGGCCAGGTCGACGCGATCCCGATCGACCTGGTGCCGCCGAAGGTCCTGCGGACGGCGGTCAAGGCCGCGTCCCTCATCGGCGACGGGCTCTACGGAGTCGACCTCAAGCAGGTGGGCAACGCGGTCCACGTGATCGAGGTCAACGACAACCCGAACGTCGACGCGGGCTATGAGGACGCGATCCTCAAGGACCGCCTCTACGAGGCGATCATCGAGGTCTTCGCACGGCGCGTCCGCGCCCGAGGGAGGGAGTGAGCGCATGGCCGGTGCATCGAGCCCGAGAAGACCGCTGGGCCTCTTCGAGGCCTTCGGCGTCGAGCTGGAGTACATGCTCGTCGACGCCGAGCGGCTCGACACCGCGCCGGTCGCGGACGAGCTCCTCGCCGCCGCCCAGCGCGCCGCCGGACGAGCCGACCTCGCGGAGGCGCATGAGGGCGATCTCGAACTGGGACCGATCACCTGGTCCAACGAGCTCTGCCTGCACGTGCTCGAGCTGAAGACCTCCGAGCCCGCGGCGACGCTGGAGGGGCTCGCGGGGCGCTTCCACGAATCGCTCGGCGTCGCGCGGGCGACGCTCGGAGCGCTCGCGACCGACCCGCCGCCGACGAGCGCCGCTGCCGGGCGGGAGAACTCCGCCGCCGCGTCCCCGCGACGCCGCGCCCGCGCGCGGCTTCTCGGAGGCGCCATGCACCCGTGGATGGATCCTTTCGAAGAACGGCGGCTCTGGCCGCATGGCTACGGCGAGGTCTACCGGCTCTTCGACCGGATCTTCGACTGCCGAGGCCACGGGTGGGCGAACCTCCAGAGCGCCCACCTCAACCTGCCCTTCGCCTCGGCCGAGCGCGCCGACGACGAGTTCGGGCGGCTCCACGCGGCGATCCGGCTGATCCTCCCCATCCTCCCCGCACTGGCCGCGAGCAGCCCGTTCATGGAGGGCGTCGCCACCGGCCGGCTCGACAGCCGACTGGACGTCTACAGGCGCAATTCCGGTCGGCTTCCCGCGGTCGCGGGGCGCGTGATTCCCGAACCGGTCTACACCGCCGAGGCGTACGCGAGGGAGATCTACGACCCGATCGACGCGGCGATCGGGCCCTTCGATCCGCAGGGGCTTCTCGACCACGCGTGGGTCAACGCGCGGGGGGCGATCGCGCGGTTCGATCGCGGGGCCATCGAGATCCGCGTGCTCGACGTGCAGGAGAGTCCGGCGGCGGATCTGGCGATCCTGGCGATGGTCGTCGCGGCGCTGCGGGCCCTGACCGCCGAGCGCTGGATCGACCTCCGGGCGCAGCAGGCGTTCGGGGTCGAACCCCTGGCCGCGATTCTCTCCCGGGCGATCGACGCCGCGGAGACCGCGCTGATCGACGATCCGAAGTACCTCGGGGCCTTCGGCGCCGGGCCCGGCCCGATGACCGCCGGTGCGCTCTGGGATCGGCTGGTCGAGGCGTGCCCCCCTCCTGCGGAGTTCGCCCCGGCGGCGCGGGTGATCCTCGGCGCGGGCCCGCTCGCGCGCCGTCTGCTGCGGGCCGCAGGCCCCGCTCCGGATCGCGCAGCGCTGACCCGGCTCTACCGCCGACTTGGCGACTGCCTCGACGAGGGCGGGCTCTTCGTGCCCTGACTCGATCGCAGCGGCGCGATCGATGCCGACGCCCGGCGCCGGGCGCACCGGGCAGGCGCGGCGGCAGCGGAAGCCGTACGGCGCGGGCCCTCCCCCGGACTCTCCACGATGCGTACCCGTCGCGATCCCGGCACTCCGGCGTTCCTCGTCACCTGCGAGCACGGAGGAAACCGCGTCCCCGCAGCGTGGCGCGAGCTCTTCACCGGACACGAGGCGCTGCTGGCGAGCCATCGTGGCTGGGACCCGGGGGCGCTGAGCATCGCCCGGGCGCTCGCGCGGCGCCTGGACGCGCCGGCGATCGTCTCGACGACGACGCGCCTGCTGGTCGACCTCAACCGCTCCCCCGGAAACCCGCGCGTCTTCTCCGAGCTGACGCGACCCCTCGCCATCGCCACGCGCCGAACGCTGCTCGCGCGGCACCACGCACCGCACCATGCGCGGGTGGTCGCGACGATCGAGGGGCTGCTCGAGCGCCACGAGCGCGTCGTGCACCTGGGCGTTCACTCATTCACGCCGGTTCTCGAGGGCCGCGTCCGCGCGATCGATGTCGCCCTCCTCTACGACCCCGCCCGGCCGCTGGAGCGCCGCTTCGCCGATCGCTGGCTCGCCGCGCTCGCGGCGCTGCGCCCCGACCTCCGACTGCGCCGCAATGCCCCCTACGCGGGCGTCGCCGACGGATTGACGACGCTCCTGCGCCGACGCTTCCCGGCGCGGCGCTATCTCGGGATCGAGCTGGAGGTCAGCCAGCGGCTGGCTCCCGAGGATCGCGCCGTCCGGCGAGCGCTCGTCGAGAGCATCGGTGCGGTCGCGGCGTCTGCGGAGCGCAGCGCGACGCGGTGATCGCGAGAGCGACCGCCTCCATGATGAAGCGGCAACGCGGGATCGGGCATCGACGTCTGTGACGAGTCGTCACCGCGCCCGGCCCCGCTTCTCCCAACCCCCGAACCCCCCACTCGCGAGTCGCCGCCGGTCCCGTCGCCGGTGCCGCCGAAACGGCCTGCGAAGCCCGGCGGCTGAACGAGCGCGTCAGCGGGTCTCGATGAACCGGATCAGCGCCGGCCCGACGACGACCTCGAGACCTCCCTCGACGCGCACCTTCTGAATGCGCTGGCCCTCGACGAGCGTGCCCTCGCGCGAGCCGAGGTCGCGCAGGACGAGCTGCTCGCCCTCCGGCTCGATGGCGCAGTGCTCCTCGGCGACCTTCGGCGAACGGATCTGGATGTCGCAGGTCTCGTCCCGTCCGAGGATCAGCTCGGCGCGATCTCCGACCGGAAACGCGCGCAGCAGACGTCCCCGAAGAGTGCAGACGTGCAGCTCGAACATCGACATGGGAAGCTCCGGCGGGCTGGGCGAGGCACCGCGCATTGGCCGGCCGCCCCGCCTTCGCACGGCGGCCCGGAGAGCATGATGCGCGAACACCCCAGCCCGATGCAAGCTGGCGACCGCGGGCGTCGGTCGCCGACGCCCTTCCATCCGTTGGGAACCGCGTCGGGGTTCCTTCCTCGCCGCGCTCGACCGAAGCGCCGCGCATCCCATGACGGGAGGACTTCGCCGCCGACGCGAAGAGGCGCCCGGCGTACTGCGGCGGGTCCGCCTCGCCGTCACTCCGAGCGTCGCGGATCGGGATCTTCAAGGAACGCTGAGACGGCGCGCTCGATGGAGCCCCCTTCCGCCGGGCGCTCCGGGCGCCGCCTCGGCGGGCGCTGCCCGGTCTCGCGCTCCCGGTCCGCCCGCTCGCCGGCCTCCACGTCGGCGTGGGCGAGCGATCGAGCGTCGTCGTGAGCGCCGCGCGCCTCGCCCGCATCGCGCGGCTCCGGGGCATCGGTGTCGCTGAGCGCGTCGAGCGATTCCGGGCCCTGCGTCGCCTCCGAGACCTCCGCTGGGCGGAGAATGCGACCGGAGAAGACCACCTGATGCGCACCGGCGGCGAGCAGGAGGCCGCCATGGAGGGCGCTGCGGCGGCACTGTCGCCCATCGACGACCAGCGCGGTCTCGCCATCGCCCGCAACGATCGACCAGCGCGCCCGCTCGCTGACGACGACCGCGTGGATCGGTGCCAGCCCCGGATCGCGAATGGCCACGTCGCACTCAGGCGAGGAGCCGATGACGAGCCCTTCGTGCTGGGCGACGGCGACGCGGCGAATCGGTCGTCCGGTTGGTCCGAAGACCGAGAGCACCGGCCCGACGGCGTCATCCGGGCGCCAGAGGAGGTGACTCTCTTCGGCATCGGGCATCCGCGGCGCCGGCGGTGCAGCGCCGCCTGGATCGAACCAGAGGAAGGCCGGACCGATCCGGCACCACGACTCCGCGTCGAGATCGACCGCGCGGAGCGCGCCGCGCTCGCACTCGATCCCTCGGCGGGACCCGGTGTCCGTCAGCCTCCAGCCGCCGGCGTGGCGGAAGAGCACCGCGTGTCGGCGGCTCACCGAAGGCGCCGGAATCTCGAGGTCGCACCGCGGCGATCGCCCGATCGAGAGCGTGCGCCGCTCCGAGAGGTCGATCCGGCGGATCACCGTGCCGTCAAATCGAGAGAGCAGAAGGGTTGCCATCGGGTCGCTCGGGCGTGTATCGACCAGTGCCACCGGTCCGACCGGCGCCACCTGGCTTGAACGACTTGACCAGTTCGGCCGGCTTGACCAGCTCGACGAGCGTCACCAGCCCGGCCAGCCCGATCAACCCGACCCGCTCGATCCGCTCGAACAGCGCCATCGCGGCCGCGCCGAGCACTCCAGCGCCCCTTGGGTCCGTCGCGAGGCGATCGGAAGCGGATGTTCTGCAAGGAGAAGCGAAGCAGATGGGGCGCCGGTGGCCCCGCTGCGGGCCATCAAGCACCAGATGCGAGCTTCGACGCAGCAGAACGCCGCTTCCGGACGCCGCAGCAGGAGACAAGGGACGCTGGAGTGCGAGGGCGCGCATCACCCGAGGAGTTCCTGCCCGCCCGGCGCGTCGGCGAGCGCGGGCGATCGGAGGCGAGTGCGGGCGAGCTGGTGCATCCGGGGGATCCTGGAACATGCGCAGAGGTGTCGGGCGAGATCGGCTTCCCTCGAAGAGGCCGCAGCCGCCGGGGGACGCGGGGCGAAGTCGCCCCCCGGAAGTCCTCGTACGTCGTCCGCGAGCGCTCCCTGCGCGGGGGCGCCGCGAATCGCCGCGCGCGCCCGGGCGAGGCCTGACGGCAGACGATCGAACGCCGGGCCCCAGGGCCGACTCGTGCTGCGGCGCGCTACGCCGTCGGCAGCGCCGGCGCTCTCCCGACCGAGTGATATTCGAGGCCATGCTCCGCGGGAACGTGCGGCTTGTAGAGATTGCGTCCGTCGAAGATCACGCGCCCGCGGAGCCGCCGGGCGATCTCATCGAAGTCCGGCGAGCGGAACTCGTTCCACTCCGTGCAGATGATCAGGCCATCGGCCCCGTCGAGGATGCCGTAGAGATCCTCGCCGCGCTCGACTGCGGGCATCTCCGCGGCGAGGTTCTCCAGCGCGACCGGGTCGTAAGCGCGGACGGCGGCGCCGGCCGCGAGGGCCATGTGCATCAGCGTGAGCGAGGGCGCCTCGCGGATGTCGTCGGTGCGGGGCTTGAAGGCGACGCCCCAGAAGGCGAGCGTGCGTCCACGGAGATCGGCGCCGAGCCGGCCGACGACCTTCGCCCAGAAGTGCGTCCGCTGGCGCTGGTTGACCTCGTGGACGGCGGCGTTGAGCGAGCACTCATACCGCGCGGCACGCCCCATCATCACGACCGCCTGGGTGTCCTTCGGAAAGCACGATCCGCCGTACCCGAGCCCCGGATAGAGGAACTGGTTGCCGATCCGGCGATCGGCGCACATGCCCTCGCGGACCGAGGTGACGTTGGCGCCGTACCGCTCGCAGAGCCCGGCGATCTCGTTGATGAAGGAGATCTTGCACGCGAGCATCGCGTTGCTCGCGTACTTGACCATCTCGGCCGAGCGCACGTCCATCACGAAGATCGGGTTGCCCTGCCGCACGAAGGGCTCGTACAGCTCGCGCATCCTCTCCGCCGCGTGCTCATCCTCGACGCCGCAGACGACCCGGTCGGGCTTCATGAAGTCGTTGATCGCGTCGCCTTCCTTGAGGAACTCGGGGTTGTCGCCGATGTGGAACGGATGGCCGGTGCGGGCTCGGATCGCGTCGCGCACCGCGTGGCTGCTGCCGACCGGAACCGTGCTCTTGACCACGACGAGCTTCGGCTTCTGGTTCGGGCCCAGCCGCTCGATCGCCTCGGCGATCTCGGCCGCCGCCTGGAGGACGTACTTCAGGTCGGCGGATCCGTCTTCGCCCGGCGGCGTCCCGACGCAGATGAAGATGACCTCGGCGTCGCGATAGGCCTCCCAGCGATCGGTGGTGAAGCGAAGCCGCCCGGCGGCGATGTTCCGCTCGAGCAGCTCCTCGAGGCCGGGCTCATAGATCGGGCTCACGCCGTTGCGGAGCTTCTCGATCTTGCCCGCGTCGACGTCAAGACAGGTGACGTGATTGCCGGTTTCGGCGAAGCACGCCCCGGTCACGAGGCCGACGTAGCCCGTTCCGACCATGGTCAGGTGCATAAGGGCGGGAGTGTACGGCGGGCTCGTCGCGCCGCGGGCCGACCGGAGGCGATCGGGCGATCGTCCCGGCCGCAGCCGGCGAACGCGCTCTCAGGAGCGCTGAAGGGGCGGGAGTGCACGACACGGCGCGCCGCCGCCAGATCGCTCACGCCGGCTCGCTCGCACCGGTTCACGCGCGCCAGTTCACTCGCGCCAGTTCGCTCGAACCAGCTCGCTCGAACCAGCTCGCTCGGACCAGTTCGCTCGAACCAGCTCGCTCGGACCAGCTCGCTCGGACCGGATCACGCGCGCCAGATCGCTCGCGGGATCGCCCCGGGAGGAGCTTCGCGGCCGATCGCGGCCGCAAGCAGTCCTGCGGCGCTTGCGGCGAGGCCTGCGGCTGCGGGCAGCGGGAGCGCGAGGACGCCTTCGATCGCCGCACCGGGCCGGAACGAGAACGGCGCCGGGTCGAGCCCCAGCGCGATCGCGCCGTTGGTCGTCGCCATGCGCAGGAGCGTGAAGGGATCGGCACCGTCGCGCCGCAGGAGCAGTCGCATGTCGTCGAGCGGCGAGAGCCGGTCATCGCGATCGAGCGCTGGGAGCCCATCGGTTCCCAGCGCGACGGGGACGCCCGCCTCGAGCAGCTCGAGATAGCGGTGCGCCGACGCGCCGGCCTCGGGGTGCCCGAAGAACGCGCTCGCCCGCGGGCAGTAGGCGACCGCGAGACCCAGCTCGGCGATCAGCCCGACGTGCCGCGAATCGATGCAGTTCAGGTGCACGAGGAGCGATCGTCCGCGGGCGAGGCTTGCAGCGAGCGCTTCGAGAGGATGCGCTCCGAGCGGCTCGATCGCATCGTGCCAGAGGCCGAACGACTCGAGCATGGTGCGAAACGGGCCGGTGCACTCCCGGGCGAAGCGAAGCTCCGCCTGCGTCTCGGCGAGGTGGGTCGCCATCGCGAAGCCGGCGCTGCGCCCGCGTTCGACGAGCCTCGCCGCGGCCTCGTAGACGAGCGGACCGCACGAGTAGGGCGCGTGGGGCTGGACGCCGAGCCGGACGCGCGGCGGGCCGGTCGACGCTGCGGCAGCCGCCCCGCTCCGCTCGCGCGCGGCGCCGGAACGGCCCTCTGCGCGGGCGGCCTCGGCCAGCGCTTCCATCGCCGCGATCGTCCGCGCCTGCCGGTCGCCGAGGCCGAAGAACTCGACAAACGAGAGGCCTGCAAGCGGCGAACGGCGGAGACGCTCGTATGGCACCAGGCTCGCGCCGCCGGCGATGTCGCCGATCGCCGCGACGCCCCCTGCGATCGAGAGCTCGATGCCGCGATCGACGCTCGCGGCGATCGCCTCCGGCGTCGTCGCGCGGCCGCGCCGGATCGCCCCGGCCCATGCGATGAAGTCGACCGGCCGGCGACCGCGCTCGACTTCGGAGGGCCTCGGAGCGGGAGCCGGAGCGCTCTCGGCGCCCCCTCGCGCCGCCGCGCCTGATTGACGGTGCAGGCGCAGCGCGGGGCTGCGACGGCCCTCCGGCTCGCGAGTCCGATGGTCACCGACTTGACCGCCCACTTGACCGCCCACTTGACCGCCCACTTGGCCGCCCGCTTGGCCGCCCGCTGGGCCACCCACTGGGCCACCGACTGGGCCACCCACTGGGCCACCCGGATGCGCGACCAGATGTGCGCCCAGATGCGAGAGATCAAGGTGGGCGTGGGCATTCACCAGCGCCGGAACCAGCGCCGCAGCCGGAAGCTCGATCCGCTCAGCGTCCGTCACCTCGCCGATCGAGGCCGGGCTCCCCGCGCCGACGACGCGGCCGTCCTCGACGAGGAGCGCCCCGGGGACGTGTGCGCAGGCATCGCCGTCGGCGATCAGCGGGGCGATCAGGAGGCGTCGGGACATGCTTCGGGGCGGTCCTCGGAGGAGCGGAGCCGGCGCCATGTTCCGGCGTCGGCGGCGTCGAAGAACGACGGCTGGGCGCCCGTACCTCCTTCGCCCACCGCCGCCGAAGCTCGCCGCCCCAGCGTCGGCGAGCCGGGCGGGTTCACAGGAAAGACCGTAGAGTACGACCTTGAAGTTGGAGCGCCTTTGGCGCCGCCCACGGGCGCACGCCAGCGGTGGTTTCGTCGGGGTTCGGCAACGCGCCGCCCCCCGAAACAGCCGATAGAAGGTCGGACATCGGCGATCGTGAGATCCAGCGGCGCACGATGGACGGCCGCCGGCCTGAGTCGTCCCCGGCAGTCGGTCCCGGCCCGCGGTCCCATCTCGATCGACCGGTGTCGCCCGCCCAATTGGCCGGCCCAGCCGGCCCACCCAGTTGGACGAAGTGGCCGACATCACGGACCCGCTCTCCCGTCTGGCTCGTCGCTCCGGCTTCTCGTTCTGGTTTCAGCGACTGGCTTCACCTTCTGGCTTCACCTTTTGGCTTCACCTTCTGGCTTCACCTTCCTCAGCACGCCGACCTCACGGTACAAGGACCTCCGCATGCGTCGCCGCTTCCGAATCTCCGCCCCCGTTGCGTGGCTACTCGCCGGTTCCAGCTTCCTCGCGGCCGCGGGGTGCGTGCCGCAGAACCAGTACGACGACCTGCTCACGGCGTATCGAGCGCAGGAGCAGAGCCTTCTCTCCTGTCAGTCGGATCTCGAGAGCCTCCGCGCGAACGAGGGCGCCCTGCGGAGCCAGCTCTCCCGGGCGGCCGAGGACCTTCGTGCCCTCGAGTCCTTCCGCGATGGACAGGGCGGCGACCTCGAGCGGCTTCGGCAGGACTATCAGGCGCTGCTGCGGCGCCTCGAAGCGCTCAACATCTCGCCGCTGCCCGAGGCGCTCAACCGGGAGCTCGCGCGGCTCGCGAGCATGTACGGCGATCTGGTGACGTTCGATCCCAAGCGCGGGATGCTCCGCTTCAACGCCGACTTCACCTTCGACCTCGGCGAGGCGACGCTGCGGAGCAACGCCGCCCAGCTCATCAGGCAGCTCGCGCCGATCCTCAACTCGCCCGAGGCCAGCTCCTTCGAGATCATCGTCCTCGGACACACGGACAACGTGCCCATCGGCCGCCCCGAGACCCGGGCGAAGCACCCGACCAACGTGCATCTCTCCGCCCACCGGGCGATCTCGGTGCGCGACGCCCTGGTTCGCGACGGCATCTTGCCGGGGCGGGTTCAGGTCGCCGGCTTCGGCGAGTTCCGGCCCCTGGTTCCCAACGGTCCGCGCGGCGCTGCGGAGAACCGCCGCGTCGAGGTCTTCCTCGTTCCTGCATCGGGCTCGTTCGACGCTCCCCCGTCGGGCCCCTCGGCCGGCGGCCGCGCGGCATCGGCGCCTGCACCCGCCCGTCCGCGACCCGTCGATGACGAGCCGGTGAAGTGACGCTCGTCGCCGTCGCGCTGCCGCCGTCACGCGACTGCGGTCGAGCAGGCGCGCGGTGGCGACGGAGGACCGCCGACGCGCCGCGGCGGAGATCGAACGGACCACCGCACGGGCAGCCTTCGCGTCGAAGGTGGCCGTTCGGCGCGCCCCCTGCGGAAGCACACCGGGCTCCGCGCGGCGTCACGAGGCTGCCGCGGTTCCGGCGACGAAGCCGCTCGCCCAGGCCCACTGGAAGTTGAAGCCGCCGATCCGACCGTCGACATCGAGGATCTCGCCGCAGAGGAAGAGGCCGTCCACGAGGCGCGACGCCATCGTTCCGACGTCGACCTCGGCCAGCGGGACGCCCCCTGCCGTGACCTCGGCGTGCGTCCAGCCGCGATCGCCTTCGATCGGGAGCGGCAGCGCGCACGCGATCGTCGCCACGCGGCGGCGCTCCTCGCGCGAGAGCTGGCGAAGCGAGCGGTCGCGGTCCAGGCCGCACTGCATCGCCAGCGCATCGGCAAGCCGCTCGGGGAGGCTGCGGCGGAAAAGCTGACCGAGCGTCCTGGAGGAATCGACGATGCCGCCGCGGAGCGACTCGTCGAGCGCTTCGAGCGTCGTCCACGGCATCCAGTTGATGGTCAGCCGCGCGGCTCGTCCCCCCGCTGGACTCGCTGCGGAACTCCCCTGCGCTGGCGCTCCGGGGCTGACCAGCCGCGCCGCGGTCAGGTGCCGGGAGATGTCGAGGATCGCCGGGCCGCTGAGACCGAAGTGGGCGCAGAGCACGCTTCCGCGCGACGAAGCCACGCGCCGGCCGGAGTCGTCGCGCACCTCGACGATCGCCTCGGTGGCGATGCCGGAGAGCGACCGGATGAAGTGCCCCTCAGGGAGGAGCAGCGGCACCAGCGCCGGGAAGACGTGCGGCGTGATCGAGTGCCCGAGCGCCCGGGCCATCTCCAGCCCATGACCGTCGGAGCCGGACTTGGGGAGCGAGCGACCGCCGGTGGCGAGGATCACGCGCTGCGCGAGCAGCGTGCGACCATCCTCGGCGCGGAGGCGAAAGACGGGGCGGAGATCGGCACGGAGGCGACGGCGGCGAACCGCGGCAGGCGCCCGAGCTTCGGGCTCTCCGCGCGGAGGCCCCGGCTGCTCGGACGCACGTTCCGCATCGTCGATCGCGAGCCGGCGTATCGACTCGACGCGCCACGGATGTCGGATCTGCACCCGGGCGCGCTCCGCCGCAGCGAGGAGGGCGTCGAGCACGCTCCGCGCCGAGTCGCTCGCGGGAAAGAGCTTCCCCGTGGGCTCGCGCTTGAGCGGGACGCCTTCCGATTCGAAGAACGCGATCGTCCGCTCGATGGGGAAGCGCCGCAGGACGCGGCGGATCGCGGCGGGCGCCGAGCCTGAGAAGTCGCGCTCGTCAACGGCGAAGTGGGTCACGTTGCAGCGACCGCCCCCCGCGACGAGGATCTTCGCGCCGAGCCTCCTCGCGCCGTCGAGCGCGACGATGCGGGGCGCCGCGCCGTCGGCGCCCCCTGCGGCGCGCCCCGCCCAGATCGCCGCGAAGAGCCCCGCCGCCCCGGCGCCGACGATGGCGATGTCGGCGGACTCCTCGGCGGCTGTCAGGGGCAGATGGGTCACGCCGGATCAGGGCCGCGGTTCGTCGAGCGTGACGGAGCGATCGAGATCGGCCGCCTTCTCCGCCCGGTAGCCCAGCAGGAGTTCCGTGCCCGCGTCGCCTTCGATGATGAACCGCCACGTGACCCGCCCGCGGCCGGGGACGCCGCTCTCGAGCTGGACCAGCTCGGGTCGGCGATCGACGGCGGTCATCAGGCGATCGCCCCAGCGCGCGAGCGCTCCCGACGCGACGACGCGCGCGGCGCCGCCCTGCGCCGGCTCGATCGTGAGCCGGTCGGGCAGGCCGATCCGCTTCTCCGCGGCGCGCGCCGTCCGGGTGGGAATCAACGACGAGTTCTCGACCTCGACGTCGAGCTGCCACAGCCGCTCCCCGAGCCGCGTCGCCTCGACGCGCTGCCAGGCGAGCCGCGGCATCTCCGCCGCATGGAACATCGTGAAGGCGAAGTTCCGATGGCACTCCTCCTCGAGCATGAAGGGCGGCGGACTGCGCGACGACCACTTCGTTCCGCCGCCCACGAGGACGGTGCCGAGATCGGGGTGCTCCAGCTCGGTCCAGTCGGTGAACGTCTGACCGAAGAGCATCCGATCGCGCCAGCGGAAGCGGGCCTTGTCGTCGGCGGGGTTCTCGCCGGTCTGGAGGATGCGCCGATCCGTCCAGAGCTCGTTGGTGAACGAGATGATCCCCAGCCCCTCCGAAAGCCAGTTCTTGAAGCCGCCGTGCACGACGTACAGGTCGACGTGGGTGACGAGGTAGCGGTAGAAGGGCAGCATCTCCTCCCCCGCCCGCCCGAGCGCCTCGTACACCGCGAGGTCGGCGCGGGGGTAGGCAGAAGCTCGGTACGGCGCTCCCGGCCCGCGGAGGATCATCGCCCCCGTGTTGTGGTACGCCTGCCCTGCGGCGATGTTGGGCTTCGACAGGATGAACTCCGCGATCACCCGCGTCTCCGGATAGCAGAGCGGATGCTCCCCCGCTCCCGACTGGACCCAGTTCGGCTGCCAGTCGGCGGGCCAGTTCCGGTTCATGTCGTAGCCGCCGGGGCCGTCCTCGTTGATCAGGCCGTCGCCATCGTTGTCGATGCCCTCCGTGCCCGCGAAGGTCCAGTCTCCCTTCGCCGGGGGCTCGACGCGCACGAAGATCCGCGGATCGTCGGGGTCGCGCCGATGCGTGCCGTTGGCGTCCTTGCGCCACATCACGCCGATGTGGCCGTCGCCGTCGAGATCGTCGGGCCCGTCCTCGTCGATCAGTCCATCCCCGTCGTTGTCGAAGGGGGCAAGTCCGGTGCGGTTCGTGTTCGGCGAGTGCGGCGCGTCGAACCAGTCCTGCCGGGCATCAGGGCTCACGATCGGAATGAAGTAGAACGCGGTCGAGTCGACGAGCCTGGTGATGCTCGGGACCGCCCCGTACGCGCTGACGAGGTACCAGATCGAGTAGAGAACGGTCTCGCTCGCCTGCACCTCGTTCGCGTGGATGCTCCCGTCGATGTACATCGCGGGCTTCGCGCCGTCGGGGCCGGTCGCGGGGTTGTTGAGCGTCACGAGCCAGATGTCGCGCCCGTGGACGCTCTTGCCGAGCGACTCCATGGTCAGCAGCTCGGGATAGGCATCGACGAGCCTGCGGAGGAGGGCGACGAACTCGTCGAAGTCGTAGAACCGGTTGAAGGCGATCGGCACGCGGCTGTCGAGCTGCTGCTGCGCGCTCGCGGGGCGAACCGGCGAGAGCGCCGCCGCCGCGAGCAGGAGCAACGCGACCACCCAGGCGTGCGCGCTGCGACGCGTGGCGCTCCGGTTTCCGCGCCCGGGGGTCGAGGCTGCCTGCCCCGAAGGGCAGGCCGTGGAAGATCCAGTCACGGTCATGGCGGTCCTCGGGGGGATGCGCTCGGCGCCGCGAGGGGCGCCGCGGGGGTCTGATGCGCGATGTCGAACGCCGTCGGCGCGGGGAGGATGCGCTGCGTTCATCGCGCCTGCTCCGACTCGAATCGAGCGCTGCCCGAGGACGGCAGAACGACCTCGCGCAGCTCTTCCCGGCGGCCGGCCTCGCCGCCCGGATGGAGCACGATCGTGCCGATCCGCTCCCCAGGCGTTCCGCGGACGATCCACTCGAGGCGTTCGCTGCTTCCCGGCGCGAGGCCGCGGATGCGACGGACGCGCTGTCCGGAGATCCCCGCCTTCGCCGGCGCCGAGAGCCGGACGACCAGGGGCGACGAGAACTGCTCGCGGGCGCCCAGGGCGCTGCCGAGCGGCAGCCTGCCCTCATTGGCGATGGTCATGCGCACGCTGTAGACGCCCTCGCCGATCCTCTCAACGTCGGGACCCTCGATCGCAAGCCGCGGCATCCGTCCGAGCAGCTCGACGACGAACGCGAGCTGCCGTGCGGCCAGGGCATCGAGCTCGCTCGCCGGCGGCGTGATCCGAAAGAGCGGCATGAACCCGCCGACCTCGACGGGGCCCAGCGTGGGGTGCTCGATCGGCGTCCACGAGACGAAGCCCGTTCCCGCGTGATCTGCCCAGGCCAGCCACGCACGATCCTCCGCAAGGTCGCCGGTGGCGATCTCGCCGGAGGGCGGACGGGCCGTGCGCGGCGCTCCCGGCGGCGGCCCTCCCCCCCGTCGCCGGCGCGGTTCGGGAGCTGCTGATGGAGTCGCCTCCGCGGCCTCTCCGGAGGTCGTCGGCGGCTGCGCTGCGTCAGCGCCTCGAACCGGCCCGCCTGCGAAATCGGCGGGCTGAGCCTCGGGAGCATCCGGGGCAGGCACGTCGGGCCGTCCCCAGATCGTCGAGGCGAGAGAAATCGCCCCGCGCTGGGCGTAGAGCCACGCGTGAAACGCGCCGGCGCTGTCGGCGCCGGCTGCGCGGGCCTGTCCGGTGGTGTCGCGATAGAGCGTCGCCAGCGCCGCGTGCGTCGCGACATCCGCAGGGTCCAGGGCCGCGGGCACGCGCGGATTGACGTCGGTGCCGCGGCCATCGGGCACTGCGATCAGGGTGTCGTGGCGTCCCCACGTGAGGCCGAGGACGATCTCGGGGCGATCGATCACGAATCGCGCGAGCGCCAGGGACTCCGGCTCGCTGAGCGGATAGGGCCCGGCGCCATCCTCAAGCTCCGGCCAGCGGTGCATGAAGTTGCGATCCAGATCGACGCCCCCGATGGGATCCTCCGAGAGCAGGCCGTCGCCGTCGCCGTCGATGCCCTCGATCAGCAGCCGGTAGATCGGGCGCTCTCCCTTCAGAGGATCGGCCGGGCGCAGCAGCCGCGGCTCCTCCGGGTCGACGACGAGCGTGGCCCGCTCTGGCGGCGCCGGATCGCGCACGCGCATGAGCGTGATGATCCCGTTGCCGTCGAGGTCGTCCGGCCCGTCCTCGTCGGCGACGCCGTCGCGGTCATCGTCGATCGGACGGAGGTTCCTCGAGACCGGAGCCCCGGGGTTCGCATGCGTGCGCGCGATCGCGTCGAGGTTGACCGCCGGGACGACGTAGATCACGGCATCCTCGAGCAGCGCCGGGTGATCGCGGACCAGTCCCTCGGCGACGCGCAGCGCCACCTCGGGTCCGACGAGATGGGTACCGTCGAGCCCGGAGACGAGCAGGAGCGCCGGGAACCGTGCCGAGTCGCCGTTGCGCCCAAGGCGCAGCGCGGCGATGCGGCGTCCCTCGCGGGTCTCGCCGATTCGGATCAGCTCGACGAGGTCCGACCGCTCGCTGGCGAGCGACGAGATCCGCGCATCGAGGGCGGATGCGTCGATGTAGCCGTCGAGCGGTGACGATGCGACGGCAACGAGGACCGGCGCAATCGCCGCCGCGGCGGCGAGGGGCGCGCGTGCAGCGGACAGAGGGGGCATGGTCGCAGTCTACGGGAAGCCGCCCCGGTTCCGGCGCCGACTTTCCCGCGTTGTCGCCGCCCGTTCCGGGTCGGTCCTCGGGTCGTTCCGGAGCCGCTCGGCGGTCGATCCGTGATCGTCCTGGGGAGGTGCCGGCGTCGTTCCGGGGGGCGCTTCAGGGTCGCGTTGGGTCGCGTTGGGTCGCTTTGGGGTCGGTCGTGAGGTCGCTGCTCGGTTCGGCGCAGAGAGCGGTTCCGCCCGGCGCTGCGCGCATCGACGGAGCAGCGCCGCGTTCGGAGGCAGCGCGCCGCTGGTGGAAAACAGGGTCGCTCTCGTCCGCAGGGCACCGGCGCCCCGTGGCGTCCGGGGCGACGGCGGACCCACGGGGCGCTGCGCTTTCAAAGCGGTGGGGATGGGATTCGAACCCATGAACGGGACGAGCCCGTTACCGGTTTTCAAGACCGGCGCGTTCAACCGCTCTGCCACCCCACCTGAACAGGACGGAGCCGGTGCGACGGTAGGCACCTCCACGAGCGTGCCCCGGCGCCCGCCCCTTGGTCGAAGCGAACAACCACCCGAGCCGGACCCGCCCGATGGCCGGTGCTGCGCGCGGCGCGCCGCCGAAAGACGGCGGCGCGCCGCGCGCGAGCGGAGCGCAGGTCCGGCCGAGGCCCCGGCGGACTCAGAGGCCGAGGCCGGAGAGCAGCCGCATGGCGATCTCGTAGAGCGCCATGTGCATCGCGACGTGCGCGTCGTTCTTGATCCCCTTCGCGGTCAGGTAGGACTCGAATGAGACGCTCCGGTCGTCGAGCGCGACCGAGGAGATCCACTCGGTGAAGTAGACCTGGAACTGGGCGAGCACCGAGGGCGGGAACTGATCGACGATCGCGAGGGCGCGCATCGACTGGAAGAGCCGAGCGAGCACGGCGCTCATGGGCAGCGTCGTTCCCGTCCAGCCGCCGCCGTTGCCGCGCGGAGGCTGTTCGACGTGCGCGGCGCCGGTCCCGGAGATCGAGGCGGCGAAGAGCGCCGCGGGGAGCGCGAACGCGGGGAGCGCCCGACGGAGCGGGCGAACGAGAGACGAAGCGGAAATGCGAGTATTCACTGGCCGATCCTCCTGGCGGTCCTGAGGACCTGCCAACCCACCTCACGGAACATGGGGAAGCGGGCCATGGTGCCCGCGACCACGCGCACGTCGTCGTCATCCATGACCCACACATCCGTCGTCGCACCGGCCCTGCGACGACGCTCGAGCTCGAGCGTCCAGACCCGCTCCCGGAGCGCCCAGTTGCCGAGGTGCTCCGCGACCTCGTCGGCCTTGTTGGTGAAGACCGCCATCAGCGTCTGGAGGCGCGCCTCGTCGGGAACGTGGCGCAGCGCGACGTTGCAGCCGAAGATGCACCACCATCCCCACGACTCGAGCCATGCCCCGCGCGGCATCCGCGAGGGATCGACCACCGCGTCGAGCGCGGAGAGGAATCGCTCGAGCACCGCGTCGGGGGGCGCCGCGCCGGTCAGCGGCGCCACCTCGAGGGCGCCGCCGCGGCAGACGTTCGCGTACCCCGCATAGAGGTCGTGGCCGCTCTCGGCGGCGTACTCGTCCAGCATGCGCTCGGCCCGCCCGAGGTCGCGCTCGGCCCAGCGGGCGTGCTCGTCCGGCTGAGGGACGCGAAGCCCCGCGAGCACGCGATGGCAGCTTCCCCGGACGTACGAGGCGAAGGCGCGGGTGCTCTTCGAGCACTCCGAGGGAAGCGGGTTCCGGGCGAACCACTCGACGAGGCTCCCCGCGAGCGACTCGGCCTCGTAGATGTTGCCGATGGTGTAGTGCGCGTTGGCGAGGTTCGCCCTGAAGCTCAGGTGATGCTCCAGCGGAATCTCGGTCTCGCGGAGCGCCCGCTGCGCGACGTCGAGCGCCTGCCTGTAGAGGCCGAGCCCGTCGAGCGCCGCGAGCTGCCGCGTCAGGGCGCGGGCGCGCTCCTCGGGAGCCGACGCGACGGCGAGAGCCTGCCTCGCGATCTCGAGCATCTCGCGGAAGCGGTTGGCTCCGTAGGCCTCGAACGCGGCGCGATCGAGCTCGCGGAAGTCCCCCATCGCGAGCGGCGCGTCGGGCGCCGCTCCGGGGCTGCGGCCGCAGAGGTCCATCGCGACATCGTCGATCGACCAGTCGAGCGTCTCCGCGAGACGCATGACGAGGTCGAGCTTGGGAATGCCGCTCTCGGGCACGAGTTTGTGCGGATCGCGTCCGAGCGACTCGGCGAGGCTTCGCAGCGTCCAGCCGCGATAGACCTGCGCCAGCGTCAGCACCGACTCGAGCCGATCGCGGCGCGGCATCGGCGGCGCCGCCACACACCCCGGGAGCCGGCTCGACGAGCGCGTCTGGCGCCGCCGGTCCGGACCGGACCTGGAAATGGACATACTTCTCTCCAATCAAATGGCCTGATGTCGACCACGGTCGTGGCCGATCCGGACGGCACGCTTCCGTCTGGATCGCTCGTCCCGGCTTCGACCTCAGAAGAAGCCGGCGAACGGCGACAAGATACCTGCTTTCAAAGATCGGCAAGAGGCGTTCATCGACTTTCATAATTCTAATTTTGCATTGTGCGCTGCGCGCCCGCGCCGCGCACCCGCAATTGGATCGCGCACCGCGCACGCACTTCCGTGCGATGCGCCGTGCGCCGTCCATGCGTCTCTCCCCCGCAACTCGATGCGTCCTCGCGATCGGCCCCCCGGCCCCCGCGGCCCGGCGCCGCACCGTCGATCCCGATGCGCGCCGGCAGTCGCCTGCGCGGGCATCGTCCTCGGGGACGGGCTCCGCGTCGAGTCGCCGCACGGACATCAGGGGCGCGGGGGTGCATGGCCGATTCCGCGGTCCGCCGACTCCGCGGTCCAAGGTCCGCGGGCACCATGCCCGTGCGACCCACGGGCAGGATGCCCATGCCGCCGCGCTGTGGCACGGCCTTCCAGACCGGGTCTTCAGACAGCGCAGTTCAGGACCGCTGCGCGCCGGTCCAGCACCGATCTGCAGGCTGCTCGAGCAGGCGACGGGTCTTCTGCGGCAGGGGGCACAGACAGGGCCGGCACCGACCGGAGCGGCATGACGGGGCTGGCGCTACGAGCCGTGTGGCCGAGCCGTGTGGCCGAGCCGTGTGGACGGGGCTTGTGGTGGGGCTTGTGGACGGGGCTTGTCGCGGGACCCGGCCCTTGACCTCACGAGCGGACAAACCGTAATCTTTGACCGTTCAAACTTCCTGGCGGACTCCGCCTCCCCTCGCTCCCACCGAACCTCGACGGCACCCATGCCCGCGCGGCCCATCGCCATCCTCGTCGCCATCGCCGCCGCGCTCGGACTTTCCGGCTGCGGCTCCCCTGCGCCCTCCGAGGATGCGGCGGAGGGCCGCCTCCGCGTCGTCGCCACCACCGGCCTCATCGGCGACCTCGCCCGCACGATCGGCGGCGAGCGCGTCCATGTCCGCGACCTGATGGGGCCGGGAGTCGATCCGCATCTCTACAAGGCGTCGCCCGGCGACCTCCGCCTGCTGCGGAATGCGACGCTCGTGCTCCACCACGGGCTCCATCTCGAGGGCCGGCTCGGCGAGGCGCTCCAGCGCCTCGGCGACCGCACCCCCACCGTCGAGGTCACGGACTCGATCGACCGGTCGCTGCTGCGCTCGCCGCCCGAGTTCGAAGGGGCCGTCGACCCGCACGTCTGGCTTGATCCGCGGCTCTGGTCGATGGTCGCCGAGCGCGTCCGAGACGCGCTGATCGACCGCGACCCCGACGGCGAGGAGCACTTCCGCGCCAACGCGTCCGCGCTCGTCGCGCAGCTCTCGGCGCTGCATGGCTGGGCGGCATCCCAGTTCGGCTCGCTGCCGGCGGACCGGCGACTTCTCGTCACGGCCCACGACGCGTTCGGCTATCTCGGCGCCGCCTACGGACTCGAAGTGCTCTCGGTCCAGGGAGTGTCGACGGAGAGCGAGCCGAGCCTGAAGTCGATCAACGCGCTCGTGGAGCTGCTGGCCGAGCGGCGCGTGCCCGCGGTCTTCGTCGAGTCGACGGTCCCGCCGAAGACGATGCAGGCGCTGGTCGAGGGCTGCGCCGCGCGCGGGCACGCGCTGCGCATCGGCGGAGAGCTCCTCGGCGACGCGCTCGGTCCTGCGGGGACTCCGGAAGCGACCTACGCCGGCATGTTCCGGCACAACATCCGCACCATCGTCGAGGCGCTGCTGCCCGACGGCGCGGAGGCGACTCGCGAGTAGCCGCCTCCGCGCCGGTTCGCTCCGCGCGGCGGACGCGGGTCCGTCCCGCTCCGCGACCCGACGCCCGAACCCGAGGACCTCCCGCCCCCCATGCCTCACGACCCGTCCCTCGCGCAGCCCGTCCGGCCGCCGACGCCCCGCGCGGGCGCTCCCGCCGCCCGGGCCGCGCTGGAGGTTCACGACCTGACCGTCGCGTACCGGCGCACGCCGGTCCTCCTCGATGTCGACCTCGAGATCCCCTGCGGCTCGATGACGGCGATCGTCGGCCCCAACGGCGCCGGGAAGTCGACGCTGCTCAAGGCCGCGCTCGGCCTCGTGCCCGCCGCGACCGGTGCGGTGCGCCTCTTCGGGAAGACGCTCCGTGCGGTGCGTCGATCGGTCGCCTATGTCCCGCAGCGCGAGAGCGTCGACTGGGAGTTTCCCGTCAGCGTGCTCGAGGTCGCGCTGATGGGCCGGTACGGGCACCTCGGCTGGCTGCGCCGGCCCGGCGCGCGCGATCGCGCGATCGCGATGGAAGCGCTTGAGACGATGGGCATCGCCGATCTCGCCGGGCGCCAGATCGGAGAGCTCTCCGGCGGACAGCAGCAGCGCACCTTCCTCGCGCGGGCGCTCGCGCAGCAGGCCGAGCTCTACCTGATGGACGAACCCTCCGCCGGCGTGGACGCCGCGACCGAGCGCGCCATCGTCGACGTGCTCCGTCGCCTTCGCGATCAGGGCCGGACGGTCGTCGCGGTCCATCACGATCTCTCGACGGTCATGGCGTGGTTCGATCGCGTCGTGCTGCTCAACGTCCGGGTGGTCGCCGCAGGTCCGGCGGCCGCGACGCTGACCGCGGAGACGCTCGCGAAGACCTACGGCGGAAGGCTCACGCTTCTCGAGGAGGCCGCCGCGGTGATGCGGCGCGCCGGCGCATGAGCTGGGCCGCCGATCTGATCCGGCTCGCGACGCTGGAGGACGCCAACACGCGGATCGTCCTCCTCGGCTGCGGAATCCTCGGGGCGGCCGCGGGCAGCGTCGGGTCGCTGGCGGTGCTCCGCGGTCGCGCCCTCGTCGGCGACGCGGTCGCGCATGCGGCCCTTCCGGGCGTCTGTCTGGCGTGGCTCGTCCTGGGCGACCGCAGCCTGCCGGTGCTCCTGCTCGGCGCGCTCGGCTCGGGTCTGCTCGGCGTCGCGACGATCGCCGCGATCCGAGCCCAGCCGCGCATCCGCGAGGATGCGGCGATCGCGCTGGTGCTCTCGACGTTCTTCGGCGCCGGGATCGTCCTCTCGCGGATGGTGCAGAACGTCCCGGGCGGCCATCGCGCCGGGCTCGACGGGCTGATCCTCGGCAGCGCCGCGAGCCTGGTGCGGCAGGACGTGTTCGCCATCGGCGTCGTCGCGGCGGCCGCGCTCGGCGCCGTCCTGCTCTTCTTCAAGGAGCTGCGCCTGCTCTGCTTCGACCGGAGCTTCGCCGCGAGCCTCGGACGGCCGGTCGGTGCCTTCGACCTCGCCCTGCTCGCGGCGGTCTGCCTGATCGCCATCGCCGGTTTGCCCGCCGTCGGCGTCGTCCTCGTCGTGGCGCTCCTGGTGATTCCCGGTGCCGCCGCGCGCTTCTGGAGCGACCGGCTCGCCGCGGTGGTCATTCTCGCAGGACTCTTCGGCGCCGCGGCGGCGCTGGCAGGGACGGCGCTGAGCGCGGTGCTTCCGGCTCCGGCGGGCGCCCGGGTCCGCGGCTGGCCGACGGGTCCGCTGATCGCCCTCGCCGCGGCGGGGCTCTTCGCGGGATCGCTCGTGGCCGCCCCGCGCCGCGGCCTCATCGCCCGGCTGCTCGGCGCCCGCCGGCTCGCCGCGCCGCAGCAAGGGGCGCCGGATGCGCTCCCGGAGGAGCGGAGCCGTTGATCCACCTCGACGCCGACGATCTCTGGGTGATGGCGACCGCAGCGTGCTGCGCGATGGCGTGCGGACTCCTCGGGTGCTTCCTCGTGCTCCAGCGGCTCTCCCTGCTTGGCGACGCGATCTCCCACGCGATCCTCCCGGGCATCGCAGCGGCCTTCATCGTCACCGGCTCGCGGGCCTCCGGCGGGATGCTCGTCGGAGCGGCAGTCGCCGGGCTGGTGACCGCGTTCCTCGCGGCGGCGATCCGGCGCATCGGCCGCGTGCCCGAGGACGCAGCGCTCGGCGTCGTCTTCACATCGCTCTTCGCGCTGGGTGTCGTGATGATCACCTGGGTCGCCGGATCGATCGACCTCGATCCGGGATGCGTCCTCTACGGGCTGATCGAGTTCGTGCCCGACGACCGCGTCGAGCTCCCCTGGCCGCTCGCCGGGGTCGCGGTGCCGCGCGCCTTCGCGTGGCTGGCGGGCGCCCTCGTCGTCGCGGTCGTCTTCGTCTCGCTCCTGCTCAAGGAGCTGCGGCTCGTCGCCTTCGACGCGTCGCTCGCGACGGCGATGGGGTTCTCCGCGGCGGCGCTTCACTCGGTCTTCCTCGGCGTGACCACGGCGACCATCGTGCTCTCGTTCGAGGCCGTCGGGTCGATTCTCGTGGTCGCGATGCTCGTCGCCCCGGGGGCGACGGCGCGCCTCCTCGTCGATCGGCTCGGCGCGATGCTCCTCGTCGCCGCCTTGGCGGGACTGGCCAGCGCCGTCGGCGGGTACCTCCTCGCGCTCTGTATGGACACTTCGGTCGCCGGCGCCATGAGCGTGGTCGCGGGGGGACTCTTCGCGGCGGCGCTGCTCCTCTCGCCACGGCACGGGGCTGTCGCGAGGCTCCTCCAGCGCTGGGCGCTGACGCTGCGCATCCGCGGCGAGGACATCCTCGGCGAGCTGCACCGCGCGGGCGAACCGCGCCCCTCCCCGCCCTCGGCGATTGCGGAGCCGCCGCCCGAGATGCCCCGCTGGGAGCGCTCGCTGGCGACGCGGCTCCTGTTACTTCGGGGCCTGGCGACCCGCAGCGCAGCGGGACTCGCGCTGACGCCGCGCGGGGCCGAGCGCGCCGAGGAGCTGGTGCGCCATCACCGGCGCTGGGAGCGCTACCTGCTCCGCGAGACGGAGCTCCCGCTGGACCATCTGCATGAACCGGCGCACCGCGTCGAGCACTTCATCGCCGGAGACTTGGCGCGCCGGCTCGAGGCGGAAGTTCCCGACGCCAGCGACCCGCACCGACCCGGCGCGACCGAGCGGAATCCTGACTGACCCGCTCGGGCCGCTACGCCCTCTCGATGAGCATGCTCACGGCGTTTCCGCCGCCGAGGCACAGGCTGGCGATCCCGCGCCGGCCGCCGGTGCGGCGGAGCTGATGCAGCAGCGTCACCAGCACCCGGCAGCCGCTGGCGCCGATGGGGTGGCCGAGGGCGATGGCGCCCCCCGCGACGTTGAGCTTCGATTCCGGGATGCCCAGCGCCGCGATGTCGGCGAGGACCTGCGCTGCGAAGGCCTCGTTGATCTCGAAGAGATCGATGTCCTCCACGCCGAGGCGATTCCGCTCAAGCAGGGCCCGGATGCCCACGACCGGAGCCCAGAAGAGCTCCTTCGGGGCGACGCCGGCGGTGTTCGCGTCGATGATCCTCGCGAGCGCGGGAACGCCGAGCTGCTGCGCGGTCTCCTCGCTCGCGACGATGACCGCGGCCGCGCCGTCGCTGATCTGCGAGGCGTTCCCCGGCGTCACGCTGCCGTTCTTGTCGAACGACGGACGCAGCTTCGCGAGCGCCTCGATCGAGGTCTCAGCGCGGAACCCCTCATCGACCGCGCAGCCGGCCTTCTGGCCGAGCTCCTCGGCGGAGAGCGGGATGATCTCTGCGGTCGTCCATCCCGCCGCCACGGCGGCTGCGACACGGTGATGGCTCTGCACCGCGAAGCGATCCTGCTCGGCGCGCGAGACGCCGTGCTGGACGGCGATCCACTCCGCGGCGCTCCCCATGCCCCAGCCCTCGAAGGGGCAGGTCAGGCCATCCGCGGCCATGTGATCGATCAGCTCGGCGCTGCCGAACTTCACCCCGGTGCGCACGTGGGCCATGTGCGGCGCGAGGCTCATGTTCTCCATGCCTCCGGCGACGACGAGGCGGTTCTCGCCGACCCGGATCGACTGCGCCGCGAGCATCACGGACTGAAGCCCCGAGCCGCAGACCTTGTTGATCGTGGTGGCGCTGAGCGTCTCCGGGAGCCCCGCCTTGAGACCCGCCTGACGCGCCGGGTTCTGACCGAGCCCCGCCTGAAGGACGCTGCCCATCAGGCACTCGTCGACGCGCTCCGCCGCGCCGGGCACGTCCGAAAGGGCCGCCCTGATCGCGTACGAGCCCAGGACCGGCGCCGGCGTGCGGCTGAGGGAACCGAGGAACCGGCCGATGGGCGTCCGACGGGCGGCGATGATGACGGGCTTCGACATTGCGGAGTGTGACTCGCGGAGGAGGCGGGATGGACGAGGGATGGACGGGGCACGGCCGGAGTTACAATCCGGCCTCGCCGAGAGGAAGGCGGATCATAGCGATCGAGCAGGGGCGTTCGGCCTCCCGTGAGGCGCTCCGGCGCCCCTCCGCTCCGGACCCGCGCAATCCGCCTGTCTCGGCTTCGACCCTGCGACGACCGACCGCGCGGAGCGGCGATCGGCGTCGATCCTCCGCCGGTTTCGCCGCGCGTCGCCCGCGGCGGAGCGCCCGAGACGCCTCCGCGAAGAGTCACCCATGCCACACGCCGATCCGCGCAGCGAACGCCGCAACATCCGCCAGCGGACCATCGACGTCCGTCATCTCACGTCGCTCCAGGCGCACATCCTCGCGGAGGAGAGCCGGCACCCCGAGGCGAGCGGCGACTTCACGTGGATCATGTCGGCGCTCTCCCTCGCGGGGAAGATCATCGCCGACAAGGTGCGCCGCGCCCGGCTCGAGGAAGTCCTCGGCGAGGAGGGGGAGAGCAATGTCCACGGCGAGGAGCAGCAGAAGCTCGACGTGCTCGCCAACGACGTGCTCATCCGCTCGCTCGGCGACCGCGCGAACATCGCGCTCGTCGCCTCCGAGGAGGACGAGCAGCCGACGATCATCCGCCGCGGCCGCGAGGGCGGGAAGTACTGCGTCCTGTTCGATCCGCTCGACGGCTCCAGCAACCTCGACGTGGGCGTCGGCGTGGGGACGATCTTCTCGATCCTCCGCAACGATCCCGATGACGACGACCCGATCCATACCGTCTGCCAGCGGGGCGACGAGCAGCTCGCCGCGGGGTACATCCTCTACGGTTCGTCGACCGTCTTCGTCGTCACGACGGGCAACGGAGTGGACATGTTCGAGCTCGATCCGACGATCGGCTCCTTCATGCTCGTCAAGCCGTCGATCCGCATTCCGGCGCGGAGCAAGACCTACTCGATCAACGAGGCGTACTCCGACCAGTTCCCGCCCGGGTACCGCGCCTACCTCCAGCACGCCCACGCCAACGGCTACTCGAGCCGGTACATCGGCTCGATGGTGGCGGACGTCCACCGCACGCTTCTCAACGGAGGCGTGTTCATGTATCCGCCGACGACCAAGCACCCCGACGGCAAGCTCCGGCTGCTCTACGAGGCCAACCCGATGAGCTGGCTGATCGAGCAGGCCGGCGGGAGGGCGTACAGCGGGCTCGAGCGGACGCTCTCCATCGAGCCGCGGCAGCTCCACCAGCGCACGAGCGTGCTGCTCGGAAGTCCCGAGGAAGTCGACCTCGTCCGCTCCTTCTTCCGCACGCCCGAAGACGCGGGCTTCTGGAAGGATGCGGATGCCTGAGAGGCGGCGTTCCGCCGACGGAGGCGCCGCGCCGGCGGCGTCGTTCGCGAGTCGCCCACGCCGCTGCGGCCGGAGGTCCCGCGAACTCGGCCGCCGCGCCGCCGCCGCGGGGCGAGCCGGCCCCGCTCAGTAGCTGAGGCTGACCGTGCCCGAACCCGAGCCGCCGAAGCCGCCGATGCGGATCAGGTACGGCTGGCCGACCGTGGTAGGAACGACCATCAGCGACGTGAAGCCGGGGCAGCCGGGGCCGTCGTCGTTGCACGCGACGATCGGACCGAAGCAGCCTGCGCCCTGGTACGCGGCGAGACGGGTGTCGTAGTTCGCCGTGCCGCAGGTGCTGACCGTCAGGTTGCCGGTCTGGGTCGCCGTGAAGACGTACCAGATGTCGTTCACGAACGTGAGACCGAAGCCCTCCTCGCACATCATGGGGAGATCCGGGCCGTCCGTGGTCGCGCCGACGGTGCTGAACGCCGTGGCGCCCAGAGCGATCGGGAGCGCGTTGGCGCAGTTGTCGTTCGGAACGCCGGGAGGGACGCAGAGCTCCTGCGCCTGGATCACGCAGAGAAGATCCCACGCGACCTCGCAGCAGAACGGATCGATCGAGCAGACCAGCGTGCAGCAGGCCACGTCTGAACAGCCCGGTCCGCCCGTCGTCCCGCACGGGTGGTCGGCGCCCTCGCAGACCGAGGGAGGCGCGCACGGACCTGCGCACTCGAGCTTGATCCAGTACAGGTTCTGCGACCCGCAGGGGAACCCGTCGAAGGTGTTGGGCGCCGCGAAGAGCCACCACGTGCCCGGCTCGAGACAGACCGTGAGGGTCGCTGTGCCGCAGAAGGGCGCGACCGCGAAGGGGTTCAGCGCCGTCGCGAGGTTGCAGTCCGGCACGCCCCCCGTGTTCACCAGACCGATCACCATCGGCAGCGTGCCGAAGACGGTGAACGTGATCTCGGTCGCGTCTGCGAGCTGGAGCTCGTACCAGTCCGTGTCGCGAGTTCCGCCCGACGCCCATGCGTCGCCGCAGATCACGTCCTGACAGGCGATCGCCGAGAAGACCGGCGGGAACGCCGTGCACCCCCCCGTGTAGCCGGCCCCCCCCGGCGCCGCCTCGGGGGGCGAGCAGGGCGGGCAGGGCGGCCGGCACGCCGCCCCCCCCGCGGCG